>SSSZ01000072.1 GCA_009469675.1 Azonexaceae bacterium | reverse complement strand
GTCGAGACGTTGATCAACCGAAGAAAGGCAGGGGAAGCGATGGCTGGTTATGAGATTAGCGTAGGTCGGGATTTGTTGCCAGGGCTGTTGAGCGGGCAGGACGGGCTGGCGAAGCTGGTGGAGGCGGTGTTGAACCAGATACTGGAGGCGCAGGTGGCGGAGACACTGGGAGCGGAGCGGCACGAGCGGACAGAGGAGCGGGCCGGCCATCGCAACGGCTATCGCCCGCGCACGCTCTACACCCGCGTTGGGCCGGTCACGTGCGCGTGGAGCGGTTGCCCTTCGTCTGCCCCAGGGCACGCGTGACGACGCGCTACGCCCGCCTGATCGCCGGCATGGCCCGGCACATGCCGCTGTCGGCGGTGGCGCGTCATACCGGTCTGTCCTGGGATTCGGTGAAGGCCATCGAGTGCGCGCATCTGGCCGAGACGATGCCGATTCCACCGCCGCGAACCCTGGCCGGAATTCGTTACCTCGGGGTCGATGAGGTCGCCCGCGCCAAGGGCCAGAGTTATTTCACCCTGGCCTACGACCTCTCGCCTGGCGCTCACTACGGCCGCATCCTGTAGGTCAAGGAAGGCCGCGAGTCGGCCGTGCTGGCGGAATTCCTCGACGCGCTCTCCCCGGACTGCGCCGCCGGCATCGAGGCCGTGGCCCTCGACATGGGGCTGACTACATCGCCGCCGTGCAGGCGTCGCTGCCGCAGGCCGCCATCGTCTTCGACCGCTTCCATGTGATGCAGATGTTCAGCAAGGTCATCCGTGACTGCCGCCGCGCCGAGTTCAAGGCGGCCACGACCTTGGGCGACCTGACCGGCCAGCAGACCATCAAGGGCAGTCTGTGGCTGCTGTTGTCCAACCGCGCCACGCTCAAAGAGACCGACCGGGAGCGGCTCGATCAGCTCTTGGCCCAGAACCAACCCCTGTCGGCTCTGTACGCCCTCAAGGAACAGTTGCAGCGCGTCTGGCAGCCCAACTCGACGCCCGCCGCCATGGCGGCTCGCCTCAACGACTGGTGTGGCCTGGCCAGGGAAGCAGGGATTGCCGGCCTTTCCAAGTTCGTGAAGACCTTGCAGGGGCATCGCACCGGCATCTGCGCCTACGCCGATCATCCGATCACCACTTCGCGGCTCGAAGCCGGCAACGTCTCTATCGCCCTGCTGCGCCGACGGGCGCGTGGCTTCCGCGACATGGAATACCTCAAGCTCAAGATCTTCCAGCTCAACACCCAGGACATGCCGTCATTCCTCTACAACCCCATCCCAATCAGATCAGCGCCAGCACCATTGCCTACCGTAGGAAAGTCGTGAACAGCCCGATAATGCTGCCGGTAGGGCCATGTCTACGGGCAGCGAAATGACTACCAGGGAATAGGCTCTGGACGGGTGAATGCTTCGATCCATCGCCGCCGATTCCTTCGCCAACGTCAAGCGCAACGCGGCGTATTGAGAGGATCGGGCAACAGATTCCGGCTGGATGGCATTGAAACCCAGCCGTAATTCCACGGACACGAAGGGCTGGCATGATGTCCCTTCGCAAAAAAGGAGAACCCATGGATTTACTACTCTGGCGCCACGCCGAAGCCGAAGACGGCCCGATCGACCTGCAGCGCCGCCTGACCACCCGGGGAGAGCGGCAGGCCCAGGCGATGGCGGCGTGGATTCTGGCGCGACAGCCGAAGAAACTGCGCGTCCTGGTCAGCCCCGCCGTGCGCTGCCAGCAGACCGCCGCCGCCCTCGGCCTGCCGTTCGCCACCGTCCGCGGCCTGGGGCCGGAGGCTTCGGTATCCAACCTCGTCGCGGCAACGGAATGGCCCCGGGCCAGCGGTGCTGTCCTGGTGGTCGGGCACCAGCCTGCCCTCGGGCGCACCGCCGCCCTCCTCCTGGCCGGCGAAGAGGCCGACTGGACGATCAAGAAGGGCGGTTTGTGGTGGTTTTCCAAGCGGGTGCGGACGGGGGAAACCCAGACCATCCTGCGCTGTTCCCTGTCGCCCGACCTGCTGGCGGCGAAATGAACCCGCCGGGGCAGCCGGCAGCGTCTATTTGACGGCGTCGGCCCCGGCCTGGGCGACCTGCGCGTCCTGGTTGGAGGCGACGCCGGAAACCCCCACCCCGCCGACGATCTTGCCGTCGACGATGACGGGGACACCGCCTTCGAAGACGCCGGCGTCGCCGGTGATGTTGAGAAGGCGCAGATGGACGCCGCCCTGGGCAATCAAGTCCTGGAAGACCTTGGTCGGGCGCCGAAAGGCGACGGCGCCCTCGGCTTTTTCCCGGGCCACCTTGATCGATCCGTACTGGGTGTTTTCCAGGCGCTGGAGCATGACCAGATGGCCGCCGGAATCGACGACGGCGATGACCACGTTCCAGTTGTTCTTCCTGGCTTCAGCTTCGGCGGCGGCCATGGCTTTCTTGGCCTGTTCCAGGGTGAGCGGCGGGCCGTAGGGGGTGGGCGACTGGGCGCCGGCCCCGGGAGAAAACGCAAAGACAGCGGCGGCCAGGAGGGAAAGGGCAATTTGCGGGAATTTCATGGCGGCTCCTTGGTTGTTGGGTTTGGCTGGAAAAACGTAGACCGCAAAAGACCAAAACATTTCGCGCCCGAGGAAAAAATCCGCCGCCTTCAGGCCGTCTAGACTTTAGGCTGCGCCAGGCATTCGAGCACGGTGGCGAAAAACAGATCCTGGTCGATGGGTTTGGCGATGAAATGATCCATGCCCGCTTCCAGGCAGCGCGCCTTGTCTTCGGCGAAGGCATTGGCCGTCATGGCGACGATGGGCACCGTGCGGCAGCCCGGCAGGGCGCGGATGCGCCGGGTGGCTTCGAGGCCGTCGAGGCGGGGCATCTGCATGTCCATCAGGATGAGGTCGTAGACGTTGCGGCCGGCCAGTTCGACGGCCTGCAGCCCGTCTTCGGCGCTATCCCCGGCGAGGCCGGCCTCTTCCAGCAGGAGGAGGGCGATTTCCCGATTGACCGGTTCGTCCTCGACGAGAAGGACGCGGGTTCCGGCAAATCCGTCGCGCAGCCTGGCCACCAGGTCGTCGTCCAGCCCCGCCGTTTTTTCTTGCAGCGCCGTCTTTTTCAGGCGGGCTGTGAACCAGAAGGTGCTTCCCCGCCCCGGCTCGCTGTCGACACCGACCTCGCCGGCCATGGCTTCGGCGATCTTGGCGGTAATCGCCAGGCCCAGGCCGGTACCGCCGTACTTGCGGGTGGTCGAGTTGTCGGCCTGCTCGAAGGCGTTGAAAAGGCGGTCCCGGGCTTGCGGCGCAATGCCGATGCCGGTGTCGCTCACGGCGAAGCGCAGCACCACCCGGTCGCCCTCGTCGGCCGCCACGCCGGCCCGCAGGGTGACGCTGCCCCGGTCGGTGAACTTGACGGCGTTGCTGCCGTAGTTGAGGAGCGCCTGCTGCAGGCGGGTCGGGTCGCCCAGCAATTGGTCGGGCAGTCCGGCGAGGGTCGTCTGCAGACGCAGCCCCTTGGCGCCGGCCCTCTCCTGCAGGATGGAGGCGACGTTTTCGACGATGCCGGCAGGCCGGAAGGGGATTTCCTCGAGAACCAGCTTGCCGGCCTCGATCTTCGACAGGTCGAGGACCATGTTGATGACCTGGATGAGGTGCCGGCCCGAGGCTTCCAGGGTATCGAGGCGCTTTTCCTGCTCGGGCGGCAGGCCCGCCTTGCGGATCAGGTAGGCCATGCCGCTGATGGCGTTGAGCGGGGTGCGGATCTCGTGGCTCATGTTGGCGAGGAAGGTGGTCTTGGACCGGTTGGCGGCCTCGGCCGCTTCCTTGGCCTCCGACAGGGCGGCGGTGCGCTCGCTGACCCGGGCTTCGAGCCCGGCGTTGAGTTCGCGCAATTCCCTTTCGATGCGGCGGATTTCGCTGACATCCTCCATCGCCCAGATGGGAAAACGGCGCCCGCCGAATTCCATCATCTGCACGTAAATGCGGCAGAGCAGGAGTTCACCGTCGCCGCGCCGGAGGTAGGCTTCCTGGGAAGCCGGGCCGGCGAGGGCGCGCTGCAGCAGCTGATCGCGGTCGGAAAGGGTTTGCCAGAGGCCGGCTTCCCGTTCGGCGACCCCCAGAACGTCGGCCCGTTGGCGCTTGAACAAGGCGATCCAGGCGGCGTTGACGTCGATGATGCGGGATTCGTCGGCGAGTTCGCTCAAGAGCATCGGTACCGGCGAGGCATTGAAGACGGCGAGGGATTTCTTTTCCCGGTCAAGGATGGAATCGGCCATCTGGCCAATATCGGCGGAAAGGCGGTTGAATTCGGTGATGCGGCCGCGGGGCCATTGCTCGACGGTCTCCCCCAGGGCCACCTGGTGGGCCTGGCGCACGATGCGGGAAAGCGGCGCGAGCAGCCGCGAGGCGCCATAGACCGCGAGGAGCGATCCGATGACCAACGAAACCAGAAAGCCGCCGCAGACGATGAGCACGGTCATGCGGATTTCCGGGTTGTCCAGGCCGGCCGGCAGGCGAGCGATGAAGGACCAGCCCAGCACCGTCGACCGGGCGCCGCCGACGTAGTAATCGTGCCCGTCGAAGACAAACTGGGCGGGTACTGCCTCGCCCTTGAGTACGGCCCGCAGGAGCGGCGACGAATAGAGGTTGATCCCGCCCACCCGGGCCGCCGATTCGGTGTCGGCCAGCAGTTCGCCGCGCTGGTCGATGACCCAGATGGCCCGCCGCTGGTCGCCCAGGCTGTGGCGAACGATGTCGAGGAGATGGGAAAGCGGTATTTCGGCGAGCAGGCTGCGACCGCCCTCGAGGGGCAGGGTGAGGCCGACGGTCACGACGCCGGTCAGGGCGGAAAGATACTTGTCGCTCCAGATCGGCACGCCGCTCTGGCGAACGTCGAGGAAAAGCGGCGCCGCCGAAAGGTCGCTGCCCATCACCTCGTCCTGCAGATGGCGGTACTGCGGCCCCAGGCCGGCGGCGACGACCCGCCCCTCGGGGGACAGCAGGTAGATGGCGCGAAAGGTCTTGCCGTCGCCCACCGCCCGGCCGATCAGGCCCTTGGCCGAAGCGCCCGTGCTTAGGGCGGAACCGAGCAGGGCCAGCCGTTCCTGCAGCGAACCGAGCTGGAGCTCGATGCGCAGCGCCATTTCGCGAGCGTCGCCCTCGGCCCGGGTGCGGATCTCGTGCTCGAGCTGGGGAATGCGGTTGAGGAGAAAGACCGACCCGACGATGGCAAAGGAAAACACCGAGGCCGCCGCCAGCAGCAGGCCGAGGTGGGCGTGCAGGCGCCATTCGGCGCTAGGCCGGCCGGTCACGCCGCCTCCCCCCTGAGGCATAGGACTCGGCCCGGGTCATTTGACCTGGACAAAGCGGCCGCCGCGGATTTCGGTAAAGAACACCCGGCGCGCCGCATCGCCGTTGGCGTCGAACTGGATCGCCTGCTGCACGCCCCGGTAGGGGCCGTACTTGAGGAGCGCCGTCTTGATGTCTTCGTCCTTGCGCCGCTTCTTCAGGGCTTCGATGACCACCTGGGCGGTATCGTAGGCGAGGAGCGAGAAGGAACCGAAATCGCGCTGAAAGCGAGTCTTGAAGGCGCTTTTGAAGGTCTGGAAGGGTACGCCGGAATCTTCGCGGTCGTAGGCGTGGGCGATGAGCAGGCCCTCAACCGCATCGCCCCCCATTTCGGTCAGCAGTTCGCCGGAGGCCGCCCATTCGGTCGAACTGAGCGCCACCTGCGGCGCCTGCCGCCGGGCCTGCTGGCAAAGCCGCGCCGTATCCAGGGAACTGGCGACGAAGAGCAGGGCATCGGGCCGGCCCGCCAGCCCGGCCTTGACCACTTCGGCAAAGCTGGGGGAGGCCGCCGACTCGAAACGGGCGGTGCCGCTGATGGCGCCGCCGAGCTGCTCGAAGCGGGCGGTGAATTCCTTGACCCAGGTGGTCGAATAGGCGGCGTTGGACCCGTCGTAGATCAAGGCGACCCGCCGCGCCCCCCGGCCGAACAGGACGCCGGCGTGGTCCTGGGCGGCTTCGCGGCTGGTGCGGTTGACGCGGAAGAAGGTGTCGTCCTTGCCGTAGAAATCGGTGGACGCCACGGTGGGGCTGATGATGACCTGGCCGGCCTGGTTCATCAGCGGCACCACGACGGCGGCCATGGAACTGGTCACCGGGCCGATGACGACATCCGGGCGCAGGGCGATCAGCTCCTGCGCGGCCTTGGCGGCCATTTCCTTATCCTGGCCGTCGTCGCGGACGACGAGTTCGATTTTCCGCCCGTCGATGCCGCCGGCCTGATTCTGCTGTTCGATGGCGAGGATGACGCCGTTCCTCACGCTCTCGCCAAAGTCCGAACCGCGGTCGGAGAGCCCGGCCACGAGTCCGATGCGGATCGGTTCGACGGGGCCGCAGCCGGCCAACCCCAAGGCCAGGCCGACGAGGGACAGAACAAGGACCGTACGCTTTCTCATGCCGCTCCCCTTGATTCTTACTTTAGTAATAACTGATTTTTATCACTCCCACGGCGAGGGGTCAATGCCGCCCCCGCCCTCACCGCCGCCCGGCGAGCGGATTCCGCCGGGCGCCACGGTCCTCAGTCTGCCCAATTCGGGGGCGCCTGAAAAGCGCGGGCCGTTTCGGCGAGCCGCCGGCGCCCGCGGATCATTCCAGGCTGGCCACATATTCCGCCACGGCATGGGCTTCGAGTTCGCTCAGCTTGGAGGCTACGGCGTGCATGATGGCGTTGTCGTTGGTCCGCTCGCGCTTGTTGAACTGCCGCAGCTGGTCTTCGATGTAGCGCGGATGCTGGCCGGCCAGGCGGGGCAGTTGGGCTGTGCCGTGGGCCTTTGCGCCGTGACAGGTGAGGCAGCCGGGCAGGCCGGAAAAGCGATTGCCCTGGTTGTAGATATACCGCCCGACGGCGAGCAGTTCCGGGTCGCCGGACGTTTTGGCGGTGGTCCTCTTTCTTTCGAAGTAGGCCCCGAGGGCCTTCATGTCGTCCTCGTCGAGGCCCTCGGCCTGGGGCTTCATGATGTCGCTGCGGCGCCGGCCGTTCTTGAACTCGGCAAGCTGTTTGCCGAGGTATTCGGCATGCTGCCCGGCCAATCGGGGAAACACGGCGCTCGCCGCTTCGCCGTTCAGGCCGTGGCAGTGCACGCAGCGGGCGGAAACGATGGCCTCGGCACGCTTGAGATCGGGGATTCCATCGGCGGCCGCGGCCGGTAGGGTGCAGGCGAAGAAGCCGCCGAGCAGCAGCCGGGACCAGGGGTTGCGAGGGGCCAAGTTAACTCCGGGTTGTCGCATCACGATCGGTTGCCGGGCCGACTTTCACCCGGCGCCAGGGGCACTGCAGCGGCACCATGTGCGCCATCATAAACCCCGGAGGAATTCGGCGACAGCGCGCATTTCGTCGATGGACAGGCGCTTGGCGACGTCGTGCATCTTTTCGTTGTCGTTGGTGCGCTTACGTTCTTCGAACAGGCTGAGCTGGGTTTCGATGTAGAGGGCGTGCTGGCCGGCCAGGCGGGGCGTCTTGTCGGTGCCGCCGGCGTCATCGCCGTGGCACTCCTTGCAGGGCTTCAAGCCGGTGGCGGGGTTGCCGTTGCGGAAAATCGCCTCCCCCGCCGCCCGCATTTCGGGATAGGACGAATTGCCCCGGGTCGGCGGCTGCCGGCTGTAGTAGACGGCCAGGGCCTTGAGATCGGGTTCATCGAGGTCGGCCATGACCTTGCGCATGTCGGCCCCTTCGCGCTCGCCGCGTTTGAAGTTGCGCAACTGCTTGCGCAGGTACTCCGGGTGCTGGCCGGCGATCTTGGGGTAAAGCGGGCTGGAACTGTCGCCGGTGGCCCCGTGACAGAGAAAGCACCGAGCCATGACGATTTCCTCGCCGCGGACGTAGTCGGGATCGTCGGCCGCGCCGGCGACGCCCGCCGCCAGCAGCAGGCCGAGTCCCCAGGGCTTCATGAATGCCCGGTGCTGCCGAAGCCGCCCTCGCCGCGCTGGCTGGCGTCGAACTCGTCGACGACGTTGAAGCCGACCTGCAGCACCGGCACCACGACGAGTTGGGCGATGCGGTCGAGGGGGTTGAGGGTGAAGCTCTCCCGGCCGCGGTTCCAGACCGACACCATGAGTTCCCCCTGGTAGTCGGAATCGATCAGCCCGACCAGGTTGCCGAGGACGATGCCGTGTTTGTGGCCGAGCCCCGAACGGGGCAGGATCATGGCGGCCAAGCCGGGGTCGGCGAGGTGGATGGCCATGCCGGTGGGGACCAGGATGGTGCCGCCGGGGGGCAGATGAACCGGCCCCTCCAGGCAGGCCCGCAGGTCGAGGCCGGCGGAGCCGGGGGTGGCGTAGTGGGGCGGGGATTCCTGCAAGCGGGGGTCGAGGAGCTTGACGTCGATACGGTGCATCAGTTTCTTCCGGTAAGTTTGGCGATATGTTCGACCAATTGACGGGCCAGCACGGCCTTGGGACCGGGGGTCAGGGGGTGGACCCCGGCATCGTCGAAGAGGACGAGGCGGTTGTCTTCGCCGCCGAAGCCTTCCTGGATGAGATTGCCGGCGATGAGCGGAATCTTTTTCTTGTGGCGCTTCTTCTGGGCGTATTCCTCAAGATTCTGGCTTTCGGCCGCGAAGCCGACGCAGAACGGCGGCTTCGCCAGGGCCGCCACTTCGGCCAGGATGTCGGGATTTTCCACCAGTTCGAGGGGCGGCACGCCGCCGGTGTCCTTCTTGAGCTTGTGGCCGGCGGCATTGGCGACGCGGTAGTCGGCGACGGCGGCCACGCCGATGAAGATGTCGGCGGCGCCGGCCCGCGCCATCACCGCCGCGTGCATGTCCCGGGCGCTGGTCACCGCGACCCCCTCGACCCCCTGGGGCAGCGGCAGCCCCACCGGGCCGGAAACCAGCGTCACCGCCGCCCCGGCGCGCCGCGCCGCCCGGGCCAGGGCGTAACCCATCCGGCCCGACGAGAGGTTGGTGATGCCGCGCACCGCGTCGATGGTTTCGAAGGTCGGCCCAGCGGTCATCAGCACCCGCCGGCCGGCGAGCAGCTTGGGGGTGAAGAAGGCAATCACCTCTTCGAGGATTTCCTCCGGTTCGAGCATGCGCCCCGCCCCCGTCTCGCCGCAGGCCTGCTCGCCGCAGGCCGGGCCAAGAAGGGTGACGCCGTCCTCCCGCAACCGGGTGGCGTTCCTTTGGGTGGCCGGATTCTCCCACATCTGGCGGTTCATGGCCGGCGCCACCAGCAGGGGGCAATCCCGGGCCAGGACCATGGTGGTCAGCAGGTCGTCGGCCAGGCCGTGGGCGACACGGGCGAGGAAATCCGCCGAAGCCGGCGCGACGACGATGCAGTCGGCCGCACGGGACAGGTCGATGTGGGCCATGGCGTTGGGCATGCGGGCGTCCCACTGGTCGGTGAATACCGGCTTCCCCGATAGCGCCTGGTAGGTCACCGGCGTGACGAAGTGGGTGGCCGCCTCGGTCATCGCCACCTGCACCTCGGCCCCCGCCTTGCCCAACAGCCGCACCAGCTCCGCCGCCTTGTAGGCCGCGATGCCGCCGGTGACGCCGAGAACGATGCGCTTTCCCGATAATTCCATTGTCTTGCCTTAGAATTGCGTTCGGATCATTCTACTGGAAATCCCATGGCGATCACCGACTGGCCCGAGGGCGAACGGCCCCGCGAACGGCTGCTGCAACACGGCCCCCAGGCCCTTTCCGATGCCGAACTCCTGGCCATCTACCTGCGGGTCGGAGTCCGCGGCAAAAGCGCCGTCGATCTCGCCCGCGACCTTCTCAAGCGCTTCGACGGCCAGCTTGCCCGCCTGGCCGAAGCCCCTGTTGCCCAGCTCGCCACCGTTCCCGGCATCGGCATCGCCAAGGCGGCGCAGCTGAAAGCCAGCTTCGAACTGGCCCGCCGCGCCCTGGCCCAGGAGATGGCCGTCCGCGACGCCCTGGCCTCGCCGTCCGCGGTACGCCGGTGGCTGCAGCTCAACCTGGCGGTCCGCCCCCAGGAAATCTTCCTGGCCCTCTGGCTCGACGCCCAGAACCGCCTGCTCGCCGCCCAGGAACTCTTCGCCGGCACCCTCACCCAGACCAGCGTCTACCCCCGGGAAGTGGTCAAGGCCGCCCTGGCCGCCAACGCCGCGGCGGTCATCCTGGCCCATAACCACCCCTCCGGCACCGCCGAACCGTCGGCCGCCGACCAGCTCCTCACCCACGCCCTGCGGGACGCCCTGGCCCTGGTCGACGTCAAGGTACTCGACCATTTCGTCGTGGCCGGCAACGCCCCGCCGCTCTCCTTCGCCGAACGCGGGCTGCTGTGACCGGCGGCGGCCACAAAAACATGAAAAAACGCTTGAAATGATTGGGAGTTTCTCGTTAGAATTGCGGGCTTTCCTCTAACGAATTACTGGAATTGGAGCACCAATCATGGCGCGAGTCTGCCAAGTGACGGGCAAGAGCCCGATGGTTGGGAACAACGTATCCCACGCCAACAACAAAACGAAGCGCCGCTTCCTGCCCAACCTGCAGTACCGCCGCTTCTGGGTCGAAAGTGAAAACCGTTTCATTCGCCTGCGCGTCTCCAACGCCGGCCTGCGCGTCATCGACAAGAACGGCATCGAATCCGTCCTGGCCGACCTGCGCGCCCGCGGCGAAGTCTGATAAGGAAGGATTAGAAAATGGCTAAAGGCGGTCGCGAAAAGATCAAGCTGGAATCTACTGCCGGTACCGGGCACTTCTACACTACCTCCAAGAACAAGCGTACGACGCCTGAAAAGCTGGAGTTCATGAAGTACGACCCGAAGGCCAGGAAGCATGTGGCCTACAAGGAAGTGAAGCTGAAGTAAGCATTCGCTTCGGCAGCGAAAAAACCCGCCATTCGGCGGGTTTTGTTTTTTCTGCCCCCTTCATGCCAATTCGCTTTCGAATCGAGATGCGAAGGCGAGCCGAAGCCAGTGCTGGAGCACGGCAAGGCGAAGTCGACAATGGATCGGTTTGCAAGCGAATGGGTATCAGGAGCGGCGCGCCGCCAGCCAGAGGGCGAAGGCCGCGAACCCGGCAAACACGAAGGCCGACCAGTTGGCCATGGAAAGGCCGAGAAACTCCCAGTCGCGGCTGGTGCAGAAGCCGGTGGCGAGAAACATCCCCGGCCACTCCATGCCAAGAAAATCGACCAGGCGTTCGACGGCGCTGGGTTCGGCGTAGCCGCACTCGGTAGCGAGATGGGGAAAGGCCTGCATCCAGCTCTGGTAGGCGGCGACCCCCAGCCCCCCCAGGCCGGTGAGGGCGATGAGCCCGCCCCACACCAGACCGCCGGCGGGCAAGCCGACGCCGAGCAGCGCCAGAACGCCGATGACGAGATAGAGCAGGCGCTGGAAAATACACAGGGGACAGGGCGCCAGCCGCAGCAGCGTCTGCAACTCGAGGCCCACCGCCACCAGCCCGAAAGCCGCCAGGGCGAGGGTGGCGAACCAGGCGCGGCGCGGCACTTCAAGCCAGGGCATAGCTGCGCACCCGCCAGGACATTTCCTGCAACTGCCGAATGCCCGAGGCCTCGGCCTTCTGGCACCAGGCCTGCAGTTCGCCGACCAGCTGCTCGCGGCTGGCGTTGCTGCGGGTCCACACCCCGGCCAGTTCGTCGCGCATGGCGTAGAGGGTGGCCAGGGGTTTGCTGCGGGCGAGCATGGCGTCGAGGCGGGCCTTGAGGTCAGCCGGAATCTGGCGGGCATCGGCCTCCAGCCAGCGCTTCAGGCCCTTGAACTGGTCGCGGTCCTGGAATTTGGCGATCTCTTCCCGGTAGACCTGGCGCAGCGACTGGGCGTAGCGGGCGAGGAGGTCGTAGCGGTAGTTGATGACGGCCTGCAGGGTTTCGAAGTCCACGGCCGGACGCAGCGCCCCGAGCCGCGGCCGGGGGGCCAGATTCTTGACGCGGGCCTGGCCGAGGGCGGCGAGGACGCGGATGTAGAACCAGCCGATGTCGAACTCGTACCACTTGTTGGAAAGCCGGGCCGAGGTGGCGAAGGCGTGGTGGTTGTTGTGCAGTTCCTCGCCGCCGATGAGGATGCCCCAGGGGACGATGTTGGTCGAGGCGTCGGGGGAGTTGAAACTGCGGTAGCCCCAGAAATGGCCGACGCCGTTGATGACCCCGGCCGCCCAGAAGGGAATCCAGGCCATCTGCACCGCCCAGATGAAGGCGCCGGGGAGGGCGCCGAAGAGAGACAGGTCGACGGCCAGCATGACGAAGATGCCGTATTTGTGGCGTGGCGTGTAGATATGACGCTCCAGCCAGTCGTCCGGCGTGCCGTGGCCGTAGCGCTGCAGGGTTTCGGCCCGGTGGGATTCCTTGACGTAGAGGAAGACCCCGCCCCAGAGCACCCGGTTGAGGCCGAGCACCTGCGGGCTGTGGGGATCATCGACGGTTTCGCACTTGGCGTGGTGCTTGCGGTGAATGGCGGCCCATTCCTTGGTAATCATGCCGGTGGTGAGCCACAGCCAGAAGCGGAAGAAATGCCCCGGCAAGGGGCCGAGATCGAGGGCCCGGTGGGCCTGGTGGCGATGCAGATAGATGGTGACGCCGGCGATGGTGACGTGGGTCAGCGCGAGGGCCGCCAGAATGTAACCCCACCAGGGCAAAGCGAAAATTCCGGAAAACAAAACCACGACAACCCCATGAACGAAAGTGGTAATTCATTCTACGGCATGGGCCGGCACACAGATACCCTTTGCCGTGAAGGGTTTTGAACCGGCCGGCAGGCCAGTTACACTAGCACCATGATTGCACGCATCCTTCTCGTCGAAGACGACGAACGCCTGGCCGGACTGACCTCCGAATACCTCACCCGCAACGATTTCGAAGTCGCCGTCGAAGGCCGCGGCGACACGGCCGAGGCCCGCATCCTGGCGGAACAGCCCGACCTTGTCATTCTCGACGTCATGCTGCCCGGCAAGGACGGTTTCGAGGTCTGCCGCGGGGTACGCCACGCCTACCGCGGCGTCATCCTCATGCTCACCGCCCGCGACGAGGATTTCGACCAGATCCTCGGCCTCGAGATGGGCGCCGACGACTACATCGCCAAGCCGGTCCAGCCGCGGGTTCTGCTCGCCCGCATCAAGGCCCTGCTGCGCCGCCTGCCGGGCACCCCGGAAAACGCCCCGGGCGGCACCGAGGAAAAGGTCTTCGGCGAGTTCCGCATCAGCCAGGCCACCCGCACCGCCAGCCTGGCCGGGCAGACCATCGACCTGACCACCGCCGAATTCGACCTCCTCTGGCTGCTCGCCTGCCACGCCGGCAGCGTGCTGTCCCGCGACGATCTCCTGCAGGAATTGCGCGGCATCGGCTTCGACGGGCTGGACCGCTCCATCGACGCCCGCATCTCGCGCCTGCGAAAGAAGTTGAACGACGATCCGGAAAATCCTACCCGGATCAAGACCGTGCGCGGCAAGGGCTACCTCTTCAGCAAACATGACTGGAACTGACCGCGGGGCCGAACACGGCCTCCTGCGCTCGCTTTTCCGGGTTTCCATGCCGCGCTGGCGGGGCGGGCGCTACAGCCTGTCCAAGCTGTTCTTCAATTTCTACCTTTTGGCGATGGGTTCCTTCGTCGCCATCGCCTTCACCGCCGACTTCGTCATTTCCACGGCCCAGCGCGGCATCACCGACGACTACGCCCGCCGCTTCATGCGCGGCACCATCACCCTCATCGAAGACGAACTGTTCCGCCATCCGCGCCATTCCTGGGACAAGCGCATCAAGACCCTCGACGACAAATTCTCCTACCGTCTCGACATCGTCGAACGCATCACCCTCGACCGCATCCTCACCGCCCCCCAGGTCTTGAAGCTCGACGCCGGCGACATCGCCATCGACCACGACGGCGAGGTCATGTACCACCGCCTGGGGACGAGCAGCAAGGTGCTGGTGGTCGGCCCGCTGGCCGCCAACCGCAACCAGGAACTGCACGAACGCATCCCCCTCGATCTGCGGCTGCGGCTCCTGACCTGGAGCCTGATCGGCGTCATTTTCGCCATCGCCCTGTGGTTCTGGATCCGTCCCGTCTGGCGCGACCTCGAAGCGATCCGCCAGACCGCCCGCAACCTCGGCGAGGGCCACCTCGAAACCCGCGCCCCGGCCGCCCGCAGCCAGCTCTTCGCCCCCCTTTCCTATACCTTGAACGGCATGGCCGACCGCATCCAGCAACTGATCGCCACCCAGAAGGAATTGTCGTCGGGGATATCCCACGAACTGCGCACGCCCATCGCCCGGCTGCGCTTCGCCCTCGAAATGCTCGCCGAAACCGATTCCTCCGCCGAGCGGGAACGGCTCTGGGCGATGATGGAAACCGACCTCGACGAACTCGACAACCTGATCGACACCAGCCTGACCTACGCCCGCCTCGAACGGGAGGCCCCCGTTCCCCACTATTCCCACCTCAACCTCGCCGGCTGGCTGGAAGAAGAGGTCGACGCCATCCGCCCCCTGGGCCGGCGCCTCGACATCGGCGTCGACACCACCCGGCTGCCCGACGGCTTCGCCGCCGACCTCGACAAGAAGGCCCTGCCCTACGCCTTGCGCAACCTGATGCGCAACGCCATCAAATACGCCGGCGGGCGCATCGTGGTCAGCGCCGAACTCGACGCCGACACCATCTACATCCACGTGGACGACGACGGCATCGGCATCCCGCCGGAAGAGCGCGAACACGTCTTTTCTGCCTTCACTCGCCTCGACCGGTCCCGCGACCGGTCCACCGGCGGCTACGGCCTCGGGCTGGCCATCGCCCGCCGCGTCATGGAACTGCACCAGGGCACCGCCACCGCCGATGCCTCGCCCCTGGGCGGCGCCCGCTTCACCCTGGCCTGGCCGCGTCCCGCCGCCTGATACCAATTCGCTTGCCAACCGATCCGTTGTCGGCTTCGCCTTGCCGCGCTCCGGCACGGTCTTCGGCGCGTCGTGGCGCCTCAAACTGAAAGCGAATTGGTCCGAGGCCGGACACCGGCGCTGTTACAGAGCGTCACGGGCAGTCAAGGAGCGGTTACCGCCGGGCAACGCAATCGCCACAGACCCCTGGCGCCGATCTCCTTAGAATGCCACTCATCGACAAACCCCATGAGTCCCTTAGGAGAAAAACAAATGGATGACAAGGATCGCAAGGAATTCCTCGCCGCCGCCCGGCGCTACCTCTTCGGTTCGGAGTCCGGCAGTGCCGCCCAAACCGCCAACCCGGCCCGCAAAGTCTGCTGACATGTCCTTCAGCGACAGCCTGCCGATCAGCGAAAGCGTCGGCGTCTTCCTCGGCGTCAGCGGCATCGACTGGCTGGCCGACGGCTACGCCGAACCAATGCGAGCGGCGCTCGCCGGTGTCGCCGCAGGGGCTGTGCTCTACGCCGTCCGCAGCTGGTTGAAGCGCCGCCGCTCGAACTGACCGATTTACCCTCCTCTCGAAAATCCCCCTTTCGAGACCTCCCTGTTACCCCGCCCCCCGGCGGGGTTTTTTTGTCCTCGCCAGCGATGGCAGTCGGCCTGCTTGTCACAAAGTGTTACAGAGTAGTGCAGGAAGACGGCTGAAAAATGCCGTTTGCTTGTCTAGAGTAAAAGAGTCGCAACTCGTATAAGGAGACACAATGGCAGATCAAGAAAGCCAACCCGAGTTTGTCGCGGCTTCCGCCTGGAAGCTGTTTGTGCCCAGTCGCGCCCCGGTGTTCCCGGGGAACGCGAGCGAACGGCGCGCCTACCATGTCGGCGATGTAGCCGAGCGGGAGGTTGCCGCCGCCGCGTGGCCCGGCACGATGTCCTAAGGGAAGGCTTGATGGAACGCAAGATGAAACGCCAGCACGCCGACCGGGTTTTCTCCAAACCGGACGGCATCGACGCCAAGCTGGCCCACGCTCGCCGGTGCAGCACCCGGCGGCGACGGGAAAAGGCCGAGAAGGCCTTCCTGCGTAGCCTGTCCGCCTCGTACTAGGCGGCTTCCGCGCCAACCGGCCCACCCTGCGGGGTGGGCTTTTCTATGGGGCGGCCGGCGCCCCGGTCAACAGGCGCACCTCGCGCTGGGGGAAGGGAATGGCGATACCCTGGTCGCGGAAGCACTGCCAGAGTGCGATATTGACGTCGGAGCGGACGTTGCCGGTGCCCTCTTCCGGATCGGCGATCCAGAACCCGAGTTCGAGGTCGAGGCTCGATTCGCCGAAGCGCAGCAGCGCCGCCCGGGGCGGCGGGTCGGCCAGCACCCGGGGATGGGTCGCCGCCACCTCCTGCATGAGGGTCATGGCCCGCTCCAGGTCGGTGTCGTAGGCCACCCCCACCGTCGTCGCCACCCGCACCCGGCTGTCGGAAAAGGACTGGTTCTGGACGATGTTGCTGACCAGGGATTCGTTGGGGACGATGTACTCGACTCCGCCCATGTTGCGCAATACGGTATAGCGGGTGGTGATCTGGGTCACCGCGCCGCTGGTGTTGGCGTCCACCTGGATGAGGTTGCCGATGCGGATCGAGCGGTCCAGTAGAATGATGAAACCCGAGACGTAATTGCTGGCGATCTTCTGCAGGCCGAAGCCGAGTCCGACGCCAAGGGCCCCGGTAAACACCGAGAGTGCGGTCATGTCGATGCCGACGAGGGAGAGGCTGACCAAGAGGGCGACCACGGTGAGCAGGGCCTTGGCCACCCGGACGGCGACGATGCGCAGGCTGGAATCGAGATCGCCGATGCGCATCAGCCGGGATTCGAGGGCGCCCCCCAGCCAGAGCGCCAGAACCACGGTGAGGAAGACGGTGACGACGCCGTGGAGGATTATCCACAGGTCGAGTTTCTGCTTGCCCACCGAGAAACGCACCTGCTCCAGCGCGTCGATCGCCGCCGGGGCCAGATCGGTGATGTACAGCGCCAGCCAGCCCCAGATGAAAAAGGCGAGCAGGCGCTCCCAGGTGGCGAGCCAGGTGGCGCGGGGAAAGCTCTTGCGCAGTACGTAGACGATGCCGCGCACGAGGGCCATGGACCCCAGCAGCGGCATGGCCACCTTGAGCAGATTGACGTGGATGAAGGGCTTGAGGCCGAGGTGGGCGCCCGCCACCAGAACCAGGGCGGTAAGCGGGAAGGCGAGCCGCGAGCCGGCGGCGTGCAGCACGGCCGGGCGGCTGCCGCCCCGTTTGCGCCAGGCGCTGGCGACCAGTCCGGCGAGGACGAGGCAGGCCGCCAGGGCGGCCACCTGCCAGATGAAATGGGGGTCGCGCAGATCGTCCCAGAGGTCGGAAAGAAGCCGCAGCGCCTGTTTTTCGTTCATGCCCGTTTCTCCAGAACCGCTGCGAAGAAGCCGTCGGTGCCATGAACCTGGGGAAGCAGGCGCAGGCGGTCGCCGGCCACAGCGACCCCGGCCCGGGCCAGGACGTCCCCGGCGGAAACCGGGGTGAAATCGGGGTGGGCGGCGAGGAAGGCGTCGACGACGGCGTCGTTTTCAGCGGCGAGGGGGCTGCAGGTGGCGTAGACCAGGCGCCCGCCGGGACGCAGGAGGCCGGCAGCGGCGGCCAGGATGGCGGCCTGCTTGGCGGCCAGTTCGGCGATCGCCGATTCCCCCTGGCGCCATTTGAGGTCGGGGTTGCGGCGCAGGGTGCCGAGGCCGGAACAGGGGGCATCCACCAGCACCCGGTCGATCTTGCCAGCGAGGCGCCTGATCTTGCCGTCGCGCTCGTGTTCGATGCGCACCGGATGGACGTTGGACAGCCCTGAGCGGGCCAGCCGCGGCTTCAGGTTGGCGAGCCGTTTCTCGGAGACGTCGAGGGCGTAGAGGCGGCCGGTGTTTTTCATCAAGGCGCCGAGGAGCAGCGTCTTGCCGCCGGCGCCGGCGCAGAAATCGACCACCATCTCGCCGCGCCGGGGGGCGAGGAGCAGGCCGAGGAGCTGGCTGCCTTCGTCCTGGACTTCGATGCTGCCGTCGAGAAAAAGAGGGTGTTTGGCCAGCGCCGGCTTGTCGGCAAGGCGGACGGCCAAGGGCGAAAGCGCCCCGGCAACGGCGGCGATGCCGTCGCCAGCCAGGCGCTCGAGTACCGCCGCCCGGCTGGTCTTGAGATCGTTGACCCGGAGGTCCAGAGGCGCCGGCTGGTTCATCCCCCGGGCAAGGGCCAGGGTTTCGCCTTCGCCGAACTGAGCGACCAGGGCGCCGTAGAGCCAGTCCGGCAGGTCGCAGCGCACGGCCGGCGGCAGGTCGGCTTCTCTCACCGCCTTGGCGGCGGCCAGCCAGTCGGTTTCACTCGCCTTCAGGACGGCTTCGAGCTGGCGCAGGTTCCAGCCGAAGGCGAAGGCCAGGGCTGCCAGTACCAGCTGGCGCGGTGTCGGGCGCTCGCCGCAACGGGCTTCCAGGCTGCGCTTGCGGCGCAGCACGGCGAATACCGTTTCGGCGACAAAACCCCGGTCGGCGTGACCGAGTTCGCGGTGTTCGCGGAAATAGCGCGAGACCACGGCGTCGGCCGGGTGGTCGAAACGCAGAACCTCGCCGAGGACTTTTTCGGCGTGGGCGAAGAGGGCGGGGGTAAAACGCGCTTTCATCAACTTCCCAATTCCACGGCGACCTGTTCGAAGGATTCGCCTTTTTTGTCGGTATGCCGGATTTTCACCGGCAGCATCTGGCGGTCGAGGGCCAGCCACAGTTCGGTCAGCGAATCGGTCTCGACCCGGACGTGCAGGGTGCGGAAACGCCCGGCCGGGGTTTCGAGTTCTTCCTCGCCCGCCGAGTCGAAACGGTAGCGTTCATATTTCTTGCCGGTGGCGACCCCCATGGTGGCACCGTCCACCAGCCGCGCCAGATAACCCAGCTGGTAATGGAAGGAAACCACGTCCTGGGCGCCGTCGCGGATTTCGTGGCGGCTGCCGTCGCGGGCCAGGGTGACCTGGCGGGCGGCCCAGTCGAAATCGGCGTTCTCGTTGGTCTCGCCGCCGTTGCGGCGGGTCGACAGGCGCTCCGGCTGCAGCCCCAGGGGGGTAAGCTTGCCGCGGCTTTCCAGCTCGATGCGGATGGGCTTGAACAGCGCCGCCAGGCCCGAGGTTTCGGTAATCGCCAGCAGGCGGTAATTGCCTTCGGAAAATTCCCAGCGGTGTTCAGCCCGCCCGACTTCGAACCCCTGGTTGCCCCGATAGACGACGAAAAGGATGCGGCCGCTGGCCGGCAGGCGAGGTTCGCCGGCAGCGACGGCGGGGGGCGCAGGCGTCGCTTGGGGAGCCGGCTCGGGGGCGGCGGCTACCGCCGGCGCGGACTCCTGCGGCACCGGCGCCGATACCGGGTTGCCGGCGTCGGAGCGAGCCGGCCGGGGCCGGGGCGGTTCCGGGCGCGGCCTGGGCGGGGGGTCGGCGGGCTTTTTCGCCTCTGCCGCCGGCGGCTTGGGGGGCGCCTTGATCTCGGCCACCAGGGGCGGCGGCTCGGGTGCCGTGGACAGGTCAATATCCGGCAGGAAAAGCGCCGCCGCGTGCAGCGACAGGGAACCGAGGAGGGCGGCGAGGAGGGCGACGGGCATCGGGCCTTAACCGACGCCGGGGGAAATCAGCGCCCCGCCGCCGTCCGCCTCGGCAGCGAGCCGCACCCGGCCGCCTTCCAGGGCGAGGCGGCCTTCGGCGAACCAGCGCACGGCCAGGGGGTAGATGCGGTGCTCCTGGGCCAGCACCCGGGCGGCGAGGCTGGCCTCGTCGTCGCTGTCGAGGACGGGTACGGCGGCCTGGACGACCACCGGGCCGTGGTCCAGGGTGGGGGTGACGAAATGCACCGTGCAGCCGTGGATGCGCACCCCCTCTTCGAGGGCTCGGCGGTGGGTGTGCAGGCCGGGAAAGGCGGGGAGCAGCGAAGGATGGATATTGAGGAGGCGGCCGGCGTAGTGGCGCACGAAGCCGTCGCTGAGGATGCGCATGAAGCCGGCGAGGATCACCAGATCGGGGGCGAATTCGTCGATACATTCGGCGAGGGCGGCGTCGAAGGCGGCGCGGTCGGGAAACCCCTTGTGGTCGACGAAATGGGTGACGATTCCGGCCTTGGCCGCGGTTTCCAGCCCGGCGGCGTCGGGCCGGTTGCTGATGACGGCGGCGATGGTGATCGGCAGTTCGCCGGCATCCCGCGCCCGAATGAGGGCCTCCATGTTGCTGCCCCGGCCGGAGATGAGGATGACGACGTTTTTCATTTGAGGAATCCCACGGGAAGGAAGATGGCGGTGGCCACCGATTGGGTGAAACGGGTTACCGTGCGGCCGTTCTTGTCGGCCATGACCCGCGAGAAGAAATCGAGGAGACCGATGACGCGGCCGAATTCGCGCTCGAAGGAGAGGTTGCGGTTGTTGGGATCGAGTTCGTTGGACAGGAGCAGCAGTTCGCCGGCCTGATCCTTGGCGGTGGCCAGCTTCCAGACGGCGATTTCGAGGTTGCGGGCAAAATTGTAGAGTTTTTGCTCGTTCAGGCTGTCGAGCATGAAAAACTCGTCCTTGTGCTCGAAGGCGGCGTCGGCCATGGTGAGCAGCCCGAACATCAGGGCCGCCACCCGGTCGCCGGCGTAGTCGTCGCGAAAGGCCAGCATCGCCGCCGGGCCTTCGCGCCGGCCCTCCAGTTCCGGCGGCAGGGCGGCCCGCCATTTCAGCCGCTCCAGCGCGGCTTCGCGGCCGGCCAGGCCGGCCTTTTTCCATTCCCGCGGGTTGCGCCGGTAGAGCTTGTCGGCGATCTGCATCAGGCTGCCCATGACCTCGGCCCGGGTGGCGTCGGCAATGCGGTCGATTTCGGTCTTGGCCAGGTATTTGGCGTCGACGGTGGTCTCCCGCTGGCCGTCCCGGCCGACCTTGGTGGCGCAGCCCGCCGCCAGGAGGGCCAGGAGGACGGCGGCGAGCCGCATCAGGCCTCGCGGCTCTTGAGGTAGCCGATACCCACGGGGAGCAGCGACACGACGATGATGCCGACGATCACCGCCGACAGGTTCTGCTTGACCCAGGGCACGTTGCCGAACCAGTAGCCGAGGAGGCACAGGGAAACCACCCAGCCGACGGCGCCGATCAGGTTGAACACGGTGAAGCGGGCGTAGGTCATGGCGCCGATGCCGGCGACGAAGGGGGCGAAGGTGCGGAACAGCGGCAGGAAGCGGGAGACGATGAGGGTCTTGCCGCCATGGGTTTCGTAGAAGGCGTGGGTCTTGACGAGGGCGTTCTTGTTGAAGAAGCGGGAGTTTTCCCAATGGAAAACCTTGGGGCCGAGGAAGCGGCCGATCTGATAATTGACCATGTTGCCGAGGATCGCCCCGGCCGAGAGGACGCCCATGAGAACCGCGATGTCCATGCCGCCCTCGCCGATGGCGGCCAGGGCGCCGGCCACGAAGAGCAGCGAATCGCCGGGCAGGAAGGGGGTCACCACGAAGCCGGTCTCGGCGAAGATGATGCAAAAGAGGATGGCATAGATCCACAGCCCGTACTGCTGCACCAGGAGGGCGAGATGCTTGTCGAGGTGGAGAACGATGTCGAGAAACTGGGCGAGGAATTCCATGGCGGGCCGATCCGGGAAAGTCGCAATTTTACCCCAGGTGCCAACCGGGAAGCCGCAACGCTCCGGCCGAAGGCGGCAGAATCCCCTGGCCTTGTCCTCGGTACAGGCGGGATGGCCGTCCCGCCGCCGCCGCGCCTCCTTCGCCTTCTTTGCGCCTCTGCGTTCCCTCCGGGTTTCCGGGATAATGCCGCCATGCCTTCGATCCGCCTCCTCCCCGACCTTCTCATCAGCCAGATCGCCGCCGGCGAAGTCGTCGAACGCCCTGCCTCGGTCTTGAAGGAACTTCTGGAAAACGCCCTCGACGCCGGCGGCACAGTGATCCAGGTCGCCCTCGAGGAAGGCGGCGTCAAGCTCATCCGCGTCGCCGACGACGGCTGCGGCATCGCCCGCGACGACCTCGCCCTCGCCCTGACCCGCCACGCCACCTCGAAGATCGCCAGCCTCGACGACCTGGAACGGGTCGGCACCCTGGGCTTTCGCGGCGAGGCCCTGGCCTCGGTGGCAGCCGTCGCCCGGCTGACCCTCACCAGCCGCGAGGGGGGTGCCGGCCACGCCTGGAAATTGCGGGGCGAACCCGGCGCTGCCCCCGAACCCGCCGCCCTCATGGCCGGCACCGTGGTCGAAATGCGCGACCTCTATTTCAACACCCCGGCCCGACGCAAATTCCTCAAATCCGAGGCCACTGAATTCGCCCACTGCGCCGATGCCGTCAAGCGCCTCGCCCTGACCCGCCCCGACGTCGCCTTCAGCCTCAGCCACAACGGCCGCAACCTTCTGCAACTGGTCCCTGCCGACCGCCGGCGGCGCATCGCCGACATCGTCGGCGGCGAATTCGTCGCCGCCGCCCGCCCGGTCGAAGCCCGGGCCGGCAGCCTGGAACTGGCCGGGCTGGCCATTGACCCGACCCGCGCCGGGGAAGGCCGGGAGGCCCAATACGTCTTCGTGAACGGGCGCTACGTCCGCGACAAGGTGATCGCCCACGCCCTGCGCGAAGCCTACCGGGACGTCCTGCACGGCCATCGCCAACCGGCCGTCTGCCTCTTTCTCGACATCGACCCGGCCCTGGTCGACGTCAACGTCCACCCGGCCAAGACCGAGGTCCGCTTCCGGGATTCCCGGAGCGTCCACCAGTTCGTCTACCACGCCGTCGGGCGCAGCCTGGCGGTGGCGGCCGGTGCCGCCCCAGGCCCGGGGGCGCCCCGCCCGACCCCGCCGGACGCCCCGGCCGCCCGCGCCATGGCCTTCACTGCCCCGCCGCCCCGCCAGGCCAGCCTCGGCGTCGCCGAACCGGCGGCCGCCGCCTACCTGGCCTTCGCCCGCGCCGCCCAGCCCGCCGCGGCCGACCTGCCGGCCGCTTCGCCAGCCGATTCGCCCCCCTTTCCCGCCGCCGATGGCCCACCTCCCCTCGGTTACGCCCTCGCCCAGCTCCACGGCATCTACATCCTGGCCCAGAACGCCGGCGGCCTGGTTCTGGTCGATATGCACGCCGCCCACGAACGCATCCTCTACGAAAAGCTCAAGGCCGCCTTCGACGCCCGCCAGGTGGCGACTCAGAATCTGCTGATCCCGGCCGTCTTCGCCGCCGATCCCCTGGAGGTCGCCGCCGTCGAGGAACACGCCGCAGCCCTGGCCGACCTCGGCTTCGCCATCGCTCCCCTGGGGCCCAGCCAGCTCGGCGTGCGGGCTGTGCCGGCGCTCCTCCAGGGTGGCGACCCGGTGGCGCTGAGCCGCGCCCTGCTCGCCGAACTGCGCGAGCACGGCATCACCCAGCTCGCCGCCGCCCGCCGTAACGAACTGCTGGCCACCATGGCCTGCCACGGCGCGGTACGGGCCCGGCGTCAGCTCACCCTGCCGGAAATGAACGCCCTGCTGCGGCAGATGGAAGAAACCCAACGGGCCGGCCAGTGCAACCACGGCCGCCCGACGTGGACCGAACTACCCCTCGCCGAACTCGACCGGCTGTTCCTGCGGGGCCGCTGAGCGCCCCGTTTTCCGCCCCCCGCACGGCGGAAAACAGGCCGCCGCCCCACCTTGCGCCGGCTGGCTTTGCCGCGACGGAGCCACCGGAATACGGCACCTTCCTCGACCCGCCCGGCTCAACGAAGCGCCCCCGATCTTTCCTCAGCCATCGCCCGCCACCACCGACGATTCGCACCGCCGCAGGACGGCTTTTCCCGGCCGACGAAGCCGATAGTCACGGCTTTGCCGCACCCCACGGGGGATGCCCCCGGCAGCGGTGGGCGGACCGTCGCCGGCTTTTCGCTGGCCTGAACCTTATGCCTACCGGCTGAACCGTCGTCTCGCCCGGGCGCCGGCCCGGCTTGGCCTGGGCGGGCGAACGACCCGATGGCGACGTTCTCGCGAACTTATTCCCGAAGTTTCCGCTCCAATCCTTGAGCATCAGAAGTATTGAATAGCGTGAAACCGTGCCCACCGTATTCACAACGGGCCGTTTCATCACCAGGTCGTGTTCGCGACCGCCGTCGTCCGCCCTCACGACTCAAGTGATTCACCTGAGGAGAGCAACGATGTCCGATTCCGCCAAACCCAAAGCTTCATCCCGCCGCCGTTTTCTCACTTCGGCCACCGCCGGCGGCGCCGCCCTGGCCGGATTTCCCATGGTGTCGGTCGCCCAGTCGCCGATCAGCATGCGCTGGCAATCGACCTGGCCGGCCAAGGACATCTTCCACGAATACGCCCAGGACTTCGCCAAGAAGGTCAACGACATGTCGGGCGGCCGCCTGAAGATCGAGGTGCTGCCCGCCGGAGCCGTGGTCAAGGCCTTCGAGCTGCTGGACGCGGTATCCAAGGGCACCCTGGACGGCGGCCACGGCGTGGTCGCCTACTGGTACGGCAAGAACTCGGCGGTGGCGCTCTGGGGGTCCGGCCCGGCCTACGGCATGGACCCCAACATGGTGCTGGCCTGGCACAACTACGGCGGCGGCAAGGAACTCCTCGACGAGATCTACAAGGGCCTCAATCTCGACGTCCAGTCCTTTCTCTACGGGCCGATGCCGACCCAGCCCTTCGGCTGGTTCAAAAAGCCGGTGACCAAGGTGGAGGACATGAAGGGCGTCAAGTTCCGCACCGTCGGCCTGGCGGTCGATATCTACAAGGAACTGGGGGCGGCGGTGAACCCCCTGCCCGGCGCCGAAATCGTCCCCGCCCTCGACCGGGGCCTCCTCGACGCGGCCGAATTCAACAACGCCTCATCCGACCGCCTGCTGGGCTTCCCCGACGTTGCCAAGCATTGCATGCTGCAGAGCTTTCACCAGTGTTCGGAGCAATTCGAGATTCTCTTCAACAAGAAGCGCTACGACGCCCTGTCCACCGAACTCAAGGCGGTGATCGACTATGCCGTCCAGGCCGCTTCCGCCGACATGAGCTGGAAGGCCATCGACCGCTATTCCAAGGATTACGGCGAAATGCAGAAGGCCGGGGTCAAGTTCTGGAAGACGCCGGATGCCATTCTCAAGGCCCAGCTCGCCGCCTGGGACAAGATTCTCGACGCCAAGGGCGGGGAAAACCCGATGTTCCGGAAGGTCAACGAATCGATGCGTAACTTCGCCCAGCGGGCGGGCAAGTGGCAGAACGACACCCTGGTCGATTACAAGATGGCCTACAACCATTTCTTTGCCGCCAAGAAATAGCGGTTCCGGCCCGGCGTTCGGGGCTGACCATGCCGTTGGCCCTGCCCGCCGCACCCGGCCTGGAGGGGGATATGCAGAAAACGCTGCTCTGGATCGACCGGGCCTCGACCCTGGCGGGCCAGCTTTGCGGCTGGTCGATCGTCGGGCTGACGGCGCTCATCTCCTGGGAAGTGTTCTCCCGCTACGTCCTCAACCATCCGCACCCCTGGGTTCTCGACGCCCAGATCATGCTCTACGGCCTGCTCTTCATGATGGCCGGCGCCTATACCATGGCCAAGGAGGGGCATGTCCGCGGCGACGTGCTCTATAGTTTTTTTGTCCCCCGCACCCAGGCCCTCTTCGATCTCGTCCTCTATCTCGTCTTTTTCGTCCCCGGCATCTTCGCCCTCTCGTACGCCGGCTGGATCTACGCCAACGAGTCCTTCGCCATCGCCGAACGGACCTTCTCCCCCGACCCACTGCCCCTGTGGCCCTTCAAGTTCGTCATCCCGGCCGCCGGCTTCGGCCTGCTCCTCCAGGGCCTGGCCGAAATCGCCCGCTGCCTCGTCTGCCTGCGCCGGGGGCAATGGCCGTCGCGGGAGGCCGACGTCGAAGAAGTCGACGTCGACAAACTCAAGGCCATGGTCGAGGTGACCGACGAGGACATCGCGGCACTGGACGCCTACGTCGTCCAAGACCCGGGCGGGGAGCGGCGGCGGTGAGGGTGCGGCGCGAACTCTGGTTCGGCCTCGCCCTGATGGCGGCGATCCTGCTTCCCACCGTCGTCCTCATGCCCTGGGGCCACCTCGCCAACGGCCATCTCGGGCTACTCATGCTGTCCCTGGTCGTGGTGGCGATCATGCTCGGTTTTCCCACCGCCTTCACCCTCATGGGGATGGGCGTATTTTTCGCCTGGCTGGCCTACCGCAGCGGCGACCCCCACATCGCCCTGCGCCAGACCCTGGATCTCATGGTGCAACGCACCTACGCGGTCATGTCCAACGACGTTCTGATCTCGATCCCCCTGTTCGTTTTCATGGGTTATCTCGTCGAACGGGCCAATCTCGTCTCCCAGCTCTTCCGCGCCCTCGAACTCGCCCTCGCCCGCCTGCCCGGCGCCCTCGCCGTGGCCACCCTGGTAACCTGCGCCATCTTCGCCACCGCCACCGGCATCGTCGGGGCCGTCGTCACCCTGATGGGGTTGCTCGCCTTTCCCACCATGCTGCGCTCGGGCTACGACATCCGCCTGGCGGCGGGGGCCATCACCGCCGGCGGCTGCCTCGGCATCCTCATCCCGCCCTCGGTGATGCTCATCGTCTACGGGGCCACCGCCGGCGTCTCGGTGGTCCAGCTCTACGCCGGCGCCTTTCTGCCCGGACTGATGCTGGCCGGCCTCTACATCGCCTACGTCATGGTCCTTGCCAAATTGCAGCCCCATCTGGCGCCGCCCCTGCCCCTGGCAGAACGCCGGGTCGATCTACCCCCCGCCCTGGCCGCCGTCAGCGACCGTTTCGGCCGGCGGGCGCTGCCTGCGCTGGTGGTGGCCTTGCGGCGGCGGGCAACGAGCGCTGCGCCGACCCGGGAAATCCTCAAGGCAGCCGGCATCGCCCTGCTGCCGGCCCTGGCTTTTGCCGTCTTCATCGGTCTCGCCTGGCATCTGGCGACCCAGACCGAAACCGTAGACGACGTCAGCGGCCTGGTCGAAATGGGTTCGGGGACGACCGCCGCCGCCGGTAGCGAAGGGGGCGGACTGGCCGAACCGGGCAGCCGGGATCGCGGCGACCCGGCCCCGGCAAAAGACGATGGGGCGCTCCAGGAACCGCCGGGCAGCGAGCCGACGGATGCCCTGGCCGGCGCCAACCCGGCGGCCGGACCAGCACCGCCGCCGGCGCTGCCGGCCTCGCCCCAGCGATCGCCGGCGCCGACCTGGTTCTGGGTGCTGTTCGGCGGCGGGCTGGCCGGCGCCATCGCGTTCTATGCCGTGTTCACCTTCGTCCGGCTGGAAATCTTCAAGCTGCTGCTGACTTCGTTTTTTCCCCTCGCCATGATGATCCTGGCGGTCCTCGGCAGCATCGTCTTCGGCCTCGCCACGCCGACCGAAGCGGCCGCCATCGGCAGTTTGGGCGGCTTCCTGCTGGCCGCCGCCTACCGCCGGCTCAGTTTCACCGTCGTCCGCGAATCGGTCTATCTGACCGCCAAGACCTCGGCCATGGTGTGCTGGCTGTTCGTCGGATCGAGCATCTTCTCCGCCGCCTTCGCCCTGCTCGGCGGGCAGGAACTGGTGGAGCGCTGGGTACTGTCCCTCGACATGACGCCGACGCAGTTCATGCTGCTTTCCCAGTTCATCATCTTCATCCTCGGCTGGCCCCTCGAATGGACCGAGATCATCGTCATCTTCATGCCCATCTTCATCCCCCTGCTCGGGCACTTCCACATCGACCCGCTGTTCTTCGGCCTCCTCGTCGCCCTCAACCTGCAGACCGCCTTCCTCAGCCCGCCGGTGGCGATGGCGGCGTTCTATCTCAAGGGGGTCGCCCCGCCCCACGTGAGGCTCAACCAGATTTTCATCGGCATGATGCCCTTCATGGGGATCCAGGTCGTGGCCCTGGCGCTGCTCTATCTCGTCCCCGATATCGGCCTGCTGCTGCCCCGCCTCCTCTACCGCTGACCGGCCGGGCCGGACACTCATTCCAATTCGTATTCAAATCGAGCGAAGACCGTGCTGCAGCACGGCCAGGCGAAGTCGACACCCTATCGTTTTGCCAGCGAACGGGGATCAGGTATCGAACCAGCTTGGATCGACGATGTCGAGCAATTCGCCGTTCAGCACCTTCTGCAGGGCATAGACGCTCTGGGGCCGGGTCGTCGCCGGCAGGCGCAGGCACCAGTCGATCACTTCCAGCAGCTGGGGCGAATAGCGGCTGGCCCAGCGGTCCTCGGCGCGCTCCAGGCCGTCCTGTTCCTGGCGCAGCCTGGCGGGCATCGGCGTCTGGCCCCCGTCGAGACAGGAATAGAGGGTGGCGCCGATGGCGTAGATGTCGGTCCACGGCCCCAGGGCCTCGCCGGAACCCTGTTGCTCGGGGGCGGCGAACCCCGGCGTGAACACCTGCCCCAGGGAAGGATCGCCCTCCCCCAGCCCCCAGCGGGCGGCGCCGAAATCGAGAAGCACCGGGTTGCCGTCGCTGCGCAGGTAGATGTTGGCGGGCTTGAGGTCGAGGTGGAGGAGCTTCTGCCGGTGCACCTCCCGCAGGCCGGCCAGGAGGCGGACGAAGACGCCGCGCACGAAGGTCTCGGCGATGGCTTCGCCGCGCCCCTTGAGCCGGCTCACGTAATCGTGGAGGCTCTGGCCGCTTTCGTGGCGCATCACGATGTAGGCCGTGTTGTTGGTCATGAAGAAGTTGAGCACCGCCACCACATTGGGGTGGCTGATGCGGGCCAGCAGGCGGGCCTCCTCCAGGAAGCTGCGCATGCCCTTGCGGAACTTGGCCTGGTTCTCGGGCGCCACCGTGGGCGCCGGGTCGTCGCCCTGGCGCCCGGCCAGATTGGCCGGCAGGTATTCCTTGATGACCACCGGCGTACCCTCGCCGTCGGTGGCAAGGTAGACGAGGGAAAACCCGCCTTTCGACAGCATCCTGTCGATGCGGTAGGCGTCCAGTTGGAAGCCCCCGGGCAGGGGGCGACATTCGGGGTGAAGGGGCATGGCGGGGAAGGTTCGGGACACAGCCGGGTTGGGCATGATCCAATTCTACCCAGGCTTGGCGCCGCGGCGTGAGTCCCGAAGCCGCGCCGGCGTGGCAAATGCCGCAGCCGCGATGAAAAACGCCGGACGCCGGGTGGCGGGTGGCGGGTGGCGGGTGGCGGGCGGCAGGTGGCGGGCGGCAGGTGGCGGGCGGCGAGCGGCTTCCCCGGGCCGGTCAGTTGCCGGCCGGCCTGGCCGTCATCTGCTTGACCATGGGGACGACGGTATTCCAGGCGACATGGCCGACCCCCGCCAGGAGGGCGACGCCGACCACGATCTGGGCGACGAGCCGGCGCCGGTCGCGCTGCTGGCGGCTGATCTTGCAGCCCGGATCGGTGGCGCCGCATTGGGGACAGGCCAGGGCGGAGGTATCGACCAGGTGTTCGCAGGCGCGGCAGGGAACGAGGGACATGGCGGCTCCGGAAGCGAGGCGTAAACCTTCATCCTAGCCCGAAATATCGTTGGGCCGGCCGCTTTTTCCCGGCCTTGGCCCCGGGGCATCAGCGCTGCCCGCCGGCCCCCGCCCGGGCCTCCCACCAGGCGAGGATGGCCGGCAGCTCGGGGCGGAGCAGGCTGGCCTCGCCGCCGGTGAATTCCTGCCAGGCGGCGAGGTAGCGCTCGCCGACGGCGGTGAGGAGCGGCACGCCGGCGGCGGCGGCCAATCCGATTTCGTGCCGCAAACCCCCGCCGGCCGCTTCCTGGGTGCCGAACTTGTTGACGATCACCAGGTCGGCCCGCTCGTCGACGGCCCGGCCGATGGCCACGGCGGCATCGGCCAGGCCCGCCGAATCGACGCCGCAGGACACCGAGCCGCGCCCCAGATCCTGGGACAAGGCGATGCGCCGCCCGCTGGCCAGATCCTCCAGCTCCATCTGGCAAATCCGCCCGTCGCTGCCGGCCCGATCGTGCTGGACGACCCCGGCCAGCCGGACCCCCTGCGCCGCCAGGGCGCGAGCCGCGGCGGCGAGCAGGGTTTCGATCGGGGTGCCGGGGGTGTAGACCACGGCGGCGAGGTTGAAGGCGGGTTGTCCTCCGGCAGGCATGGCAAGCGATCCGGGCTGTAAAGACGCCATTGTCGCACCGCGTCGGCCCAGCCCCCAAGCCGGGCCGGGGTAGTGGTAGGATTCGCCCGCCATGCCTTCGCCCCCCTTGCCCCCCGCCATCCTCCTCATGGGCCCCACCGCCAGCGGCAAAACCGCCGCCGCCCTGGCCCTGGCCGACCGGTTTCCCGTCGATCTGGTGAGCGTCGATTCGGCCCAGGTCTTTCGCGACATGGACATCGGCACCGCCAAGCCCGACGCCGAAACCCTGGCCCGCTTTCCGCACCGGCTGATCGACCTGGTCACGCCGGAAGAAAGCTATTCGGCGGCCCGTTTCCGCGCCGACGCCCTAGCCGAAATGGCAGCGATCACCGCCGCCGGGCGCGTGCCGCTCCTGGTCGGTGGCACCATGCTCTACTTCCGCACCCTGCTCCAGGGTCTGGCCGATCTGCCCCAGGCCGACCTCGCCACCCGCGCCGCCCTGGACGCCGAAGCGGCGGCCCGGGGCTGGCCGGCGCTGCATGCCGAGCTGGCCGCCCACGATCCGGCCACCGCCGCCCGCCTCGCCCCCGCCGACAGCCAGCGCATCCAGCGCGCCCTCGAAGTCCTGCGCCTGACCGGCCGTCCCCTGTCGGAACTCCTCGCCGCCAGCGCCGAGGACCGCCCGCCCTACGACTTCCTGTCCCTCGGCCTCCTGCCGTCCGACCGGGCGGTGCTGCACGCCCGCATCGCCGGCCGCTTCGACGCCATGCTGGCGGCGGGGCTGGCCGACGAGGTGGCGATGCTGCGCGGCAAATACCGCCTGCACCCCCAGCTGCCGTCGATGCGTTCGGTGGGTTATCGCCAGGCCTGGGAAGCGCAGGACGGGCTGATTCCGGCGGGGGAACTGCGCGACCGCGGCGTTTTCGCGACCCGCCAGCTCGCCAAGCGGCAGATCACCTGGCTGACCAATTCGCTGCCCGCCGAAATTTTCGACTGCATCGCCGCCGACGTTCCGGCCCGGCTCATCGACCGGGTCGGCCGCGCCCTGGCCCGCCGCTAGGAGCGGACCAGCCCGCCCAGGTTGCGGGCCACGGCTTCGAGCTGGGCGACGATGCCGAGGTTCTGATCCTGGGTTTCGATGATGCGCTGCATGTTGTTGTTGGCCAGGCGGTTGAGGAATTCCTCCTGGGTTTCGGTCAGCCCGAGGTGCACAAAGGATTTGATGAGGCCTTCCTGGAACTCGATCATGCGTTCGGTCAGTTCGAAGCTGGTCCGCCGGTAGTTCTCCTGTAGCGCCTCCAGGGCGTGGTGGACCTGGGGCAGGGCGGCGAGGACGCCCTGCTCGCGGCGGTGGTTTTCCTGCTCGACCTCGATGGCCCGCAGGCGGGCGTCGGCCCCTTCGGCGAGGATGGCGACGTTGTCGCGGATGCGCCCGACCTTGTCGGGGTCGTCGAGGGGCAGGTTGTTGACCATCAGGGTCACCCGCCCGTAGTTGAAGACGCAGCGGGTCCTGAACTGGAAGATTCGGCCGGCGTCCCGGACGTGGTTGAGGATCCCCGTTTCCAGCGGGACGTCGCAGCCGTTCTGGCTGAGCGACAGGGTCCGCCCCGCGATGCGCATCTGCACCGCCCCCTGCAGGTCGTACTGGCGCAGGGCTTCGAGGACGGCCCCGCCCATTTCGGCGAGATCGCCGCAGGCGAAGGACTTGCTGAGAAACTGCAGGACCACGCCCAGTTCGCCCATGCTGGTCATGGCCGAAAGTGCTGTCCGCTGGGCGTAGCCGGCCTGCTCCCGAAGGCGCGCCTTGTCCTCGGCAAGCCGCCGGGCGACCAGGATTTTCTTGTGCAGCTCTTCGGGAGCGAAGGGTTTGACGATGTAATCCTCAGCCCCGGCATCGTAGGCGGCGATGCGGCTCTCGATGTCGTCGCTGGCCGAAACGAAGACCACCGGGACGTCCTGGGTGGCGAAATCGTCCTTGAGCTGACGGCAGAAGGTGTAACCGTCGACGCCGGGCATGGTGACGTCGAGGAGGAAGAGGTCGGGGGGAGTCCCGTCGATGGCGGCGCGGCAGGCTTCGGCGCCGTCGAAGGTACGGACCGTGCAATCGTCCGCCAGAACCACCGCGACCATCTCGCGGGTAACCGGGTCGTCGTCGACCGCAAAAACGCGAAAGCCCTTGTCCATGCTTGCCTCCCGCTTGTTGTTACGGCAATTCTGAGCCGAATCGCCACCCTCGGCAACCGCTGGGGCGCCGCCCCTTCTAGAGGGCGGGCGCCGGTTCCGGCGGGGCGGCGGCAGCGGCCTTGCGGGCTGCCAGGAGCGTATAGACGGTGGGCACCACGAACAAGGTGAAGAAGGTGCCAAGCAAGAGGCCGCCGACGATGACCCAGCCGATCTGCTGCCGCGACTCCGCCCCGGCACCCGCCGCCAGGGCCAGGGGGACGGCCCCCAGGACCATGGCGCCGGTGGTCATCAGGATGGGGCGCAGGCGCAGTACCGCCGAATCGACCACCGCCACCTTGATCGCCTCACCCCTTTCCTGCAGCTGGTTGGCGAATTCCACAATGAGGATGCCGTGTTTGGTAATCAGGCCGACCAGGGTGACCAGGCCGATCTGACTATAGACGTTGAGGGTGCCGCCGGCGAGCCAGAGGGCCAGCAGGGCGCCGGCCATGGAAAGCGGCACGGTCAGGAGGATGATGAAGGGGTCGCGGAAGCTTTCGAACTGGGCGGCCAGGACGAGGTAGATGAACGCCAGGGCCAGCCCGAAAGTGAGCGCCAGGGAAGACGACGACTGGCGGAATTCCCGCGACTGGCCGTTGTAATCGACGGCGTAGCCCGGTTTCAGCACCCGGCTGGCGGCGCCGTCCATGAAGGTCAGGGCCTCGCCCATGGTGTAGCCGGGGGCCAGGTTGGCGGTGACGGTGACCGCCCGGCGCTGGCCGAAGTGGTTGAGTTCCCGGGGCGAAATGGTTTCGTCCACGCGCACCAGGTTGGCCAGGGAGATCATCGTCCCGTCCTTGCCCCGGGCGTAGATGTCGCGGATGTCGTCGGGGGTGGCGCGGTCGACGTCGGCGACCTGGACGATCACGTCGTACTGCTCGCCGTCCTTCTTGAAGCGCGTCACCTGGCGACCGCCGAGCATGGTTTCCAGCGTGCGGCCCAGGGTTTCCACCGGCACCCCGAGATCGGCCGCCTTGTCGCGATTGACCACCACCGAGAGTTCCGGCTTGTTGAGCTTCAAGTCGGTGTCGACGTTGGTCAGCCCGGGATTCTTCGCCAGTTCGCCGAGGAAGGCGGTGGTCACCTGCTGCAGTTCTGCGTAGCCAGCCGAGGTGACGATGACGAAATTGATCGGCCGCTCCCGCGGGCTTTGCCCCAGCGACGGCGGCGTGATGGGAAAGGCCAGCACGCCGGGGATGCCCATGAACTTGGGGAAGAGTTCCTTGACCACGTCCGGCGAGCGGCGGGGCCGGGCGTTCCAGTCGGTGAGGCCGACGAAGGAAATGCCCTGGCTCACCGTCGGGTTGCCGGCGACCACGAAGAAACGCTCGACGTCCTTGGTCTGGCTGTAGATGCCTTCGATCTGGCGGGCGTATTTGTCGGTGTAGTCGAGGGTGGCGCCTTCCGGCCCGAGGAAGACGCCGAGGATGACGCCGCGGTCTTCGACCGGGGCAAGTTCCGACTTCAAGAGGTTGAGCATGCCCACCGCCAGCCCGGCCACCGCCACGAAGGCGACGAGGACGATCCAGCGCCGGTCGAGGCAGGCGGTGAGCACCCGCTTGTAGCCGCCGGTCATGGCGTCGAGAAAGCGCTCGACGGCGAGAAAGGCGGCGCCGTGTTTTTCTTCGTAGCGCAACAGGAGCGAACACATCATGGGCGACAGGGTGAGCGCCACGAAGCCGGAAACCAGCACGGCGCCGGCCAGGGTGAGGGCGAATTCGATGAAGAGCTTGCCCGTACGGCCGGTCATGAAGGCCACCGGGGCGTAGACGGCGGCCAGGGTGAGGGTCATCGCCACCACGGCGAAGCCGATTTCCCTGGCCCCCAGAAAAGCCGCCTCGAGCCGCGGCATACCGGCCTCGATGTGGCGGTAGATGTTTTCCAGGACGACGATGGCGTCGTCCACCACCAGGCCGATGGCAAGCACCAGGGCGAGCAGCGTCAGGGTGTTGATGGTGAAGCCCATGACGAACATCAGGGCAAAGGCGCCGACCAGGGAAACCGGGATGGTGACGAGGGGAATGAAGGTGGCGCGGAGGTTGCGCAGAAAGAAGAAGATGATCGCCAGAACGAGCAGGATGGCCTCGCCGATGGTCTTGAAAACGGCCTCGATGGAGCGGTCGATGAAGACCGACGAATCGTAGGCGATGTTGGCCTGCATGCCGGCGGGCAGCTCGGCGATGACCTTGGGCAGATCGGCGCGCAGGGCTTTCGACAGTTCCAGGGGATTGGCCGTGGCCTGCTTGATGACTCCCAGGGCGACGGCCGAGCGGCCGTTGAAGCGCACCGTGCTGCGCTCGGAGGCGGCGCCGATCTCCACCCGGCCGAGGTCGGCGATACGCACCGGGTAGTTGTTGGCGGTCTTGACGACGATGGCGGCGAATTCCTCGGGCCGCTTCAGGTCGGTATTGGCCACCACCGAAAACTCCCGCTGGCGGCTTTCGATGCGCCCGGCGGGCACCTCGACGTTCTGCTTCCTCAGGGCATCCTCGACATCGGCCGGGGTGAGCTGGTAAGCCGCCAGGCGCTCCCGGTCGAGCCAGATGCGCATGGCAAACTTGCGGTCGCCGAAGATGCGCACGTCGGCGGCGCCGGGCAGGGTCTGCAGGCGCGGCTTGACGATGCGGCTGGCCACGTCGGTGACCTCCAGGGCCGAATGCTGGTCCGAAGAAAACGCCACCCAGATGATGGGATTGGCGTCGGCCTCGACCTTGGCGATGACCGGCTCATCGACCGATTCGGGCAATTTGTTGCGCACCCGGGAAACCCGGTCGCGCACGTCGGCCGCCGCCGAATCCGGCGCCCGTTCGAGCTTGAAGCGCACCGAAATCTGGCTGTTCTCGGCCCGCGAGATGGACGTAATCACCTCCACCCCTTCGATGCCGGCGAGCGAATCCTCCAGGGGCTTGGTGACCTGGGATTCGATGATCTCCGCCGAAGCGCCGCGGTAGGTGGTATCCACCGTCACCACCGGCTCGTCGATCTTGGGATACTCCCGCACCGGCAGGCGGGTGTAGGAAACGATGCCGACCAGCATCACCACCAGGGACAGCACGGTGGCGAAAACCGGCCGCTTGATGCAAAGGTCGGAGATTTTCATTGGGCCGCCTTCAGCTGCAGGGCGCCCCGATGGGGCGGCGGGCAGCCCTTCCCCGGCCGGCCCCTGGCGGCAACGGCCCGGCCGGCAGGGGGCAAGGCCAAACCGGGATGCCGCCCGGCACGCGCCTCGCCGCTGCGCCCTGGCTTTTGCTCCGCCCTTGCCGGCAGCGCCATTTACTTTTCGCCCGCTTTGGCGGCCGGCGCCGGGGCGCCTTCGCCGATGGCCCGCACCGGCGCGCCGTCCCGCAACTTCAACTGGCCGGCGGTGACCACCAGATCGCCGGCCGCCACGCCCTCGGCGATCTCCACCTGGCCGGCCCGGCGCACCCCGACCTTGACCTTGGCCGCCACCGCCTTGCCCTCCACCACCTTGAAGACCATGGGCGCCGCCCCGGAAACCAGGGCCTGCTCGGGCAGCATCAGGACATTCTTGCGGTCACCGAAGAGCAGGCGGGCACGGACGAACATGCCCGGCCGCAGCTTGCCGGCGGCGTTGTCGAGACGGGCGCGGCACGAAATGGCGCGGCCGTTCTGATCCACCAGCGGATCCACGGCGTCGAGGATGGCGGTGAAGCGCTGCCCGGGCAGAGCGTCGGAAGTCAACTCGACGGTCTGGCCCCGGGAAATCCGCCCCAGGTAAAGCTCGGGCAGGCGGAAATCGACCTTGAGGCTGGCGATGTCCTCGACGTTGATGAGTTCCTGGCCTTCCTTGACGTAGTCGCCGACGCTGACGTTGCGCAGCCCCACGGCACCGTTGAAGGGCGCCTTGATGCGCATCTTGCCGACCTTGGCCTCGGCCACCTGGACCGTCGCCTCCTGCACCTTGAGGGCCGCCGCCGCGTTGTCGAGGGCCTGCTGGCTGATGAACTTCCTGCCCAGCAACTCCTCGTTGCGCCGGTAGGTGGCCTGGGCCAGACCGAGATTGGCCTTGGCCTGGGCGAGTTCGGCCTCCTGCACCGAGGCGTCGAGGCTGACCAGCACCGTGCCCTTCCCGACCACCGCCCCGTCCTTGAAGTGGATGGCCGCCACCCGCCCCGCCACCTCCGGCCGCAGCACCACCGATTCGCTCGACTTGAGGCTGCCGACGGCGCTTGCCTCGTCGGAAAAATCGCTGGCCGCCACCCTGGCCACCTCCACCGCCTGGGCGAACCCGCCCGGCGGGCCGCCCGCCCCCGGCTTGGCCGGCGCCCCGGCCGCCGGCGCCGCCCCCGGCCCGCCGGCGGGAGCGCGATTGACCGAATAGGCCACATAGCCAAGACCGGCCAGGCCCAGGGCAACCAGGGTGAGAACGACGAGACGTTGCTTGGACATCGAGGCGCGCCTTGAAGGTTAATGACCGCACAGTCAGTAATCGGCCATTCTATACAATGACGGCGGGCGAGGCGAAAAAGTTCTGGATTTCAGGGGCGGCAGCGAGTGGGGGATTTGCCGGCGGGCGGGGGAAGGCTGAACCGGATGTTGCCGATCCATGGGTTCTGGTTGGGTGAGTCTGCTCGTCGGCCGGAGTGGACTGTGGGCGTCTGCCCCCAATCGGTTGGCTATCCGCAAATTAGCTGACGCTCAACCGCTGATGGTGGTCAATGTCCGCTTTCCTCATCATCGTGGGGCAGTACCCGAACCAAACCGATCCTGATGGGCTACGTAAAGTAGCCTTTCGACACGGCGCTAAGCTAGCACTGGCGACCGACTGCCTGCGGGTTGGGCATAGGCTCAAGCGCGGTCCCGGTCGGCCGGCGATTGTAGTGACGGCCGACGATTTAGACGTAGACGCGAAATCTGAAAACCAGGAAATACGAACTTCATTACCGGTCTATAATAACTGTGTTTCTGCAATAAAATGCAGAAAATAGATTACTGAGGTGAGCTATGATCATTTCGTTCGAGGCGGAGAACTACCTATCGTTCCTACGACCAGCGCGTGTCGACCTGACGGTGGGTGCTACGGCTCCAGATAACTACCACTTCGTGCGGGCCGATGGCGCCCGCATTGCCAAGATCATCGGTATCTACGGCGCCAACGCATCCGGCAAGACCAACCTGCTTCGCATAGTCCCGGCTGTAGCCGAATTTATCACCCAGTCGTTCAGCAAGCCGCTGGACAGCACCCTGCCATTCCCACCTCATTTCTTCCATAAAGAGTTGCCGGTGAGGATTCAGGTCGAATTCCAGACGCCGGAGGATGGCTCACGTTATCGCTATACCCTCGAGGTGCAGGAAAATCGTGTGATTTCCGAGTCGTTGAAAGTAAAGACGAGCAAGCTGTTCAGTCGGGTTTTTGAGCGGAGCTGGGATGGCAGCGCCTACAAAGTCATTGGCCTTGGAGAGAAGCATGCAGCCAATCTGCGCGAGAATGTGTCGTGGCTTTCCTGGTTGGCGCAATACAACGTTCCAGAAGCATTGTCGCTGCTACAGTATTTCAAGAACATCACCAGCAACATGATTACCTCTAGCTTGCGCAGGCAAAGCTGGTTTGGTGCGCTGTTCGCGGCCGAGTTCTACAAGAAGCATCCCGACTATACGGCTAGAATGATCAAGCAGCTGAACCGCTGGGATATCGATATTGATGACATCAGTTTCGATCGCCTCCAGATGCCCGACAGTAGCGAAGGTCCATGGATGGCCTACTGCGTGCACAAACGTGGCGACAAGACAGTGAAACTCCCAATGGTCGAGGAATCGTCGGGTACAAATGGACTGTTCTCCGTCCTGGCGCTTGTCCTTCCGGTACTCGATAACGGCGGCGTGGCCATCATTGATGAGTTGGAAACCGATCTTCACCCGCACATGGTCGAGGCCTTGCTCGATCTCTTTGTTCAGCCAGATTCAAACCCGAAGAACGCACAGCTGATCTTCGCCAGTCATGCCGACTGGTTGATGGATCAACTGCACAAAACTCAGATCGTTCTGGTCGAAAAAACTGAAGAGGGTACTGAGGTTTTTCGACTTTCCGACATCAAGGGTGTTCAGGCTAGAGAGAACTACAGCGCCCGCTACCGTTCCGGTGCCTACGGTGCAGTGCCGGAGCTGAACTGAGCATGGTGCGCCCAGTTCGCCGGACGGTCCTCATATGTGGTGAGGGCAAGTCCGAAGAAGCCCTATTCTTGCACCTGCGACAAATCTACACGTGCGGCCGGCCCGATTCGCCGAGAGTGACAGTAAAGAAGGCTGGTGGCAAGGGCAGCAACAATGTCATCTATACTCTGATCGGGCAAGCAGCCCAGGCACAGTTCGACAAGTTGGTCGCCTGCCTGGATATGGATCTTCCACCGGATGCCGAGGCCTCGCGCGAAGCCAAGAGGAAGAGGATCCTTCGTATTGAGTTGCACCCTTGCCTGGAGGCGTTTCTGCTCGAAATCCTTGGTCATGCGGCGCCGGTGACAAGCGCGGCTTGCAAACAACGGTTGAGACATATAGACCCGCGGCCCCCTTTTGAACTGGGGTTCTTCGACGACCATTTCCCGCGAAATGTACTTGATGCACGGCGCCACTCGGTGCCTGCACTGGATGCCTTGCTGCGGGTGTTCGACGCCTAGCAGTCGAGCAGTGGCATGGATCAGTCGCGAACGTCGCGGCCTTGTCCTTAAGTTGCGGCCCCTCGCCGATAAAAAGAGCGACCATCATCGGCTGAGCGGCAGGTAGATGGCGCATAGCTGACCGATTCGAGCGAGAAGCTCGAAGTCCGCTTTGGCCGAAGAACCGCCTTAGCGGCCGCAAATAGCCGGTAGTACCTTGGTGCCGCAACGACCGAACCGAGGCCCGGCAATCAGTCGGATTCGGCGGCGGCCACCGCCGCCACCGGCTCGCCCCCGCCAAGAACCCCCGCCAGCGCCGGCCCATAGCGCTTGCCCAGGTGCAGAAGGCGCGAAGTGAGCGCTTCCACGGGCGTTACCGCCCCCTCCCCCAGATCGGCGCTCTCCCGGAAAGCCAGGCTGTCGTCGGCAAAGCCGTATTCGAGGCAGCCCGAAGGCAGGCCGTCGTTGACGCGGGCGCAGAGTTCGAGGACGGCGGCGCGGCGGGCTGCCGGCACGGCGCCGCGCCAGATGAGCAGCCCGCGCAGCAGCCCGGACTGCGGCGAGGCGACCCAGATCACCTGTTCCCAGGGGGAATCGGCGGGGAGCGCCGCGGCGACCACCTGCTCTTCGCCCTCGGCGAAGGCGCGGGCGGGCCAGCCGAAGGATTCGGCCAGGGCCAGGGCGGCGGCGGTGAACAGGGGGTCTGAGGTCATTGCCGGCTCCTAGGGCACGGCCCGCTGGGTGCTGGTGGGGGTGATGGTCTCGGTCTGGCGGGTGGTGCCGCGGCGCTTGGACTGGCGTTCGATAGTGATGACGAACTCTTCGTCCTGGAAGCCCCATTTTTCGGCGTAGGCCTCGCGCTGGGCGACGGCTTCGGCGTCGCTGGCCTTGCCCTTGTCGCCGGGGTCGTAGCTTTCCTTGACTTCGACGCTGTTGATATAGGCGTCGCCGACGAAGAGGTTGCTGACGTCGTTGTTGGCGGCTTGCAGCATGTCGCGGGCGGCGGAGATGATCTTGGGCTTGGTCTTGGGCTTGCCCTCCACCGGGAAGCCCTTGGCGGCAAGCATATCGGCGGCATCGTCAGGGGTTTTGGGCTTGATGGCCTCGTCGGTGCTCTTGATTGTATCGCTGATCGCAACCTTGTGCCGGATCGCCAAGCCCGCTTTTTCGTACTGCCCCTTGAGCCCCTTGAACTTCTTCCAGATCGGGTCTTTGAGCAGTTCCTTGAGGGTGTCGGCCTTCCAGTTCAGCATCTTGCGGGTGATGCCCAGGGGGCCGACCGTGCCGTCCTTGTTGATGCGGCTGCCCTTGCCCGCCTTGGTGGGATTGATCTCGCCCAGGACATGGACGGTCTCGACCGTGTCCTCCTGGGCGTCGACCACCAGCTCCAGGGACTTCATCTTGTACTTGGTCTTGATCTTGCCCAGGCCCTTCCTGATCGAATCCTCCGAAGCCTTGGGCGAAGCCTGCAGGGCCTCGGCCTCGGCGACGGCCTTGTCGAGGTCGGCCTGCTTCTGTTCCGGCGTACGTTCGTCCTTCTTGTCCTTGCCGAAGATCTTGGCGAAGAGCTTCTTGGCCATGGTGACGATCCAGGCGATGACAGCGTCCAGCGCCTTGTCGATGGGGGCGCGCACCTTGTTGATGACGCCCATCACCTTGTCGGCCACCTTGCCCAGGCCGGCGAAGCCCGCCAGGAAGCTGATGGCCAGCGCAAGCAGCCCGGCCAGCACCGATTCGACCCGCTTGGCGGCGCCGCCGATGTTGCCGGCGGCGATCTGGACGATGGAATTGACAAAGGCTCCGACCACCGCGGCGATCTTGGCGAGCTTCTGGACGAAGACCATCACCGTGTCGTAGATCGAAAGAATGGCGCCGATGAAGCCCGCCCCCGGGATGAACATGGCGATCACCTTGGGGATGGCCTTCTGGACGATGAGCCCGACCACCATGTCGACAATGCCGCCGACGATGGAATCGCGCAGGCTGGCGAGCTGGGCCTTGAGCTGCTCCCAGGCCGCCGCCGGCCCCTCGCGGACGAGGGTGACGACGAGCGAGAAGCCGGCCTCCATGGCCTTGACCGCCGTTTCGCCGACGACCTTGACGAGCTTGCCGCGGATGTTCTGCCACGAGATGCCGAGGACCGAGAGGGCGAACTTGACGATTTCCTTGAGTTCGAAGGAGGCCGGGATATAGACCCCGGGCAGCGACCCGGTCAGCCATTCGATCAGCCCGGCCTTCAAGTGCTTGCCGAAATTGCCGGCAAATTGCTGGAAGCCGAGCTTGCCGGCAGCCACCAGGTTGCCGACGAAGGGCAAGGGGTTCTTGAGGATCGATTTGAGCGCCCCGCCGGTGCGCTTGACGTAGCCCATGATGCCCGGTTTGACGGAATCGAAGATGATTTCCAGCAGGTTCCACACCGCCTCCAGGCCCCAGCTCACAAAGCGCCCGGCGAAGCCGCCGAAGACCTTGGCCAGTTTGACGAAGGCCCGGGGGATGAGGACGATGTCCATGATCTCCAGGGACTTGAAGGCGGCGACGAACAAGCCCGGAATCTCGGCAACAAACCCCTTCAAGGCGGCCACCGCGCCCTTGAACCAGGCGAAGGCCCGGGGGATGGCGTTGGCCTTCTTCATGTTCGCCCAGGTTTCGGTTTCGCCGATGAACTTCATGAAGGCGCCCATCAGGGCTTCCGGGTCTTGCGGCGCCGCCTCGCCGGTGATCGGATCCTTGCCCATCACCGAGCAGAGCAGCGGGTAGCCGTCGGTGCCGCGGGCGTAGGCGCCGATGGGCTTCAGGATGGCGTCCTTGACGAGGCCGACGAGGCCGTCTTTCAAGCCCTTGGCGAAGGCCATCACCTGGTTGACCGGGCCGGTGATGATGCGCTTGCCGCGTTCCCAGACGCCGGAAAGATCGGTCGCGTCGGAAAGCTTCAAGCCCTTGACGAAGTCCTTGATGTCGCTCCAGATGGTGCTGCCGACGTCCTTGACGGCGTCGAACTGGGTCTGGGTCCAGGTGCTGATGCGGGCGAAGATGCCATGGTTGTTGAGGGCCTCGGTGATGAAGCTGCCGCCCGGAATCAACTCGATGGCACCCTGGAGGATGTTGCCGGCGCTGCGATCGACCCCCGCCCGGGTGATCGGGTTGTAGCCGATGACCACGGTAAACAGGGTGAAGCCGGGAATCGAATTGGCCTTGCCGGCGATGTACTCCATGGGGTCGGGCAGCCAGCCGCGCTGGATTTCCGGCGCGCTGCGGGTATTGACCTGGATATCCGGGCTGCGGCGCAGCGTCGGCGGCTGGGTCGCCGCCCCCTGCTGGATGGTGTGGGTCAGTTCGTGGGCAATCAACTCCCGGCCGACGCCGGTATCGGGCCGGAACTGGTTCTGGCCGAAAAAGATGCGCTCGCCGACGGTGAAGGCCTTGGCGTTGATCTGGCGGGCCAGACGGGCGGCCCGCTCGTCGGTGTGGATGCGGACGCGGCGGAAATCCGCCCCGAAGCGCGGCTGCATGAACCCAAGCACGTCGCCGGGCAGGGTTTCGCCCCCCGCCGTCTGGGCGATCTCGCCCGAGGGCACCGGGCCGGCCGCCGCTCCCCCGGGCCGGGGCGCCGCCGCCTGGCGCTGGACGATGGCCGGGGCCAGCCGGGCGACCGGGGGAGCCATACTTACGGCCGGCCGCGGCGGGTAGGCCGGGGCCGGCATGCTGACGATCTGGCGGGCCACCCGTTCGGCTTCCACCTCGGCCCCGTCGGCCGGCGACGAAACCCGCAGGGGCTGGCACTGCACCACCCCGGCCGGCGCCCGGCCAAGCGCCGCCGCCGGCGCCGCAGCGGGAACCGGGGGGGCGGGTCGATTGACCAGTCGGGCTGCAGTTTCCATAAGACCTAGGTTGCCTCTCCGGCATGCCGGTCCAAGCCGGCAGCCACACGCATTGCTTACCCCTTCAGAAAGCCCGTCCCTCCTTCAACAATTCGCGGCGCACGCCTTCTTCCACATCGTCGCTGCGCAGGGTGCCGTCGCCCCGCACCAGGGCGCACAGGGCGGCGTAGCGCACGACGTTCATGATGGTGCCGCCCGAAAGCTCGTGGCGCTCGGCCAGGCGCGGCAAGTCGAGGCCCGGTTCGAGCGCCGCCCGGGGCGGCAGGGCCTCGCGCCACAGGCGCAGCCGCTCGCCGGCCCGCGGCATGGCAAAGGCGACCACGGACTGAAAGCGGCGGATGAAGGCGTCGTCGATATTGCCCTTGAGGTTGGACGACAGGATGACCACGCCGTCAAAATCCTCGATGCGCTGCAACAAAAAGCTGACCTCCTGGTTGGCGTAGCGGTCGTGGGCACTTTCCACCCGGGTGCGCTGCCCGAACAGGGCGTCGGCTTCGTCGAAGAACAGTATCCAGCCCCGCTGTTCGGCCTGGTCGAAAACCCAGGCCAGGTTCTTTTCGGTTTCGCCGATGTATTTGGAAACCACCAGGGAGAGGTCGATGCGGTAGACCTCGCGCCGGCAGAGCTTGCCCAGGAGGCAGGCCGAAAGCGTCTTGCCGGTTCCCGAGGGGCCGTGGAACAGGCTGGTGTAGCCGGGGCGCAGGCGGTGGCCCAGGCCCCAGTCGTGGAGCAGGGTGCGGCCGTGCTGCAGCCAGTCGCGGATTTCTTCCAACTGGGCCAGGGTGGCCGGGGGCAGGACGAGATCGCTCCAGTCGAGGCCGGTGCCGACCCGCTGGGCGGGAAAGCCGGGTTCGGGCCGGGCCGGCCCATCGACGCCGCGGCAGACCAGGTCGAGCAGCCGGCGGGAGGCCCGCAGGCTGCCGGCGAGCAGGGTTTCGCCGGCGACCGGCGAGGTCGGGGCGAGCAGATCGTGGCGGGCGAGGCTGGCCTCGTCGGCGAGTAGCTGGGCGGCCAGCAGACGCCCGGCGAGGTCGTCGCCGGCCAGGAGGAAGGCCGCCGTCTCGCCGGTGGGCAGGAAGCACCCCGACTGCGGCGCCTGGATTCCGCCAAATTCGCTGAAGCCGCGCTGGGTGGCCTCGTTGCGGGTCCACAAGACATCGAGCAGCTGGGGCCGCAGGTGCGGCGCCAGGGCCAGGGCCAGGACAAGGCGCTGGGCCGGGGCGAGGTCGTGGCGGCGGAGCAGATCGGCGTAGGGGGAGGCCGCAGAAGCGAGGTCGGGGGGCGGACAGGCGGCGTCGGGAAGGCCCGGGCTGGCGGGCGGATCGGCAAAATAGGCGTCGAGCCGGCGCTGCAGCACTCGGGCGAACCAAGCCAGTTCGGCTTCGAGGGTCTTGGCATTGGCGATCAGCCCATCGGCCATTCGGTGAAGAGCGGTCTGGTCATCCATGGCAGTTTGACGACCCCGATACCCCAGGGCAGGTGCCCGAGGAGGAGATCGAAGGATTCGGGTTCGGGCCGCAGGAGCCAGCCTTCGCCGCGGCGGGCGAGGAGGCCGGGCCGTTGCAGGAAGGAAAGCCGCAGCCCCTCGACGCTGGTGTTCTTGAGGGCGCCCCAGTGGGCCAGGGCGGCGGCGAGCAGCGCCCCGCCCTCCTCCCGCTCGCCGTCGCCGAGGAGGCCCGCCGCCGGAGGCAGCGGATCGGCCGGGGTGAGGCCGAGCAAGACCTTGATCGTCCCCAGCTCGAACTCGTAGGCCTCGTCCCGGCCGGTGGCCAGCCAATGAAGCAGGGCTGCGGCTTTGGGGAGCGCGGCGGGGAGAATGGCGGCGGGAGTGCCGGCGGCCAAGCCGAGGGTGGTGAAGCAGCGCTCCAGGAAGGGGTGGAGGAGGACCAGCCCGGCGGCGCGCACCCATTGGGCGGCGGCGTTTTCGTCGGTGGGCGCCGCGGCGGACGGAAGAAGCACCGGGGCTGCGCCGCCGGAAGCGGCCACTGCTCCCGCGCTGGAAGCCGCCGGCCCGGCCGGGGGCATGGCGGTCGCCGCGGAAGCGCCCGGCGCCGGCGCCGCCGTCTCAGCCACCGCCGCTGCAGCGGCGAGGGCGGGAAAAAGCGCCGCCAGGAGACGCTCCAGTTCGGGCGGCGGCGGAAGGCCCGGGGGGGCGGCGGTCGCCGCCAGCGCCCAGGCCAGAACCAAGGCCTGCAGGCGGTCGGCCCGGGGGACGCCGGGAAGGGCGGGCAGCGGGCCGGTCTGGAGCAGGCGGCAGAGCCGGACAGGCGCCGCCGTCCGGCTCCAGCCGGCCCGGGCGACGGCGTGGTCGAGCCAGGCGGCGACGGCCGGGCCGTCGAGGAGCGGGACGAGGCGCCCGGCGACCGCCTCGGCCGCCGGCCAGCCAGCAGGAATCGCCGCCGCCAGGCGATCCCAGGCGGGGGCGATGGCCTCGCTCCAGGCGGCGACCTCGGCGCGCAGGGCGGCGCCGATTTCGGCGCCGTCGCGCCGGGCCTCGAACCAGGGCAGGTCGCCGGTCACGAGGTAATGGAAAGCCGAGGCGCGGCGCCCCTCGGGGAGGCCGGAGGGCGCGGGTGCCCGGCCGGCCTCGGCGGCCGCCGCCGGGAGTGCGGCAGCCAGGGCGGCGGCGAGTTCGCGCCGCAGGAGCGCCGGCAGTTCGCTCTCGAGGGCGGCGGGGGACGCCAGCTTGACGCGGATTTCCAGGCGTTGGAGGTGGATGTCGCGCTCGCCGCCGGCGCACTCGTCGAAGGCGGCTTCCACCGCCGGCGCCAGGGCGGCTTCGTAGCGCAGCCGCAGGAGTTCGCGCAGGGCGAAGGCCTGGGCCGGATCGGCGGCGGTGACCTGCCAGCGCTGGCGGCGGATGCGGTGGGGAAGCGCCACGACCGGCTCCGCCTTAGTGGCCGAACATGCCGACGATGTTGCCGACCGTCTCGCGCCCCACGTCGCCCATGGTGTCGCGGGTCTGCTCCAGGTCGGTGCGCAGCTTGCCCGAGGTTTCCTGGTTGGTGACGGCGCCGATGCCCTGGGTGATGATCTGGGTCACCTCGACCGCCCCGCTGCCGGTGCGCACCTTGTCGCTGGTGCCCTTGGCGTAGTGTTCGGTGGTGATGCGGATCGAGTTGGCGAGTTTTTCCTGGGTGTCCTTGAGGTATTTCTCGACCTGGGCCCGGGTTTCGGCCGGCAGGCCGGGGTTGGTCAGGATTTCCTTGGCCTTTTCGACCTGCTCACGCTCCTTGTTGATGTTTTCCAGCAGGGTATCGAGGAAATTGTCGCCGGTATCCGGCCCGAAGCCGGGCAGGCCGCCCACCGCCGGGCCGCGATTGATGAACTCGCCCAGGGTGCCGAGGGAATCCTTGAAGAACTTCATGTAGTTCTCCTGGATGTGCAGGTCGGGCAGGATGTTGGTTTCCTTGAAGTCCTTGAGGACGAAGTCGAGGGGCCGGACGACCTTGATCGGCCGGACGTCGAGGGGCAACCGGATGGGCGGCAGGGTGAGGGGCGGCTCTTCGCGGTCCTCGTCGTCCACGTCGTCGAGCCAATAGGGGAGCATGAAGTCGCCGACCACGGTGCCGCTGTCGTCGTAGGCCAGGACGAAGGTGCCGCCCCGGGCCGCGCCGCCGCAGTGTTCGAGGCCCGGGTGGTCCTGGATCATGCGGGCGAAGAGCAGGCGGTCGTGGTGCTCTTCTTCGCGCTTCTTGAGGATGTCGTCGAGCCAGCCCACCCAGAGGTGGCTCTTCGAGGTGAGGATGGAATCGAAGGGCGAATTGACGTCGGTGCGCAGCACGTGGCCGAGGCTGCTCTTGATGCGGGTGGTGGCCTCGACGGTCTTCTCCAGGGGCTGGCTCCACTGGCCGGCGCTGGCGGCGTAGTCGCTGTGCTTGCGGGCGGCCAGGGGGCCGGCCTTGGCGGCGGTGCCGATGAGGGTGTCGGCGACCTGCCGGACCTGGTCGCCGGTGTCCCGGGCGAGATTGACCACCTCGTGGGCCGTGGAACCGATGTTGAGGCTGGCCGGGATGGCCTTGTCGGCCACCGCGGCCACCAGGTCGTCGGCGACCTTGGTGCTGAAGGCGACGTTGTCCCGCAGGTGGCTGGCCAGGTCGTTGCGGAGCACGTAGTGCAAGCTGTGGAGAGGCGTCAGTTTGAATTTGGGGCCGAGCTTGATGCGGTCCCGCTTGTTGTGGAGGAGGACGTTGGCCACGGCGATGGGCAGGTTGGCCTGGCGCACCAGGGCTTCCACCGCCGGCTGGACCTTGGTCAGTTCCTTGCCCAGGTGGCCTTCGATGCGGAAGAAGTCGTAGCCCCCGATGTTGCCGGCAAAGGGGTCCACCGCCTTCTTGTTGACGCTGCCGCCGTATTCCTTGCGGTAGTAGGCCTGGTTGGCGCCGCCCTCGCCCCGCCGGCCGCGGCGGAAATTCCATACCGGGGCGACGGGTTTCTTGGCGTCGGGCCGGTAGTAGAAGGGAATGGCCCGCTCCTCGAGGGGAAAGGTTTCGCTGCGACTGGGGGTGATGCGGACGGCGAGCTTGGCGTCGACGGGGGCCTGGAAGGTGGCGATCAGGGTGTCGAGCTTTTGCACCAGGCAGCGGGCGTGGACCCCGGCCTCCCGGTTGCCGCCCTGCCAGGGCGCCGGGTAGCGGCCGGTGCGCAACTGCCCGGGAGCGGCCAGGTCGCCGAGGAGCAGGTGCTTGGGAAAGGCGGTGACGTCGGGGCAGAGCACCGTGTCGTCGGCGAACAGTACCTCCCGCAGTTCGTTCCAGGTATCGACCAGGTCTTTGAGGAAGGCGTGGAAATACTGGATGGCCAGATCCTTGCCCTGGGCCACCGCCTGGTCGTGTTTATCCAGCTGGCCGAGCCAGTCGGGGGCCGGGTCTTTGGCGAACAGGTCGGCGATCCTGGCGCCCAGGGCGGGATAGAGAGCCGGTAGGGCGTCGGCCAGGAGGCCCCGGGTGTTGTCGCAGCTTTTGCGGTAGCGGGCGACGAAATCGCTGGCCAGGGCGACCTTGGCGTCGAGGGCCGGGCGGTCGGCGAGAAGCTCGGGAAGCGCTGCCGCCGCGTCGGCGGCGGTGGCCGGGGCGGCGAGCAGGCCGGCGGCGGCGTTGCGGGCGACGAGGAGGAAGCGCAGGGTGTTGATGGCGTCCTTGCCGAGGTTGTCGCAGTCGGCGCCGGTACACAGGTCGGGATCCTTCTCGTAGCTTTCCATGAAGGCCAGCACCGCCATGTCGCCGAGCTTGGCGGGCAGGGCCGAGAGGGCCTGGGCGCGGACGTCGCTTTCATTGACGCGGACGAGTTCGTAGAGCTTCAACATGCTGCCCGCCGGATAGAAGGGGCCGTAGACCGGGGCGGTTTCGTCGTAGGGCTTGAAGCGGTCGAAGACAGTGTCGGCGGCCAGGGCCAGGAGGTCGCCGTCGGTGGTGACGCCGATGCCCCGCGAAATGCTCACCCGGTTGCCGGCGGCGCTCACCGCCAGGCCGCCGACCAGGCCGACGCCGATCAGTTCGACCCGGGTCAGGCGCTGCTGGTCGTCGAGGTAGCGGGTGAGGCTGTTAAGCTGGTCGTCGGTGAGTACCTGGTCGCGTTCGAAAACGGTGTAGCCGGTGGAGATGGCTTCCAGGCTGCGGATGATTTTGACGGGATCGGCCATGGTGTGTGCTCCGGCAAAGGCGAATCAGGACGGGGAACCGCTGCTGCCCAGGGCAGTGCGGCCGAGGATGAAGGGCGGCTGGTCGGGTTTGCCGCAATCGTGCAGGGCTTCGACCGGGTAGACGTTCTTGGCCCGCGTCAGGGCGTCGATCAGGGCGCCGATCTTGGCGCCCCGGTTGGCCGTGGCGGCGCCGGCCTGGAGCGAAATCCAGTCGCGGTAGGCGCTTTCGATGGCAGCCATGTCGGCCCCGTTCACCCAGCAAATCTTGGGCAGGAGGTGGGCCGGAGTCTCCTGCCGCAGGCAATCCTCGACGAAGCGGCGGAAATCCATGTCCTGGAAGCGCCCGGCGTAGGCGGGCAGAACCATGGAAAGGCGGTAGGAGTAGGGATCGTCGTCGGCGCAGTCGGTACAGTTGGGATCGACGCAGATGGGCATGAGGGGATCGCCGGCTTCCCGGGGGCGAAGCAGGATGTGCTCGATGAGGTACATGCCCTCGCCGCTGTAGAAATCCCGCAGATGGGTCATCAGGGCCTCGCAGGCGGCGTCCACTTCGGCGGCGCTGGCGAAGTATTCGATGCGCCGGGCCAGGACTTCGCCGTCGCCGGCGACGATGTTGAAGTAATGGCGGCCGTCGGTGCTGGTCTTTTTCTCGTAGCCCTCGGGCAGTTGGGCGCGCCCGATGGCTTTTTCCATCTCCCGGTGGGCGTCGGCCGGGGTGGCGTAGTGAGTGCTCGACGAGAGCAGGATTTTGCCGCTCACCGGATGCTTGACGCGGAAGCGGTATTCGTCGCCGGGGGTCTTGTCGAGTTCGGTGTAGGTGTCGTAGGAGACCTCACCCAGGTTGCGCCGGAAAAAGTTGGCGATGCCGAGGAGGCGGGCGACCCGGCGCTCCAGGCCGGAGACGTTGGGGGAATTCCACAGGTCGGCGCCGCCCTTTTTCCGGCAATTGTAGGCCACGCCGCGTTCCGCCCCCAGCCGCGGTAGATCGTCGAGGAAGGCCGCCTTGACGGCGGCGGCGCCGGCGGCGCCCAGCCCGAAGCGGGCCTGCATGATGTGCACGTACTGGTGGAACTCTTCGGCGAAACGGGCCAGCAGGTGGTCGAGGAAGCGGTTGCGGCGCTCCCAGCCGGCGCCGTCGGCTTCGACCAGTTGGGCCAGGGCGGCGGTGTCGAAGCCGGCGCCGTAGATTTTTTCCCAGTCGGGGAAGGAGTGGACGAGCTGGCTGAAATAGGTGCGCCCAACCTCGGGCCGGCGGGAGAACAGCTGCCCCAGGTTGGCGAGCTGGGCGAAGTAGTTGGCCATGGCCTGGTCGAAGAACAGGAGGTAGGCCTTCAACTGCAGGGCCTGGGCCTGGCGCCGGGGGCTGGCCGACGCCGGCAGGCCCTCGTCGGCCAGGCCGTAGAGGGCGGGAAAATGGTGCTGAAAGGAGCGGTAGGCGCCGGGGTTGCGGTAGCGCCCGCGGGGAATGGGGATGTCTTCGGCGCTGGGGGTTTCGAGTTTGCGGCGTTCGGCTTCGTTCATGGCGTCGAGGAGCGCCGCCACCCGGCCGAGATCTGCGGGGATGGGGATATTGCGCTTGTAGAAGACCAGCCGGCCATGGCTCGTGGCGAGCCGCGGCTGCTTGCCGGGGGGGACGGCGAGGCGCCACTTGTCGGCCGGCGGGATGGCGGTGCCGTCGGCGGCCAGGGCGTTTACCACGATGTCGCGCACCGCCCGCACGCCTGGGATGTCCATGATGATGCCGACGATGTCGGAGAGACGGACCTCGCTGCGCAGGTCGGCCGCCGCCAGTTCGTCGTCGTCGATGAAGCCGTGGTCGAGGCGGGGCCCCTCGAAGATTTCCGCCACCGTGTAGGGGCTGCCGTCGGCGTGGCGGCGGTCGAGCATTTCGGACAGGCTGTAGTTGTGCACCGGCGGCGCCAGGTAGCGCTGCACGTCGTAGGCCAGCCGGGCGGCGACCCGGTCGGTGTCGGCGTCGCCCTCCAGTTCGAGTTCGGCGCAGAGCGAATAGTCCTGGCCCTCGACCGCTTCGACGGCGACAAAATCCTCTCCCAGGTTGCGGTTGGCGTGCAGCGTGGCGAGGGCCGCGGCGTCGATGGCGGCGCGGCGTTCGGCGGTGGTGACGTCGTCCATGTATTCGAGGCGGACCCGGTAGAGGCCCTTGAGGTCCACCGGCCGGACGCCGGCTTCCTTGCTCGGGGCGGTGAGCAGGGTGGCCTTGACGGGATCGGCGTAGAGCCGCTGGGGGGCCGGGTGAAGCCAGGCGTTCTTGATCCCGGGCAGGTCGATCAGAAGCTTGCGGTAGTCGCCGACGGTGACCGGCCGCCCGGGCAGAATCTGGCCGGCCGTGACGAATTGCCCGGCCATCGCCGCGGCGCTATCGGCGGGGGACGCCAGCAGGTCTTCGAGGGGGAAGCGGGCCCGGTAGGCGAGGTCGGTGAGGGCGTAGCAGAGGAGTTCGAGGGTGGTGATGCCGGGGTCGTGCAGGTTGTGGTCGGTCCACAGGCGGCGGGAGAGGCGCCGCACGTGGTCGAGGCCCCGGGCGTAGAGCTGCGGCTGGTCGAGGGCGGGGTCGGTCTCGGGAGCGCGGGAGAGGGTCGGGGTGAGGAGCATGGCGGCCTCAGGAATCGGCGACTTCGGTGATGGTATGGGCGGCGGCCGAAACCAGGATGGCATCGGGCCGGTCGGCGGTCAGTTCGGCCACGTCGGCGACCAGGGTGGCCCCCGGCCCGGCGAGGCCGAAGCGGAAATCGGTGACGAAATCAACGTAGGGCAGTTCCTCGACGAAATCGAGCAGCACCGAGCGGTAGAGGCGCCCGCCGAAGGCGAGCTGCCGGCCGGCTTCGAAGGCCCAGGGGGAGAGGGACTGCAGCAGGGCGTCGTGGAGCTGCTGGCGGTAGTAGTTGAAGGACAGGCCGGCCCGGAAGCGCACCTTGAAATCGAGGCGGACCGGCTGGTAGCGGGGATTCCTCACACCCACGGCGACCTGCTGGCCGCAGTGCCGGCGGACGGTTTCCGCCATGCGCGTCAGGGTGTCGAGGTCGACCTTGGGCTGCAGGGGATCGACGGCGTTGCGGTTTCTCAGGTCGGGAACGACCACCAGGAGGACGCTGCCGGGGGCGAACCAGGAGGTCTCGCTGGCGTGGGGGATGCACTTGACCTGGTGCACCGCCGGATAGGCTTCGAGGAGCAGGCGCTCGTAATCCCAGGGGGTGACGCAGCGCTGGCGGTGGCGCAGGCGTTCGGCGGCGCGGCGCACCAGCATGGCGTCGCTTTCCTGCTGGCGCCCGCCCTGGCTGGCGTAGGGCTGGGCCACCTGCTTCAGGGCCGGGGGCGGCGCCAGGAGCTTGGCGATGCTCCCGGCCGGCAGGGCGTCGGCCAGATGGCGGGGGTCGTTGCCGCGGTCCTCGAAGCGCACCTCGACGGCGTTGGCCGCCACCTCGACCAACTGGCAGGCGGCGCGGCTGCCCTTGTCGACGCTGGCCTTGAGCCAGACGGCGCCGGCCGGCAGCCAGGTGTTGTCGGTGGTGGTTTCGCCGGGCAGGACGAGGGAGACGATGCCGCTGGCCCGCAGCGAACGGCTGGTGTCGATGGCCAGTTCCCGCGGCGCCGCGGGGCGCCAGTAGTTGTCGCAGAGTACCGACCAGCGCACCGGCCGCGGTTCGGCCTCGGGATCGGCGCTCCCCGGCGCGACCTGGAGGAGCAGGCTGAGGCTGTCGCCGGGGCCGACGCCGGTGAGGCCGACGATGAATTCGCCTTCGTCGGGATAGGCCGGCAGGAGGCCCACCGTCTGGTCGGCAAGGTAAGGGAACTGGCGGCGCAGGAAGCCGTGTTCCCGCCGCTGGCCGAAGGCGCCGACGTGGAAGAACTGGACTTCGAGGCCGGCAAAGCCCTCCTCCCCCGACTGCAGGTCGACGCGGGCCGAGCGGGCGCGGTAGTCGAGGCTGATGCCGGCGACGGTGGGGGTGTAGGGTTCGTTGAGGGTGACCTTGTCCTGGCTGACGGCGTGGTGCACCGCTTCCTTGCGGTAGTCGGCGTGGAGGAAGTCGTCGGCCAGGGCGACGGTGACGAAGCCGCTCCGGGGGGCCGGCGCCGGCACCACGGCGCGCCGGTACATGGGGCGGGCGAGCTTGAAGCGCTTGCCCAGCCAGCGGGCGACGGCGCTGCCGCCGGCGAGCAGCCCGAAGAGGCGGTCGTCCTCGCCCAGAGGGCTTTCCGGCCCCACCGGCGGGGCGCTGGGGGAAAGGGTCGAGACCCCGGCGCTGTCGCGGGCCATGAGGTCGAGGCTGACGCTGCGCCCCTGGCCGCTGCGGTCCTGGTACACCAGGGTGGCGCTGACGCCGTTGCTCATGCGGCTGCGGTTGGCGTAGTCGGCGTACCAGGCGTAGAGGTCGGCCGGCGCCCCCTGCCAGTGCAGATGCACGGCCAGATCGTCGAGGGTCTTGGACAGGGCCTCGGGGCAGCCGATCAGGAAACGGGAGCCGACCACCGGCTGCGGCCCGAAGGGCTGGAACGCCTTCTTCGGGTTGAGGCTGCCGTTGTCGTTTTCCAGGGCCAGGGTGGTGAGGCCCTGGACCTCGACCCGGATCGCCGCCTTGTCCACCGCCAACCCGGCCAGGTCGGCATAGTCGGCGGCGGCTTCCGGGGCGAGCAGGAGTTGCACGACGGGGGCGGTGGTGGCCAGGGCCAGGCCGTGGACGGCGGGATCGTAGCCGACCACCGCCGGTTCGCCCTCGGCGAGGGTGAATTCGAGGCTGAGCACCGCCGCCGACAGCGTGCCGCCGAGGGCGAAGGGGCCGAGCCAGCCCTTGGGGCCGGAAAGGAAGGCGGAAAAAGCCCGGGCCAGGCCCTCGCCGCTGTGCTTGGCGGGGTCGAGGCGGCCCAGTTGGAGGTCGACGGCGATGCGGCGCTTGCCCCCGGCCAGGGCGAGCACCGGCGAGGCCAGGGCGCAGCCCAGGGGGGCGGGCGGCAGACCGGCGTGGCCGAAGGCCGGCCAGTTGGGCTGGGCCGCGTCGAGGGGCGCCCCCAGGCCGTCGGCGGAATCGGCGACGGGGGCGAAACGCACCCCGCCGGCGTCGCGGAAAACGCTGTGGCGGGCCACCACCTTGCCCTGGCCGACGACCGTGTCGCGCACCGGCCGGTAGAAAAGCCCCCGGCCGGCGGCGTCCTTGCCGGCGGCAAAGACGTGCTCCGGGGTGACGGCGAAAGGCGCCGCGCCCTTCTTCAGTTCGAGGAGCAGGTGGGCGTGGTCGGGTTCGGCCGGGCGGGGCGTAAAGCGCAGCACCCGCTGGAACTGGAAGTCGAGGTGGCGCCGGGTGAGGTCGTTGAGCGCCGCCCGGGGTTCTTCGTAGAGGGCGAGGAAGGCGCCGAAGAGGCCGAGGTGGGGCGGCACCCCGCCGTCTTCCCTAGCCAGCAGGGCGGCATCGTCCCCCGGCGGGAAGAAGTCGCCCCAGTGGCCGCTGGGGGAATCCGGGTTGTTGGCGTAGAACGACACCCGGCCGGCGAGGCGCCGGGCCTGGTCGAGCAGGTCGACGCCGGAGCGGGCGTCCACCGGCGCGAAATCGGGGGCGAGTTCGGGGGGCAGCCGCTGGTCCTGGCTTTGCCCGAGCCGGGATATGAGGTTCTGGACGATGCTTTGGCGGGCCATGGTCGGCGCTCAGGGGGCGGGAGCCGCACCGGGCAGGGCCGCCGCTTGCGGGCCGGCCACCGAGGCCCGCAGTTCGTTGCTGTCGGTGCGGTAGAAGGGAAAGACCAGGTTGAAGCGCGAATTGGTCGAACGCACCTCGTATTCGAGCAGGATGGCGAGGCTCCCTTCGTTGGGGTCGGGGCTGTCGATGGTCAGGTTGAGGAGCTTGATGCGCGGCTCGTAGACCAGGATGGCGGTGCGCACCCGGTCGGCGAGGAAGGTGCGCAGCGTCGTGCTCATGGGTTCGAACATCAGTTCGTGCAGGTCGAGGCCGAATTTCGGTTCGAGGAAGCGTTCGCCGGGGGCGGTGCCGAAGAGAATCTGCAGGCTGGCGTGGATGTCGGCCTCGTCGGCGGTCATGACCACGCCGCCGCCGGAGAAGGTCGGCGGAAAGCTCCAGCCGGTGCCGAGGAAGGAGGCATAGACGTCGCGGACGGGATCGGCCATGGCGCCTCCTAGCCGATCAGCACGGTGGGCTGGCCCACCGCCGCCATGGCGCCGCACAGGCAGGCGTCGGTGGTGCGCAGGGCCGGCATGCCGCCGATGAGGACCGTCGTGCTGCCGCTCGGGAAGGGGCTGGCGGTCGGCTGGTGCCCGCTCGGGGGCAGGACGCAGACGTGCATGTCGCCGGCCACGGCGGCCGGCTTGCCGCCGATCAGCACGGTCGCCGCGCCGGGGCCGACGATGGTGCCGCCATGGGTGCTGGTGTCGCCGACGGTGACTGCTGCGGGCATGATTCCCTCTCCTTAGTTGATCTGCACGACGCCGCCCTTGACCTTGGTCGCGGCGCTGCTCGAAAGCTCGGCCTGGGTGCCCCCTTCCAGCTTCAATTCGGTGCCGCCCTTGGCGCTGAAGGAAGTCCCCGATTCCAGCTTGGCTTCGGTGCCGGCCTTGATCTCGGTGGCCTTGGCCGACTCGATCTTGATGCCGTCGCTGTTCATGGTGATCTTGTTGCCGTTCTGGTCGGCGAGGACGATGGACTTGTCGTCCTCGCTCAAGATGATGCTGTTGCCGGCGGGGGTATCCAGGGTCATGACCTTCTTGTCGTCGTTGAACTGGAGGCGCAGACCGGACCGGCTCTTGTAGAGCTTTTCGTGGTTGTCGTCGGAACCCTGCAGGGGGGCCGCCTTGGCGCTGCTGTGGAGCATGCCGAGAATGACGCCGTGGCGCGGATCGTCGTCGAGGAAGCCGACCACCACCTCGTCGCCGATTTCCGGGCGGAAGAAGAAGCCGCGGTCGTCGCCGGCGTCGAGGCTGGCCACCCGCGCCCAGATGCCGTCGTCGCCGCCGTCGACCAAAGGAAGACGGATGCGCACCCGGTGTTCGCCGTCGGGATCCTCGTTGCTGGTGACGACGCCAATCTGGAGGCCCGGAACCGCCGCCACCAGCCCGCCGGCGGCGGGGGCGGAAAGGCTCGCCGGGGCGGCCGGAGGGACGCCGCCGAACTGGAGGTGGGTCTTCCAGCCATGGACCTGGTCGAATTCGTGCCGCACGCCGCTGACCAGAACCTTGCCGTTGAAGCGCTCGCCGACCCCGGCCAGTTCGACGACGGCGCCGGGCTTGACGCTGCCGATGCCGTCGCACTTGCCGCGGCCGGAAACCTTGTTCAGGCGCCGCCCCAGCCAAGCGCCGTCGGCCCAGGCCTGGGCCTCGGCCTCGGGCAAGGCGGCGTGGCGCAGTTGCAGGCTGTCGGCGGCGGCGACGCCGGCCAGGTCGTCGCCGGACAGGTTGCCCGGCCCGGCCAGGCCGGGGCTGGCGCCGTCGACGGTGAGCACCTGCTGCTGGGCGGCGTCCCAGGTCACCGCCTTGACCGCCGAATACTGGTCGCGGGCGTCGATCTCGGCGTCGAATTCGAGAAGGGTGGCGCCGAACTGCAGGGTGCACGCCGTCGCCCCGGCCACCGCCGGCGCCTTGACCACCAGCTTGTCGCCGTCGGGCCAGACGAGCTTGCCGTTGGCCTGGGCGCGGGCGACGAGGAAATCCCAGTCGCTGGCGTGAAACTGCACCACCTGCTTGTGTTTCAGGCGGGTGCTCTCGACCTCGGCGGAGACGCCGGCGGCGCCGAGCAGGGCTTCGATGATGTCGCTGTCGCTCTGGTCGAAGAAATTGGCGTTCTTGCGGGCCACCGTCAACTTCATGGCGGCGTGGCGGCATTCGACGACCAGATGGGTGGCCGAGCGTTCCCGCAGCTTGACGCTGTGGCGCACGACCTTGCCCTTGAAGAGGACGTCCTGGCGGTTGCCGGCGCCGGCGGCGATTTCGATTTCCTGGCCGGGTTTGAAGAGGTCGCTGGCCGAAAGGGCGAAGCTGCCCCCCGCCGCCGAACCGTCGAGGTAGGCGAGGCGGGCCGCGGCGATGCGGTTGGCGACCAGGCTGACGCTTGCCGAGAGGAGCTGGTGTTCCCGCGGCACCGGCTGGCCGCCCACCTTGACGGTGAGTTCCCGGTGTTCGGCGGCGATGGGCAGGCTGCGGGTTTCCGGCATGGTTTATTTTTCCAGGGGCGGGAAGTAGATTTCGGTGCCCGGGGGGATGTGGCGGAAATCGTCGATGCCGTTGGCCTGGGCGACCTTGAGGTAGAGCCGGGGGTCGCCGTAGATCTGGTTGCACAGGACGGGCAGCTGGTCGCCGGCCTTGACGACGCGGCGGTGGGTGAGGTCCGGCGAGTGGTCCTGGGCCAGGGCGACCCGGGTCTGGTCGTCGGAGTTGTCGGTGAAGTTGGCGCTCACCACCGCCCGCAGGGGCACCCCGTCGGGCCGGAAAAGCTTGTACACGATCGAGGCGCTCTTCAGGACACAGCGCTTGACCTGAAGGGTGCCCCAGGTCACCTTGAGGTAGTTGGGGCGGTGGATGTCGCCGTTGTAGCCGGTGACCGTCTGGAATTCGGCGATCTTGTCCTGGACGTCGAGGGGGTGGCCGTTGGCGCCGGTGCCGTCGAGAAAAAAGCTGAGGGCCAGATCGCCCGGCTTCATCTTCTTGAAATTCATGCGGCTGTTGGTGGTGCCGGCGCCCTGGGCGGCGTCGTATTCCATTTCGTAGGCCAGGGTGATTTCGTTGGGATTGACGAAGGATTCGAAGCGCCCCACCGGCGAACCGGAATAGTCCGGCGTGGTGTAGGCCAGGATCATCAGTTTTTCCAGGGTACCGCGGTCGGCCGTGGGCATTTACGGCTCCTCCCGGTCGCGCAGGATGGCCAGCACCCGCTCGACACATTCCTCGACCAGGGCCTGCCGGTCCTCGGCTCCGCCCCCCGGCGGCGGCGCGGCAGCGGCGCCGCCCGCTTCGGCGTTGCCGACTTCGACCGAAATCACCACTTCGTCGACGATGATGGGCATGGCGCCTCCTCTAGGATTTATCGACGGTGAAATACTGGTAGCAGAGCTGCAGCGACTCGACGACGACGGCGTTGCTGCTGGCGTTCAGATCGCTCACCGCCCAGCGCGTCGGGTAGGCGCCGACCACGTGCCAGGTGAGAAGCGGCTCGTGGGCCTCGTTGAGGAGCTTGATGTCGACGCTTTTCGGCTCGATGCGGTAATCGACCAGGCACTGGCTGATCCAGTCCCAGATCGCCGAATTGCGCAACAGCCCCCGCTTCAGCACCAGTTCCGGGTACTTGGCCCGGGTCGGGTATTTCTGGGTGAAGCGGTTTTCGCCGCCCTCGGCCATTTCCTCGGTGCCCATCTCCATGGCCAGGCCGCTGACCTCGGTGAAGCGCACGTCGTGGTCGTTGGCCGGCAGCCCCAGCACCTCAACCTTGAAATGGAAGCCGACCGGCGGATAGTAGTTGGCCATGGGCTAGCTCACCCCTCTTCCTTTGCCTTCCGGTGCCGACGGGCGGCTCATTCGTTCTGCAGTTCGAGGCCTTCGTGGGCGAGTTCGATGGTCTCGATCGCCACTTCGTTGCCCGAGGCCTTCAACTGCGGCCCCTCGACCTTGACGGGAAAGGCGTTGTGGGCCTTCCAGGTCATCACCGGCTCGTGGTTCTCGTTCAAGAGGCTGATGACCAGGTCGCGGCGCTCGACGGTGTTGAGCTTGACCGTCGACAACCACTTGAAGAAGTCGTTGTCGCTCTTCACTATGCCGCGCTTCAGGACGACGTTGCTGAACTTTCTCAGCCCCGGCATCTTGATCGACGAATACTCGGGAAAGGAGCCGTCCCGGTATTCGATGGCCTGGTTTTCCTGGGTCAGGCCGGTGACCTCGGAAAAGCCGACGCGGGTGCCGCCCCACTGCACGGTGAAATGGAAGACGGGAATAGGATACTGTGCAGGCATGGTGTGTGTCCTCGCAAGGTGGATTTATCGGGCGACTCCGTCCCTCAGGACGTCTGGAGCTTGTGGGAGAACTTGAGGATGATGAATTCCGCCGGCCGCACCACGGCCATGCCGATTTCCACGTTCATCCGGCCTTCCAGAATGTCCTGGGCGTTCATCGTCACCCCCAGGCCGCAGCGCACGAAAAAGGCGTCCTTGGTGGTGGCGCCGGCAAGCGCCCCTTCGCGCCACTTCTGGGTGAGGTAGTTCTCGATCATGCCCCGCACCTTGACCCAGGTGTTGGCGTCGTTGGATTCGAACACCGCCCAGTAGGTCGATTTCTTGACCGATTCCTCGACCATGTTGAAGAAGCGGCGCACCGAGATGTAGCGCCATTCGTTGTCGTTGCCGGCCAGGGTGCGGGCGCCCCAGACCAGCGTGCCCTTGCCGGAAAAGGCGCGGATGGCGTTGATCGACTTGCCGGCCACCGGGTCCACGTTGAGGGCGTCGGTTTCCGTCCCGGCGAAGGCGTAGGTCGGGGCGATGACGCTGTTCAGGCTGACGTTGGCGGGGGCCTTCCAGACGCCGCGCTGGCCGTCCACCAGGGCATAGATGCCGGCCATGGCGCCCGAGGGCGGGCAGACGGTGAGGGTGTTGTTGATGCCCTTCAGGATGTTGCGGTAGGCGGCGAAATTCTCGTAGAGACTGTCTTCGTAGACCTTGCGGTAATTGCCTGCCGCCGCGACGATGGCCGCGATGCCGCCGCTCGCCGCCGAGAAGGCCTTCTGGATGCCGGGCAGGGCGGCGTCGAGCTGGTCGGCCAGGGTGACCGCGCCGCCGCTGGCCGGGATGTTGCCGTTGCTCTTGCTCGGGGCGCTGCCGGCGAAGATGGCGCCCCAGGCGGGGGCCGAGGGGTCGTCGCCGGCGTCCCACTGGGTCGGGGGGTAGGTAGCGACGGCGTCGGCCACTTCCTTCTCGAGGGCGATGAGGGCGCTGAAGGCGGGCTTGAGGACGCCGCCGATGACGGTGTTGACGTCCCCCGACTTGCCGGCGGCGGCGTCGCCGATCAAATCGGTGTTGGTCAGGGGCGAGGCGCCCGCCACCAGGCCGTCGGCCAGTTCGGCCAGGGAGAAGAGGTAGGCGAAGAGGGCCCGCGCCTTGTCCACCGACTTGTCGGCCTTGTAGTCGGCGATCTTCTGGGCCTGGACGCTGGCCAGGGTCTTGCCGGCGCCGGTCAGGGCGGTGAGCCGGGTGTTGAGACTGGTGCCGTCGGCAATGACTTTGTCGAGGGCGGTGAGAACCTCGAGCATCCGCTTGTCGGTCGTCAGATCGGGAAGCGCCACCAGGGGACCGCCCACGCCTTTTTTCACCTTGCCCTTGATGTCGAGGTAGTCGACGTTCTTGCTGTAGTTCACTTTGAGCCAGGGGCTGTAGGCGGCCCCGTACTTCAAGTTGTTGATTCCCAGCTTGTCGCGGAAGGCGGCGCCCAGGGGGTCGTCCGAACGGGTGTCGAGGACCGCCACCCGATCGCGCAGTTCGCCGCACTGCTTGAGGGCGTGCTGCTGCACCGCCGCCAGGTCGTCTCCCGCCAGGGTGGCGGCGTCGGGAAAGAGCAGGATGGTCGGCTCGTCGGCCTTGGCGACGGCGTTGAGACCGCCCTTCAGTTCGTCCCGGTCGATGTAGGGCGAACCGGTCTTGTAACCGCCCACCGAGACGATGTAGCAGTCGCCGCCACCGTTGTCGTAGAAGAGCCGCAGGCTGTCGTAGAGGTAGTAGCTGTTGCTGATGTCGCTGCTGACGAAGGCGTTGCCTTCGTCGATGACCACCTCGTTGACGGTGAATTCCGGCCCGGCGCCGAAATAGGTCTCGAATTCGAGGAGGGACTTGATGCGTTTGGGAACGTTCTTCAAATCCCAGGCGGTGACCTGGGTGGCCTTCTGGGTGTAGCCGATGAAGGCGGGAATGGCCGTTTCCACCTCGGCAACGGAGGGCGGGAAGACGGAGATTTCTTCGATGTAGACATCCGGTGTGCGGTAGGTTGGCATGGACTTGGCCCTCTAGGGTTTCGACAGATGGACGATGAGATGCGCCTGCGGGCGGTCAGCCCCCGGCTGTGGCAGGTGCGTCACCAGGATCTCGCCGTTGCGGCTGAGCTGGATCTTGCGGTACCCCTTGTCCCGTCGGGAAACGGGAGCCTGGGATTGGAACAGGACGATGCGGGCGGCGGCATCGCCCAGGAGATCGGCCTTGATGTCGTCGCCGGCAAAGGCGGCCGGGGCGACGGGTTCGAAAAGCAGTTGGGGCCGCCCCTCCTCGCCGAAGCCGGCGTCGGTGACGAGCAACTGGCTGAATTCGCCGGCGCTGAAATTGCGTGCCACGACGTAGTACTTGAGCCGCTCCTGACGCGCCGCCAGGGTCAGGGTGAAAGCCGGCGGCGCCGCCTGGAACGCGGCGCCGAGGGTGATGGCGGCAAGGCCCCAGACGCCGCCGGCGGCGAGTTCGGGTTCGACCACCCAGGTCGATGCCACCGGCGGGCCGCCGTAGTCTTCGGCCAGGGTGTAGACCCCAGTGGGTAGGTGGCGGGTGGAAAACACCACCGATGCCACGCCGGCGGCCAGGGTTTGCGTTTCCAGCAGCGTCGCCCCGGCCCGGAGGGAAAGCGTGACCGGGCGGGTCGCCTGGCTCGGCACGACGGTTTCGCTGGCGGCGGCGAAGCGGGCCGCAAGGGGGGCGGCGAACTGCCCGGGGGCCGTCCGGTTGCTGTACACCGGCAGCCCGGCCGGCACCGGCGGCTCGGTGAAATTGCTGAAATAGGGGTTGTTGAGGCGCAGGCCGAACAACAGCGTGGTGCCAGCCAGGTCGGCCAGGGGCGTACCGTCCGGCCGGCGTTCGGAGAGGAGGACCATGCGGTTGTCCCGCACCCGGGCCAGGATGCGACCCCTGGCCAGGGCCGCCGCGGTGGCCGCCGGAATGACGAAATCGAGATCGCCGCAGGCGCCGCCGTAATAGCCGTGGTTCACGGCGACGGTGAGGAGGGGCCGGAAGAGAATGCTCATTTGTCGTGCAGATCGAGGGCAATGCCGGTGATCGGCTCGCCGATACCCTGGGGTTCGACATCCTGGAGCACCACCATGCGCACGCGATAGATCACCGACGGCAGGTACTTGGCCCCGAGATAAGCCCAGATCTGGTTGAGCTGCTCCGGCCCGTAGCTCATCATTTCGACCACCAGCCGGCCGATGCGGGGGTCCAGCCCGGGGTATTCGTCGGAGGCGAAGGCGGGGTGGGACTGAAAGAAGGTGAGCACCTGGGAAAGCCCCCGCAGGGACATCTCGTAGGGCGTCAGGTTGGCGGCGAAGAGCAGCGTCAGGTTGAGCCGCAATTCGGGCTGCAGGGTGACCTGGCTGCCCTTGACCAGCATGCGCTCGGGCAGCTGGGCGCGGACGACGCGCTCCTCCTCGACGTTGATGAGGCAGGCGCCGATGCTGCCGACCGGGATGGCGAGCTTGCCCAGGTCGTTCATCACCGGCCCGGCGGCCATCTTGCCGATGGTGGTCGAACCCGTCCGCCGCAACAGGTAGGCGTTGAACTCGTCGGCCAGAAACGACACCGCAACATCGAGCATGGTCTTCTTCCCGCGTAAAAAAACGTCAGAAATCCAACCGACGCGGAGTCGTTTACCGCGCCGTCCTGCTACGTCTGAATTGCCTGTTCGCTCCTTCCGGCATCCGGAAAGGCTTCACACCCCCAACCGGCCCGTGCAAGCCGGTGATGCAAGGCCGCGGCGGCCAGGCCGGCGGCGGAATTCTTCTTTGCCCGCCGAATCGAGTCCGGCAGGTCAGATGACAACATCATCGCCATTCATTAAAGCACAGGATTCCGTCCTTGTCATGGTCCTTTACAAATTGACCTCGACCCTGGTCATTAAAGCACAGGATTCCGTCCTTGTCATGGTCCTTTACAAATTGACCTCGACCCTGGTCCCGGATGCCCCGGCCATATGCCCGACGCAAGCGGAATCCCTGGCTGCACTGTCGACCGGAATGAGCGCCGGAGAGTTCCAGTTTTTTTTTGCCGCCGACAAAGGAGCCTAATCGCCCCGCGCCGGCACCGCCCGATCTTCGCTTTCGTCCCCGACCGCAAAGGCCTGGCGGCATTCGGCGGGGGCCACCCGCCCACCCTGCCCGGGGGTTTGGCGCAGGCGGGCCGCCCGTACCAGGACGACGCCGGCGGCGATCATGTCGAGCTGTTCGGCGGCGGCGCGGGAAAGGTCGATGATGCGGCGGCGCTGGCGGGCGGGCATGCGGTCGTTGATGCGGACCACAGCGCAGCGGCCGTTGTCGAGGCGGCGCACCAAGACCCAGGAACCCAGGGGAAAACGGTTGCTGGCAGCGGTGAAGGCCCGGGCATCGAACCCTTCGCCGCTCGCCGCCCGGCGGCCGTGCAGCCCCGAGCCGTAGAAGCTGGCGCTGCCGTGGAGGCCGGTGGATTCGACGCTGACCGCGCCGACGGCGGCGTCGGCCCGGCGGGTCGCCGTTCCCCGGCGGAATTTCGGCGCCGCCTCGCCGACGAACTTTGCGGTTTTCGCCGCGTCGGCCCGGACCGGCGCCTGACGCCGCTCCCCAGCGGCCGCCGGATGGGCCAGGGCAATTACCGCCAGGAGCGCAAGCCGACGGGCCAGGGCCCGCCGCCGGCCCGGTTCAAACCACAACGGTCTGGGCTTCGTCGCCGACGCGGGCGCGGATTTCGCCGATGCGATAGACCGCTTCCCCGGCCGCCGCGAGTTCGGCCATGGCGGTTTCGGCCTCGGCGGCAGCGACGACGATGACCATGCCGATGCCGCAATTGAAGACACGGTGCATTTCGTTTTCGCCGACGTTGCCCTCCTGCTGCATCCAGTCGAACAGCTTCGGCCGCGGCCAGGCGACCTTCTTCAGCTCGGCCACGGTGGCGTCGGGCAGGACGCGGGGCACGTTTTCGAGGAGGCCGCCGCCGGTGATGTGGGCCATGCCCTTGACCGCCACCTTCGACATCAGTTGCAGCACGGGCTTGACGTAGATGCGGGTCGGCGCCATGACGACGTCGGCCAGGGTGCGCGCCTTGCCCTCCGCCTCGTCGAAGGGGGCGTTCATGTCGGGCCGGGAGCGCTCGATGATCTTGCGCACCAGCGAATAGCCGTTGGAGTGGGCGCCCGAGGAGGCCAGCCCCAGCACCACGTCGCCGGCGGCGATGGTGGAGCCGTCGATGATCCGGCTCTTTTCCACGACGCCGACGGCGAAGCCGGCCAGGTCGTATTCGCCGTCCGGGTACATGCCCGGCATCTCGGCGGTCTCGCCGCCGATGAGGGCGCAGCCGGCCAGTTCGCAGCCCCTGGCGATACCGCCGACGACGCTTGCCGCGGTATCGACGTCGAGCTTGCCGCAGGCGAAGTAGTCGAGGAAAAAGAGCGATTCGGCCCCCTGGACCAGGATGTCATTGACGCTCATGGCGACCAGATCCTGGCCCACGGTGTCGTGGCGGTTGAGCTGGAAGGCCAGCTTGAGCTTGGTGCCGACGCCGTCGGTGCCGGAAACCAGCACCGGCTCCTTGTACCGCTTGGGCACCTCGAACAGGGCGCCGAAGCCGCCGATGCCGCCCAGCACGCCGTCGCGCAGGGTCTTCCGGGCGAGGGGCTTGATGCGGTCGACGAGGGCGTCGCCGGCGTCGATGTCGACACCGGCGTCACGGTAGGAGAGGGAGGTATTCTGGGTCATGGTCCGCTGCGCTTGCCTGGGGCAGGGCCGAAGGCGCCCGCCGGTGGATAAAGGGTTGATTTTACCCGAAACCGGCCCCGCCCCCTAACCGCCCGGCCGCGCCGCGAATCCCCCCTGGCGCGGCGGCAAAAAGTTTCCGATAATCGCCCTCCGGGTCCGGCCGGAGGGATCACCCGCCGGCAAAAACCCGTCGGCTTTCCCGGTTCTCCCCACAGATTCATGCATCGCGTCGTCACCAAATACAAAAACCAGCAAGGCCAGCTGGTCGTCGAATACGGCCCCTGGCACAGCCGCCGGGCCGACGCCGAGGCCTGGGCGGATACCCTGCGCGCCCACCGCTACCAGGTCGAGATCGAAAGCCTGCACAATTTCGACCCGGCAGCCAGCGACCTCGCCCAGGCGCTATCGAGCATGGCCTGACGGCCCGGCGCGACAGGCCGCGTCTTATTCGCTATACTGTTTTTATGAACAGTATTCGACGCATCGCCCACCTCGACATGGATGCCTTCTTCGCTTCTGTCGAGTTGCTGCGTTATCCCGAATTGCGTGGCCAGCCGGTCGTGGTGGGCGGGCGCGGCGCCGGCCGGCCGGAACCCGCCCCCGGCGGCGGCTGGCGCTTTGCCCGCCTGGGCGATTACGTCGGCCGGGGGGTGGTCACCACCTCGACCTACGAGGCCCGCGCCTGCGGCGTCTTTTCCGGCATGGGGTTGATGAAGTCGGCGCAACTCGCCCGGGACGCCATCCTCCTGCCCGCCAACTTCGACGCCTACCGCCACTACTCCCGGCGCTTCAAGGCCGCCGTCGCCGCCATCGCCCCCTGCATCGAGGATCGCGGCATCGACGAAATCTACATCGACCTTTCCGCCCACGGCGAAGACACCCTCGCCCTGGCGCAGGAAATCAAGGAGGCGGTGTTTGCCGCCACCGGGCTGACCTGTTCGATCGGCATCGCCGCCAACAAGCTCCTCGCCAAGATCGCCTCCGACCTGGACAAGCCCGACGGCCTCACTTGCCTGGGCCCCGCCGACCTGGCGGCCCGCATCTGGCCTTTAGCCGTGCGCAAGATCAACGGTATCGGCCCCAAGGCCGGCGACAAACTCGATCGCCTGGGCATCCGCACCATCGGCGAGCTGGCCGCGGCGCCCGCCCCGCTCCTCATCGGCGAATTCGGCAAGAGCACCGGCGCCTGGCTGCACCGGGCCGCCCACGGCCTCGACGAGCGCCCCGTCGTCACCACCTCCGAACCCAAATCGATCAGCCGGGAAACCACCTTCGACCGCGATCTCCACCCCCGCCACGACCGCGCCGCCCTGTCCCGCATCTTCACCGCCCTCTGCCAGGGGGTCGCCGACGATCTGCAACGCCAGGGCTACGCCTGCCGCACCGTCGGCATCAAGCTGCGCTACGCCGATTTCCGCGCCGTCACCCGCGACCTGACCTTGCCCGCCCGGGTCGACGGGGGCGGCGACATTCGCCGCGCCGCCGGCCAGTGCCTGAAACGGGTTCCCCTGGAACAAAAAATCCGCCTCCTCGGGGTGCGGGCCAGCGGCCTCGAAGCCAAAACCCCGAGCACCACCCCCACCGCCGCACGCCAGGGAGAACTGCCCTTCGATCCTCCATCCTGAATTCCTCGACGCCGGGAGGCAAAAAAGCTGAAAATGGCAGCCCCGGAGCCACCTCCGACCGGGCGTTCCGATCCGGGCCGGAGGCGGCTCCGGGGGTTCGCCGACCGACACTTCAGCGCCCATCGCCACACCCATGACCGAACTTCTGCCCCACACCGTCTATCACATCGAATTGTGCAGCGGCGAACAGCGCCGCTGGCGCTACCTCGGGGCTGGAGCGGGCGGGGCGGCCTGGTGGCGGGACGAGGAGACGGGGCTCGAATTCAACGAGGGCGGGCTGCTCTACGCCTGGCACGTCGTCGCGGCCGAGGACGCCGCCCCACCCGGCGATCGCTAAGTCCGCGGGCGCTACCGTCGGCGCCTGGCCGGTGCTAGCATTCGCCCTCCCATGCGAATCGAACAACTCCGCCAGCGCCTCGCCGCCCTCGGCGCCAAGCCCTGCCACGTCGCCCGCGTGCTGCGGGCCTGGAGCCTGGCGGTTTCCCTCGACAACCGGCGCAGCCGGGCTGAGGACTTTCTGCCCCAGGCCGTACGCGCCGCCCTGCCCGATCTGCTGGCCGAGCTGGCGGGATTGGTCCGCCTGCGTTCCGAACACCCGGGCGCAGACGGGTCTTCCCGCCTGCTGGTCGAGCTGGCCGACCGCCAGACCGTGGAAAGCGTGCTCCTGCCCCGGGACGGCCTGTGCGTCTCGACCCAGGTCGGCTGTGCCGTCGGCTGCCTGTTCTGCATGACCGGCAAGGAAGGCCTCCTGCGCCAACTGGGGAGCGCCGAGATCGTCGCCCAGGTGGCCCTGGCCCGGACCCGGCGGGCGGTGCGGCGGGTGGTGTTCATGGGCATGGGCGAACCGGCCCACAACCTCGACAACGTGCTCGAAGCCATCGATCTCCTCGGCACTGCCGGCGGCATCGGCCACAAGAACCTGGTCTTTTCGACGGTGGGCGACCGGCGGGTTTTCGAGCGCCTGCCGCGGCAAGCGGTGCAGCCCGCCCTCGCCCTTTCCCTCCACAGCACCAAGGCCGACCTGCGACGCCGCCTGCTGCCCAAGGCGCCGGCCCTCGACCCGGCGGAACTGGTCGCATTGGGCGAAGCCTACGCCCGCGCCACGGGCTATCCCATCCAATACCAATGGACCCTGCTCGCCGGGGTCAACGACGGCGACGACGAAGCTGAAGGACTGGTCCGCCTCCTCGCCGGCAAGTACGCGATGATGAATTTCATCCCCTACAACGCCAACGAAGGACTCGGTTTCGAGCGCCCCGGCCGGGAGCGGGCGGCGGCGCTGGTGGCCCACCTGATGCGCCACCGCATCCTCGCCAAGCTGCGCAATTCCGCCGGCCAGGACATCGACGGCGGCTGCGGCCAGCTGCGCGCCCGCGCCCTCGCCCCCGGCACGCCCCGGTCCGCCGCCATCTCCGTAGTGCCGGCTGCAATCGGGCGGGCCGATGCCGCCCCGCCCCGCTGACCGGTCGGCGCCCCCTGCCGCCGCCCCCTGCCGCTGCCCCCGTGACGCTCCCCCGCGCCGCCGACTCCGCCGACCTGCCGGCCTGGCCCCGCCGACCGGGGCGGGGGGGCATCGTCGTCGAAATCACCCCCTTCCATCTAGCCCTGGTCGCCTCCTTGGCCCTGCACGCCCTCGTCCTCTTCTTCCCCGAAGGCGAACCTCCGCCCCGTCCGCCACCGGCCCGCCTCGAAGCCCGCCTCGGCCCCCGCGTCCCATCGCCGGCCCGACAGCCCGCCCATCGACCCCTACAGCCTCGAACTCTACCTCGACGCCCTGGTCAAGAAGCTCAACCGCAGCGCCGCCTACGTCGCCAACGAACCGCGGACCAAGGGACGGCGCCAGGCCGCGGTGCACATGCGCCTCAACCCGGACGGCAGCCTGAAGAGCTTCGAGGTGGTCAATCCCGGCGATCAGCAGGCCGAGATCGCCCACATCCGCCAGGTCGTCGAACGGGCCGTCCCCTTTTCCGCCTTTCCTCCCGACCTGCGCCGCTCCGCCGCCAGCCTCGGCATGACCATCTGCATCCTGCCGCCCGGCGCCGACGGCGGCGGCTTCGGCTTCTCGCGCCTGCCGCCGGGGCGTAGCTGCTGAAGTCTATTGGAAGCGCACGCTGACTGAAGGATTGCCCCGCAACCCCTCGTAGACCACCCGGGCGCCGCCCCCGGGAGTCGGCCGCAGCGGCTTGGAGAAGGCGCCGAGGCTGAGAAGATCGCCCTTCTTGAGCGGCGTGCCCGCCTTTTTCAGGTCGCCGGCCAGCCAGATCACCGCTTCCAGGGGATGGCCGAGGATGGCGCTGCCCGGGCCGGAATCGAGTTCCTTGCCGTCCTGGTCGAAGAGCCGCACGGTCATCGCGGCCAGGGCTTCGACCCAGGGGTCGCCGGCGTTGACGGCGAGGGGTTTGCCCAGCACCCCGAGGCGCGCCCCGGCGTTCACCAGAACCAGGGCGGGACCGCTCGGGCGGGTCGGGTCTTCGAGCATCAGGTCGGGCAATTCGATGAAAGGATAGAGGCGCGCCACGTGGCGCAGCACTTCGGCCGGCGTGGTGGCCCGGTTGATGGCGGCGTCCTTGACCTCGACCACGAGATCCGCCTCGTAGACCGGGCGGGCCCCGAAGCCGGCCGGCACCACGGCGCCGTCGGGCAACAACATCTTCTCGAACAGGGTGCCGCGCACCGGACTCCCGTGGTTGAAGCGCTTCTGCACCGCCGGGTTGGTCAGCCCCGCCTTGTAGCCCACCGGCCTGCCGTAGGCCTGGGCGAGGAAGCGGTTGAGTTTGTCCCGGCCGCATTGGGCGTCTTCCAGGGTGAGTTCCGGCCCCGGGTTGGCGATCGCCTGGCGGGCGACGTGGCGGGCCGCCAGGGCGGCGGCCTCCAGATCCGTGGGGCAGGCGGCGCCGGCGGGCGGCGCCACGGCCAGGGCAGCCCACAGGGCGGCAACGAGAAGGCGGGTCGGCATGTTTGGACTCCCGGCGAAAGCGTCGTGTAATCCGGCCATTGTCCTCCAGCCGGGCGGCGGCCGGTCGCCGAATGCGAAGCCGCTCCGCTGCCAGGCTAAAGCCCGGGGTAATAATCGTCTACCTGGCCATCGAAACGGCGTTTGTCCTGGCGCACTATCTGATCGTCAGCCCACTGATCGCCGCAGTCTATGCCCGCAAGGCCTGAGGTCCGCACCGTGGCGTCGCGGGCACGGCGCCGTATCGCCGCGTCTTGGCCCGAATGCATTTCCGACCCGGCCGGTCGAGCAACTTCCCAACAAGGAAACACTATGGCCCAGCAAATCTTCGTCAATCTCCCGGTCGCCGACCTGCAACGGTCGATCGCCTTTTTTGGCGCCCTCGGCTTTGCCTTCAACCCGCAGTGGACGGACGATTCGGCCACCTGCATGATCGTCGGCGACAACATTTTCGTCATGCTCCTGGTGCAGGAACGTTTCCAGGATTTCACCCCGCGGCCGGTGGCCGACGCCCGCACGAGCACCGAAGTGCTCGTCTGCCTGACCCGCGACAGCCGCGAGGCGGTCGACGCCCTGGTCGGCCGAGCCGTCGCCGCCGGCGGCAGCACCTGGAAGCAGCCCCAGGACCACGGCTTCATGTACGAACATGGTTTCATCGACCCCGACGGCCACCTCTGGGAGCTTGTCCACCTGGTGCCGCCCGCCGCCGCCCCGGCATGAGCGCCGCCGCCCGCACCGTCGAGGCGATCTGGCACCTGGAAGCGGCCAAGGTGATCGGCCGGGTGGCTCGCCTGGTACGCGACGTGGGCCTGGCCGAGGAGTTTGCCCAGGACGCCCTGGTCGCCGCCCTGGAAACCTGGCCGGCCAAGGGTATCCCGGACAACCCCGGAGCCTGGCTGATGACGGCCGCCCAACGCCGCGCCCTGGACTATCTGCGCCACCGCCGACTGGCTGCCGACAAGGCCGGCGAAATCAGCGCCGAAATCGACTTCCACCATGCCGCGGCCGCCGACGACCTGGCCCGGCGCATCGACGAGGGCCTCGACGACGAAATCGGCGACGACCTGCTGCGCCTCATCTTCACCGCCTGCCACCCGGTCCTGGCGCCGGAAGCCCGGGCCGCGCTCACCCTGCGCCTGATGGGCGGCCTCACCACGGGGGAAATTGCCCGCGCCTACCTCAAACCCGAAGCCACCATCGCCCAGCGCATCGTCCGCGCCAAAAAGACCCTGGCCGCCGCCCGGGTACCCTTCGAAGTGCCTCGGGGGTCGGAACTGGTCGGCCGCCTGGGATCGGTGCTGGAGGTCGTCTACCTGATCTTCAACGAGGGCTACTCGGCCACCTCGGGGGAAGACTGGATGCGCCCGGCCCTCTGCGAGGAAGCCCAGCGCCTGGGCCGCGTCCTGGCCCGCCTGCTGCCCGCCGAAAGCGAGGTGCAGGGCCTCATCGCTCTCATGGAAATCCAGGCCTCGCGCCTGCAGGCCCGGGTCGGCGCCGGCGGCGAACCGATCCTCCTCCTCGACCAGGACCGCAGCCGCTGGGACCGCCTCCTCATCCGCCGCGGCCTGGAGGCTCTGGCCAAGGCCGAAGCCCTGCCCGGCCCCCTCGGCCCCTACACGTTGCAGGCCGCCATCGCCGCCTGCCACGCCCAGGCGGCCACCCGGGAAGCCACCGACTGGCCCCGCATCGCCGCCCTCTACGACGCCCTGGCCCAAACGGCTCCCTCGCCGGTGGTCAGCCTCAACCGCGCCGTTGCCGTCGCCATGGCCTTCGGCCCCGCCGCCGGGCTGGAAATCGTGGATGCCCTGCTGGCCGAGCCGACCCTGCAGAACTACCACCTCCTCCCCGCCGTGCGGGGCGACCTCCTGGCCCGCCTCGACCGCATCGACGAGGCCCGCGCCGAATTCGAAAAAGCCGCCGCCCTCACGCAAAACGCCCGCGAACGTGCCCTGTTGCTGGCCCGGGCGGGGGGCTGCGGCCCATGAGGCTCCGCCGTCAGGCCCCGCCCAGCGCCTTGACCGCGCCCCCCAGGAGCAGGATCGGCAGATAGGGGTAAGCCACGGTCGGACGGGCCGCGCTGGCCGCGTAGGCGGCAATCAGCGCGGCACCGCCAGGCCGGGCGGCGAGAAATTCGGAATGCAGTTGCAGGGCTACTCCAGGCGGGATCGGCGGCTGGCGGACCAGGGCCTCGATGCGCAGCAGCCGCTCGCCGAGCCGGGCCTGGAAGGTTTTGAGGATTCCCTCCTGGAACCAGCACAGGACGACCATTCCCCCCAGCCAGCCCCAGGCCACGCCCGCCGCCAGACCCGCCAGGCCGAGGCTCAGGCAGGCGAGCTTGATGAGGAGGGCGCTGCGTTCGCAGGACTCGTAGTTGTTCTGCAGGGTTTGCCATTCCTGGCAGAGCGGGGCGTTTTCTTCCATGGGGTTCCTTTCCTTGGCCGTCGTCGGCCGCCAGGATAGCCCGGATTTCCTCTGCGGCTTCACCCTCCCTTCACCTTCGCTCCCTCGTTCCTTCACCCGCGGCATCCACACTCTCCCCACGTTCAACCCGGGAGACTTCCATGGACCGAAAACTCTTTTTCAAACTGCTCGCCATCGGCTTCATGTCCTTGCTGCTCTTGGTGCCGCTCGCCCTGATCGAGGATCAGATCCGCCAACGCAGCGCTCGCCAGGACGACGTCCAGCGCAGCATCGCGGCCGGCGCCGCCGGGCCGCAGACGGTGGTGGGGCCGGTGCTGGCGATCCGCTACCGCGAACGCCTCGAACCCGAATTGACCAAGAACCTGGAAACCGGTCGCGTCACGACGACGCCGCGTTTCGCCGAGCACACCCTCTACCTGCCGCCGGAACACCTGCGCCTGACCGGCGAGGTCAAGGTCGAGGCCCGCCACCGGGGCATCTACCAGGCCCGGCTTTTCCACCTCGACGGCGAAAGCCAGGGGCGTTTCGTCATTCCTCCCCACCTCGGGCTGGATGCCAAACGCACCCTCGTCGAGGCCGAGGCGAGCCTAGTGCTGGGAATTTCCGACCCCCGCGGCGTCGCCAACGACCCCGAGGTGACGGTGGCCGGCAAACGCCACCGCTTCGCCACGCCCCAGGGCAAGGCCACCGCGCCGGACGCCCTGGCAGGCCCCCGGCTGGTGGTGGCCCTCGGCCCGGTGGCCGTGGACGCCGCCACCCCGCTCGATTTCAGCTTTCCCCTCCAGCTCACCGGCACCGAGCGCCTGGCCATCGCCCCCACGGGCGAAGCCAACCGCATCGCCCTCCGGTCGGACTGGCGCCACCCCGCTTTCGGCGGCCGCTTCCTGCCGCGGGAAAGGGAGGTGGGCGAATCCGGCTTTGTCGCCCGCTGGGAGGTCTCCCACCTCGCCCGCAATTTCGCCGCCGCCCTGGGGGCGGGCGGCGGCAGCGGCGAGGTGATCGACATGGCGTTCATGGACCCGGTCAACGTCTATCTCCAGGCCGAACGGGCGGTGAAATACGGCGTTCTTTTCATCGCCCTGACCTTCGCCGGCTTCTTCCTCAGCGAAATCCTCCGCCGCTCGCCCATCCATCCCATGCAGTACCTCCTGGTGGGGCTGGCCCTGGCGGTCTTCTTCCTGCTCCTCATCGCCCTTTCCGAGCACCTGCCTTTCGTCGCCGCCTACGGCATCGCCGCCGGCGCTTCCATCACCCTGATCGGTACCTACCTGGCCGGCGCCCTCGGCGGCGCCCGCCCGGGGCTGGCCTTCGCCGCCGGCCTCACCGGGCTTTACGGCGTGCTCTATGGGGTGCTGCTGTCGGAAGACAACTCGCTGCTCATGGGCAGCGTGCTCCTCTTCCTCGCCCTCGGCGCCACCATGATCGCCACCCGGCGCCTCGACTGGTACCGCCTCGGCGCCACCCTCGCCCCCGGCGCCGCCGACTGACATGGCCCGACTCCCCTACCCGCCCGCCTTGCCGGCCGCCCGGGAGCCGCTCCCCGGCGGGGCCGGCCGGCTCCTCCGCCGGCTTCGCCCCCTGGCCGCCTGGGCGGCGGTGGGCGGCCTCCTTGTCCTGGCCTGGAACCTGAAGCAACTTCGGCCCGGTGGTCGATTTGAAACCTGCCCGACCCGCTTCCGCCGACGACCGCCTGACCCGCATCGCCAGCCGGGCCATCGCCGCCGACCCGGGGGTGGTGGCGGAAGTCGCCGCCGGCTACGTGGCGGGCCTGGCCGACGCCGGCGTCGGCGCCACCTTGAAGCACTTCCCGGGCCTCGGACAGGTCCGGGCCGACACCCATCTCCGTTCGGCCAGCCTGGCCGCCGACCCGGCCGATCTGGCCGGCGACTGGCTCCCCTTCCGCCGGGTCGGCCCGGCCGGCGGCGCCGCCATGATGCTCGGCCACGTCGTGTTGCCCGCCCTCGACCCGGAGCACGCCGCCTCCCACTCCCGGGCCGTCGTCCACGGGCTGCTGCGCCGGCAATGGCGCTACGACGGCCTTCTCGTCACCGACGACCTGAACATGGGCGCGGTGTACGGCCTGGGCATCGGCCGCATCGCCAGCGAAGCCCTGGCGGCGGGCGTCGACCTCGTGCTCGTCTCCTACGATCCGGAACAGTACTACCGTGCCCTCGCCGGCGCCGCCCGGGCCTTGGCCGCCGGCACTATCGCCCCGGCCGACCTGGCCGCCAGCGACCGGCGCCTCACCGCCTTCCACCAGCGGCTTTACGCCCCGCCGCCGGGCGGCTGCGGGGAAGCCCCAGGGCGGTGATAAAATCCCATCCCCCAACCGTCGCCCGCCCCTTTGATGCGCCAGCTCCTCCTCGACCTGCTGCCGGCCAGCCCCCCCAGCCTGGACAACTTCGTCCCCGGCGGCAACGGCGAGACCCTGGCAGCGCTCACCGCCTGGCTGGCCGGCGCCGGCGGCGAAACCTCCTTCTGCCTGTGGGGCGAGGCTGGCTCCGGCTGCAGCCATCTGTTGAAGGCCAGCGGCTTCGCCTACGTCGACGCCGCCGCCGACCCCGGCCTGGGCGGCGCGGAAGCCGCCGAGGCCCTGGCCGTGGACCACGTCGAAGCCCTCGACAGCGAAGGCCAGATCGCCCTCTTCAACCGCTTCAACCGTTTGAAGGCCAGCGGCGGCCGGCTCCTCACCGCCGCCCCCCAACCCCCGGCCCACCTCGTCCTGCGGGAAGACCTGCGGACCCGCCTGGGCTGGGGCCTGATCTACCGCCTGCAACCGCTTTCCGACGGCGAAAAGGCCGCCGCCCTCGCCACCCAGGCCCGGGAAAGAGCCTTGAAACTCTCTCCCCAGGCCATCGACTACCTGCTGCGCCACGCCCCCCGCGATATGCGCACCCTCTCCGCCTTCGTCGAGGCGCTGGACCGCTACACCCTCGAACACCAACGCGCCATCACCCTGCCCCTGCTGCGGGAGTTACTGCAGTCGCCGCTGGAGACCTCGCCATGATCTGGCCCCCCGGGACTCTCCGCTTGCTATAGCACTACACTGTAACTACACTAGCCCCATGAGCGCACTGCACTTCGAGTGGGACGAACGGAAGGCCGCTGCCAACGTCAAGAAGCATGGTGTGAGCTTCGAGGAGGCGAAATCCGCTTTCTACGATGAACGCGCCAAGCTTATTGAAGACCCCGACCATTCCGACGAAGAAGATCGTTTTGTCCTGCTTGGCCTGAGTTCTGCGCTAAGGCTCTTGGTCGTCTGCCACTGCTATCGAGACGGCGGCGGAGTGATTCGATTCATCTCCGCTCGTAAGGCAACGGCCAAGGAAATGAACTGCTACCCGTAAAGGTGCCCCATGCGCAAGGAATATGACTTTTCCAACGCCAGGAAAAACCCCTATGCCTCTCAGTTGAAGAAGCAGGTCACGATCCGCCTGGATGAGGAATCGATCGGCTACTTTAAGGCGCTCTCCGAGGAAGTTGGTATTCCGTACCAAAGCCTCATCAACCTCTACTTGCGAGACTGCGCGGCTTCCCACCGCAAATTGAATCTCAACTGGAAGTAGCACCCACCCGACGAATGGAATAGGAACACGATTTCAGTCTATGCGGAAAATGAGCCTGGCCCCTTTCGCGCTTCACTTCTAGTTGGGCGCCTCAAGCCAATGCCATCTGAACCGTTCTCGATAAGTCCGCCACACAGAGCGCTATACGCCATCAGCGTCTCCTTTTGCACGGCATCGGCTCTTCGGTCCATTGAGGTCGTCTCGGAGGTCATGACGCATTTGGACTCCGGTGATAGCGAAGACCCGTTGGAAGACATCGACTCGCATGCGGTGCTCGACGAACTTCAAAACATCATCGTTCAGGGGGCTGCCGTCTCCCGATACTTCTGGCCTTCCAACGGCGCTCTCGAAGCAAGAGGGAGAGAGTTGCGCGAAATGTTTCAAGTCACGGAACAAAGCCCGCTCAAGTCCCGCGATCTACACAACATGATCGAGCATTTCGATGAAAAGCTTGATCACTACCTCTCTAAGGGAATAGTAGGGCACGTCATCCCTCATTATTTTGGTCCCGAGGGTGCGAGTAGCGGTGTGCCAACGCATTTCTTTCGTGCCTACTTCACCAACGCCGGCATCTTTGAAATTCTTGGGAAGCGCTACGAAATCAAGCCAATTGCCGAAGAACTCTTGCGCCTTCATGAACTGGCCAGCGAATGAAGCGGCGCCCAACCCATCATTCCACCGGACCTGCGCGATAAAGCCGCGCAGCGCCGCTGACCTTGAACGTTCCACCTAAATCCCCCTGCACCAAGACCGCCCCATGAACCTCGCCCTCTTCGACCTCGACAACACCCTCCTCGCCGGCGACTCGGATTTCGAGTGGGCCCAGTTCCTCATCGGCAAGGGGGTGGTGGACCGGGAGGTCCAGGAAGCCAAAAATCTTGAGTTCTACAACGACTACAAGGCCGGCAATCTGGATATCCAGGCCTTTCTCGATTTTCAGCTGGCGCCGCTGACCCGCCACCCGCGGCCGGAACTGGATGCCTGGCACAGGGAATACCTGGATCGCCACATCCGCCCGATCATCGGCGAGGCGGCCCGCCGGCTGGTGAATAGCCATCTGGCGGCCGGCGATCTCTGCGCCCTGGTCACCGCCACCAACAGCTTCGTCACCGGCCCCATCGCCCGGGAGTTCGGCGTCGCCCACCTGATCGCCACCGTGCCCGCCTGGGAGGGCGAGCGTTTCACGGGCAGGGCCCGGGGCACGCCGGCCTTCCGCGAGGGCAAGATCATCCGCGTCGAGGCCTGGCTGGAAAGCCTGGGCCTGTGGTGGGGGAGCTTCGAAAAGAGCTTCTTCTACAGCGATTCATTGAACGATCTGCCGCTGCTGTCCACGGTCAGCGACCCGGTGGCGGTGGATCCGGACGACACCCTGCGCGCCCACGCCGGTGAAATGGGCTGGAAAATCATCTCGCTGCGGTAGAATTCGTCTTTTTCCGCGGCGCCCCCGGCGCCCCACTATCGGCAACACGTGATCCGCAAACTCATTTCCCGCGTCTTCGGTGGCAAAAAAGCCGCCGCCGGCCACCGCGAGCCGGCCGTCATTCCGGTTTCCACCCACGGCATCACCCGCGACCGCATCAGCTCCGGCAGCCGCCGCGTCTGCGAGACCCTGCAGGGCCACGGCCACAAGGCCTACGTCGTCGGCGGAGCAGTGCGCGACCTGCTGATCGGCGCCGAACCCAAGGATTTCGACGTCGCCACCGACGCCACGCCGGAGGAAATCCGCCGCTATTTCCGGCGCTCCCGCATCATCGGCCGGCGCTTCCAGATCGTGCACGTCATGATGGGCCAGGAGACCCTGGAGGTCACCACCTTCCGCGGCGCCCTGGGGGACGACGCCAAGACCGACGAGCACGGCCGCGTGCTCCACGACAACGTCTTCGGCAGCCAGCTGGAGGACGCGGCGCGGCGCGATTTCACCGCCAACGCCCTCTACTACGACCCGGCCACCGAGGCGGTGGTCGATTACCACCACGGCGTCGCCGATCTGAAGCAGAAGACCCTGCGCGTCATCGGCGACCCCAGGAAGCGCTACCGCGAAGACCCGGTGCGCATGTTGCGGGCCGTGCGCCTCGCCGCCAAGCTGGGCCTTCTCATCGACCCGGCGGCGCAAAAGCCCATCCGCGAAATGGCCGAGCTGCTGGAAAACGTGCCGCCCGCCCGCCTCTTCGACGAAATGTTGAAGCTCCTGACCTCGGGCCACGCCGTCAAGTGCATCACCCAGTTGCGGGAAGAAGGCCTGCACCACGGCCTCCTGCCGCTGCTCGACGTGATTCTCGAACAGCCCCTGGGGGAAAAGTTCGTCATGCTGGCCCTGGCCAACACCGACGCCCGGGTCAAGAAGGGCAAGCCGATCTCCCCTGGCTTCCTTTTCGCCACCCTCCTCTGGCACGAAGTGCTGGCCCAGTGGGAAAAGATCAAGGCCCAGGGCGAACTGTCCACCATCCCCGCCCTCTACGCGGCCATGGACGAGGTGCTCGACAGCCAGGCGGAAAAACTCGCCATTACCCGCCGCATCGCCGGCGACATCAAGGAAATCTGGGCTCTGCAGCCGCGCTTCGAGGCCCGGGCCGGCAAGCGCCCCTACGCCCTGATCGAGCAGCCGCGCTTTCGCGCCGCCTACGACTTTCTTGTGCTGCGGGCCGAAGCCGGCGAAATCGACGGCGAACTCGCCGTCTGGTGGACGACGTTCCAGGAGGCCGACGGCGAGGAACGCGCCGCCATGCTCCTGCCGGACAAGGCGGGCGACAAGAAGCGCCGCCGCCGGCGCAAGAAACCCCGCAGCGAAGGCGCCTCGCCGACCAGCGAATGAGCACGGCCTACGTGGCGCTGGGCGCCAACATCGGGGAACCGGCGCGCACGGTTCGCGCCGCCTTTGACGCCCTGGCCGGGCTGGCGGGCGTCCGGCTTGCCGCCGCCTCGTCCCTTTATCGCACGGCGCCGGTGGGGCTGACCGACCAGCCCGATTTCATCAACGCTGTCGCCTGCCTGGAAACCGACCTCGCCCCGGAGGCCCTCCTTGCCGCCCTGTTTGCCGTCGAAGCCCGTTTCGGCAGGCGGCGCGGCGCCAAGAACGGCCCCCGCAGCCTCGATCTCGACCTGCTCCTCTACGACGACCGGGTGCTGCACGTCCCCGGTTTGACTCTGCCCCACCCCCGGCTCCACCTGCGGGCCTTCGTCCTCGCCCCCCTGGCCGAGATCGCCCCCGGCCTCGCCCTGCCCGGCCGGGGCACGGTCGCCGCCTGGCTGCCGGCGGTGGCGCTGCAGGCCATCGAGCGGCTATGAACCTGCCGGTGCTCTGGCAGACGGTGGGTCTGCTCGCCCTTTCCAACGTCTTCATGACCTTCGCCTGGTACGCCCACCTCAAGCACCTCAACGAAAAGCCCTGGTGGGCGGCGGCCCTCGTCTCCTGGGGCATCGCCCTCTTCGAATACCTGATCCAGGTGCCGGCCAACCGCATCGGCAACACCGAACTCAGCCTGGCGCAACTGAAGATTCTGCAGGAAGCGATCACCCTGACGGTTTTCGTCCCCTTCGTCGTCTTCTATATGAACCAACCGCTCAAACTCGACTATCTCTGGGCTGCGCTGTGCCTGATGGGAGCGATATACTTCGTTTTTCGCAACTGATCCCCGGTAACAACAAGAGTGAGGAGACGACGGGATGGGATTGTTTGGTGGCGGTAACCGGGACGCCGAGGCGGCCCGCCGGCGGGTTGGCGACCTGGAGGGCGAACTCGCCCGGGTGATGGCGCGCCTGACCGAAAGCGAGCGTCAGCTCCAGGAGGTCGAGGGCCGCTACGAAAAAGCGGCGGCCTCTGCCGCGGCCTGGGATACGCTGGTCCACAACCTCGAACGTTTCGGCGAATCCCTCCTCGCGTCGCAGCAGACCCTGAGCGTCCTTTCCGAGGATCTCAAGGGCAGCAAGGCCGAAGCGGTGGTCTCCGCCCGGGTGGCCGCCGACAGCAGCGCACTCCTCACCCGCATCGGCTCAGACCTCGGCTCCCTGGCCGAGGATTCCCGGTCGACCATGGGAAAGGTGGACGGGCTCAACGAAAGCGCCAACAAGATCGGCAGCATTCTTTCCCTCATCAAGGAAATCGCCGACCAGACCAACCTCCTGGCCCTCAACGCCGCCATCGAGGCGGCCCGGGCCGGCGAAGCCGGGCGCGGCTTCGCCGTGGTCGCCGACGAGGTGCGCAAGCTCGCCGAGCGCACTTCCAAGGCCACCAGCGATATTTCCGGCCTGGTCCAGACGATCAGCCAGGAAACCGCCAACGCCCACGCCAGCATGGAAAAGCTCACCGCTAATTCGGCCACCTTCGGCGCCGACGGCAACGAGGCAGCCCAGCGCATCGGCGGCATCATCGAATCGTCCCACCAGACGGAAAAAGCCATTGCCGTCTCGGCGCTGCGCAGCTTCACCGAACTCGCCAAGATGGATCACCTGGTCTTCAAGTTCGAGATCTACAGGGTTTTTTTCGGCTCGTCGACCAAGACCGCCGGCGATTTTGCGGACCACACGACCTGCCGCCTCGGCAAGTGGTACTACGAGGGCGACGGCCGCAACTGCTTTTCCCGACTCGACGGCTACACCGCCATGGAGGCACCGCACCTGGCCGTCCACAAACACGGGCGGGAGGCGGTGCAGCGCTTTTTGGCCGGCGACTTCCCCGCCGGCACGGCGGCGCTTGGCCTGATGGAGGCGGCCAGCATGGAGGTGCTGGGCTGCCTGGAACGGATGGCGCGGCACGGCGTCAACAACCCTGACATCCTTTGCGAACAATAACTCGCTGTCAGCTTTAACCCTGAGGAGAACTCCTTGTCGGCACAAACCACGACCCGGCGCCTGACCCAGCTCGACCTCGCCAAGTTGCGGGCCAGCGGCGAAAAGGTCGCCATGTTCACCTGCTACGACGCCAGCTTCGCCCGGCTTCTCGACGGCGCGGGGGTCGATTCGCTCCTGGTCGGCGACTCCCTGGGCATGGTCGTCCAGGGCCACGACTCCACCCTGCCGGTGAGCGTGGCCGATATCGCCTACCACGTCGCCGCCGTCAAACGCGGCTCCGACCGCCCCTTCCTCATCGCCGACATGCCCTTTGGCAGCTACCAGGAATCGCCCGCCCAGGCCTTCCGCAACGCCGCCGCCCTGATGGCCGCCGGCGCCCAGATGGTCAAGCTCGAAGGCGGCCGGGAAATGGCGCCCACCGTCGAATTTCTCGTCCAGCGGGGCATTCCGGTCTGCGGCCACATCGGCCTGACGCCCCAGTCGGTGCATGCCCTGGGCGGCTACAAGGTCCAGGGCAAGGGCGAGGAGGCGGCCCGCCGCCTGCAGGACGACGCCCTCGCCCTGCAGGCCGCCGGCGCCACCCTCCTCGTCCTCGAAGCGATTCCGGCGCCGCTGGCCGCGGCCGTCACCGCCGCCCTCCATATCGTCACCATCGGCATCGGCGCCGGGGTGGACTGCTCGGGCCAGGTGCTCGTCCTGCACGACGTCTTCGACATCCCCCCGGGCAAGAAAGCCAAATTCGTGCGCAACTTCATGGCCGGCGCCAGCAGCATCGCCGACGCCGCGGCCCGCGCCGTCACCGCCATCAAGGACGGCAGCTACCCGGCCCCCGAACACACCTACGCCCCCTGACATGCAGATCATCGCTTCCATCGCCGACCTCCGGGCGGCGCTGAAATCCCGCGGCCGCATCGCCTTCGCGCCGACCATGGGCAACCTCCACCAGGGCCACGTCAGCCTCATGGCCCAGGCCCGCGGCTTCGGCGACACGGTGGTCGCCAGCATCTTCGTCAACCGCCTGCAGTTCGGGCCGAGCGAGGATTTCGACAAATACCCCCGCACCTTCCAGGCCGATTGCGCCAAGCTCGAAGCCGCCGGGGTCGACATCCTGTTCGCCCCGACCGAAACCGACCTCTACCCCGAACCGCAGGAATACGCGGTGGAACCGCCGGCCATCCAGAACCTTCTGGAAGGCGAATTCCGCCCGGGGCATTTCCGCGGCGTCGCCACCGTCGTCCTCAAGCTCTTCAACTGCGTCCAGCCCCAGGTCGGCATTTTCGGCAAGAAGGATTACCAGCAGCTCATGGTCATCCGCAACATGACCCGCCAACTGGCACTGCCCATCGACATCGTCGGCGGCGAAACGGTGCGGGCCGCAGACGGGCTGGCCCTGTCGTCGCGCAACGGCTACCTCTCCCCCGCCGAACGAGCCGAGGCCCCGAGGCTCTACCGCGAGTTGAACGCCATCCGCGACGCTGTCCGCCAGGGCGAAAGCGATTTCGCCGGCCTGGAACGAGCCGCAGCGGCTGACCTCGACGCCCACGGCTGGAAAACCGATTATGTTGCGGTGCGGCAACAATCCAACCTCCTCGCCCCCCATGCCACGGACATTCCCCTCGTCGTCCTTGCCGCATCCCGCCTGGGGAGCACGCGCCTGATCGACAACCTGGAAATCTAAAGGCGGCAAAGCGTGAAAAAAGACTGATTGACACCATAATTACAGCCGCTACAATGCGCTTCCCCCAACCTCTTGGATCGTCATGCCATGCAGAGAACGATGCTGAAATCCAAGCTTCACCGCGTCACTGCAACCCATTCCGAACTGCACTATGAGGGTTCCTGCGCCATCGATGAGGATCTGCTCGAAGCTGCGAACATTCGCGAATACGAACAGATCGACATCTGGAACGTCAATAACGGTGAACGCTTCACCACCTACGCCATTCGCGCCGAACGCGGATCGGGCGTGATTTCGGTCAATGGCTCGGCAGCGCGGAAAGCCTCCCCCGGCGACATCCTGATTATCGCCACCTTCGCCATCTACAACGAAATCGAGCTGGCCAAATACGAGCCGGAACTGATCTACGTCGATTCGCAGAACCGCATCGTGCGCCGCGGCCACAAGATTCCGACTCAGGCCGCCGCCTGAGCGCTTCTCCGGCCCTCCGGCCAGCCCCGAAAAACCCGCCGACCCCGGCGGGTTTTTTGTTTTATGCAACAAGCGTGCAATAAGTCACGAAAAAGATGTTCGCCCCCCGCCCAATCTGTTGTGTAATACGCCAAAACTAAAAAACTCGTCAATCGCATCACCAAAGGAGGGCACCATGGGTGTCGTTTTTGCCAAAACCGCCAAGGGCCACGAGGAAATGGAGCGGCGTTCCGGCGCCCTGACGCCCCGAACCCGGCGGGTACTCATCTTCGTCGACGGAAAACGCACGGTGGACGACCTGCGCGGCATGGTCCAGGCCGACGACCTGCAGCATACCCTCGGCTTGCTGGAAGAAGACGGCTACATCGAGGTCGGCGGCATCGCCCAGGGCGGCGACGTGGCGCCCGCTCCGGCGGCGCCGCTCAAGCCCGTCGCGGCCTTTCGCGACCTGCCGGCGGACCACGACGCCGTCAAGTTCCAGATGGCCCGCAACTTCATGATTAACACGCTCAACGCCTTTGTCGGCGCGGTCGGCGCCACTTCGCTCCTCGACCGCATCGACCAGGCCAGCGACCACCCCGGCCTGCGCGCCGAATTCGACGACTGGTACCACGCCATCGTCATGTCCCGCGACGGCAAGCGGGAAGCGGAAGTCCTGCGCGGCAAGCTGCTGGAAGTCATCTGACTTCCGGCTTCCCGGCGCCCTGAGGCTCGAGGGAAGCCGGGGCGATTCAGTCGGTCGCCGGTTCGGACTTGGTTTTCCGCGCCCGGGGCGTGCGGGCAGGCGCCTTGCGGGTCCGGCCGCCGGACTTCTTTTCCTCGGCCGGGGTTGCGGCCGGCGGCACCGGGGCCGGCGCCTCCGCCGGTACGACGGCTGCAGCCGAGACTTCGGCGACCACCGGTGCGCTCCCCGCCGGCGGATTCGCCGCCGGCTTGCGCCCGCCCCGCCCCCGTCGCCGGGGAGCCGGCTCGGCCGGCGATTCCGCCGCCGCCTCGACGACCTCCGGCGCCGCCGCCGGTTGGGCTTCAACGGTTTCCCGCCGCCGCGCCGGCTCGCCCGCCACCGGGATTTCCGCCACCACCGCCGCAAGCGCTGCCGGAGCCTCGACCACCGCCGGCCGATGGGCGGCCCGGGTGACGTAGGCGCCGGATTTTTCGTCGCGTCCGAAGCCGATCAGCCCCCGGGCCGCCGCCTCCTCCAGCAGGTTGCCGAAGGTGCGGAAACCGAAGTAGGACTCGTTGAATCCGGGATTGCGCCGCTTGATCGCTTCTTTCAGGACCGAGGCCCAGAGGCGCTCGGTGTCGCCGCGCACGGCGATGAGATCGGCGAAGGTGGCGGCGGCCAGTTCCACCGCCTTGGTCTTCTTGGCTTCCATCTCCTCGCGGCGCTTGGCATCCTCTTCCGGCGACCGGCGCGGCGGCGCCTCGCGGCTTTCGCGGCGGGCCGCCGAAGCGCGCTGGGCTTCCCGGTCGCGCACCAGATCGTCGTAGTAGATGAATTCGTCGCAATTGGCGATGAGCAAATCCGAAGTCGATTGCTTGACGCCGACGCCGATCACCTGCTTGGCGTTCTCCCGCAGCTTGGACACGAGGGGGGAAAAATCGGAATCGCCGCTGATGATGACGAAGGTGTCGACATGGGACTTGGTGTAGCAGAGGTCCAGGGCATCGACGACCAGGCGGATGTCGGCGGAATTCTTGCCCGACTGGCGGACGTGGGGGATTTCGATGAGTTCGAAATTGGCCTCGTGCATGGTGGCCTTGAAGCCCTTGTAGCGCTCCCAGTCGCAGTAGGCCTTCTTGACGACGATGCTACCCTTGGCCAGTAGCCGTTCGAGGATGGGCTTGATGTCGAATTTTTCGTACTTGGCGTCACGCACGCCCAGCGCGATGTTCTCGAAATCGCAGAAAAGCGCCATGCTGGCGGTGTCGGCGGGTGCGGCCATGGGGTTCTCCCGGGGGATTGAAGCAGAAGGCTCCGAGTATACCGCCCGGCTTCAAGCCTTGGACCGCAACCCGGTCAAATAAGCGTCAACGATGCCGGGGCCGAATTCGGCGAGGGGAAAAAGACTCTGGTCGAGGGTCCAGTTCACCACCAGGCCGTCGATCACCGCCATCAGCCCTACCGCCGCCAGGCGCGGATCGACGGTGGCAGGCAGGTAGCCGCGCTCGACGGCGAGGCGGATTCCGGCCTCGTTGAGGCTCAGGTAGCGGTTGCCGCACTCCAGGTGGTTGTCGCGGATGGCGGCCATTTCGCCGACGTATTCGCACTTGTGCCAGGCGATTTCCAGCACCCGCATGTAGCGGGGGTCGGCGGCGACGGTGGCGATGAAATAGACGGCAATGGCGCGCAGGGCGTCGACGGGGTTTTCCCGCCCATCGGCCTGGAGTTCGGCGAGTTTGGCTTCGAGGGGATCGAAGACCCGCTGGATCATGGCTTCGAACAGATCGGCCTTGTTCTTGAAATGCCAGTAGATGGCGCCGCGGGTGACTCCCGCGGCGGCGGCGATTTCCGCCAGGGAGGTATGGCTGACACCGCGTTCCTGAAAGACCCTTTCCGCCGCGTCGAGAATGGCGTGGCGGGTTTCCTGGGCCTCTTCCTTGGTTTTTCTAACCATCGATGAACTCCTGGCCGGTTTTCCTATCGATCGATGATCGACCTGACATTGAATCCGGGTATTTACATACATGCACGAATGTATGTATTATGCCCCAGGCCAATAATTCAAGCAACGGACAGACCCGCCCGGGCCGTCCCCGACCGGAGATTCAGCATGATCGCGCCCCTTTTTCCCTTGCGCCGCGCCCTTCCCCTGGCCTTTGCCGCCCTTGCGCTCGCCGCCTGCGGCAAGGGCGAGGGCGGCCCCGGCGGGCCGGCCGGTTTCGGCGGGCCGGTCCCGGTAAGCGTGCTGGCGGTACAGCCGGAGGCGCTGCCGGTCAGCCTGGAATACGCCGCCCAGACCTTGGGTTCCCGCGAGGTCGAGGTGCGCGCCCGGGTGACCGGCATTCTCTTGCGGCGCAACTACAAGGAGGGCGGTCTGGTCAAAGCCGGGCAATCGCTATTTACCATCGATCCGGCGCCCTTCGAAGCCGCCGCCGCCAAGGCCGAGGCCGACGTGGCTGCGGCCGAAGCCCGCCACACCCAGGCCAGGCGCGATGCCGGGCGCCTTAAACCCCTCCTGGAAACCCGGGCCGTCAGCCAGAAGGAATACGACGACGCCGCATCGGCCGAGGCGATCACCGGCGCCGACCTTCAGGCGGCCCGCGCCCGCCTGAAGGAAGCCCGCCTCAACCTGGGCTGGACCAAGGTCGAGGCCCCCATCGGCGGCCTGGCGAGCCGCAGCCTGAAGTCGGAAGGCTCCCTGGTTTCCGGCCCCGACGTCCTGCTCACCACGGTTTCCCAGACCGACCCCATGCACGTCCTTTTCGGCATCGCCGACAACGAACGCCTCAAGCTGCGCCAGGAGGCCGAGGCGGGCCGGCTGCGCTGGCCCGAGGGAGGGCGGTTCACGGTCACCGTCAGGCTGGCCGACGGCAGCGACTACGCCCGCACCGGCGCCACCGACTTCGCCGACGTGCGGATTTCCCGCGATACCGGCACCAGCGAGGTGCGGGCCGAAATCCCCAACCCCGACCTCCTCCTCAAGCCCGGCCAGTTCGTCCGGGTCAAGCTGACCGGCGCCACCCGCGAGGGCGCCTTCCGCATTCCCCAGCGGGCCGTGCTCGAAGGCCCCCAGGGCAAGTTCGTCTATGTCGTCGGCAAGGATAACAAGGCCGAGATGAAGAAGGTCGAGGTTTCCGACTGGAGCGGCGGCGACATCGTCGTCACCGGCGGCCTGGCGGCGGGCGACCAGGTCATCGTCGACGGCGTCCTGAAGCTCGGCCCGGGAGCGCCGGTGCAGGCGACGCCGCTCAAGGAAGAAGCCGGGGCCGCGCCGGCCCCCGCCAAGGCCGGAGGCTGATCGACCATGTTCTCCCGCTTTTTCATCGACCGGCCGATCTTCGCCATGGTGATTTCGATCTTCATCGTCATCGCCGGCCTGGCGGCCATGCGCAGCCTGCCCGTGGCGCAGTACCCGGAGATCGCGCCGCCCCAGGTGCTGGTCGCCGCCACCTACCCCGGCGCCTCCGCCGAGGTGCTGGAAAAAACCGTCGCCGCGCCCCTGGAAACCCAGATCAACGGCGTCGAAGGCATGATCTACATGAACTCCACCGCCGCCTCCAACGGCCGGGTAGAGATCAACGTCACCTTCGACATCGGCACCAACATCGACCAGGCGGTCATCAACGTCAATAACCGGGTCAAGCAGGCCGAGGCGCGGCTGCCCCAGGAAGTCCGCCGCCAGGGCATCCAGGTCGAGAAGAATTCGAGCTCCTTCCTGCAGGTGCTGGCCTTCACCTCCCCCGACGGGCGCTACGACGACCTGTACACCAGCAATTACGTGACGCTCAACGTCCTCGACGTATTGAAGCGCATCCCGGGCACCACCAACGTCCAGATTTTCGGCGCCAAGGACTACGCCATGCGCATCTGGATCAAACCGGACCGCCTGGCCCAGTTGCGCCTCGCTCCCGCCGACCTGATCCGCGCCATCAACGAGCAGAACGCCCAGTACGCCGTCGGCCGCATCGGCCAGCCCCCCACCGCCAGCGGCCAGGAAATGGCGCTGACCGTCAATACCAAGGGCCGCCTCGCCGAAGTCGGCGAATTCGAGAACATCGTCCTGCGGGCCAATGCCGACGGCTCGCTCCTGAAGTTGAAGGACGTGGCCCGGGTCGAGCTGGGTTCCAAGGATTACGACTTCATCGGCCGCCAGAACGGCAAGCCCGCCACCCTCATCGGCATCTTCCTCAAGCCCGGCGCCAACGCCCTGGATGTCGCCGCCGACGTCAAAAAGACCTTGAAGGAGCTGTCCACCCGCTTTCCCGACGGCCTCACCGTCGATATCCCCTACGACACCACCGATTTCGTCCACGTGTCGATCCGCGAGGTGGTCAAGACCCTTTCCGAAGCGATGATCCTGGTCTTCCTGGTGGTCTACGTCTTTCTCCAGAACTGGCGGGCCACCCTGATTCCCACCCTGGCCGTGCCGGTGTCGCTCATCGGCACCTTCGCTGGCCTTCTCCTGCTCGGTTATTCGATCAACACGCTCACCCTCTTCGGCATGGTGCTGGCCATCGGCATCGTCGTGGACGACGCCATCGTCGTCCTGGAAAACGTCGAGCGCATCATGCACGAGGAGGGCATCCCGGCCAAGCCGGCGGCCATCCAGGCCATGCGCGAGGTGACCTCGCCGGTCATCGCCATCGCCCTGGTGCTGTGCGCCGTCTTCGTCCCCATCGCCTTCCTGGGCGGGCTGACCGGCGAGCTCTACCGGCAGTTCGCGGTCACCCTCTCGATCGCCGTGGTCATCTCCGCCGTCGTCGCCCTGACTCTCACCCCCTCGCTCTGCGTCCTCATCCTCAAACACGAGCACAAGAGCGAAAACCGTTTCTTTGCCGCCTTCAACCGCGGCTTCGCCCGGGTCACCGGCCGCTACACCGCCGGCGTCGCCTGGCTCATCCGCCGCGGCGCCCTCGGCCTCTTCCTCTTCCTCGGCATGGTGGCCCTGGCCGGCGGCCTGTGGAAGCTCACCCCGGGCAGCCTGGTTCCCGACGAGGACCAGGGCTACTACATCACCGCCGTCTATCTCCCCGACGGCGCCTCCCTGGAGCGCACCGACCGCATCGTCCGGCAGGTGGACGCCATCATCCGCGAAAACCCCAACGTCGATCGCACCGTCGTGTTCACCGGCTTCGACTTCATCGGCGGCAGTTTCAAGAACAACGCCGCCACCTTCTTCGTCGTCCTGAAGCACTGGGACCAGCGCCAGGTTCCGGCCAACGCCCTGGTCGGCGAAGTGTTCATGAAAACCGCCCATATCAAGGAGGCCCTGGTGCTCGCCTTCGGCCCGCCGGCCATCTTCGGCATGGGCAATTCGGGGGGCTTCGAGTTCTATCTGCAGAACCGCGGCGAAGGCGGCCCCAAGCGGCTGGCGGAAGTGAGCCAGCAACTGATCGGCAAGCTGCACCAGGATCCCGGCTTCGTCATGGTCTCCTCCCTGTGGCGGGCCAACGTGCCCCAGCTCAACGTCGATGTGGACCGGGAAAAGGCCAAGACCCTAGGGGTGCCCATCGACAGCCTGTTCGACACCCTGGGCGCCACCCTGGGCACGGCCTACGTCAACGACTTCAACAAATACGGCCGCACCTGGCAGGTCTTGATGTCGGCCGAGTCCGGCTTTCGCTCCCAGCCCGGCGACATCGGCGGCATCTACGTGCGCTCCGAGCGGGGCGAAATGGTGCCCCTCTCGGCCCTGGCCCAGATTCGCCAGGAAACCGGCCCGGAGACGGTAGAGCGCTTCAACAACCTGCCGTCGGTCAAGATCATCGGCGCCGGGGCGCCGGGGGTCTCCTCCGGCCAGGCCATCGCCGCCGTCGAAAAGGCGGCCAGGGAAACCCTGCCGCCGGAATTCAGCTACGACTGGGGCGGCGCCTCCTACCAGGAGAAGAAATCGAGCGGTTCGTCGGGCTACGCCCTGGCCCTGGGCGCCCTCATGGTCTTCCTCATCCTCGCTGCCCAGTACGAGCGCTGGTCGCTCCCCCTGGCCGTTCTGCTCGCCCTGCCCTTCGGCACCTTCGGGGCGCTCGCCGCGGTCTGGTTGCGCGGCATGAGCAACGACGTCTATTTCCAGATCGGCCTGGTGACGCTCCTCGGCCTGGCCGCCAAGAACGCCATCCTCATCGTCGAATACGCCATCTACAAGCACTACGAGGGCATGAGCGCCGCCGCCGCGGCCATCGAGGCAGCGCGGCTCCGGTTCCGCCCCATCCTGATGACCTCCCTCGCCTTCATCCTCGGCGTCCTGCCGCTCGCCATCTCCCACGGCGCCGGCGCCGGAGCGCGACAGGCGGTGGGCACCGGGGTGATGGGCGGCATGCTGGCCGCCACCTTCCTGGCGGTCTTCTTCGTGCCCCTCTTCTACCGCCTGATCGCCGACAAGAAGCTGGCGGAAACCCGCAGCACCGAGAACCTTTTCGCCGAAGTCCGGGAAACCCACGCCAAGGCCCACGAAAAACTCCTCGCCCAGGCCCGCAAAGACCAGGAAGCCAACGGAGAAAACCATGTCTGACGCCCCCCTCCGCCGTTCCGGCCGGCGCCTCCTTGCCCTGGCCGGCGCGGCGCTCCTTTCCGGCTGCGCCGTCGGGCCGGATTTCCTGCGCCCCCTTTTCGACCTGCCCAGCGCCTGGTCCAGACCCCAGACCGACACCGCCGCCCAGCCCGCCGACCGGGTGGGAGAACGCTGGTGGGCGCTCTACGCCGACCCGGTCCTCGACCGACTCGTGGACGAAGCCCTGGCCAACAACGCCGACGCCCAGGTCGCCGCCGCCCGGGTACTCGAAGCCCGGGCCATCGCCGGCCTCACCGACGCCGACCTCTATCCGGTGCTTTCCGCCGGCGCCTCGGGCAGCCGCAGCAAGAGCACCCTGCTCGGCAGCTTCCCCCGCCCCGCCGACCTGCCCCGCACCCAGAACAGCTACCGCGCCACCCTCGACGCCAGCTACGAAATCGACCTCTGGGGAAAATACCGGCGGGCCAGCGAAGCCGCCCGGGCCGACCTCTTCGCCGCCCAATCGGCGCGGCAGGCGGTGCGCCTTGCCTTGGCCGCGGGGGTCGCCCGGCAGTACTTCGCCCTCCTCGCCGCCGATGCCCAGGAAAAGGTCGCCCAACGCACCCTGTCGACCCGCGGTGAAACCCTCACCCTCTTCCGCCAGCGCCTCGCCGCCGGCGCCCTCTCGGAATACGATCTGCGCCAGGCCGAAGCCGAAGAAGCCGGCGCCCGTTCCCAGCTCGCCGCCCTGACCCGCGACCGGGATCGCGCCGAAAGCGCCCTCGCTGTGATGCTCGGCCGCCCGCCCCGGGACGTTCTGGCCGGCCACCTCGACCGCGGCACCCCGGGCGCCCCGCCCGAACCGGTGATCCCGGCCGGCCTGCCCTCGGATTTGCTCCTGCGCCGCCCCGACCTGCAGGAGGCCGAGCAGCGGCTGGTCGCCGCCAACGCCCGCATCGGTGTCGCCCGCGCCCAGTATTTCCCGTCCATCGGCCTCACCGCCTACACCGGCGGCGAAAGCATCGCCTTCTCCAAGCTCTTCACCGGGCCGGCCGGCATCTTCTCCTTTGCCGCCGCCGTCACCCAGCCCATCTGGAACGCCGGCCGCATCGGCTTCGGCGTCGAAGCCAGCGAAGCCCGCCGCGATCAGGCCCTGGCCCAGTACAAACAGGCCGTCGCCAACGCCTTCAAGGACGTACGCGACGCCCTGGCCGCCCAGACCGCAGCGCGGGACGCCCTGGCCGCCGAAAGCGCCCGCGCCGCCGCCCTGGAGAAGGCCCTGCAGGCGGCCAGCCGGCGGTTCGATGCAGGCATCGCCAGCCGCCTCGACGTCCTCGACGTCGAACGCAACCTGCTCGCCGCCGAACTCGCCCGCATCGACGCCGAACGGGCCGGACGCGCCGCCCTGGCCGACCTGTTCAAGGCCCTGGGCGGCGGCTGGGCGGCCGGGGACGGCGCACCCGACCGGACCGACCCGGCCCCGGGAAGCTGACCCGCCCGCCAGCTCGATACCCATTCGCCTTCAAATCGAGATGCGAAGGCAAGCCGAAAACGGTGCCGTGGCACGGCAAGGCGAAGTCGACAACCGATCGGTTTGCCGGCGAACTCTCAAGCCAGCGCCGGGTCGCGGCGCAGCCGGTCGACGACGAGGTCCACGAAGGCCCGCACCTTGGCCGACCCCCGCCGGCCTTCCCGATGCACCACATGGACGGGCAGGGGCGGCGGCTCGTAATCCGCCAGGAGTCGGGTAAGCCGCCCCGCCGCCAGTTCGCCGGCGACCTGGTAGGACATCTGGCGCACCAGGCCGAGACCGCCCAGGGCGGCGGCGATGGCGCCGTCGTTGCTATTGACCTGCAGCCGGGGCGCCACCTTGACGGTTCGGTTGCCCTGGGGTCCGGCGAACTGCCATTCCAGATTGGGCGAAACCGCCGTCGACGCCACCAGGCAGTGCCGGCGCAAATCCTCCGGCGTCTCCGGCGCCCCGTGGGCAGCAAGATAGGAAGGCGCACCGCAGACCACTCGCCGCACCTCGCCGACCCGGATCGCCTGCAGCGACGAATCGGGCAGATCGCCAAGGCGCACGCCGACGTCCAGGCCCTCGTCCACCAGGTTCACCACCCGGTCGACCAAGAGTGCCGACGCCGTCACCTCGGGGTGGCGCTCCAGGTATTCGGCGATCACCGGCATGACGTAGAGACACCCGAACAGGGCCGGCGCGGTCACCGCCAGATGGCCCCGGGGGGCGGCATTGATTCCGGCCGCCGCTTCGTCGGCCTCGTCGATTTCAGCGACGATGCGGCGGGCGTCTTCGAGATAGCGGGCGCCCGCCTCGCTGACCCGCACGCTGCGGGTCGTCCGGATCAACAGGCGTACGCCGAGCTTGTCCTCCAGGGCCGCCACCGCCCGCGTCACCGCCGGCGGCGAAAGGCGCAGCCGCCGCGCCCCGCCGGCGAAGCTGGCTTCCTCCGCCACCGCGACAAAAATGGTCATGGCCTGCAGGCGATCCATAGTCCTCCCTCCCGACGAAAGGCCGGCCCCGGCACCCGGGGCGGGGTTAATTATTCCTATATTTGGAATAATTAATTACATTCTACATCCATTCTTCTTCCATACGGAATCGTGCACCATGGGAACCGTTCGCCAGGCACCTTGCGGCGAGCAAGCCCAGCCACCCTTACCAGGAGAACCACCATGTCCCGCCTCCCCGTCCCCGCCATCGACCACGCCCACGCCGCCGCCAAGCCCCTGCTCGACGCCGTCCACAAGCAGCTTGGCGTCGTTCCCAACCTGATGAAGCTGGTGGGCCACAGCCCGGCCGCCCTGGAAGGCTTCCTCGCCCTCAGCGGCGCCCTTGCCAAGGGCCGCCTCGACCTCGGCCTGCGCGAGCGGATCGCCCTGACGGTGGCCGAATTCAACGCCTGCGACTATTGCCTGGCCGCCCACAGCTACCTCGGCCGCAACCTGGCCAAACTGGACGAGGGGGAAATCGCCGCTGCCCGCGACGGCCGCTCCGCCGACCCCCGCATCGAAGCCGCCCTGCGTTTTGCCGGCCGCGTCGCCGCCGAACGGGGCCGGGTCGGTGATGCCGACCTCGCGGCACTGCGCGCCGCCGGCTTCGCCGACGCCGAGGTGGTCGAAATCGTCGCCAACGTCGCCCTCAACGTCCTGACCAACTACGTCAACAACGTGGCGCAAACGCCGGTGGATTTCCCCCGGGTCGAACTGAAGCGCGCCGCCTGACGCCCCATCCGCTGCCGGCCGCCTCGCGGGCGGGCGGCAGCGCCGAGGAGAACACCATGCCCCGAGCCTTTGCCGAAATCGCCTTCACCCCCTCCGTCGTCGCCGCCCAAGAACGCTACGGCAGCCGCCGGGCCAACCACGGTTTCACCCTGGCCGCCGAAGCCGGCAACCGCCTGGGCGCCGCCGAAAGCGCCTTCATCGCCGAACGGGACAGCTTCTACCAGGCCACGGTAAGCCAGGACGGCTGGCCCTACGTCCAGCACCGGGGCGGGCCGCCGGGTTTCCTTAGGGTTCTCGACCCGGGCACCCTGGCCTACGCCGATTTCCGCGGCAACCGGCAGTACCTGAGCGTCGGCAACCTCAACGCCGACGACCGCCTGACCCTCATCCTCGTCGATTACGCCAACCAGCGCCGGCTCAAGATCTGGGGCCGAGCGCGCCTCGTCCATGCCGACCAGGACGCCGCCCTGCTGGCCCGGCTCGCCCTGCCTGGCTACAGCGCCCGGGTCGAACGGGGGGTCGTCATCGCGGTCGCCGCCTTCGACTGGAACTGCCCCCAGCACATCACGCCGCGCTACACCCTAGCCGAGGTCGAAGCCCTGGCCTCCCCCCTGGTTGAGGAGAACCGGCGCCTCAAAGCCCGCCTCGCGGACCTGGCGGCGCCGGGTTGAACGCGTCCCCCCAGGGCAACGGCACGAGAAACCGGAAACCCGGATCCGCCGGGAACGCCGAGGAAGACCCTCCCGCCGGGCGGGTGCTCCTTCCTCCCGTTCCGACCCGGGAGCGGCCCCCGTCGCCCCGATCTCGGCGCCGCGGTCTCAAGGCTCTCGCCGGTGCCCGCCGGGCGCCACGCCAAACCGGCAACATTCTGTTACGCAATGGGGACGAAGTCGCCACAGACCGCCGGTCGGCCTCCCACTACACTGGCTCCATTGCAACCGACCCCCTCCTCTCGAAACCCCCCTTTCGAGAATTCCCTCCCCGCCCCCGGCGGGGTTTTTTTTGCCTGGGCTTTTCCTCCCGCCCCCGGCCGTCAGGCCGCCCGCAGGGCTTCGACGATGTTGAGCCGGGCCGCCCGCGCCGCCGGCAGGACACCCCCCACCACCCCCATGACCAGGGCAAAGACCAGGCTTTTCGCGGCGATGGCCGGGGTCAGGGTAAAACTGAAGGCGAGTTCGGCGAAGGACTGCCAGTTCATGGTCGAGATGGAAAAAAACTGCATCAGCGAAGCCAAGGCCAGGCCAGCCACCCCGCCCAGCAAGGCGAGAACCACGGCCTCGGCGAGGAAGGCGACGAGGACGGCCCGCCGGCGAAAGCCCAGGGCGCGCAGGGTGCCGATCTCCCCCACCCGGTTGGCGACGGCGGCGTACATGGTAATCATGGCGCCGATGACGGCGCCGATGGAAAAAATCACCGACAGCGACAGCCCCAGGATGCGGATGAAATTGGCGAGCTGCTCCGACTGCTCGGCGTAGAAATCCACCTCCCGCTTGGCCTCGACGGTGAGCCGCGGGTCGCCGGCGAGGGCGGCGCTCACCCGGTCGAAGGCGGCGCCGTCGGTGAGGCGGAAGATGAGCGAGGAATAGACAGGCCGGCGAAAGCTTTGCATGAACTGGTCGGCGTCACCCCAGATTTCGGAATCGAAGGCGCTCCGGCCGGCGTCGAAAAGCCCCACCACCACCCAGTCGCGGCCGCCGAAGCGCAGGGATTCGCCCAGGCCGGCGCCGACGAAGCGTTCGGCGATGGCCCGGCCGGCCACCACCTCGTTGCTCCCCGGGGCGAAGGGACGGCCGGCGACAATCCGCACCTGCGGCCGCACGGCCAGGCCCACCGGCGACAGGCCCCGGAGGACCACGTTGGCCGGTTTGGCACCGCCGCTGCCGCGCTTGCCGAGGGAGATCAGCACCACCGACTCCTTCGACGCCAGCCGGATGCCGCCTTCCCCCAGGGCGACTTCCGGCAGGCTTTCGACGATCGCCGCCTGGTTGCGCTCGATGCCGCTCTGGACTTCGGTTCCCGCCGCCTTGCGGATGACCACGACGTTGTCGGCGCTGCCGGTGGCGACGAGGGTCTGGTTGAGGCCCTCGACCAGCATCAGCACGGCGGCGAAGACGAAGACCACGAGCGCCATGCCACCGGCGGTGAGGGCCGTGGTCAGGCGCCGGGTCCACAGGTTGCGCAGCGAGTAGGCGAGGGGCAGGTGCATCATCCGACCGACCGCAGGCCTTCGACGATGTTGACCCGCGCCGCCCGACGGGCGGGCAGCAGGGCCGCCAGGAATCCCACCGCCAGACTGCAAAGGAGCTGCAGGCCCACGGTCTCGGGGGAGACGAGAAAAACCGGGAAGAGACTGCCCATGGCGGCACCGAAGATCTGGGCCACTGGGAAGGTGGCGGCGATCCCCAGAACCCCGCCGACCGCGGCGATGGCCAGGGATTCGCCGAAAATCAGCGCCGCGACGAACCCCGGGCCGAAACCCAGGGCCTTGAGGGTGGCGTATTCGGCGGTGCGTTCCCGCACCGTCATCGCCATGGTGTTGGCCATGACCGCCAGGATGATGGCGATCACCAGATAGGACACGATGCGGATGGCCACGACGATGGCCTCGGTCATCGACACGAAGCCGAGTTGAAAGGCCTTTTCCGTCTCGGTCAGGGTTTCGTAGGCGGAATTCTTGAATTCCTTGTCGATGGCCAGGCTCACCTCGGCCGCCCGCTCGGGGTCGATGGCCACGACGAAGACGCCGACCTGGTTGGCCCGCCGGGGAATGCGCTTGGTGATGGTTTCATTGACGTAGTCCCAGTGAAAAACCATCTGCGAGACATCGGTATTGGGCTTGCCCCCGCGGTAGATGCCGCGCACCACGAATTCCCACGGGCCGGGAAAGATGGTGCCCTTGAGGGCGACGATGTCGCCCACCTTGAAGCCGTAGGTCGCCGCCAGCCGGGAGCCGACGATGGCCCCCCGGCGGTCGCGCAGGAAGGCGCGCCGCTCGTCGTCGTCGAGGACGTATTCCGGGTAGAGCCGGAGGTAGGATTCGGCCTCGACGGCGAACTGGGGAAAAAAATTCTTGGGTTCCTTGTACACCCCGCCAAACCAGTTGGAGGTGGTGATATCGCGCACGCCGTCCACGGCGCGAATCTTGTTCTTGTAAGCAAGCGGCAGGGGAAACACCAGGGAAATCGCATTGCGCGTCACCAGGCGCGCCGCCGAAGCCGATTCGGCGCCGGCGTACCAGGCATCGACCACCGTCGACAACAGGCCGAAGGCCAGCACCGCCACGGTCAGGCCGGTTACCGTGAGCAGGGTGCGCAGCTTGTGGCGGAAGGCGTTGCGCCAGACCAGGGCGGCAATCACCTCAGCCCCCGCCGGCTCCGCTGCCCACCGCCTCGCGCCCCGACAGTTCGCCCTTCTCCAGGTGCATGATGGCGTGGGCGTGGCCGGCGGCATGGGGGTCGTGGGTGACCATGATGACAGTCTTGCCGAGTTCGGCGTTGAGGCGCTGCAGGAGTTTGAGGATGTCGTCGGCGGATTCCCGGTCGAGGTCGCCGGTGGGTTCGTCGGCGACGATCAGGGTGGGATCGGCGATCAGCGCCCGGGCGATGGCGACCCGCTGCTGCTGCCCGCCGGAAAGCTCCGCCGGACGGTGCTCCAGGCGGTCGGCCAGACCGACCATGGCGAGCGCATCGCCAGCCCGCCGTCGGCGCTCCGCCACCGGAAGGTTCTTGAGAAGCAGCGGCAGCTCGACGTTTTCCCGGGCGCTGAGCACCGGCATCAGGTTGTAGAACTGAAAGATGAAGCCGACGTGGCGGGCGCGCCAGTCGGCGAGTTCGGCTTCGGCAAGGCGGCCGATGTCCTGGCCGGCCACCACCAGGCGCCCGGAATCGGGCCGGTCGATGCCGGCGATGAGGTTGAGGAGCGTGCTTTTTCCCGAACCCGAAGGCCCCATCAGGGCGAGAAATTCGCCGGCGGCGATGGTGAAGCTGAGGCAGGTCAGGACGGGCACGGCCTGCCCGCCCCGGCGGTAGGACTTGGCGATGTCGGCGAGGGCGACGACGGGGTCGTTCATCGCCGCCTCACTTGGCCGCCGGCCGGACCTTGTCGCCGTCCTTCAACCCGTCCGGCACCCGCGCCACGAGGCGGTCGCCGACTTTGAGTCCGGCCACCGCCACCAGATCGCCGATCGCCTCCCCCGCCTCGACGTCCCGCTCGGCGACTTGCCCCCCGGCGACGACGAAGACCACCGGCCGGCCGTGGCGCTGAGCGATGGCGTCCTTGTGCACGACGATCCAGGCCTGGCGCCGGTCGGCGGCCATTTCCCGCGTGAGGAAAGCGACCTTGGCACTCATTTCGGGCAGGATGCGCGGGTCGCGGGCAGCGAACCCGACCTTGACCAGCACCGTGGCCTTGGCCCGATCCACGGTCGGCACCGTGCGGCTCACGGCGCCCGGGAAACGCTCGTCGGGAAAGGCGTCGAGCTGGATTTCGCACGGCTGGCCGACCCGGATCTTGCCGAGGTTGGCCTCGGCAACGTCGGCCTCCACCTCGAGGGAGGCCATGTCGGCCATCGTCACCACCGCCCCCTTGCTTTCGCTGGCCGAGGAAAAAGGCGTGATGACGTCGCCCACATTGGCCGTCTTGGTCAACACGACGCCGTCGAAGGGCGCCTTGATCTCGGTCTGATCCAGCGCCACCTGGGCCACCCGCCGGGCTGCTTCGGCCTGGGCCACCGCCCCCTGGGCCGCCGCCACGCCGGCCCGCGCCTTGTGGAAGCGGGCCTGGGCGCTGTCCAGCGCCGCCTGGGCGATGAAGCGCTTGGCCGCCAGATTCTTGGCCCGCTCGTAGCCCGCCCGGGCATCGGTCAATTCGGCTTCGGCCTGGACCCGCTGGCCGCGCATGGCGGTGATGTTGGCGGCGGCCTGCTCGACCTGGGCCTCGATATCCCGGCTTTCGAGACGGGCGATCACCTCGCCCGCCTTGACCCGGCTGCCTTCCATCACCCCCAGCCACTCCAGCCGGCCGGTGGCCTTGGATGCCACGGCGGCCTTGCGCTGGGCGACGACATAGCCGGCGGCGTTGAGCAAGGTCGCGGCCTGGTAGGGATAAGCCGTTGAAACGCTGACGGTTTCCACCGGCACTTCGCGCTGGCCGGCGAACCAGGCAAGGCCCCCCAGGGCTACCCCGCCGGCCAGAGCAAGCGGCCACCAGCGGCGCCGGGGCCGCGGGGCAACAGCAGCGTGGTCGAGGCGCAAACGCGACAGGTCATGCTCGGTCATAGGCGGTCCCGATAAAGGATTCACCGGGCATTATACGGGGCCACCAGGGCCTCCGGCGGACCGGACGAATGGCGATTTCTTAGCAAACATCAAAGCCCTAGCAACCCCTTGAGCCTACCATCGCCCCGCCAAACAATTTCCGAAAGGGGGATACATAATGAGTGGCGCTTTCACCAAGTCGATGGCGCGCAATATTTTCTACGGGGGGACGGTTTTCTTCTTCCTCCTGTTCCTTGCGCTCTCTTTCGACACTCACTCGCAACTGCCCAAGCGCGACATGCGGGCCAACATCACGCCGCAGATCGCCGAAGGCAAGAAGCTTTGGGAAGTTAATGACTGCATCGGCTGCCATACCCTGATGGGCGAAGGCGCCTACTTCGCGCCGGAACTCGGCAACGTCGTCGCCCGCTACGGGGACGAAGGCGTCAAGGCCTTCATCAAGAGTCGTCCGAAGGAAGGCATCCCGGGCCGCCGCAGCATGCCCCAGTTCAACTTCACCGACGAGCAACTGGACGCCATCGTGGCTTTCCTGCGGCACGTCAATTCGATCAACGATGCCAACTGGCCGCCTAACGTCCAGGGCTGATCGAGAGGAGAACTGAATATGCAATACAAATCCCAAGCGGTTGCAAAACCCTACTTCATCGCGGCAATCGGGCTTTTCGTCGCCCAGATCCTGTTCGGCCTGATCCTCGGCCTGCAGTATGTGATC
>SSSZ01000071.1 GCA_009469675.1 Azonexaceae bacterium | reverse complement strand
GGTGTTGCGGAGCAGATGGTTGCCATCGCGTTGACTAGACGGGCGGCGAGCATTCGACGAGCAGCGGTGCGCCGCTTTCGGGGTTGTTTGCCGCGGAAGCCAATACCTGGCGGAAGCGCTAATCTGGCGGCCATGAAGGAATATCTGCGGCCATGGAAGCTGTCCACCTTTGTCATCGGAATGGCATGGCTGATCTGGGGAGCCCAACAGGAGATTGCGCCCGACTGGGATATCGGCATCAGCCTGATCATGGGAACCTTGACATATTTCACGGCGCCATGGTCGGCGCGGGTGATCGTGACCCTCAACTGGCGAAAGCTCTGGCTGGCCGCCCTTTTCTACTATGTCACCGTTGATGGTTGCTACTGGCTGTATTGGTCAATCGTCGATCCGGCTGCCCTGATGATGCGCGCGATGAACTTCTATGTCTCGACCTGCCTGTTCTGGCTATGTGGGTTCATTTGGCTGCATAACGGGCCGTTGAAGACCTTGCTTGGCAATTCCTTGCGCGAGCAGGGCTGATGTCGCGGCTTCGCAGGCCATTGCGTTGGACCGGAGCTGCGCTCGGATCGCTACTGCTCATCTATATCGCCTATATGGCGTATTCATTCGCTACCGGTGAGGAGCGAATGACAAAGATATGCGGTCAGATCACTCCGGGAATGACGGTGACCGAGCTTCGACTCTTCGCCCAGAAGCATGGTCTGGTGGTGCCACGCCACGACTCCGGAAATGCCTACCTGGCGGAACATAGGACGATGGGGCGCTGTACGTGTCGTGTCGTGCTGGACGCGGGCGTGGTCAAGCGTTCCGAGTATGTGTTCTACGATTGATGGCCTCGAGGCCGGTTCGGGGTGGCCGTCCACGGTGGCGGGGGTGAACCGGCACGGGCTCAGGGCGGCGCGGCTGTAGCCGGTCGTCAAGTCTGAATCGACGGTGCCCCCTGCTCCGGCGACCGGATTCCCTGAAGCTTGGTCGGCGCGGGACGTGGCGCCTCCGGATTCCGGGGTCGTCAGTCGGGTCGCTTCAGGACGCCTTCCCAGCGCATGGCGACGTTCTTCTGTTCGCCGATCAGTTCGAGAAAATTCTGGGCCGAGGTGAAGGAGAGCTCTTCGAGAAGCCCCGCGTCCGGAATCGAGAAGACCGAGAGGTCGCGGTCGACGATATCGAGTCCGTTGTCGCCGGCGATCTCGACCATTTGCGCGACTTTGGCCAGCACCGACTCGGGGGTGACGAAGGGGATCAGGACCCAGATGCTGGTGCCGTCGCGGGCGACCAAGTCGGTCTTGCGCAGGGACTGGCGCAGCCGCGTGGCCAAGTCGACCAGCATCTGCAGGGCGACCTTCGCGCCGTAGGTGTCGCCCAGCGCCTTCTGGTCGTGGAAGCTGATGCGGACCAGGCTGTGGCGCAGGTTGGTGGCGTAGCGGGCCTGTAGCGCCAGCACCCATTCCAGAACGTAGAGAAATTTCTCCCAGGCGGCGGTATCTTCATTCATTGCGGCAACCTCGACTTTGGAAAGGAAGTTCTGGCTCATGGCGGTGGGAGGCGCGGCGCGCCGGGCTACCTTGCCCGGCTACCTGGGGCGCCGGTCGATCACCCGTTTGGCCTTGCCGACGGAGCGCTCGATGGTGCCGCTCGCCTTGACTTCGATGTGCGTGGAAATGCCGATGTAGGACTTGATATGGTGGGCCAGTTCGTTGGCCGCGTATTCCTTGTCGGCGGCCGTGGCGGTGGCGAATTCGGGCTTCATTTCCACATTGACGGTCACGGTGTCCAGATGGCCGTCGCGTTCGACCTCGATCAGGTAGTGCGGCGAAAGCTTCGGTGTCTTGAGGATCTGTTCCTCGATCTGCGACGGGAAGACGTTGACGCCACGAATGATCAGCATGTCATCGGAGCGTCCGGTGATCTTGCCGATGCGCCGCATGGCGCGCGATGTGGGCGGCAGCAGGCGAGTGAGATCGCGGGTCCGGTAGCGGATCACCGGCAGCGCTTCCTTGGTCAGAGAGGTGAACACCAGTTCGCCGAGTTCGCCGTCCGGCAGGACTTCGCCGGTCTTGGGGTCGATGATTTCCGGATAGAAATGGTCCTCCCAGACCACTGGGCCGTCCTTGCTCTCGACGCATTCATTGGCGACGCCGGGGCCGATGACTTCGGAGAGACCGTAGATGTCCACCGCCTGCATGTCGAAGCGGCGCTCGATTTCCTGGCGCATCTGATGGGTCCAGGGCTCGGCACCGTGGATGCCGAGGCGCAGCGAACACCTGGCCGGATCGAGGCCCTGGCGGACGAACTCGTCGCCGATGGCCAGCATGTACGACGGCGTGACCATGATGATGTCCGGTTCGAAGTCCAGGATCAGTTGCACCTGGCGCTCGGTCTGGCCGCCGCCGAACGGGATGACGGTGCAGCCCAGCCGCTCGGCGCCGTAGTGGGCGCCCAGGCCGCCGGTAAAGAGGCCGTAGCCGTAGGAGACGTGCACCTTGTCGCCGGGCCGGCCGCCCGACGCGTGGATGGAACGGGCCATCAGTTGCGCCCACATGTCGATGTCGTTCTTGGTGTAACCGACCACCGTTGGCTTGCCGGTGGTGCCTGACGAGGCGTGAACCCGCACCACTTGTTCGCGGGGCACGGCGAACATGCCGAACGGATAGGTGTCGCGGAGATCCTGCTTGGTGGTAAAGGGGAACCGGGCGAGGTCGGCGAGGGATTTCAGGTCGTCCGGCTGCACCCCGGCCTCGTCGAATTTGCGCCGGTAGTGGGCGACGTTGTCGTAGGCATGCTTGAGTGACCAGCGCAGGCGGGTCAGCTGCAAGGCGGCGATTTCATCGCGGCTGGCGTTCTCGATGGCGTCAAGCCCGGTCTTTTCGTTCATGGCGGCGGGTCAGGTTGGCGGAAACACGTGTTGGTGGAGGAAGGCGGGAGGCCGGGGATTATCCCTCACTTTCCTCGCTGTCGAAGAAATGGCCCTTGATGCGGGCGGCGCGACCGCGGAAGACGGCGACCAGCTTGCCGTCCTGATTGCTCACTTCAATGTCATAGACACCGCTGCGGCCGCCCTGGTGGCGGGCGTGGCCTTGGGCGGTGAGCAGGTCGCCGAGGTGTGCCGGGGCGAGAAAGTTGATGTCCACGCCGGCGGCGACGGTACGATGATTGAAGCTGTTGCAGGCATAGGCAAAGGTGGAGTCGGCGACGGCGAAAATGAAACCGCCGTGGCAGGTGCCGTGGCCGTTGACCATGTCCTGTCGAACGGTCATCGTAAGCGTGGCCGTGCCGGGACCGACCGCGACAATGGTCATGCCCAACCCTCGGGCGGCGTGGTCGTCGGGCCACATGATGTCGGCGCAGCGCCGGGCAATCTGTTCTGGCGTCAGCATTTTGAAAGGAATGAGGGCTACGTTATTAGTTTTGCAGTGCAGCACATAATTAGATATTATCGGCGCTTCCGGCAAGACCCAACGAAGGAAAGTATCTCATGAAGATCCACGAGTATCAGGGCAAGGAAATCCTGAGGAAGTTCGGCGTGGCGACCCCGCGCGGCATTCCGTGTTTTTCCGTCGATGAGGCCGTCAAGGCGGCAGAACAACTGGGCGGCAAGATCTGGGTGGTCAAGGCCCAGATCCATGCCGGCGGCCGCGGCAAGGGCGGCGGCGTCAAGCTCGCCAAGTCGCTCGACGAAGTGCGCCAGCACGCCGGCAGCATCCTCGGCATGCAACTCAAGACCCACCAGACCGGTCCGGAAGGCCAGAAGGTGCGTCGCCTGCTGATCGAGGACGGCGCTGACATCAGGAAGGAATATTACGTCGCGGCGCTGACCGACCGCGCCACCCAGAAGGTCGCCATGATGGCTTCCTCCGAGGGCGGCATGGACATCGAGGAAGTCGCGCACAAGACCCCCGAGAAGATCATCAAGGTGTTCGTCGATCCGCTGGTCGGCATTACCGACGAGCAGGCCAAGCAACTGGCGGTCGGCATCGGCGTGCCGGAGGCCTCGCAGGCCCAGGCCATCGACACCTTCAAGAAGCTCTACACCTGCTACATGGAAACCGATGCTTCGCTGGCCGAAATCAACCCGCTGATCCACGAAGGCGACGGCACCGTCAAGGCGCTCGACGCCAAGTTCAACTTCGACTCCAACGCCCTGTACCGCCAGCCGGAAATCGTCGCCATGCGCGACCTGGACGAAGAAGACGCCGACGAAATCGAAGCCTCCAAGTTCGACCTCGCCTACATCTCGCTCGACGGCAACATCGGCTGTCTGGTGAACGGTGCCGGCCTGGCGATGGCCACCATGGACACCATCAAGCTGTTCGGCGCCGAGCCGGCCAACTTCCTCGACGTCGGCGGCGGCGCCACGACCGAGAAGGTCACCGAAGCCTTCAAGATCATGCTCAAGAACCCCAAGGTCAAGGGCATCCTGGTCAACATCTTCGGCGGCATCATGCGCTGCGACACCATCGCCACCGGCGTCGTCGCCGCGGCCCGCGAAACGCACCTGTCGGTGCCGCTGGTCGTCCGCATGAAGGGCACCAACGAAGAAATCGGCAAGCAGATCCTCAAGGATTCCGGTCTGCCCATCATCTCTGCCGATTCCATGGCCGAGGCCGCCACCAAGATCGTCGAAGCGGTCAAGTAAGGAGCACCGAATGTCTAACCTGATCAACAAAGACACCAAGATCGTCACCCAGAGCATCACCGGCAAGACCGTTCAGTTCCACACCGAAAAGTGCATCGAGTACGCAAACGGCAAGAACTGTTTCGTCGCTGGCGTGAACCCGAAGAAGGCCGGCGAAAAGATTTTCGACGTGCCCATCTACGCCTCCGTCAAGGAAGCAGCCGCTGAAACCGGCGCCACCGTTTCCGTCATCTACGTGCCGCCCCCGGGCGCTGCTGCGGCGATCTGGGAAGCCGTCGAAGCCGACCTCGACCTGGCGATCTGCATCACCGAAGGCATCCCCGTCCGCGACATGCTGATGGTGCGCAACAAGATGAAGGAAAAGGAAGCCAAGGGCGGCAAGAAGACCCTGCTGCTCGGCCCGAACTGCCCCGGCCTGATCACCCCGGACGAAGTGAAGATCGGCATCATGCCCGGCCACATCCACAAGAAGGGCCGCATCGGCGTGGTTTCCCGCTCCGGCACGCTGACCTACGAAGCCGTCGGTCAGCTGACCGAACTGGGCCTCGGCCAGTCGTCCGCCGTCGGTATCGGCGGTGACCCGATCAACGGTCTGAAGCACATCGATGTCATGAAGGCCTTCAATGACGACCCGGACACCGACGCAGTCATCATGATCGGCGAAATCGGCGGTCCCGATGAAGCCGAAGCCGCCCAGTGGTGCAAGGCCAACATGAAGAAGCCGATCGTCGGCTTCATCGCCGGCGTTACCGCTCCGGCCGGCAAGCGCATGGGCCACGCCGGTGCGCTGATCTCCGGCGGCGCCGACACCGCCGACGCCAAGCTCGCCATCATGGAAGAGTGCGGCTTCAAGGTGACGCGCAACCCGTCCGAAATGGCCAAGCTCCTGAAGGCCATGCTGTAACACCTGCGAAGTCCTTCGCCACGAAAAGCGCCGGGTACCCCCGGCGCTTTTTTTATGGTTCGGCGGATTTTCTGCAAATCTTCGGTCTAAAATGCCGCCACACCAACAGCATCAACCAGTAATTCAAGTCGCCAAGGAGAGCGGCCGGTATGGATCACGCAAGCACCCCGAGGGATGGACGGCGTCCGGAACGCCGATGGCGCCTTTTTCCCCGTAGCTGGATATTGCGTATCCTGCTCGTCGTTCTTGCCGCGGCCCTGGCCGCCGGCTGGGTGGAAATGCGCGAATCCTGGCTCCAGGCGCGGCTGTTCACCGAGCTGGCCAAGGACGCTGCGTTCTCCCTCAAACCCGGCGCCAATCCTCAGCTCTGGCTGCCCGACGGCGGCCCCTACAACCAGCGTCTGGGCTATAGCCAGCTTGGTGAATCCCTGCCGCGGCTGGCCGCCGCCGGCTTCCAAGTGACCGCCCAGGCACGCCAGTCCGAGCGCTTCGTCGAACTCACCGGACGCGGCCTCTACCCGATCTACCGGGAAAAATCCCAGGCCGGGTTGACCGTCGAAGACCGCAACGGCGCAACCATCTATTCGACCCGCTATCCCGAACGCCAGTACGAGCGCTTCGAGACCGTTCCCCCGGTGGTCGTGGCGGCGCTCCTGTATATCGAAAACCGCGAGTTGCTCGACGCCGACCATCCCCGGCGCAACCCGGCGGTCGAGTGGGACCGCTTCGGCCGGGCCGTTTTCGGCCAGGCGGTGCGGGCCGTCGATCCCGGCGGGGCAAGCCGGGCCGGCGGCAGCACCCTGGCCACCCAGATCGAGAAATTCCGCCATTCGCCGGGGGGGCGCACCCACGGCGCTGAAGAAAAACTGCGACAGATGGCTTCGGCCTCCCTGCGGGCTTACCAGGGCGGCGAGGAAACCCTGGAGACCCGGCGCCGCATCGTCCTCGACTTTGTCAATTCGGTTCCCCTCGGCGCCGTCTCCGGAGTGGGCGAGGTCAACGGCCTGGGGGACGGGCTGTGGGCCTGGTACGGCCGTGATTTTGCCGAGGCCAACCGGTCGCTGGCCGCCGCCGCGGACAACCCCGCCGCCGCCGCGGCGCCCTTCAAGGAGGCCTTGTCGCTGTTTGTCGCCCAGCGCCGGCCTTCCGACCTGCTTGCCGAAAACGCCCAGCGCCTGGCCGAACTGACCGACAGCCACCTTCGCCTCCTGGCCCGGGACGGCATCATTTCGCCGGAACTGCGCGACGCCGCCCTGGCCATCGCCTTGCAGCCCCGGGACAAGGCGCCGCCGCCGCCGCCCATCTCCTTCGTCGAACGCAAGGCGGTCAACGCCGCCCGCGGCGTTCTTGCCGACCTGCTCGAGGTGGGCAACCTCTATGCCCTGGATCGCTACGACCTGACCGCCCGCACCACCCTCGACGGGCCGTCCCAGGCGGCGGTGACCCGCTTTCTCGCCACCCTGCGCGACGACGCCGTCCTCAAGTGCCTCGGACTCAAGGCCGACCGGCTGCTCCAGCGGGGCGACCCGGCCGAGGTGCGCTACAGCTTCACCCTCTACGAAGCGACGCCCTTCGGCAACCTCCTGCGGGTCCAGGCCGACAACGTGGACCAGCCCCTCGACATCAACGTCGGTACCAAGCTCGATCTGGGTTCCAGCGCCAAGTTCCGCACCCTCGTCACCTATCTTGAAGCCGCCGCCGACCTCCATCGGCGCTATGCCGGCCTGGCGCCGGAGGAACTGCGCAAGATCAAGACCGAAGGCGGCGACAACCTGACGCGCTGGGCGGTGGAGTACCTCCCGGGGGCCAAGGACAAGGGCCTGGCGCCGATGCTCGCCGCCGCCCTGGAGCGCCGCTACTCGGCCAATCCCCACGAAAGCTTCTTCACCGGCGGCGGCCTGCACACCTTCGGCAATTTCAAGCACGAAGACGACGCCAAGGTGCCATCCGTGGCCGAAGCCCTGGAACAGTCGGTGAATCTTGCCTTCGTCCGCATCATGCGTGACGTCGTCCATTACCACACCTTCGAAGCCGAAGATGCCCCCGGCCGGCCCTTGCGGGACGGCGACGAGCGGGTGCGGCGGCGTTTCCTCAGCCAGTTCGCCGACCGCGAAGGCAAGGAGTTTCTGGCCCACTTCTACCGCAAGTATCGCGGCACCCCCCCGGAAGAACTGCTTCCTGCCTTGATCTCCGACCTGCGGCCCCTGCCCAGCCGGCTGGCGGCGGCGTTTCTCGGCGTCGAACCCCAGGCCGACTTCGCCGCCTTCAGCGCCTTCATGGCCAGCCAGTTGGGCGACCGGGTGGGTGGCGAGGCCCAGTTGAGGCGCCTCTACGCCACCTATGCGCCGCTTCGGCTGAACCTTTCCGACCAGGGTTACCTGGCCCGGGTGCATCCGCTGGAACTGTGGCTGGTGGGTTATTTGAAGCAGCATCCGGGAGCCAATTTCGACCAGGTGGTCGCGGCCAGCGGGCAGCAGCGCCAGGAAGCCTACCGCTGGCTGCTCAATTCACGCTTCCGCCATGCCCAGGACGTGCGCATCAAAATCGCCCTCGAAGCCGAGGCCTTCGAGCGTATTACGGCGGCTTGGCGCCGGGTCGGCTATCCCTTCGAACGGCTGGTGCCGTCCTACGCCACCTCGATCGGCAGCTCCGCCGACCGGCCGGCTGCCCTCGCCGAACTGATGGGCATCGTGGTCAACGGCGGCATCCGCCATTCGACGGTGCGGGTGGACCAGTTGCGTTTTGCCGCCAATACGCCCTTCGAAACCCAGATGGCGTGGCAACCCCGCCAGGGCGAGCGGGTCTTGCCCGAGGAGGTGGCGGCGGCGGCGCGTCAGGCGCTCCTGCGGGTGGTCAATAGCGGTACCGCCAGGCGGGTCAAGGATACTTACAAGGACGAGGCGGGCAAGCCGCTCCTGGTGGGCGGCAAGACCGGTACCGGCGACCACCGCTTCGACGTGGTGGGGGCGGGCGGCCAGATCAAGTACTCGCGGGTGGTCAATCGCGCCGCGACCTTCGTCTTCTACCTCGGCGAGCGCTTCTTCGGCACGGTGACCGCCTTTGTCCCGGGCGAACAGGCCGCCGCCTACGATTTCACCTCGGCCCTGCCGGTGAGCGTGCTCAAGGAACTGGAACCGCTGCTGCGCCCCCTGGTTTCCGGCCAGCCGGCGGCGGCCAAGTCCCGTTGCCCGGCTTAGTCCGGGCCAGGCCGGTTACAATGGCGGCCTAAACGAAACCCACGATGCCGGATCTCAGCTCCCTCGAATTCTGGACGGCAGTCCTGCAAATCATTGCCATCGATATCGTCCTGTCGGGCGACAACGCGGTGGTGATCGCCCTGGCCTGCCGCAACCTGGCGCCGCAACAACGCAAGCAAGGCATCTTCTGGGGTGTCGCCGGCGCCATCTTTTTGCGCGTGCTTCTTACGGTCTTCGCCGCCCTGGTCTTGAACCTGCCCTGGCTCAAGCTGGCGGGGGGGCTGCTGCTGGTCTGGATCGCCGTCAAGCTTCTTCTGCCGGAAGACGGCGACGGCGAGGATATCGCCGCGGCAGACAATCTCTGGGGCGCCATCAAGACAATCATCATTGCCGATTTCGTGATGAGTCTGGACAACGTCATCGGTGTCGCCGGCGCCGCCCACGGCAACCTGTCGCTGCTTATATTCGGCCTGGTGTTCAGCATCCCCCTCATCGTCTGGTCGAGCCAGGTCATCATGCACGCCATGGAGCGCTGGCCGGTGGTCGTTCTCATCGGGGCGGGGCTGCTCGGCTACGTCGCCGGCGAGATGATGCTCGCCGACGGCGGCGTGCAGGCCCTTTTCGCCCTGCCAGCCTGGGCGCCCAGAGCCGGCGGCGCGGTGGTGGCCGTGATCGTGGTCGCGGTCGGCCGCTGGTTGGAGCGGCGGATACGGGCGCGGCAGAATATCAAGATCGTCTAAGGAGACCGGAATTGGCCCTCTTTCTCAGCGAACACGACGTCAAACAGGTTCTCACCATGGCCCTGGCCCTGGAGGCCGTCGAATCGGCCCACCGCGACCTTGCCCTGGGGGAAGCCCAGGACACTCCGAGGGCCCGCACGCGCCTGCCGCGCACCGTGCTCCACCTGCTGCAGGGGGCGCTGCCGGCCCAGGGTGTGCTCGGCTACAAGGCCTACACCAGCAACCGCAGCGGCAACCGCTTCCTCGTCCATCTCTTCGATGCCGCCAGCGGCATGCTGCTGGCCATCATCGAGGCCGACTACCTGGGCATGATGCGCACCGGGGCCGCCAGCGGTGTTGCCGCCAAGTGGCTGGCCCGGCCCGACAGCCGGGTGGCCGGGGTCTTCGGCTCGGGCTGGCAGGCCGAGGGCCATCTGCGGGCCATCTGCGCCGCCCTGCCCCTTGAGCGGGTCAAGGTCTGGGGCCGCCGGCCCGAGAGGCTGGCGGCCTTCTGCCAGCGCCTGAGCGTCGAACTGGAGGTCGCCGTCGAGCCCGCCGCCAGCCCGGAAGCGACGGTGCGGGGCAGCGACGTAGTGGGGACTGTGACTACCGCCGCCGAACCCTTGTTCGACGCCGATTGGCTCGAACCGGGCTGCCACATCAACGCCGCCGGTTCGAACGCCCTGATCCGCCGTGAACTTTCGGAAGACGCCGTCAAGCGCTGCCAACCGGTTTGCGTCGACGCCGTGCCGACCGCCCTGGCCGAAGCCGGCGACCTTCTGCCCTTGCTCGAAAAAGGGCGGCTCCATCCGCGGCAGCTCATCGAACTGGGCGACATCATCATCGGCCGCCGGGCCGGCCGGACGGCGGCCGACCAGATCACCCTGTTTGAATCCCAGGGCATGGCCATCCAGGATCTCGCCGTCGCCCTGCGGGTCGTCCGGGCGGCCCAGGAAATGGGCCTGGGAACCGCGCTGCCGCTGGGATGAAATTTGACTAGGCTGGACCGGCGCGTAAGAATAGCGGACAAATATTCGAACGTCAGCGCCGGGCGCTGAAAACACCACAGGAAAAAGGGGGCATGGGCAAGGCCGGGTTCTGGAAAACCGACTGGTTTCTCGGCGTGGTCGTCACGCTGGTCATGCTTGCGCTGAACGGCTCGGATCTCGTCCAGAGCCTGGAGCGCAAGGCTTATGACATGGGGGTCCGCGCCTCGACGCGCCCGCCCTCGGACCGCATCGCCGTCATCGCCATCGACGACCATAGCGTCGCCAACCTGGGCCGCTGGCCCTGGCCGCGGGATCTGCACGCCAAGCTCACCGACCTGTTGGCGGGCGCCCAGGCCAAGGTGATCGGCAACACCGTCTTTTTCTACGAACCCGAAATCGGCGCCGGCTACGCCTACATCGCCAAGCTCACCGATCTGGTCAACCAGGCGGCTGCCGAAGGCGCGGCACCGACGCCGGAGATGGAAAAGATCGCCGCCGTCTTGAAGGAGGCCGAGGAGGCCCTCAATACCGACCGCAAGCTGGCCGACAGCTACGCCCGCGCCAACTCGGTCCTGCTGCCGTTGACCTTCCAGCTCGGCGACGCCCGAGGCCGGCCGGACAAACCCCTGCCCGACTTCGTGGCGCGCAACCGCGTCGTCCAGGTCACACCCGGCAGCGGCGTCGCACTGCCCGGCGTCCAGGTCCAGATTCCGGTCGAGGCGGTGGGCGCCCGGGCCGCCGCCCTCGGGCATCTCAACGCCAATCCCGACATCGACGGGGGCATCCGCACCGAGCCGCTGGTGGTCCAGTATTTCGACCAGTACTACCCCTCCCTGGCCCTGATGATCGCTGCCCGGAGCCTCAATCTCGGCCCCGCCGACATCCAGGTCCAGCTGGGCGAGGAGGTGCGCCTGGGCAAGCTGCGCATCGCCACCGACCAGGCCACCCAGATGAACACCTTCTTCTACAAGGATGCCGAAGGAAAACCCGCCTTTCAGGTCGATTCCTTCTACGACGTCGTGGCCGGCAAGATTCCCGCCAGCAAGTACGCCGGCAAGATCGTCCTGATCGGGGCTACCGCCGCCGGCGTGGGGGCGGCCCAGGTGACCCCGGTGGCGCCCGCCATGGCGCCGGTGCTGACCCTGGCCCACGCCGTGTCGAGCATCCTCCAGGAACACTTCTTCGTCACCCCCGCCTGGGGCGTCTGGGCCGGCCTCGGCGTCTTTCTCCTCGTCGCCGCCTATCTCGTCGCCGTGCTCCCCCGGCTCTCGGCCGGCCTTGGCGCGGCGGCCACGGCCCTTCTCCTGGTCGGCCTGGTGGCTGCCCATTTCGGCCTGATGGTCGGGGGCGGCCTGTGGATCCAATTGATGGGGGCAGCCAGCCTTCTCGTGGTGGGGCATTTGCTGCTCACCACCAAACGCTTCCTGGTCACCGAGCGTGGCAAGGAGAAAGCCGATTCCGAATCGGCCGAATCCAACCGCATGCTCGGCCTGGCTTTCCAGGGCCAGGGCCAGCTCGACATGGCCTTCGACAAGTTCCGCAAGTGCCCGATGGACAACGGGCTGATGGAAAATCTCTACAACCTGGCCCTGGATTACGAGCGCAAGCGCCAGTTCAACAAGGCCGAGGCGGTCTTCCGCTACATGGCCGACTTCAACCTCAATTTCCGCGACCTGCCACAACGCATCGCCAAGGCCAAGCAGATGTCCGAAACCGTGCTCCTCGGCGGCAGTCGCGGCCAGTCCGGCGGCGGCACGGTGATCCTCGCCGACGGCCAGGTGGAAAAGCCCATGCTCGGCCGCTACCAGGTGGAAAAGGAACTGGGCAAGGGCGCCATGGGGGTGGTCTACCTCGGTCGCGATCCCAAGATCAACCGCGTCGTCGCCATCAAGACCATGGCCCTCGCCCAGGAGTTCGAAGCCGACGAACTGACCGAGGTCAAGGAGCGCTTCTTCCGCGAAGCCGAAACCGCCGGCCGCCTCAACCACCCTAACATCGTCACCATCTTCGACGCCGGCGAGGAGCACGACCTCGCCTACATCGCCATGGAATTCCTCAAGGGCCGCGATCTCGTTGCCCAGACCAAGGCCGGCGCGCTCCTGCCGCTGGCCCGGGCGGTGTCGGTGGTGGCCCGGGTGGCGGAAGCCCTCGATTATGCCCACCAGAACAACGTCGTCCACCGCGACATCAAGCCGGCCAACATCATGTACGAAGCCGAGTCGGACCAGGTCAAGGTCACCGATTTCGGCATCGCCCGCATTACCGATTCGTCCAAGACCAAGACCGGCATGGTCCTCGGCACCCCGTCCTACATGTCCCCCGAGCAATTGGCCGGCAAGAAGGTCGATGGCCGCTCCGACCTCTATTCCCTGGGCGTCACCCTGTACCAGTTGTGCAGCGGGCAGCTGCCCTTCGTCGGCGAATCGATGGCCCAGCTCATGTACAAGATCGCCAACGAACCGGCCCCCGACGTGGTCACGGTCAATCCGGCCGTCCCCCCGGAACTCAACGCGATCATCGGCCGGAGCTTGCTCAAGGATCCGGATCAGCGCTTCCAGCGGGGCAGTGACATGGCGGCCAGCCTGCGGGCCTGCCTGCCGGCCCTGGCGACGGCTGGCGACGATGGCAATGTGGATATCACCCTTTAGGGAAACCGAGAATGAAACTGGCTGAAGTGCTCGAGGTGGTAACCCGGACCGATCCCGGTGTCGTCCGGTCGCATAACGAGGATGCCGTTTTCGGTAACGCCGAACTCGGCCTCGCCATCCTGGCCGACGGCATGGGCGGCTATAACGCGGGCGAGGTGGCGAGCGGCATGACCACGACGCTCCTCGGGTCGAATCTGACGGGGTTGATCCAGACCTGCAGCCCCCAGGATCTCGACGTCGAATCGGGCAAGCGCCTTTCCCACAAGCACATTCGGGAACAGGTCGGCGCCACCAACGAGGCGATCTACAACGCTGCCCAGAGCCAGCCCCAGTATGCCGGCATGGGAACCACCCTGGTTCTCGCCTGGTTCTACGACAATCTGGTGACGGTCGCCCACATTGGTGACTCCCGGCTCTACCGCCTGCGCGGCGACGAATTCCAGCAGATCACCCGCGACCATTCCCTGCTCCAGGAACAGATCGACAGCGGCCTGATCTCGGCCGAGGAGGCTCGTTATTCCCAGAACAAGAATCTGGTCACCCGGGCCTTGGGCGTCGACCCCGAGGTCGAGGCCGAAGTCCACGACTACGACGTCGAGGCCGGCGATATCTACCTCCTGTGCTCCGACGGCTTGAACGACATGGTCGAGGACGAGGAAATCGCCATGACCCTGCAGACCCTGTCGTCAAATCTCGGGCTGGCGGCGGATCAGTTGATCCAGATGGCAAATGACAATGGCGGCAAGGACAATATTTCGGTTATTCTTGTCAAAGTTCGGGGCGATTTCTCGGCTCCGCAGGGCTGGTTACAGAAATTCCTGGCCTGGTTCAAATGAGATGAGGACGGCAACATGGCAAAACTGATCCTTTCGATGGACGGTCTGGTGCTCAAGGAAATTGCGCTCAACAAGGAGCGCATCACCCTCGGGCGCAAACCCCACAACGACATCCAGATCGACAACCTGGCGATCTCCGGCGAGCATGCGGCCATCGTCACCATCTTGAACGATTCCTTCCTCGAGGATCTCAACAGCACCAACGGCACGCTGGTCAACGGCCAGCCGGTGAAAAAGCACTTCCTGCGCAACAACGACGTGGTCGAACTCGGCAAATACAAGCTCAAGTACGTCAGCGAACAGCCGGCCGGCGGCGCCGGTGCCGGCGATTTCGAAAAGACCATGCTGATCCGGCCCAATGTCATGAAGCAGGCTGCCGACGTGCCCAAGGCGCTGACCGAGAGCCAGACCGGATTGGCCCGTTCGATGGAAAGCCAGCCCGCCGGCGTTACCACCCATACCCAGCCGGCTGGCCCGGCGGCCGCGGCGCCGCAGGCCGCGGCGCTGCCGACGGCGGCCATCCAGCTCCTCACCGGCGCCAATGCCGGCAAGGAGCTCGAACTGACCAAGACCCTGACCACCCTGGGCAAGCCCGGCGTCCAGGTGGCAGTGATCGCCCGCCGGCCCCACGGCTTCTTCATCACCCATGTCGAAGGCGCCCAGTTTCCCATCGTCAACGGCAACGTTCTCGATTCCCAGGCCCACCAGTTGGCCGACCACGACGTGGTGGAAATCGCCGGGATCAAGATGGAGTTCTTTTTCAAGACCTGACGTCAGCGACACGGCCCTCGTCAGGTTAACTTGAAAAAACATCTCGCCCGCTACCTCCTCGGCGCCGCCTGCGTCCTGGTCTTCCTCGGCCACGGGGCGAGGGTCTGGCAGTTGCCCTTCGTCAGCCTGCTCGACGCCTATCTCTACGACGTCCGGGTCCGGCTCTCCGCTCCCGGCACCCAGGACGACCGCATCGTCATCGTCGACATCGACGAGAAAAGCCTGTCCGAGGTCGGGCGCTGGCCCTGGGGTCGGGATGTTCTCGCCCAGCTGGTCAAGAAACTCACCGACGAGTACCGGGTGTCGGTCCTCGGCTTCGACGTCGTTTTCGCCGAACCCGACGAAAGTTCCGGTCTCAAGGTTCTGGAGAAACTCGGCCGCGAGCAGTTGCGGGGTGAAAAGGCCTACCAGGAGGCGCTTCCCGCCCTTCGCACCAGCCTCAACTACGATCGCCTCTTCGCCGAAACCCTGAAAGGGCGGCCGGTGGTTCTGGGTTACTACTTTTCGGGCATCGACGACGCCCGCCGCAGCGGCGCTCTGCCTGCCCCCGTTTGGCCGGCCGGCCACCTGGCCCGGCGGCCCGACACCCTGCTCGACTGGAAAGGCTACGGCGGCAACCTGCCGGAATTGCAGAAAAACGCCGCCAGCGCCGGGCACTTCAACCCGGTCGTCGATTTCGACGGCGTTTCCCGCCGCGTCCCTCTGGTGGTGCGGCACGACGGCAACTATTACGAAGCCCTGGCCCTCGCCATGGTTCGCCAGTTGCTCGGCGGCGCCGTCCTCAAACCCGGGTATCCCGATGCCGGCAGCGGCATGGAGTGGCTCGAGGTCGGCGGCGAGCGCTCCGGAATGCGTATCCCCGTGGATGAGATCGGAGCGGCACTGATCCCCTTCCGCGGCGGCGAGCGGAGTTTTCCCTATGTGTCGGCGGCGGATGTTCTCCAGGGCCGGGTCGATGGGGCCAGGCTCAACGGGCGCATCGCCTTCGTCGGCACGACCGCGCCGGGGCTGATGGACCTGCGCTCCACTCCAGTGGGCGCCACCTATCCCGGCGTCGAAATCCACGCCAACATGGTCGCCGGCATGCTCGACGGGTCGATCCGCCAGCGTCCGCCCTACGTGCTCGGCGCCGAAGTCCTGGGACTCCTCCTTCTCGGCGCCCTGCTCACCCTCCTGCTGCCGCTCGTCTCGCCGCTTCGCGCCTCGCTCCTCACCGCCGCCAGCCTGGCCGCGGTGGTCGGATTCAACCTCTTTCTCTGGCACGGTGCCGGCCTCGTGCTGCCCCTTGGTTCGGCCGTCCTGCTCTGCCTATTGCTCTACGCCTTGAACATGTCCTGGGGTTACTTTGTCGAATCCAAGACCAAGCGCCAATTTACCGAGTTGTTCGGCCAGTACGTACCGCCCGAACTGGTGGACGAAATGGCTCGGGATCCGGAGCGCTACAGCATGGCGGGCAGGAAGCAGGAACTCACGGTGCTGTTTTCCGATGTCCGCAGTTTCACCACCATTTCGGAAGGCCTCGACCCCCGGGAACTGACCCACCTGATGAACGACTATCTCGGCGCCATGACTGCGGTGACCCGCCACCATCGCGGCACCGTGGACAAGTACATCGGCGACGCCATCATGGCCTTCTGGGGCGCCCCCGTGGCCGATCCCGACCATGCCCGCCACGCCGTCCTGACGGCGCTCGAGATGCAGCGCGAAATCAGGAAGCTCGACGCCCCCTTCCGGGAAAGGGGCTGGCCTGAACTCCACATCGGCGTCGGCATCAACACCGGGATGATGACGGTGGGCGACATGGGGTCGCCGGTGCGCAAGGCGTACACCGTGATGGGCGACGTGGTCAATACCGGTTCCCGCCTCGAAGGGATGACCAAGGAGTACGGCGTCGGCATCCTGGTCGGCGAAGCCACCAAGGCCGCGGTGAAGGACTTCGTCTTCCGCGAGATCGACCGGGTGCGGCCCAAGGGCAAGGGCGAGCCGCTGGCCATCTACGAACCCCTCGGCCCGGCCGGCGAAGTGCCGGCCGCAAGCCTCGACGAACTCAAACTCTGGCAGCACGCCCTGCGCCTTTATCGCGCCCAGGAATGGGATCAGGCCGAACTGCAGTTGCACAATCTTTCCCAACGCTTCCCCGGCTGCGCCTTGTATCATCTCTACATCGGGCGCATCGCCCGTTGGCGGGCCGAACCGCCGGGGCCGGCCTGGGACGGCGTCACCAACTTCACCACCAAATAGCGATGAAACTGAGAATCCTTGGTTGCAGCGGCGGCATCGGGGGCAGGCACCTGCGGACCACATCGATGCTCGTCGACCAGGATGTTCTCGTCGACGCCGGCACCGGAGTCGCCGACCTGTCGATCGCCGAACTGGCGATGATCGATCACGTCTTTCTCACCCACACCCACCTCGACCACATCGCTTCCCTGCCGCTCATGGTCGATACCGTGGGGGACCGCCGCTCCCAGCCGCTCACCGTCTATGGCACGGAAGCCGTCCTGACCATCCTCAGGAACCACATTTTCAACTGGGCGATCTGGCCCGATTTTTCCGAAATCCCGACGGCGGACAAGCCTTTCATGCGCTTCCAGACGATCGAACTGGGCCAGACGGTCAAGCTCGGGGGGCGTCAATTGACTCCCTTGCCCGTTGAGCATACGGTTCCGGCCGTGGGCTACCAGATCGACTCCGGCCAGGCCAGCCTGGTTTTTTCCGGCGACACCGGGATCTGCGACGGCTTCTGGAAAGCCGTCAACAAGGTACGCAATCTCAAGCACCTCATCGTCGAGTGCGCCTTCTCCAACCGCGAGGAGCGGCTCGCCATCGTCTCCCGCCACCTGTGCCCGAGCATGCTGGCAACCGAACTGCAGAAACTCGAACGCCAGTGCGAAATCCACATCACCCACCTCAAGCCCGGGCAGATCGAACTGACCATGGAAGAGATCGAGGATTGTCTGGGCAGCTTCAAGCCCAAGATGCTGCAGAACAACCAGATTTTCGAGTTCTGACCATGACCGCGGATCAGCTCGGCCGCCTGGAACCCGTGCGGGGCCTCTCGCCGGCCCGCCTGCAGGAATTGGCGGCGCTGTGCCGGCCCCAGCGCTTTGCGCTCGGGACCGATCCCCTGCAGGGTGTCGACCTCGACAAGGAATCGCTGTACCTCCTGCGGGGCGAACTCAAACTCGACCTCTCCGGCGGCGGCATGCAACTCCTGGTTGGCGGCTGCGATGCCGCCAACTGGCCGATCGGGCGCAAATCCGCCCGGCCTGCCGGGAGCAAGGCGATCACCGAAGTCGAAATTCTGCGCCTCGACGACAACCTGCTGGACATCATGATGACCTGGGACCAGCTTTCCGCCGAGGGCAACCGCCCAAGCCAGAAGGCCGAGGACGCCTCCCTGTGGAAGACCATCACCGGGGCGGTGAATGCCCAGATGCTTACGGGCAGCGGCTTGTCGCTTCTGCCCCCGGCGCATCTCCACGAACTCATGCTGCGGTTCGATCGGATTCGGGTCAAGCGGGGGCAGGTGCTCATCCGCGAGGGCGAAATTGGCGATTATTACTACCTCATCGAATCCGGCCGGGCGCGGGTCACCCGGCAGGTCGGCGGCGCCGAGATCGAGGTCGCCGACCTGCGTTCCGGCGAGGCCTTCGGCGAGGAGGCGCTGGTTTCGGACGCCTTGCGCAGCGCGTCGGTGGCCATGGCCAGCGACGGGGTTCTCCTGCGCTTGGGCAAGGCCGATTTCGTCGAGTTGCTCAAGGCGCCGCTCCTCCATGCCGTCGGCTGGGCCGAAGCGGCGGCCCGGGTGGCCGCCGGGGCGGCGCGCTGGCTGGATGTCCGCTACGCCGCCGAATTCACCCAGAACGGCCTCGACGGGGCCATGAACATTCCGCTCAACGAACTGCGGGCGGCATTCGACCTGCTCGACGGCGAGCGGGACTACATCGTGTATTGCCAGAGCGGCCGGCGCAGTTCGGCCGCCGCCTTCCTCCTGGCCCAGCACGGCTTCCGGGCGTGCTGGCTGGAGGGTGGCCTGGCGGCCAGGGACGGAAAACAATGACGACGCAAAACAAGAACGAAGCGACCGGGATGGGCGACGTCGCCGGTCGACTGGTTTTTCTCAAGAAGCTGCACGACGTCACCAACAAGATCCACGCCACCAGCAATGTGGACGAGATCATGCTGGAGCTTTCCAAGGACATGTGCAGCCTCTTCAACGCTGACCGGCTGACCATCTACGTCGTCGGCGAGGACAAGCAGTCGATCGTCTCCCGGGTCAAGACGGGGCTCAATTCCTTCAAGGACATCAAGCTGCCCATCGCCGACCAGAGTATTGCCGGCTACGTCGCCGCCACCCGCAAGGCGGTCAATATCCGCGACGTGTACGACGACGTGGAATTGAAGCAATACAGCCCCAAGATGCAGTTCCTGAAGGAGGTGGACAAGCGCACCGGCTATCGCTCCAAGCAGATGCTGGTGGCGCCCATCGTCGATGAAGCCGGTGACTTGCTCGGCGTCATCCAGCTCATCAACAACAAGGCCGACGCGCCTTTTGCGGCGCTGGCCGAGGAGGGCAGCGGCGAGCTGGCCAAGACCCTGGCCATCGCGCTCACCCAGCGCCAGAAGCCGACCCACGCCATCCGTTCAAAATACGATTACCTGGTGGCCGACGCCGTCATTTCCGCGGCCGATCTCGACCAGGCCCAGCGGGTGGCCCGGCTCAAGGGCGCCGACGTCGAAGGCGTTCTCGTCAAGGAGTTCAATGTTCGCCCGGCCGCCATCGGTGCGGCCTTGTCCAAGTTTTTTGGCGTGCCCTACGAAGCCTTCAAGGCTGATCGCATCAAGCCCCTCGACCTCCTGCGCAACATTAAGCGCGAGTACATCGACGAAAGCCATTGGCTGCCCCTCGAGGACAGCCCCGAGGGGGTCGTCGTCGTTTCGCCGGACCCCGAGCGGGTGCGCAGTTCCCGGGTGGTGAACAACATTTTCCCCAAGAGCAAGATCGTCTATCGGGTCACCACCACCCAGGAATTCGCCCAGACCGTGGACCAGTTTTTCGGCGCCCTGTCCGACATGGGGTCGGTCAACGATCTACTTTCCGACATGGGCGAGGGCGACGAGGCGGGCGATTTCGGCGGCGACGAAGCGTCGGCCGCGGCCGACAACGAGCTGGTCCGCCTGGTCAATAAGATCATCGTCGAGGCCTACCAGCAGGGCGCTTCCGATATCCACATCGAACCCCGGCCGGGCAAGGACAAGACCATCGTCCGCTTCCGCAAGGACGGCTCCCTGGTCAAGTACATCGAGGTGCCGGCCTCCTACCGCGCCCCCCTGGTGACCCGCCTCAAGATCATGTGCGACCTCGACATCTCGGAAAAACGCAAACCCCAGGACGGCAAGATCAAGTTCAAGAAGTACGGCCCCCTCGATATCGAGCTGCGGGTCGCCACCATTCCCACCGCCGGCGGCGTCGAAGACGTGGTGATGCGCATCCTCGCCGCCGGCGAGCCGATCCCCCTCGACCAGCTGGGGCTGACCCCGAAAAACCGCGAGGCCCTGGTCGGCTGCGTCGAAAAACCCTACGGCCTTTTCTTCGTCTGCGGCCCCACCGGCTCGGGCAAGACGACGACGCTCCATTCCGTGCTCGGCCACCTCAACAAGCCCGACACCAAGATCTGGACGGCCGAGGATCCGGTGGAAATCACCCAGAAAGGCCTGCGCCAGGTGCAGGTCAACAAGAAGGCCGGCCTCGACTTCGCCACCGTGATGAAGGCCTTCCTGCGTGCCGACCCCGACATCATCATGGTCGGCGAAATGCGCGACCCCGAAACCACGGGCATCGGCATCGAGGCCTCCCTCACCGGCCACCTCGTCTTCGCCACGCTGCACACCAATTCGGCGCCGGAGTCGGTGATCCGGCTCCTCGACATGGGCATGGACCCTTTCAACTTCGCCGACGCCCTGCTCGGCATTCTGGCCCAGCGGCTCGCCAAGCGGCTGTGCAAGGAGTGCAAGGAGGCCTACCAGCCGGATCAGGGCGAGATCAAACAACTCCTCCAGGAATATTGCGAGGAACTCGCCCACACCGATGCCTGGAAAAAAGACCCCAAGGGGTCGATGGAAGCCATCTACAAGGATTGGGGCGCCCGTTACGCCAAGGGCGGTAAATTCACCCTCTACCGCGCCAAGGGCTGTACCGCGTGCAACGACACGGGCTACAAGGGCCGAGTCGGTCTGCACGAACTGATGGTCGGCACCGATGCCGTCAAGAAACTCATCCAGGAGAAAGCCCGCGTCGCGGAAATCCTCGCCTGCGCCCTCAACGAAGGCATGCGCACCCTCAAGATGGACGGCATCGAAAAGGTCGTGCAGGGTATCACCGACATGAAGCAGGTGCGGGCGGTGTGCATCAAATAAGGAGCGTCAATGCTTTCCGAATCCGATATCCGTTTAGCGGTGGAGCGCCTGGTGGCAGTTGCCCGTGCCCCCAGTAAAGCAATCGTATTCGGCTCCTACGCACGGGGCGAGGCGGATGAAGGTTCTGACCTGGGCCTGTTGGTGGTCGAGCGGGAACTGGAGGAAAAACTGCCGGAATCCGTGCGGTTGCGCGGCGCCATCGGGCGCGTGGCGCCGGGCGTAGGAGTCGCTTGCTCCTCTGCTCCGAGGCCGAGTTCGAACGGCGGAGTAGGGGTTCCGGAACGGCCCATTACTGGGCGCGCAAGGCAGGAAGGGTGACCTATGACATGGGCCACTGACGAGGCATTGGAATATCTTCGCCTGGCTGCCCGGGATCGGGGAACCTGCGATATCCTGCGGGCAATTCCGCGGGCCAGCGAGGCGGCGATCGGGTTTCACGCCCAGCCGGCGGTGGAAAAGGCGCTCAAGGCGGTGTTGTTCGTCCGGGGCATCGAGTTCCGTCGTACACATGACTTGGACGAACTCGCCAACATGCTGACCGACGCTGGCGAGGCCTTGCCCTGCGGATTGGACGCCCTGCGCTGGCTGAATCCCGTTGCCGTCGAAGTCCGTTATCAAGACGGCGATCTGAAGGGTATCAAGCGGGACGACATGGTGCTTACTGTCGAGGCCGTGCTGGCCTGGAGCCCGGCAACAATTGGCAATCTTTCACCGTAGCAGGGAGGCGTCATGGAAACCCTGGACCAACTGTTTCGCCGCTTGGAGCAACTTAACGACATCGGGGCCTCGCTATCCAGCGAACGCCACCTCGACCGGCTCCTCGAAAGAATCCTGCTCGCCGCCAAGACCATCACCCATGCCGACGGCGGCACCCTCTACCTGGTTTCGGAAGACCAGAAACACCTGCATTTCGAAATCGTCCGCACCGACTCCCTCGGCATCGCCTTCGGCGGTACCAGCGGGGCGCCGATTTCGAGCAAGTTCGCCGACCTGCCGCTCTACCGCGACGACGGTTCGGCCAACGACGGCATGGTCGCCGCCTACGCCGCCCTCACCGGCAAGACAGTCAATATCGAAGACGCCTACAGCGCCGCCGGCTTCGACTTCTCCGGCACGCGGAAATTCGACGCCGGCACCGGCTATCGCTCCCAGTCCTTCCTCACCGTGCCGATGAAGAACCACGAAGGCGAAATCATCGGCGTCCTGCAGCTCATCAACGCCATCGACCAGGCCACCGGCCGGGTCCGGGCCTTTGCCGAAGCCGACCAGCGCCTGGCCGAATCCCTGACCTCCCAAGCTGCCATCGCCCTCACCAACCGCCAGCTCATCGCCCAGCTCGAAGATCTCTTCGAGTCCTTCATCAAGCTCATCAACACCGCCATCGACGAAAAGTCGCCCTACACCGGCGGCCACTGCCAGCGGGTGCCGGTGCTCACCATGCTGCTCGCCGAGGCGGTGAATGACACCAAGGAAGGCCCCCTGGCCGACTTCACCCTGACCGACAAGGACCGCTACGAGCTGCGCATCGCGGCCCTGCTCCACGACTGCGGCAAGATCACCACGCCCGTCCATGTGGTCGACAAGGCGACCAAGCTGCAGACCATTTTCGACCGCATCGAACTGATCGACACCCGCTTCGAGGTCTTGCGGCGCGACGCCGAAATCGCCCTGCTGCGCGCCCTGGCGGGCGGCGCCGACCCGGCCGCGGCGGCCGAGGAGCTGCGCCGGCGCACGGAACAGATCGACGCCGACCGGGAATTTCTCCGCCAGGCCAATATCGGCGGCGAGCGCATGGGCGACCAGGACATCGAGCGGGTCCGCCGCATCGCCGCCGCTTACCGCTGGCGGAACCCGGCGGGCGACGAGGTGCCTTTCCTCAGCGACAACGAACTGGAAAATCTCACCATCCGCGCCGGCACCCTCACCGCCGCCGAACGGGAAACCATCAACCACCACATCGTCGCCACCATTAAGATGCTGGAACAGCTCCCCTGGCCCAAGCACCTCAAGAACGTCCCCGAATACGCCGGCGGCCACCACGAGCGCATGGACGGCAAGGGCTACCCCCGCGGCTTGAAGCGGGAAGAGATGAGCTGGCAGGCCAGAATGATGGGCATCGCCGACATCTTCGAAGCCCTGACGGCGAAGGACAGGCCCTACAAGGAGGGCATGAAGCTGTCCCAGGCCTTGGGGATACTGGAGAAATTCCGGGACAACGGGCATATTGATCCCGATTTGTTTGCGGTCTTCCTTGGTCGGGGTGTACATGTTTCCTACGCCCGGGAATTTCTTGACACCAATCAACTTGATTGCATGGGGGATGCGGTCTCGTCCGGGTGACGGCGTGTGGAACTATGTGACGGAAATTGTCACGCGAACAAGCCCGGAACGGGATGCCAGCGCCTATACGATAACTTGATTGTGGCATGAATCTCGCTTAGCCTTTTCCATTGTATGGCATTCTTCCGGGAGCGACGATGGAAAGGGGATTTACCTTGATTGAACTGATGATCGTGGTTGCGATCATCGGAATCCTCGCGGCGATTGCCATTCCACAGTATTCGGATTACGTCGTCAGGGGGCACGATAAGGCCGCTCAATCCGATGCGCGCAACGTGTTAACCCAGGCAGTTGCCAACGCGTCTGGGCACTAAAGACCTGGCATGAAATTTGATAGTGTCTTGTCAACGGAATCTCCGTTACTTTTCTTGGAGGACGTCACAATGAAGAAGCTGCAGAAAGGTTTTACCCTCATTGAATTGATGATTGTGGTTGCGATCATCGGCATCTTGGCGGCCATCGCCATCCCGCAATTCAGCGATTACACCCGCAAGGGCGAGGACAAGGCGGCCCAGTCCGACGCACGCAATGTGTTGACCCAAGCCGTTGCCGCTTCGACTCAGTAACTATTACGATCATCGGAGGAATTATGAAAAAGTTCAGTATTGTTTCGGTTGCTTGCGTCGGGTTGCTTGCGTCTACCGGCGTTTTCGCTGCGGATACAGCGATTTGTGATGGAACCGCAGCGAAAAATGGGGTTGCGCCCGCTGCGGGAACCCCGGGTACTCATTTCATGGTTACGGCCATTGCTCCCAAGTGTTCTGCCAATGTTTTCCTGGCGGGAACTGACGGTACCAGCGGCGCTTGGTATGCCGTGGGATCGGCCTCTGCTAAAGGGAAGAGTACATTCAAGGGCCACACCAACGGCGGTGCTGTAGCTGTTCATGCGGGGTGCGCCGTGCCGGGGGGATGCACTACCACCGAAGCAGATACCGCTCGGGGTGCAGCAAATACGGCCGCAGGGTCCACCTAAATAGGTTCTGCTGGAAAAAGCGCGTCGTAGGGCGCGCTTTTTTTTTGAAAGAGGCCCATGTTGCAGTTTTTTCAATCGTCCTGGCGGGCTGGGTTTCGTAATCGCGTCCTGTTGGTTGTCCTTGCCCTGGGAATTTCCCTGGTGGGTGTGGCCTATCTTTCTGCATCGTTCTCGCCTAGGCAGCCGCGGACTGTGGCCCTTGATGTCGGGCTCTCGGGTCTGCGCTTTAGTCTCGTATTGTTCGCCATCATGCTGGTGCAGGATCTGGTCGGGCGGGAGATCGACCGTCGGTCGGTGGTGTTGACCCTGAGTTACCCTGTTCCCCGTGCTGCTTACCTGATCGGACGTTATCTTGGCGTACTTGCGCTGTCCGGAGTAGCGGCCCTGATCTTGGGAATGCTCCTGTGGGTTGTCGTCATGGCCTCCGGCCTGCATTACGACCAACAGTTCAGGCCCGAGTTGGGTTGGCCCTACTGGGCGGCGGTGTTGGGAGTCTGGGTTGACGTGGCGGTCGTCTCCGCCTTTACCCTGTGGATTGCGACCCTATCTACCGTCGCCATGCTGCCTTTGGCGGTGGGGGCGATGTTCGCCATTGCGGGCCGGGCCCTGGGTTCGGTGGTGGACTATGTGGCCCGGGGTGCCGAGGGGCAGGCTGATCTGGCGGCCAGGTACGGCCCTATATTGGACGCTATCCGCTGGATGCTGCCCGATCTCTCGCGGCTCGATTGGCGGGTGTGGCCCATGTATGGTTTGGCGCCGGATACCTTGACCGTTGTATTGGGGCTGGCGATGGGCGGGTTCTATGCCGGCACCATGATTGGCCTGGCCATACACGCCTTCTCTCGGCGGGAATTTTCGTGAAATGCGTTTGTTCCGCCAAAACCTCGGCCTGATATCCGGGCTGGCTTTTTTTTTGGCTTTCCTGGGGCTGGTGCCGGTGCTGTATTCCAGGCCGCGCCCGGCACCCTCGGTTGAAATGCAGGTGGCAATGCCGCGGTTTGTCCAGGTTCTGCTCGCGGCCGGGGATCGCTACCTGGCAGCAAATCTTGCAGGATTCCGCGCCCTTGTGGTATCGACCGAGTCAATGGATGCAGACGCTTATCGCATTTTGGGACTGGTTCAGTCGGATGCCGCCTGGCTCAATCCGGGCCACGAGGATAATTACTATATCGCCGCGGCCATTCTTCCTTGGTACGGGCAGGTTGATGCGGCCCAATATGTTCTCAGTCAAGCCAGTAAGGCACGACCTTTCGACTGGCAGCCAGCCTTCTATTACGGATTCAATGAACTCCATTTTCGCAAGAATCCGGTGGCCGGGGCCGAGTGGTTGCGGGTGGCAGCAAGCCATGCCCATGACGAGATGGAACAGATCCAGCTGCAGCAAATGGCGGCCCTTTGGATAAGTAGAGGCGAAGACGTCGAACTGGCAATTAGACTGCACCGTATGATGGCCAAGGAAACACGGCACAAGCCTTTTGCCGCATTTCTGGAAAAACGGGCGATCCGTATGGAAAACCTGCTGTTGCTTGAAGGGGCGATCAAGCGCTATCGCAGCCAAACGGGCTCGAGTCCAACGCACTTGAACGAACTTGTAGAGCGGGCGCTCTTGTCGTCTATTCCGCCTGATCCATTCGGTATGCGATATATCATCGATTCCGATGGAAAGCTGCAGGCCGTTTCTCCACAGATCTCAGGGAAAGTGCGATGAGTTCGATAATTCAAGTTGAAGACGTTCGCAAGACCTATCCCGGTAGCTGGAGAAAGCCGGGTAAGGAGGCTCTCAAGGGCATTTCGCTCAGGGTGGCGGCCGGAGAAACATTTGGCTTTATCGGTCCCAACGGGGCCGGAAAAAGCACCTTGATTAAGATTCTTATCGGGTCGCTAAAGCCGTCCAGCGGATATGCAACCATCTTCGGGCGCGATGTGGGAGACTATGAGGCGCGGCGCGGACTGGGGTTCGTTCCCGAAAATCCAAGCCTGCAGGAGTTCTTGACCCCCTATGAGATACTATTGATGGGGCTGCGCCTGCATGGCGTACAGGTGGAGAATGCGGAACGCCATTGTATGTTTTGGCTGGAGCGCTTTGGCCTCAATGCAGTCGCCCGTAGTCCCCTAGGCAAGTTTTCTAAGGGCATGATGCAGCGGACTGCACTTGCCCATGCACTGGCGATCAAGCCGCGGCTTCTTATCCTCGATGAACCGCTTTCAGGCCTCGATCCGGTTGGTCGCAAGGATGTGGTCGATATTCTTGACGAATATCGGCAGGGTGGCGGAGCCTTGTTTTTTTCATCGCATGTGCTCCATGATGTCGAGCGCATCGCTGATCGGTTCGGCCTGATTCATCGCGGGGAATTGGTGACCATACGTTCACCCCAGGAAATAGTGGCCGACCAAGCCGATCGATATGTCCTGCGCTATCGCGGAACAATGGCAATTCCGGGGGCAGAAGAGGTTCGACCCGGATTGTATGCGGCGGATGCCAGTTCCCATGAACTTTCTTCGATCATGCAGCGGATTAACGCCGTTGGCGGGGTCTTGCAGGATGTGTTGCCGAAGGTTTCTCTTGAGACGGTGTTCTTTCGTACCATTGGAGCCCAAGGTAATTTTGATGCAGCGCTCCGGCCCCAGGATTGAATGAGCATATCCTACGATAAGGATGGTCAAGTCCTGCAGAAACGAGGTTTGGCCGCGATGGGGGTTCTGGTTGCCTACCTCGTGTTTTCGCCCTTGCTTGAGGTCATCGGACTGCCCATATCGTTTCGCGCAGTGTCCCTGATGGATTGGCAGCGTATCTTTGAGTTGTTGGCGGCTGCGCTGGTAATTTTGACACTGGCTCCCTATGCGATAGCTTCCGATCGGCGTTGGGCCATCCGTATTTCCTGGTGGCAGTTGGCCGGATGGACTGGTTTTTTTACGCTCGGTTTTTTTTCAGCCGCTCGCTCTTACGCACCCGCCGTCGCTTGGTTGGAATGGTCGTGGACACTGTCCTGGTTCGTTATGACGGCGCTATTGCTGCTGCTGCCGTTTTCAGACAAGGAAGCGTTCACGGAGCTTGCCTGTACCTGGGTTGTCGTAGTGTTAGCCAGTTACTCCAGCCTTTTTTATATCCTTAACTCCGACGCTTTGTTTGACGTCAATCCCATCCTGGCGATGACCTTTCCGGGTTTTAGTAACGTTCGGGTATTAAGTGACTATCAGACTGGGATCCTGTTTCTTATCCCGGTTGCCATAAGAAATCGCGTGGCGCCGGGTCCGTGGCGATGGTTGGCATGGCTTCTTGGCGGATTGTATGTGGCAATTGTCTTTGCCACTGGTTCGCGTAGCGTGTTGCTCGGTCAATTCGTGGCTTGCGGGGGAATTTGGGTTCTGCTGGGATCAAGGTGTCGGCGTTTCCTTGCACTACATGCGCGACTGGTGTTGCTGGGTTTTGTTATTTATAGCCTGCTATTTGTGCTCCTGCCAATACTAACTGGCGACGAGGTTGTCGGCGCCAGATTTCTGCGTTCAAATGCTTCTGGGCGGATAGAGCTTTGGAGTTTGGCATGGAGTATGGCTGCCGCGTTTCCATGGCTCGGCGCAGGACCAATGCATTTTGCCGTGTACGTCAATCCAATTGCTGCAAGTCCGCACAACCAGATCATGCAGCTATTGGCTGAATGGGGTATACCGGCGACGATAGTATTCATTGTATTGGTTGGGCATTGGCTGATTTGGCGCTTGCGGCTGCTGGCGAAGCGTCACGTTAGCGGGATAGATTCGGACCATCACTTCGACATTGCGGTTATCGCAGCATTGATAGCCCTGTTCGCACAATCCATGGTGTCGCCGGTATTTAATAATCCGACGTCCCAGATACTCCTGACGTTGTTTTCAGCGCTTGCGGTGAAATCCGTAACATCAGCAGGAAAACCAGATGGCCCGTTCGGTTACCGCGCCGTGTCTGTGGCGGCGCTGGTTTCACTGGTAGGTATTGCGTGGAGCGTCGCACCCTGGTTGGCTCGGATTAGTGAGCGGAATGATTGCTACTCCCTCTCACTGATAGATCGACCGGATCGAATTTATATGCCTAGATTCTGGCAACAAGGCTGGATTTTGCCGTACTGTGAATCACCATAGTTGATATCCCGGGGGGAAAGGAAGGCGGTCGGCCCCCATCACAACTTCCCCGGCAGCCTTTGTGCCAGCCATGCCCCCAGGGATTCCGGTAGTTCCATCACGAGCAGGGCGTGGCGGCCTTGCAGCCAGCCGAGGATCGGGGTGTTCCGGAAGTCGCCCGGGAGCATGGCGACGAGTTCGATCGCGGTGACATGGTCGTTGATGCGCCCGAGTTCGTCCTGGAGGTGGGTCAGGGCGGCGAGGTAGGGTTTGAAGCGGTGGGGCGGCAGCAGGGGGGCGAAAAATTCCAGGGGGTAGCGCAGTTTTTTTAGACTGATCCGCAGAGCGTGGCGTGCGCTGTCGTCGGTCAAGCCTGTCGGCCGGCGGGCCAAGCGGCGGGCCTGGCGGGCTCGGCGGCTCAGGCGCTGCAGGGCGAAAGTGCGTAGGGGGAGGGTGGCGGTGTCGTCGAGAGCGAAGAGTGCGGCGGTGAATTGGGTGACTTGACGGGGATAATCGTCCCCTAGCAGCACTCGGGCCAGGGTGCGGCGGGCTTCGCCGGCCTTGCGCCGACCGGTGGCGAAGAGGCGCCGGGTGCTGCGGTCGGTCGGGAAGGCGGCGGCGATGGGGGGCAGGGTTTCGCCGGTGAAGACGTCCCAGTTGCGGGTGTCGCCGAATGCGCCGGCCAGGTTCTTCCAGGCGGCGCTCCAGGTGGTGGTGAATGCCGGCGGCAGAACTGGGGCGAAGACGTTGATCGCCGAACGTAGGCGGCGCAGGGCGACGCGGGCCTGATGGACGTATTCCGGATCGGGGTCGTGGAGGATGCCGGCCTCGTTGCGCTGCAACTGCTCCAGGCAGGCCAGGGCGATCTGGCGAAAGGCCGCCCGCGGTGCAATGTCGTCGGGCAAAACCAGGGGCCGGGCTTTGAAGGGGCGGGGTGTTTGGTCGCGGAACAGGGCGTAGCCCCGCTCGGCCTTGCTGGCGATGCTGGGACGCAGGGGCAAGGTGGCCTGAAGTTCGCCGGCCAGGGCGAAGAGGTCGGCGACTTGGCCGGCGAGCAGCTCCAGTTCCACCTCGCAAATGGGCGATTTCCGCCCCTTGCTTTCGATGGTGCCTCGGTCGAGGGCGAGTTCGATGCGGGATTCTCCGAAGGCCAGTTCCCACGCGGTGCGACGAAAATCGGTGGTGAACACCGCCTCCAGCTGGGGTGTGGCGGCCTCCAGATCGCGGCGCAGGCCGGCATCGCCAACGTGGCTGAAGTCCCAGCGGCCGGGCGCGGCCGGGGCTTCCCATTCGCTGCGCCGGGCCAGTCCGCCGCTGGCCGGTTCGGCCGACTTTACGGTGAGGAGCCAGTCCCAGCCCTTATTGCGAAAACGCAGCGCCACCTTGCGCCGGCGCAGGTCGAGCCGGGGTGTGTCGTAGTAGGTGTTGAGGAGGCGCTGGCTAGCGGGGTGCTGGCCAGCAAGGAGGGGGTGGCGCGGCAGGGCGCGGGCGGCGGCGGGGCTGAGCGCCAGCTTGAATTCGATTTCCGTCGCCATCGCCGCCGGCCCGGTGCGCGGTCAGCCTTCGTGGGAACGCAGCTTGTCGATGTCGGGAATGTGGATCCGGCGACCCTCGACGGCGATCAGCCCGAGTTCGGAAAGCTCGTGCAGGATGCGCGAGAAGTGCTCCTGGGTCAGGTTGAGGCGGGAGGCGATGATGCCCTTGTTGGTCGGCAGGGTGACCACCAGGTTCTTGCTGTGTTCGGTGTCGGGCAGGTCGCGCAGCAGGTAGCCGATGATGCGCTGCTTGCCCGAATGCAGTGAGTAGGATTCGACGTCGGTCATCAGCTGATGCAAGCGCATGGCCATGCCGGCGATCATTTTGCGGCAGAGGTGGGGGTCGCGTTCGAGTTCGTCGAAAATCACCGCCTTGGAAACGTGGAGCAGCAGCGAGTCGGTCAGCGCCTGGGCAAAGACGATGTAGGGCTTTTCCATGAACATGATGGCTTCGCCGAAACTCTGGCTCTGGCTGATGATTTCGACCACCTTTTCGCTGCCCTGGGGGGACGTGAAGCCGAGCTTGATCTGGCCGTAGACCACCAGGTGGAAGCCGTTGCAGGGGTCGCCCTTGTGGAAGAGGATGTCGCCTTTGCCGGCATGGATTTCCCGGGTGCCGCGGGCGATCTTGGCGATTTCCTGCGGCCCCAGGCCGTTGAACAGCGGCACGTGCGACAACAGCGCTTCGATGTTGATGGGATTGCTTCCTTGCATGGTGGGCCGATGGCGCATTGGAACCCGCGCATCTTGGCACCGGATTAGGTCATTTGCAATACGTACAGAGGCTATTGGCGGGTCAATTGCGCGTAGAGCAGGGGCAGGCGCCGGGGCAGCTCCTCCGGCTTCCTGATGACGCAATAGCCGGCCGGGCCGAAGATGTAGGGCAGGTAGGCGCCGGCCTCCCGGTCGATGGTGACGCAGAAGGGCATGAGGCCCATGCGGCGGGCTTCGTACACGGCCATGCGGGTATCCTCGACGCCGTAGCGCGAATCGTAAAGATCGAGGTCGTTGGGCTTGCCGTCGGTGATGATGAGGAGGAGGCGGCGGCCGGCCGGCTGCTCGTAGAGGATGCGCGCCGACTGGCGCAGCGCCGCCCCCATGCGCGTGTAGAACCCGGGCTTCAGGGCCAGGATGCGGGCCCGGGCGGTGGCGTCGTAGCGGGCGCCGAAGTCTTTCAAGAGGTGAAAGCGGATGTTCTGCCGGCGCAGGGAGGAAAAACCGTAGATGCCGAAGCGGTCGCCGGTGGCGGAAAGGGCCTCGGCAAACAGCAGGAGGGAATCGCGGATGACGTCGACGATGCGGTGGCTGTCGGAGATCCAGGCGTCGGTGGACATCGACAGGTCGGCCAGCAGGAGGCAGGCGAGGTCGCGCTCGCAGCGGGCCTGGTCGAGGTAGCTGCCGCCATCGGGGGTGTGGCCGCTGGCCCGGTCGGCCAGGTTGCGCACGCAGGAATCGACGTCGAGTTCGGGGCCGTCGGGCTGGGCCTTGAGCCAGCGCCGCTGGGGAGCCAGCGCGGCAAACTGGCCGCGCAGCTTCTTGGCGGTGGCGGCAAGCTCGGCGGGCAGGGCGGCCTGGCCCGCGTCCCGGGCGATCATGGGCTGCAGGCGGCAGTGGTCGGCCAGGAGCTGGGCCTTGCGGTAGTCCCACTCGGGCAGGGGGATGCCCGGGCCGATCGGGGCGTCGTCTTCGGCGGCGGAGGGCAGGTCGAGGTCGAACTTGACGCGGGAGACGCTGGTCTGCCCGTCCCGGGTCAGGGAAAGCCGGTCGAGATCCTTGGCGGCGTCCTTGGCGTTGGGATCGGCGTCGTCGTCGTAGGCGCGGTTGACGCGGACGTATTCGGCCCAGGTCGGCAGGCTTTCGGCGCGAAAGATCATGACCAGGGCGTTTTTGTTTTCGGGTTTGTCGACCTGTTCGGCCTTGTAGGCTTCTTTTTCCGCTTCGACGCTGCCGCTGCCTTCCGGCGGCACGTCCTCGCCCCCCGAGCCGACCTTGGCCGGCGGCAGTTCGGGGGATTCCACCAGCCATAGCAGGACGGGCTGGGGCGGCCGGGATTTGCGCGAACTGAGGGGCGGCAGGCCGGCGCCGCTGCCCGGTTCGGTCAGGGCCTGGCGCAGGGCCAGTTCCTGGGCGGCCTCGTCGGGCTGGAGGGCGGCCGGATCGGGGCGTTCGGCGAGGTGGGCCGCCACCAGGCGCTGGTAGCGCGGCTTGAGGCCAGGGAAGCGGCGCAGCGCCCCCTGGGCGGCGAGCTGGTTGCGGACGAACCAGGGGCGGTGGGGCGCCTCGTCGCTGGCGGCCAGGGCGGCAAGCCAGAGGTAGAGGTCGCGGTTGAGCGATTTTTCCGGAAAGGCGGCGATTTCCGGCGGCAGCCGGAGCGTTTCGCAATCCCGCCGGGCGAGGGCGGCCTTTTCTCCGCTGCCGGCGACGCGCTGCAGCCAGCGCCGCCGGGCGCCGTGGGATTCCGCCGTGGCCGCCGCGACTTTGAGACCGGGGTCGCCGCCGAAGGCGCGGAAGAGGATGCCGGCGGTTTTTTCCACCTCGGCCAGCTTGACGGCGGCTTCGGGATAGCTGCCGCCGGCCGCCTTGGTCACCCAGTTATGCCACAACTTGCCGATGAATTCTTCCATCAGGCCCGCCCTCCGGCGTCTTCGTCGGTGTTGGAAAGGGCCGAGAAGCGGGCTTCGTTGCGCCGCGCTTCGTCGCCCTTCACCCAGTGCAGCAGGGCGCCTTCCGGGTGATTGCGATTGACCGTGCCGCAGGCCGAGACGCACTGCCCGCACTGGGTGCAGGCGAACATCCAGCGCTTGACGTTGCGCGGCTTCAGGCGCATCGGGCAGACGGCGTCGCAGGCGCTGCCGCGCCCCTCCAGGCAGTTGGCGCAGTCGGCGAGGCGGTCGCGTTCGAAGCCGACCACCATGGCATTCCTGTTGCCCATCCAGGCGAAGCTCTGGAACAGGCCGATGGCGCAGGCGTAGCGGCAGAAAAGGTGGCGGGCGAAGAGGAATTCGAGGCTCAACACGGTGGTCGCGGCGCCGAGGAAGATGACCTCGTAGCGGTAGAGCGAAAAGGTCAGAAGGCCGTGGTAGACCTGGAAGGGCGGCATCAGGTAGGTCAACCCGACGAGGGCCCAGGCGAAGGCAAAGCCGACGGCGGCGGGAACCACCAACAGCCAGTAGCGCCGATCGCGGGGGGCAGGCGTGCCGTCGGGTTCCCAGGGCGGGGTGGTCTTTTTGTCCCAGACCGAGTGTTTGCCGGTGGCGACGAGCATCAGCCGGTTGATGGTTTCGACCACGGAAAAGTGGGGGCACAGCCAGCCGCAATAGAGGCGGCCCCACTTCCAGGCGACGCCGATGATGAGAGCGAGGGTGCCGAGCACGGGAAGGAAGAGGTAGAGGACGATGTTGGCCGCGGCCCGGCCGGGGCCGACCTTGCCCGCGATGAAGTCGTCCATGCCCAGATCCCAGGCCAGGGTGAGGAAGTAGGCATGGTTTTCCGTCAGGTCGTAGCGGAAAAGGTCGAAAATCGGGGTCAGCGTAAACAGGGCGAAAAAGCCCATCTGGGCCAGCAGGCGGTAACGCTGCAAAGCCGGCTGGCTCATTGGTCGCTCGGGCCGATCAGGGGATAACGCCACTTCTGGCCGGCCATGGCCTTGGCCAGGCCGAACATGCCGAACATGACCAGGGTCGAATGGATACAGGTGAAGTACAGGATGACCAGCACCCAGGTCCATTCCCAGTGCAGGCCGCCGAGAACCAGGAAGAGGGCGGTGAAGGTGACCAGCAGGATGCCGCCGTAGAGGCTGACCCAGAAGGTCTGCCGCAGGTGGGCGGCGGCCAGGGCGGGGGCGGTGCCCTTGTTGTTGTGCCACAGCCAGGCCAGGACCGCGAAGGCGACGCCCGGCGCCAGCAGGAGGTTGGTCAGGTAGAGCGCTTCGGCGAGGACGGCCAGGCCCTGGCCGTCGGCTACCGGCTCGGTGCGGAACTTATCGCCCGAAGGTGGCATTGACGATTTCCATCAGCGCGTCGACCGTTTCCTCGTCGTCGGTGAGGCTTTCGACCAGGGCGGCGCGACAGGCGGCGGTGACGTCGAAGCCCGACTTGATGAGGGTGGCGGCATAGACCAGAAGCCGCGTGCTGGCGACTTCTTCCAGGTCGCGGTCCTTCAAGGCCCGGAAGGCTTTGCCGATGCCGACCAGGCGCTTGGCGAGGTCGGCGTCGCAGCCGGTTTCGCCGATCAGGATCGATTGTTCCCGCTCGCCGTTGGGAAAATCGAAGCGCATTGAGACGAAACGCTGGCGGGTCGAGGGCTTGAGGCCTTTGAGAAGATTCTGGTAGCCCGGGTTGTAGGAAACGACGAGCATGAAACTGGGCGGCGCCTCGAGGATTTCGCCGGTGCGGTCGATGGGCAGGATGCGGCGGTCGTCGGCGAGAGGGTGCAGCACTACCGTGGTGTCCTTTCTCGCCTCAACCACCTCGTCCAGGTAGCAGAGGCCGCCTTCGCGCACGGCGCGGGTGAGCGGGCCGTCGCTCCAGTAGGTGCCGCGGTCGGAAATCAGGTGGCGGCCGACCAGGTCGGCGGCGGTGAGGTCGTCGTGGCAGGCCACGGTGTACAGCGGCAGCTTGAGGCGGGCCGCCATGTGCGAAACGAAGCGGGTCTTGCCGCAGCCGGTGGGGCCTTTGATGAGGAGCGGCAGGCGCTCCTTCCAGGCGTGCTCGAAGAGGGCGATTTCGTTGCCGGAAGGTTCGTAGAAAGGCAGGGAATGGTCGGTCATGGGCGGGGAGATCAACGCAGGAGCGCAAAGGCGCAGAGGAAGGACTCAGGCGGATGAGAATTGCTCTGCGTTTCTGCGCCCCGGCGATGCAAACAACGGTTCATCGGAGGGACATCCAGTAGGCGAGGAGGATGAGGCCGGAAACCAGTATAAGCCAGCCTTCGAGCAGCAGTCGCCACATCAGCGGGGCGCCGCGCAATTCCATGAAGTCGAGGATGACCAGGCGGCCCTTGACGAAGGCGATGAGCAGCATGGCGACGATGGCGCCGGTGCCGGCGGCGCCGACCTCGCCGAGGTACCAGGTGATGCCCGTGGCGACGAGGAGGACCAGCCAGGCGCGGTGGGCGGGGTTCTTGAGGGCTTTCATCGCATCACATAGACGAGGGGGAAGAGCACGATCCACAGGAGATCGACCATATGCCAGTAGGCGGCGCCGCTCTCCAGGCCGTGGGCGTCGTGGCTGCCGTATTTGCCGCGGCGCGCCTGGGTCCACAGGACGGCCAGGATGACCATGCCGAGGATGACGTGCATGAAATGGAAGAAGGTCAGCGAAATGTAGAACATGTAGAAGGTGTTGGTCGAGAGCGAGATGCCCGCGCCGAATTTCTCGGCGTATTCCATCACCTTGACGGCCAGGAAGCCGCCGCCGCAGAGGAAACCGAGCAGGATGTTGCGCGGCACCCCGGCCCGGTCGTCTCGGTGGGCCGCCTGGACGGCCAGCACGACGAACCAGGAGCCGGTCACCAGGAGGATGGTGTTCAAGGCCCCGATGTTACGGTCGAGGGTCTGCTGGTAGAGGTTGAACATTTCGACGTTCTTCGTCCGGGCAAACGCGTAGGAGGCAAAGAACACGGCAAAGGCCAGCATCTCGGCGAGAATGAAGACCCAGATCGCGAGGTCGCCGGGCAGGCGCTTGCTGCGAAGGGTGCCGGCGGGCAGGGGGTCGGCAATGGTTGTCATGGGGGGCGATGATACAGGGCTGAGCTTTTTCCGGCCTTGATATGGCGTAAAAGGCGAAGGATCACCGGGAGCGGCCGGAACACGAATTCCGGGAACGCGCTAAAATCCCTGCAAAGTTTGGGTGTTTGACCGGAGCAAGGAGCCTCTTTTCCGGTCGGGGTCAACGATCTAGCGGAAACTGCCATGAAACCCGAATCACGGTACGTGCGAAGCGACAAGGGGGCTGCCGAAGTGGCCCAGCGCAGTTTGTCCATTTCGGCGCGGGCGCGGGCGCTGCTCCTGTTGATCGACGGAAAATCGACGGGCGCCGAACTACTGGAAAAATTCGCCGCCTTCCCCAATAGCGCTGAACTGCTGCAAGTCCTCGAGGACGGCGGCTATATCGCGGGGCTGGAGGTCGAGCCGGCCGTGGCGGTTGATGCAGTTGCCGAGGCAAGCGGGGAAAATTCCGGGCAGGACCGCACCGACGACGAGGCCGCCGGCGAATTCGACCCGGCCGAAATGCCGGCGGACGAGATCGATCAGGCCAGTCTGGCGGCCGCCAAGCGGCAATTCGTCCGGAGTCTCAACAAGGTGCTCGGACCCGATGCGGAATTGCTCATCGAGCGGGTCGAGCAGGCGTCCAGCATCAGGGAACTGCGCTTTCAGGCCGACAAGTTCCGCGCCATCCTGGTCGAGGTCCGGGGGCAACGTTCCGGCGATTCGTTCTGGCGCCATTTCGAAGATTCGCTGCCGCCCTCCGGGGAAAACGCCAAAAACCGTCCTGGCGCCTGATACCAATTCCCTTGCAAATCGATCCTTTGCCGGCTTCGCGGCGCTGTGCGACGGCACTGTCTTCGGCTCGTTCTCGCGTCGCGATTTGACGCGGATTGGTGTGCTACGCCGTACCGTCCCCCGGGGGCGCACGGCGGGCGGTCGGCCATCGGCCGGCGCCGCCCAATGAAAAACGGCGCGGATCTTGCGATCCGCGCCGTTTGGTTGGCTTACGCCCTTACTCAGGCAGACTGCTCTTCCTTGCCGCCGACGAAGAAGCTGGCGACATAGATCAGGAGGCCGACCAGGAAGGCCACGCCGGTCCATTCACGCATCCAGTAGAACAAGGCGATCTTGTCCTGGGCCACCATGAAGGGCAGGGGCGTGTCGGAGGCGCGCTGCAGCCAGACCTGCAGGATGCCTGCGGCGGTCAGGAACAGGGTGATGAAGACGATGGAGACCGTCATCAGCCAGAAGCTCCACATTTCCATCACTTGCGACTTGTTGCTGTTGGCAGCACGGCCGCGCAGGATGGGCATGGCGTAGGAGATCATGGTCAGGTTCACCATCACGTAGGCGCCGTAGAAGGACATGTGACCGTGGGCGGCGGTGATCTGCGTACCGTGGGTGTAGTAGTTCACCGGAGCCAGGGTGTGGAGGAAGCCCCAGATGCCGGCGCCCAGGAAGGCCATCACGCCGGTGCCGAGCGCCCAGAGGACGGCGGCTTTGTTGGGATGCTCCCGGCGGCGACGGTTTACCATGTTGAAGGCAAAAACGGTCATGGCGAAGAAGGGGATCGGCTCCAGAGCGGAGAAGATCGAACCCCACCACTGCCAGTATTCCGGCGTGCCGATCCAGAAGTAGTGGTGACCGGTACCGATGATGCCGGTAATCAGCGTCAGGGTGACGATGACGTACAGCCACTTCTCGATCACTTCCCGGTCAACGCCGGTGGTCTTGATGAGCACGAAGGCCAGGAAAGCGCCGAGGATCAGTTCCCACACGCCTTCCACCCAGAGGTGCACCGTCCACCACCAGAAGAACTTGTCGAGAACGACGTTCACCGGGTTGTAGAAGGAGAACAGGAAGAAGACGGCCAAGCCCCACAGGCCGAGCAGCAGAACGATCGAGATCGAGGTCTTCTTGCCCTTCAGCACGGTGAGCGTGATGTTGAACAGGAAGGCCAGCGCCACGATGACGATGCCCACCTTGGTCGGCAACGGCTGTTCCAGGAACTCGCGACCCATGGTTTCGAGGAGGTTGTTGCCGGTCATTTCCGCCAGGGTGGCGTAGGGAACCGTCAGGTAGCCGACCACGGTGAGGGCGGCGGCGACCAGGAAGATCCAGAACGTGGCGATAGCCAGTTTCGGGCTGGCCAGTTCGGTTTCCGCTTCCTCGGGGATCATGTAGTAGGCACCGCCCATGAAACCCATGAGCAGCCACACGATGAGGGCGTTGGTGTGGACCATGCGGGCCACGTTGAAGGGAATGGCGGGGAAGAGGAAATCGCCGATCACATACTGCAGGCCGAGGATCAGGCCGAACAGGATCTGGGCGACGAAAAGCCCGATTGCCGCGATGAAGTAGGGTTTTGCAACCGCTTGGGATTTGTATTGCATATTCAGTTCTCCTCTCGATCAGCCCTGGACGTT
>SSSZ01000070.1 GCA_009469675.1 Azonexaceae bacterium | reverse complement strand
TGGACATGGACGAATTCGCGGAGTGGGCTGCCGCCCGCGCCGCCGCCGGCGATGGCAACAACGTTGTTGCCCTCGCCGGCTGAAAACCATTCGTCATCCCACGAACCAAAGGAATTTACAGCAAATTTTGGACTTGACTGCCGTGCATCCGTTGACTGTTGCCGTTCATCGGAGCTCCGCATCCAATAAGTACAATGTCTCTATATTACAACTTAACCAATAAGGGGGTTCCATGTTCACGTGCTTCCATCACCACCCACTGAAAACCGCCAATGCTATTCGCGGCTTTTCTTTAGTTGAGCTCATGATCGTCGTAGCGATCATCGGCACCCTATTGGGACTGGCCGTCCCGCAGTATTCGGATTACCTGCGACGCGCCAAACTCACAGATGGAACGGCACTTCTGGCCAATTACCGGGTCAGCGTCGAACAGTATTACCAGGACAACAGGAATTATGGCCCGGTTATCAACGGGGCCTGTGGAATCGCCCCCCCCGGAAATACGGAGTATTTTCAGTTTGCATGTACGGTAGGCGCAACCGATGATACGTTCACGGCAACAGCCTCCAGCAAGATTGGTGGAGGCCTTGGTGCGGCCAATGCCTATATTTACACCGTTAACCAAACCAATACCCGGAGAACCACGGGATTCAAGGGTCAAACCGTGGCCAAGGACTGCTGGCTGATTCGAGGCGACGAATGCTGACCTCTAACGACAAGGCGAGCGGATTTACTATCGTTGAGCTCGCGGTAGTGATCGTAGTGCTTGGGGTCTTCTTAGCGATCGGCGTATCTTCGTTTAGGCAGACCATCCTCAACTACCAGATTCGTGCGCAAGCTGAATCGATTCTTAACGGACTGCAACTCGCACGCTCCAGTGCGGTTCAACGCAACCAGGCAGTGCAGTTCGTATTATCGATCTCTGGCGGAATTTATGATCTTGGGTGGCGGGTGCAAACCGAAGGTGGTGAACTTATCCAGACAAAATCACCCAGCAACCTTGCTGGGCGCATTACCCTTTGCCCTCATAGCACCAGTACGGCATACCCTTTGCCTGGATGCGAAAACATCACGACCGTGACATTTAGCAGCCTCGGGCGCGTCATCGACAATACACCGGCTTCCAATACCATGGCCACAATCGATGTTGATGTTCCGAGCACTATCATGCCGGCCGACGAAAGCGCTGATCTCAGAATCAGGATTCTTTGGACCTCCCTAGGCAAATCAGGCTCGGGTGGTTTGGTCAAGTTGTGCAATCCGTCGGTATCTGCAGCAGACGATGTCAGAAAGTGTCCCTGACATGAACACCATAGTCACTTCGATCCAGCCCATCGTCCCCGCCCATAACCAGGGTGGTGTGGTTATTCTGGAAGCACTGATTGCCATACTGATTTTTTCCGCCAGTCTCCTTGGACTCATTGGCATTCAGGCCAGCGCAATTGGCTTGAGTATTGATGCAAAAAATCGTGCTGACGCGGCGTTTCTTGCCGATCAGATCATCTCCCAGATGTGGGCAGACCGCACCAATTTGGCATCCTTTGCCCATCACCCCGGGGGTGCGGTTTGCGCCCCTACGGGAGCGGCATCCGCGAATACCAAAGTTCACAACGGAACGGTGGCGGGAAGCTGGACTCATCAGGTAGCTCAGTCGCTTCCAGGCGCCGCAGAAAATCTCCAACGCATAGTGGTCAACGCTGACCGAACCGTAGAAATCGGCATTTGCTGGAAACGGCCACAGGATGCCGCTTGGCATCGCTATGTGACAGCGACCCAGATCAACTGAACGGACTTCATCATGAAATCAATCTCCCATCGATCCAGCACTCAAGTTAGTCGGCCGACAAATGTTCATGGGTTTTCGCTAGTCGAACTTATGGTTGGAATCGCAATTGCGATGATTATTTTCCTCGTGATTTCCCATGTTTTCTCAACCTTTGAGGCACAAAAACGGGTAACCGTTACGGGGACTGACACGCAGTCCGCTGGCATGATGGGCGTCGCTGAATTCGAACAGTCAATCAAGTCGGCCGGTGCCGGCATTGTCACGGGCGGCACCAACGGGACGTTCAGCTGCCCGCCTGCTACTGGAGCAACCCACTCAATATTTGGCGCCGTAAAGACCTATAGCTACTACCGCAAAGCCGGCCCTCCGGTGACCGAAACCTCTCCGGTCAAGGGGTTCGATACCTTATTGGCCCCGGTATTTATTACCGACGGTGGCCCAACCAGTTCCGACCAGATCGACATGCGCCTGGGCAACGCGGTTGGCGGTGCGATAGCGACCTATCTGATGGCAGAATTGAAACCGAGTTCGGATAGGATATCGCTAAGACGCGGAACCGGATTCCTTGACGGTGCAGTGGTTTTGATCGTCGGCGGCGGAAACTGCATGGTCGCCGAAATCATCGGCCCGGTGTCCCCGGATGATCGTAAGACCCTGTACATCACCCCCGCTCCCTCCGGGAATACCTGGAATCCTGACGCAGCCTACAAGGTTTCTCATTCTTGGCCAAGCTTTCCTGCAGTTGAAACTTCTGTTTATTCACCCGGAGGGATCACCTATCGTTCCTATCTGGTCAACGGCTCGAAGCAGTTGATCGCTCGCGACCAGGCGCGGGGCGCCGCTGCCCTGGATAACCCGCTGATAACCGATGTGGTTAGCCTGCAAGCGCAATACGGAGTCAGCAACGGCCCATGCACCGGCGCCACTACCAATGAAACCAGTGTTACCGCGTGGTGTGAGCCGACCAATACCTGGGCCAACCTTGACCTGGAAAAAATCCAGCGCATTCAAGCCATCCGCATCGCAGTGGTGGTACGCAGCCCAAAACTGGAAACGACCGACGTTACCGCCCCGTGCGTCAACAATGCCGGCACCAACAACGGACCATGCGCCTGGGACGACACTGCAGCCGACAAAGCGCCCAAGATCGATCTTTCAGCCGACCCGAACTGGCGGAAGTACCGCTACCGTGTTTTCCAGACCATCGTCCCCCTTCGCAACATGATGTGGACAACACAATGAATTCCTCTTCCCCACTTCGCAGAACCTGTATTCAGTCCGGCGTAAGGATTGTCGTAAAACAGTCCGGGATTGCCCTGATTATGGCCCTGATCGCTCTGGTAGCCATGTCGCTAACGGCCATGGCGCTTATCCGGTCGGTTGACACGGGGAACATCATTGCCGGAAATATTGCGCTTCGCCAAGCGGCGCTGCCGGCTGCGGACATCGGCTTCGAAGCAGCCTTTAAGTCCGTACAGGATATGGTAACGCTCGCGGCAAACCAAGCCAACGCCCCGGCTGGATGTACAACCGCCTGTTCATATTACGCCACGACCCGGGATATTGAAGATCCGCCCGGGCCAGACATTCCCAGTACCGACATCGTGGTCTCCAGTGCCCCTGGCGTGAATCCGAAGGTTCCGATCAATTGGGATGCGGTTGCGGCAATCCCACTACCCGCCAGCTTCAACGGTTATACGGTCAAGGCGGTGATTGATCGGCTTTGCAGCCAGGCCGCCTTTAGCAGCGACGATATCGAAGCTTATTGCCATTTGGTTCGGAGGCCGGACAACTGCCCTCCTCCACCCAAAACCGGCGACCCGGACCTTTGCCCGGCACCGAAGGAAATCTATTACCGTGTCACTGTTCGGGTTGCCGGCCCCCGCAATACCGTGGTGTTTTCACAAATGAGTTTCACGAGAACAGCTCTGTAATTTTCTGGAAGGATTGCCATGACCATCGCCCGCAAACGGCTTTCCGCAGCAGTGCTTTCCGCCCTGCAGTTAGCTTCCCCGGTCGCCTTCGGTACCACGCTTACCGATGTTCCGATTGCGGTAAAAAACACCGTCGTCCCCAATGTCATGTTTACTTTGGACGATTCGGGGTCGATGCAGTTTGAAGTGATTCCTGAAAGCGACGACGTATTTTTTACTTTCCCACGACCGGCCACCTTGTATGGCGCTGGTTGGGGGTACGGCGGTTCGTTTGACACGACGGCGCGATTTGAACTATCCAATCGCTACGCACGGTATTTCCGGAGCGCTCGATTCAATTCGCTTTATTATGATCCGACCCGGCGCTATCAGCCGTGGTCAAAGGAAGACGGAACGCTGTTTCCTGACTCTCCTCCGACGGCAGCGTGTCACAATCCGTACCGCTGTCCATCGATGTGGCCGTCTGGAACGGCACCATCTGCCTCCAATGAAGGCACCTTGAACCTGACCACCAATCAAACGTGGAACGTCGCCTGGCGGGACGATGATGGCTCTGAAAACACTGCATCGAGAACCTATTACCCTGCTACCTATTTCAATTACATTGGTGCGGCGCCCCACCCGACGAGTCCCACTGACGCCGCCAATACCGCAGCAAAATTTGGCTTAGTAGAAATAAAACCCGGAAACGCCCCGTTTCCAAAAGCCGCAGGGCGAACGGACTGCGTTGCGAGTGCTAGTTCATGTTCGTATAACGAAGAAATTCAGAATTTTGCCAACTGGTACACCTATTATCGCTCCCGCATCCTGACCGCCCGAGCCGGTACGGGGCGAGCCTTTTCGAAACAAGGCACGGGAATGCGTGTTGGTTTCGCCGCGATCAATAAAGCAGCCGCAACCCTTGACGGCATAAGTACCCGAACGATAGTGAGCGGGGTCAGAGCGTTTTCAGGAAGCGGCCGAACCTCGTTTTTCTCCAGCCTCTACGACCACCCCATGCCGGCAGCGGGAACGCCATTGCGTCAGGCCCTTGACGATGTCGGTCAATATTTCAAACGGACCGACGACCGGGGACCATGGGGCGAAAACCCCGGATCGACCGGCGGCACCCAATACGCCTGTCGTCAGAACTACAACATCCTGATGACCGACGGGTATTGGAACGGGAATTCAGCGGCCACCGCAGGGGCTCGCAGCAACGTCGATAACACTTCAGGAGCGACGATGACCCCGCCGGCGGGGTCATCGCTTTCTCCCTTTACCTATACACCGGCCAATCCCTACAAGGATTCCGTTTCAAGTACCCTTGCCGATGTCGCGATGTATTACTGGGTCAACGACCTTCGCAGCGACATGGCCAACAAGATCGTTCCGCCAAATCCGAAAGATCCCGCCTTTTGGCAGCATCTGGTCAACTTTACGGTAGGTCTGGGGGTCTATGGCACCATTCCGAAAACGACGATCGAATCGGCTTTCAGTGCGATTAACGCGACCCCGCCGACGACGCCGCCGACGATTGATTGGCCGACCCCCTGTGACGGGTGCACCACGCAGAACGTCGATGATCTGGCCCACGCTGCGCTCAATAGCCGGGGAAACTATTTCAGCGCGGCCGATCCCGATGCATTTGCCGCTTCGCTAACCGATGCCCTGGACGACATCGTCGCCCGATCCGGTGCGGCAGCAGCGGTGGCCGTGGCTAACGCCAACATCACCGGCGGAGACAATTCGTCGTATGCATCCAGCTACAATTCCGGAACCTGGACCGGGGATTTGGATTCCTTCGCGGTCGATGTCCAAACCGGAGTACCGTCAACTACGTCGTCCTGGACCTCCGGGTCCGGGCAAACCCAGCTCGATTTACGGACCCACGGCACTGCTTTGGCAACTGCCCTACCCACTGACCGCGCCATAGTCACCTACAGCGGTTCCGGGTATTCCAATTCCGGATTGCAGTTCCAGCCCGCAGCAACGGCAATTGGGGGCAGCATCACCTCAAAACTTTCCACCGCCCAACAGAACCGCCTCAATACCCCCTCGACTACCGACGGCAGTTCGGTTCTGGCCTATCTACGGGGCGATCGTAGCGGTGAAACCGCGGGAACCTATCGCAGTCGCGCCCACCTCCTCGGCGACATTATCAACGCCGAACCAGTTGTCATCCGATCTCCGTCGAACTTTTTTATTGATAGCGGCTACTCGGCGTTCAAGACAGCACAAAGCGGTCGAACCAAGATCGTCGTTCAGCCGGCGAACGACGGCATGGTGCATATGTTTAACGGCACAACCGGAGCGGAAAACTGGGCATACATCCCCAATCTGCTCTTGGATACCTCCGATCCGGCATCAAGTTCGACGAGTGTTCTCAACCTGTTGTCCAGAAAAACGTATTCTCACCGGATGTTCATTGATGCTACGCCCTTCGTCGGTGACGCTGACCTTAACAATACCGATGGGATGAGCGGCTGCCCAAGCTCCTGCCCCACCCCAGACTGGAGAACGATAGCCATAGGAGGCTTAGGCAAAGGCGGACGCGGCATCTATGCACTGGACATGACCACTCCAACGGCATCAAGTGAGGCTAACGCGGCGTCAAAAGTTCTCTGGGAATTCCCCAACGCTTCGACTGACGCGACGGTAAAAGCCAATATCGGATATATTTTTGGCCGGCCATTTCTTGTCAAAACGAAAGCCAAAGGTTGGGTTGTGCTGGTTGCCTCGGGCTACAACAACGGTACGGGAACCGACAATAGCGGAGGAAACGGTCACGGTTACCTTTTTGTCCTCAACGCCCGGACAGGCGAATTAATTAAGGCGATCGATACCACTCCGTCTAGCGGCACCCCGGTTATAGGCACCGCCGCAAACCCGTCTGGCCTTGCTCATCTCGCGCCCTTCGTCAAGGATGCCTCTTACAACAACGAGGTTACGCAAGTCTATGGCGGTGACCTACTTGGCAATCTGTGGCGATTTGATATTTCCGATGCGAGCATTACGAATTGGAACGTCAAGCGACTTGCGGTTCTCAAGGATGGCGCAGGAGCGGGAGCGGGAACTCAACCGGTGACAAGCGAACCCCAGCTTGCTTTGGTGCATCTTGGCGGTGGCGTCTATAAACGATTTATCTATGTCGGCACCGGCCAGTATCTCGGTGACCCAGACGTGACAAACTCCCAGACTCAAACGGTATACGGCCTAATTGATGACTTAAGCTCACCGACCGACATATCACCGGTCATTGCCGATAACCTGAGGAATTCTTTACAACAACAATCGCTGACCGATCTTGGCACAGGAAAACGGACCGCATCGAACAACGCGGTAAGTTACACCGGCGTATCGGCTAAGAAAGGGTGGTATGTCGACTTGCCCGACCCCTCGACCGCCCCCTCCGAGCGGGTAAATACCCACCCTGCTCTGGTTGGCGGTGCGATTATCTTTACCTCAAACATCCCGAGTCCCGATCCGTGTATTCCCGGAGGTTCGAGTTGGCTCACGGTACTCGACTATAAAACCGGAGGAGCGCTCGCTGCCGGAACCAATACGTATTCCTCGGTTTCGTTGGGCAACGTGCTCGCCAGCCGTCCAATCGTCATCAAAACGTCAACTGGTATCAAGGCGTTGGTTAGAACCAGCGAGGGCAAGACCATCACTGAAGGAACGGGCATTCCCACACCAACACCCGTAGGGAAGAGGGCTGCTTGGCGCGAAATTCTCAAATAATGCAAATTCGCCCAGCGTACCAACGGGCCTTCACGGCCCGTTTTTTTCCTAACGATCCTGAAGTTCCTTAGGCAACGGAAACAGGACATCCTCTCGCATCTCGGACAACAATGGAACGACTATCCCACCAAACCCTTCGAGGCGCTCAAGAACCCTTCTGACCAACACTTCCGGAGCCGATGCACCTGCGGTCACGCCTATCGTTTGTCCGGGAGTAATCCATTCGCCTCGGATTTCCGATGCGTCATCGACGAGATATGCCCGGCGCCCCCTTTGCTCTGCGACTTCGCGCAGGCGGTTTGAATTCGAGCTATTTCTGCTGCCAACCACAATAACCAGATGGCAGGTTTCAGCCAGGGCTTTCACCGCGTCCTGCCGATTCTGCGTGGCGTAACAGATATCGTCCTTCTTCGGCCCTTGAATACCGGGGAAGCGCTCCCGCAGGGCGGTGACGATGCGTTCGGCGTCGTCCACCGAGAGGGTCGTCTGGGTCACGTAGGATAGTGCCTCCGGGGTTTTCACGGCGAGCGCCGCGACGTCCTCGGCGGTTTCCACCAGGTACATTCCGCCGGTTCCCTGCCCCATCGTCCCCTCCACCTCCGGGTGCCCCTTGTGGCCGATCATGATGACCTCGCGGCCCTGGGCGCGCATCTTGGCGACTTCGACGTGGACCTTGGTGACCAGGGGGCAGGTGGCGTCGAAGACCTTGAGGCCGCGTTTCTCGGCCTCTTCGCGCACCGCTTTGGAGACGCCGTGGGCGCTGAAGATGACGGTGGCACCGGTCGGCACCTCGTCGAGCTCTTCGACGAAAACGGCGCCCTTGGCCCGCAGGTCGTCGCAGACGAATTTGTTGTGCACCACTTCGTGGCGGACGTAGATGGGGGCGCCGAATTTTTCCAGGGCGCGTTCGACGATGGCGATGGCGCGTTCGACGCCGGCGCAGAAACCGCGGGGGTTGGCCAGAATTACCTGCATTACATGATTCCGATGATTTCCACCTCGAAGCGGATGGGTTTGCCCGCCAGGGGATGGTTGAAGTCGAAGAGGGCCGAGTCCGGGGCGAGTTCGCGCAGGAAGCCAGCAAAGGAGGCGCCGTTCGGCGCCCCGAATTCGACGACGGAGTTCTCTTTGAGTTCCATGTCGGCAGGCAAGGCCGTCCGGGCGATGCGCTCCACCAGGCGGGGGTTGTGCACGCCGAAGGCTTCTTCTGGTTCGAGCTGGAAGACGAAGCGCTCGCCAGCCGGCAGGCCGATGAGGCAGGACTCCAGCGTGTCGGCGAGCTGGCCGGCGCCTAGCTGGAGCGTGGCGGGACTCATATCGAAGGTGGAGAGGAAATCTTCCCCGTCGAGGGTGGTGATGCGGTAGTGGAGCGTAAGGTAGCTGTCGGAATGGACGGTCTTGCCGGTTTCGGTCATGGGGTTCGGTCCTTGGGCGCCTTGCCACCCGCCAGGAAGAGTTGCTCCCAGACGAGAAGAACGGCGCCGACGGTGATTGCAGAATCGGCCACGTTGAAGGCCGGCCAGTAGAATCCGGCGGCATGCCACTGGACGAAATCGACGACGGCGCCGAAGCGGATGCGGTCGATGACGTTGCCCAGGGCGCCGCCCATGATGAGGGCCAAGGCGAAAGCGAGAAGCCGGTCGCCGGCGTGCTGGCGCAGCATGACCGCGATCCAGCCGGAAATGCCGACGGCCAGGGTAGCGAAGAACCAGCGCTGCCAGCCTGGCTGGTCGGCGAGAAAGCTGAAGGCGGCGCCCGGGTTGTAGGTCAGCACCCAGTTCCAGAAAGGCGCGACATAAATTGTCTCGCCAAGCTGGAGATGGCCGAGCACGACCCATTTGCTCAACTGGTCGAGGACGATGACCAGCACCGCCAGCCCGTACCAGCGGACGGCGCTAGGCGCAGACACGAACTTCGCCCGCACCATGGAGGTTGGCGATGCAGCGCCCGCAAAGGGTCGGATGGTCGGCCGCAGCGCCGACATCCTCCCGCACGTGCCAGCAGCGTTCGCACTTGCCGTGGGGGGAAGGGATGACCACCACCCGGGCGATCGGATCAGCGACCACCGTCACCTTGGAGGCGATCAGCACGAACTTGAGGTCGTCGCCAAGGGAGGCGAGCAGGTCGTAGGTTTCGCCGGAACAGTGGATGCTCACTTCGGCCTGGAGCGAGGAGCCGATCTTGCCGGCCTCGCGCTGTTCCTCCAGGGCTTTGGTGACCTCGCCGCGGACCGCCCGCAGGCTTCCCCACTTGGCCAGCAGGTCGCCTTCGCCTGGCGGCTTGGGCAGGTCGTGCCAGCGCTGCAACATGATCGAATCGTCGGCCTTGCCGCTGACGATGGCCCAGATTTCCTCGGCGGTAAAACTCAGGATCGGCGCCATCAGCCGGACGAAGGCCTGAAGAATGTGCCACAGGGCCGACTGGGCCGAACGGCGGGCAAGGGAGGCCGGCGCGGTCGTATACAGCCGGTCCTTGAGGATATCCAGGTAGAAGCCCCCGAGATCTTCGGAACAGAAGGTCTGCAGGGCCTGGACGACGCGGTGGAACTCGTAGCGCTCGTAATCGGCCGTGCAGTCGGCCTGGAGCTCCCGGGTGAGGGCCAGGGCGTAGCGGTCGATCTCCAGCCACTGGCCGACCGGGAGCAGGTCCGTGGCGGCGTCGAAGTCGGCGGTGTTGGCCAGGAGAAAGCGCAGGGTGTTGCGGATGCGGCGGTAGGCTTCCACGACGCGCTTCAGGATTTCGTCGGAAATCGACAGCTCGCCGGAATAGTCGGTGGAGGCCGTCCACAGGCGCAGGATTTCGGCACCCATCTTGTCGGAAACCTGCTGCGGGGCGATGACGTTGCCCTTGGATTTGGACATCTTGTGGCCCTTGCCGTCCACCACGAAGCCGTGGGTGAGCAAGGCCTTGTAGGGCGCCCGGCCGTCGATGGCGCAGCCGGAAAGGAGCGAGGACTGGAACCAGCCGCGGTGCTGGTCGGAACCTTCGAGGTAGAGATCGGCCGGCCAGGCATGCTGGGCGGCGTGGGAGCCGCGCATGACGTGCCAGTGGGTGGTGCCGGAATCGAACCAGACGTCGAGGGTATCCTTCATCTTGACGTATTGGTCGGCCTCGGCACCCAGCAGTTCGGCGGCGTCGAGGCTGAACCAGGCTTCGATGCCGGCCTTCTCGACCCGCCGGGCGACGGCTTCGATCAATTCGGCCGTGCGCGGGTGGGGCAGGCCGGTTTCCTTGTGCAGAAAGAAGGGAATCGGCACGCCCCAGTTGCGCTGGCGGGAGACGCACCAGTCGGGGCGGGTCTTCATCATCGCCTCCAGGCGGGCGCGGCCCCAGGCCGGGAAGAACTGGGTTTCGTCCACCGCCCGCTCGGCGATCCAGCGCAGGGTCGAGGCGTCCTCCCCCGTCTTGTGCTCCATGCCGATGAACCACTGGGTGGTGGCGCGGAAGATGATCGGCGTCTTGTGGCGCCAGCAATGGGGGTAGCTGTGCTGCAGCTTCTCGGCCTTGAGGAGCCGCCCCCGCGCCTCGAGTTCCTGCAGCACCAGGGGATTGGCCTGCCACACCGAGAGACCGGCCAACTCACCGACCGAGAGGGCCGGCGTGTTGCCCAGGAACTTGCCGTCGTTGCCCACCGGGTTATTTACCGGCAGGCCGTATTTCTTGCCGATGTTGTAGTCGTCGACGCCGTGGGCGGGGGCCGTGTGCACCAGGCCGGTACCGGCATCCACCGTAACGTGGGTGCCGCAGATGATGGCCACGTCGCGGTTCTGGAACGGGTGGCGGAGCAGCACCTGATCGAGCTTGTCGCCGCTGCAGGCGCCGACCACCCGGCCCTCCAGCCCGTAGCGCTTGAGGCAGGCGTCGGCGAGTTCCCGCACCAGGATGAGGGCGCCCTTCTCGGTTTCGATGAGGTGGTAGGTCAGTTCCGGATGGACGCTCACCGCCTCGTTGGCGGGCAGGGTCCACGGCGTGGTGGTCCAGATCACGGCAAAGGCCGGCCCCCGCAGGTGGGAAAGGCCGAAGGCGTTGGCCACCTTGTCGCCATGGTTGTCATGAACGGGAAAAGCGACATCGATGGCGGGGGAGGCCTTGTCCTCGTATTCCACCTCCGCCTCGGCCAGGGCCGAGCCGCAGTCCAGGCACCAGTTCACCGGCTTCAAGCCCTGGTAGAGGTAGCCCCGCTCCAGGATTTTGCCGAGGGCGCGGATCTCGTCCGCCTCGGCCTTGAAGCTCATGGTCAGGTAAGGGTTGTCCCATTCCCCGAGAACGCCCAGGCGGATGAAATCCTTCTTCTGGCGCTCGACCTGCTCGGCGGCATAGGCGCGGGAAAGGGCGCGCACCTGGTCGGCGGGGATGGCCTTGCCGTGCAGCTTTTCGATCTGGTGCTCGATGGGCAGACCGTGGCAGTCCCAGCCCGGGACGTAGGGGGCGTCGAACCCGGCCAGGGTCTTGGAACGGACGATGATGTCCTTCAAAATCTTGTTGACCGCGTGGCCGATGTGGATGTCGCCGTTGGCGTAGGGCGGTCCGTCGTGCAGGACGAAACGGGGCCGGCCGGCCGACGCCTCGCGAATCCGCCGGTACAGCGCCTTCTCCTGCCATTCCTTGACCCACTGGGGCTCGCGCCTGGGCAGATCGCCCCGCATGGGAAACGGGGTGTCGGGAAGATTGAGGGTGTCCTTGTAGTCAGCCATTTTGCGCGCTCACAGCTTGAAATAGGCCCGGGCGGCGGCAGCATCGCGGGCGATCTGCGCCTTGAGGGCGTCGAAATTGGGAAACCGTTGTTCGTCCCGCAGCTTGTGGACAAAACGCACCGACAGATGGGCGCCGTAGATGTCGCGGGCGAAATCGAAGAGATGCACTTCCAGCAGCGGCCGGGTGCCGCCCAGAGTGGGGCGGATGCCGAGGTTGGCCACCCCCGGCCAGGGCCGCTCCCCCAGGCCGCCGACCTCGACGGCGAAAACGCCGGCCATGGGCAGGGGATTGTGCTTGATGCGGATATTGGCGGTGTTGAAGCCGATCTGGCGACCGATCTTGTCGCCATGGACGACGCGGCCGTCGATCACGTAGGGGCGCCCGAGGAGCTTCGCCGCCCGGGCCATGTCGCCGGCCGCCAGGGCTTCGCGCACGCCCGAGCTGGAAACCCGCTCGCCATCGGCGACCACGCTCGCCATGGCCTCGACGGCGAAACCCCGTTCGCCCCCGACCGCCTGGAGCAGGGCGAAATCCCCCTGGCGCCGGCTACCGAAGCGAAAGTCATCGCCGATGATGAGGTGGCGCACCTGCAATCCGCCGATCAGCACGCGATCGATGAAATCCCGGGCCGAAAGGGCGGCAAACCCGGCGTCGAAGCGGCAGACCATGGCCTGGGAGGCGCCGCATTCGGCCAGGAGTTCGATTTTTTCGCGCAGGGTCGTGAGGCGGGCCGGCGCCGATTCCGGGGCAAAGAACTCCCGCGGGTGGGGTTCGAAGGTCAACACCGTGGGCGGCAGCCCAAGGCGGCCGGCCGTCTCCACCAGGCGCGAAACCAGGGCGGCGTGGCCGCGATGGACGCCGTCGAAGTTGCCGATGGCGAGCACGGTGGGAGATGGGACCGGCGACGAATAGCCGCGAAAAACGCGCATGTAAAACCCGGAAAAAAGCTTGAATTATAACGGCTATGCCCTCTGACGGTCCGCTGCTTTGCACTGGGCCGCCCGCTCTCCAATCCCCCCCACGTCCCCCCCGGATCACCCCGCTTCGACCGCCGGGCGGGTGTTTTCCGCCCCGGGATCGACACTTTCCGGGGAAAAGGCTGATCCCCATGACGATTGCCAAAAGTTATAATGACGCCTTATGAATCCGTCTTGTCTTGGCCGGGACGCCGGCGCCGCATGCTGCAGCTAATCAGCCACATCGTCCGCACCTCGTCGAAGCGGGACCGGACGGAGATCAACGCGGCCCTGATCGACGCCATGGCCGATCTCTTCCGGCCGGACGCCCTGACCATCTACCGCTGCTACGCCAGCGGGCGCAAGACGGTGGTTTTTTCCTGCGCCGGCATCCGTCGCGACGGCGCCTTCGTCCATAACGCCTACCTGCCCGACCGGCGCTATTGCCACCCCCTCGACGAAGACCCCCTGCTCTCCCGCTGCAAGCGCGAAAAGTCGGTCTGTCTCGATGTCCTTCCCGACGGCGCCAACCGCCTGGCCTTTCCGGTGATCCAGTTCGACCAACTGGTCTATATCATCGACGTCACCGTGCCCAGCGATTTCAGCGCCGACCAGCGGGTGCTGCTGATGGGGGTCACCGAATACTTCGGCAATCACATCGGCCTCCTCGACTACGGCGAAACCGACACCCTCACCACCCTGGCCAACCGCAAGACCTTCGACAAGCACCTTTTCGAACTCCTCGGGCGGGGCGGCCATGGCGACGACGGCAGCCGCACCACCCCATCGACCCCCCGCCGGCGGCGCCTGATCGGCGGCGGCGCCCACCACTGGCTGGCCGTCTGCGACATCGACCGGTTCAAGGCCATCAACGACACCTACGGCCACCTGATCGGCGACGAAGTCCTCGTCACCCTGTCGCAGCTCATGCGCCAGGCCTTCCGCTTCGACGACCAGCTCTTTCGCTTCGGCGGCGAAGAATTCGTCATCGTCCTCCAGCCCGCCAGCCGGGAAGACGCCTCCGGGGTACTCGAACGTTTCCGCGCCAGCGTCGAAGGACACCGGTTCAGCCGGGTCGGCCACATCACGGTCAGCGTCGGCTGCAGCCGCCTGCGGCCCCACGACACCCCGGCCGACGTCATCGACCGGGCCGACGAAGCGCTCTACTACTGCAAGGAAAACGGCCGCAACCGGGTGGCCATGCACGAACACTTGGTGGAATGCGGCGAACTCGCCGCCCGCGACGCCCGTACCGGCGAGATCGAACTCTTCGAAGGCCCGGTCGAGGCGGCCTGAAGCGGCACCGGTCAGCCCAGGGCGGCGAGGCGGGCCTTCTGGGCCGGCGGATTCCTGGCGAAATACTGGCGGATGCCGCGGACGATGGCCTCGGCGAGCTTTTCCTGATAACGCTCGTCGGAGAGCCGGCGTTCCTCCTCGGGATTGGAGATGAAGGCCGTCTCGATGAGGATGGAAGGAATATCCGGCGCCTTGAGGACGGCGAAGCCGGCCTGCTCGACGCTCGCCTTGTGCAGGGTGTTGATGCCGCCCAGCTCGCCCAGCACATATTTGCCGAGCTTCATGCTGTCGTTGATGGTGGCGGTCTGGGACAAATCGAGCAGGGTGCGGGCCAGGAACGGATCCTTGACGTCGAGATTCACCCCACCGATGAGGTCGGCCTCGTTTTCCTTCTGGGCCAGCCAGCGGGCGGCAGAACTGGAGGCACCGCGCTCGGACAGGACGAATACCGACGACCCGCGGGCATCGGGCTTGATCCAGGCGTCGGCGTGGATCGAGACAAAAAGGTCGGAATGGACGCGCCGCGCCTTCTGCACCCGCGTCTGCAGGGGGACGAAGAAGTCGGAATCCCGGGTGAGCACGGCCCGCATGTTGGGCTCGGCCTCGAGACGGGCCTTCACTCGCTTGGCGACTTCGAGGGTGACGGTTTTTTCGTAGGTACCGCCCTTGCCCACCGCTCCGGGGTCTTCGCCGCCGTGGCCGGGGTCGAGGGTGATGGTGACGAGGCGGTCGACCACCGGCTTGCCCGATTTCCTGGCCGTCCTGACCTCCGGCGCTTCCGGCCCCTCGCCCCGGCCGGCCTGGGCCGACTCCGCCGACTCGGGCTTGAGCGGCTCGACCGCCTCCTTCTTGCCTTCGAGCAGGGCCATCAGGGGGTCCGGCGCGTCGACCGGATAGACGTCGAGAACCAGCCGGTGGCCGTATTCGCCCACCGGCTTCAAAACGAAGACCTGGGGCGTCACCTTGGCCTTAAGTTCCATCACCAGGCGCACCACCCCCGGTTTGAAGCGGCCGGCCCGCAGGAGCTTGATGTAGGGGTCGTCGGTAGCCACCTTGCGGGCCAGGCTGTCGAGAACGCTGTTGAATTCGACGCCTTCGATGTCCACCACCAGGCGATCGGGGTTTTCCACCAGGAAATGGGTGAACTTGAGGGGAGCGTCATGCTCCAGGGTGACCCGGGTGTAGTCCGGCGCCGGCCAGATGCGCACCGCCAGAACCGCCGGCGGCTTGGCCGCCCCCCGCGCCAGGGGAGTGAGCGACAGGATCAGCGAGGCGCCGGCGAAGTGCAGGAGGCGTCGGCGGGAAACGAGGAGGCCAGCCGATTTACGCATGCCGCGCCTTTTTCCGAAGCGCCCAGGGCTTGGAGGCGACGCCCGAGGCCCGCATGATGAAGGACGAGGCGCAAGTCTGCCGGCGGAACGCAGCCTTGAGCGCGTTCCGGCCATTCGACCAGGCAGACTGCATCATTGCGAAAATACTCGTCCAATCCCGCATCGAGAAACTCCTCCGGCGACTCGAAGCGATAAAAATCAAAGTGATATAAGTATAAGCTCGAAATTACGTAAACTTCAACCAGAGAATAGGTCGGGCTTTTCACCGGCCCGGCGTGGCCCAGGCCGTGCAACAGCGCCCGCACCAGGGTGGTTTTCCCCGCCCCCAGGTCGCCTTCCAGCCAGACCACGGTGCCCGGTTCGAGGAGCGGCCCCAGGCATTCACCCAGGCGCCGGGTGGCGGCCTCGTCGACGAGGGTGAAAACGGCGGTACCATCGGGGCTATGCAAGATCGGGACTCCAACACGGATTACGGCGCCCTGGCGGCGGCCATCAAGGCCCGCGGCCGGGAACTGGGCTTTGCCGCCGTCGGCATCGCCCGCGCCGAGGTCGGCCCGGCGGCGGCGCGGCTGCGGGAATGGCTGGCGGCGGGCTGCCACGGCGAGATGGATTATATGGCCCGCCACGCCGATCTGCGCAGCAACCCCCAGGCCCTGGTGCCGGGAACGGTCAGCGTCATCTCTGCCGCCCTCGACTACCTGCCGGCCGGCGCCGACCCCGGGCAAACCCTTGCCGACGGCCGCCAGGCCTACGTTTCCCGCTACGCCCTGGGACGCGATTACCACAAGACGGTGCGCCAGCGCCTGCAGAAACTCGCTACCGCCATAGGCGAAATCGCCGGCCCCTTCGGCTACCGCGTCTTTTCCGATTCGGCGCCGGTTCTGGAGGTCGAATTCGCCCGCCAGGCCGGCCTGGGCTGGCGGGGGAAACACACGCTGCTGCTCTCGCAGCAGGGTTCCTGGCGTTTTCTCGGCGACCTGTTCACTGATCTGCCGCTCCCCGCCGACGCGCCCGTCGCCGACCACTGCGGCACCTGCACCGCCTGCCTCGCCGCCTGCCCCACCGCCGCCATCACGGCGCCCTACCGGGTGGACGCCCGGCGCTGCATCTCCTACCTCACCATCGAGCTGGCCGGCCCCATTCCCGAAGACCTGCGCCCCCTCATCGGCAACCGCATCTACGGCTGCGACGACTGCCAGCTCGCCTGCCCCTGGAATCGCTTCGCCCGATCGGGCGACCCCGACTTCGCCCCCCGCCACGGCCTCGACGCAACGCCGCTGAGCGAACTCATGGGCTGGAGCGAAACCCAGTTCAACGACCGCCTGGCGGGCAGCCCGATCCGCCGTATCGGTTTCGTGCGCTGGCTGCGCAATCTTGCCGTCGGGCTGGGCAACGGGCCGGCCACCGAGGCCGCCCGGGCGGCGCTGGCGGCCCGGGCGGACCACCCGTCGGCCCTGGTGCGGGAGCATGTCGCCTGGGCCGGCGATCGCTTGGCCAAAGGCGCCGATCCAGGCTGAGGCACGACGGGCAGGGTCGGATATTTCACGAAAACGATACGCATTGCCTTGACACGGCCCGACCCCCTGCCTACCCTTAATTCCTGACAAAGTTAATCGGGTAATAAGGGGCGGCATAATACGGGGTGGCGTTTTGGTCGCCCCGTCGTTTTCCGTTGCCTCGCCGCCGAACCATCCGCCACCGGGGTTAGACCATGCCGCAGGACCGAGAGCAGGCCATCGAGAAAATTCGCCGCGACCACGAGCACATGACCGAACTGGTCCGGCGGATCACCGCCATGTGCAGCGAGCGCGGCCGCCTCGACAATTGCAACCAGTGCCATTCGGCCCATCGCGACGTGTGCCACGGCAACATCGAAGCGCTCATCCGGGCCTTCGTCGAAACCACCCTGCGCCACAACCTGATGGAATCGATGTTCATGGAAGCCGGCGTACCCCATGCCCACCGGATCGCCCACAACCGGGCCCACGTCGACATCGCCGAACAGCTCAAGGCGATCCGGGTGGTCTTCGCCAAGGACGGCAACGCCGTACTCGCCATCGAGGGCATCGACCGCGTTCTGGCCACCCTGCGCAACCATCTGCAGGAATTCGACGAGCAACTGGAGCACTACCTGCTGGCCGAAGCCTGATACCCATTCGCGTTCACACCGATCCTTTGTCGACTTCGCCTTGCCCTGCTCCAGCAAGGTCCGCGGCTCGTCTTGGCGTCTCGATTGGAAAGCGAATTGGCATGAAGGGCGCGGCGGCGGCGCCGACCGCCCCGTCGACCGCCAGGCCGGGGCTGGCCGGCGGCAAACGGCCTACCAGCTCGGCCCCTGGGCCCCGGGCATGAACTTGATGGGCGCGACCTCGGCCTTGTCCAGGGCCATCTTGCGGCGCACGCGGGCCGTGACGACGTCCCGCGGCGGGCGCGGCAGGCCGTGGATTTCGTCCAGCACTTCGCGGCAGCGCTCGACCCAGACGTAGGTCACCTGGGCGACGCCAGCGTAGAAGTCGGTATCCCCGAATTGCGTGACCCGTTCGGCAAATTGCCCCAACCAGTAGCCCAGGTGCTCGTCCATGAAGACGGTCAGATCGGCCCAGTCGGCATCGGCCGCCAGGAGTCTGGCGCGCAGATATTGCAGCTGGCAGACCAGGTGGTCGTCGTAGCGCCGGCGCTGGTCGGCCACCCGCAGGCCGGCGGCGGCGTAACGCTGGCGCAGTTCGAACATGGGCTGCTGGCAGGTCAGGTGATCGTCGTCCACCCACACCGATTCGTAGGGGGAGGCGCCGCACCGGTGGGTGAGATAGATGCCGGCGTAGTCGGCGGCCAGGCGGTCGAGGGCGGCCCCGCCCACGGGATGGCCGAGGGCGGCGAGAGCCTGGCGCAGCGCGGCGTAAGCCTGGGCGCCGGCGGCGCCGGCCGGCGGCAGGGCCAGGCTGTCGGGAAAACCGGCCGCCTGCAGGGCGGCAAGGAGTTCGGCATCGGCCTCGCGGTCGTGCAGGCGGATGAAGGCGTCGAGGTCGTCGGCCAGGGCGGCCGCCAGGTCACGATCCATCGACGCGGCCGCGGGAATGGGGAATGAAGACGATGGAGGGCCGGGTCAGTTCCGGGTCGGCCATATTCTTGACCTGGCGCACCGGCTTCTCTCCCGGACCGAGGGCAGTGGTCTTGTGGCTGCCGGCCAGGAGCTTGTCGATCGGCCCCATGTCGAGCACCCGCATCATGCAGGCCATGACGCAGTAGGGCTTCCTGCCCGCGTCGAGTTCGTCGATGCAGAAATTGCACTTCTTGATGACCTGCTCGTCGGGATCCCACTGGGGAGCGCCGTAGGGGCAGGCGGCTTCGCACTTGCGGCAGCCGATGCACAGGGTCGAGTCGATATCGACGACGCCGTTGTCGGCCCGCTTCCAGATCGCGCCGGTCGGGCAGGTCGGCAAGCAGGCCGGTTCGGCGCAGTGGTTGCACGACATGTTGACCTTGTAGGCATACACGTCGGGGAAACTGCCGCCTTCGACGTACATCACCCGCCGGAAGCGCGGCCCGGGGGGTAGGCCGTTCTTGTCCTTGCAGGCGATTTCGCAGGCGCGGCAGCCGATGCAATCGACGTTGTGGTGGATGAAGCCGAGCTGCATCGCCGGCTTGACCGGTTCATAGGTCTGGGCCACCTTGCGCTTCAAGGCGGCGGTCAGTTCCTGCTTGTCGATCTTCTTGGCCATGGCTGCCCCTTACTTGTCGCGGCGGAAGATGACCGACCGCGCCGTGGCCTGGGTGTCCCAACCCGGGCGATGGTCAAGCTGGGTGCCCTTCACGTCGACGAGGATGGTGTTGTAGGCGAAGGCGCCGGCCGGCGAGGGTTCGTCCAGGGTGAGAAAATCGGGGTTGCCCGAACGGTCGGTGCCGTCGGCGGCGAGGTCCATCCAGGCCCCTTCGAAAAGAACCACGACCTGGGGCATGCAGCGCTCGGTGACGTAAAGGGGGACGACGACCTTGCCGCGGTCGTTCCAGACTTCGACGATGTCGCCGGTCTTGAGTCCGAGCCGGGCGGCGTCGCGGGTGCTCATGGTCAGTTCCTGCTGGTAGGTTTCCCGCAGCCAGGGGATGTTGTGGAAAATCGAGTGGGTCCGCCAGCGGGGGTGGGGCGTCACCATGTGGAAGGGGAATTTCTTCGCCTTGTCATGGTTGAGGGACTCGAAAGGCTCGATCCACTTGGGAATATAAGGAATGGAGTAGCCCCACTGGGTGCGGGTCCAGTCGGTGACCCCGGCGAGCACGGTGGAGAAGATCTCGATCTTGCCCGACGGCGTCTCGAAGGGCACGCCCTTTTCGATCTGATCGGCAAAGGCCACGTGGGGCTTGTCGAACTGGAACTTGTAGACCCCGTGTTTCTTGAAGGTCTCCCAGGGCATGGCGACGCCCTGGTGCTTCTGCACCTTGTCCACCCACCACTGGCGCAGGTATTCCTCGTCGGTGGCGTCGGGGTTCTGGAAGTAGTCGCGTTTGGCCCGGGGGTTGTACTTCTCGCCGAAACCCAGGCGGAAGGCCAATTCGGTAAACACCTGGAAATCGGTCTTGGCTTCGCCCAGGGGTTCGATCACCTTGGGCCGGTGGATGTAGTAGTGCCCCTTGTACCAGGGCAGGGCCACGTCCTGGCGTTCGAAGTGGGTGGCGATGGGCAGCAGCACGTCGGCCCACAGGCCCGACGGCGTGATGGTCGAATCCATGCAGACCACCAGTTCGAGTTTCTTGACCGCCTGGATTTCCTTGTTGATGTTGGTAAGTTGATTGAACCAGTCCGACCCCTGCCAGAAGATGCCCTTGATATTGGGGATCACGCCGTCGTAGTTGTCGTTGCGCGGCCAGAGGCCGACTTCCTCGCGCCTTACATTGGGGTAGTTGAGGACGCAATGGGCCCAGCGGTCGGATTTGATCGAACTCCACCAGACGTTGGCGTACTCGTCGTAGGGATAGGCCACCGCCTCGGGGTGCCAGCCCTTGCCCACCCCTTCGGCGCAGCCGCCGAGAACGCCGATGTTGCCGGTCATCGCCTGCAGCGCCGCCGCCATGCGGTTGTACTGCTCGCCGTAGCTGGCGCGGCCCGGCGCCCACGAAGCCTTGAGGGCCGCCGGCCGCGTACGGGCGTAGAGATCGGCCAGTTTTTTGATGTCGGCCGCGGCCACGCCGCAGATCTTCTCGGCCCATTCCGGAGTCTTGGGCACCCCGTCGTACTTGCCGAGGATGTAGTCCTTGAAGTTTTCCTTGTCCTTATGATCCTTGGGCAAGGTTCCCCCGTCCATGCCGAGGCAGAACCGGTCGATGAACTTCTGGTCCTGCAGCGCGTTGGCGAAGATGTAGTGGGCCATCCCGGCCAACATGGCGGCGTCGGTGTTGGGTTTGATGGGAATCCACCAGGCGTCGTAGGAGGCGGCACTGTCGGTATATTGCGGATCGACGACGACGAACTTGCAACCCCGCTGCTTGGCCAGGCGCATGTAGTAAAAGGTATTGCCCCCATGGAAGGTGTAGGCCGGATTCCAGCCCCACATGATGATGAGCTTGGCGTGGGCGAAGGCGTCGTCCTCATTGCCGTCGGTGATGGTGCCGAAGGTCATGCGGGAACTGAAGGTGGTCCCCTGGTAGCTGGGCACCGACCAGGAACTGGTACGGCAGCCGAAAATACCCAGGAAGCGGCCGAGCAACCCCTCGATCTGGTCCGACTTGTGGAGCACGCCGTAGGAGGTGCCGGCGTAGGATTGGTCGAGCAAGGCGGTGGGGCCGTATTTTTCCTTGATGGCGACCATCTTCCTGGCGACGAAATCGAGGGCCTCGTCCCAGCTGACCCGCTTGAACCTACCCTCCCCCCGCTCGCCGACCCGCAGCATGGGGTAGAGAAGCCGTTCCGGCGAATAGAGGCGCGAGCGGTAGGAGCGGCCGCGCAGGCAGGCCCGCAACTGCGGCACTTCTTCGCTCTCGAAGCCGACGGCGCCGCCTTCCTGGTAGCGCCCGTCGTCGGTCGAGAGGCGGACGATGACGTCGCCCTTCTTGTGAGCCACCAGCATGTGGCGGGAACCGCAGTTGTGGTCGCAGGAAGTCACGACGGTGGTGAGCTGGTCGTCCCCCAGGTGGGGTTCGTAGGCAAAAGCCTTGGCCTCCTGCCCGCCGGCGCCGAGTTCCACCAGGCCCGAGGTGGATACCACGGCGGCGCCCGCCCCGACCGTCTTGAGAAAGCTGCGGCGCTTGGGATTGAGCAGTTCGAGCCAGTTCTGTCGGGTGTCCATGTTATTCCTCATTTCGCCAGGCGAAAGCGCGCTTCCGATTGGGTGGGGCGCCCCTGGGCCCACTCCGGCACTTCCGGCGCCATGCCTTCCCAGGCGTGGCGGGCGTAGGGGTAGGCGATGCGATACCAGGCCCGGCCGCCGTGGCAACCGTAGCAGACCTCGGAATCCTTCCGGCCGGCGGCTTCGATGGCGTCGGCCCGGAGGTAATTGACCCGGTGGCGGTTGGTGCGGATGGCGGCGTGGCAGGTCAGGCAGGAATTGCCGAAGGCCTCCTTGTGCTCGGGCCAGGGTCCGGGCAGGCCCATGAGTTGGACCGGCATCTGGCCGTGGCATTTGAGACAGGTCGTCTCGGGGTTAACCTGCTTGCGCAGGGTGAAGGCGGCGTCGTTGGGCTGCGGCCCGGTGGCCGAGGTGCCCGGTGCCTCGTCACGGGGGTCGTGGCCCTGGTGGCAGGTGTTGCAGGCGAGCGCCATGAGTTCCTTGGCCAGGGGCGTCACCAGATGGCGGCGGTGGAACGTATCCTGGTCGCCCCGGTAGGTCGACGTCCGCTGGTACCAGGCCAGGCTCGCCGCCGCCTTGACACCGGCCGGGGAAACGGGCCGCACCCGGTCTTCGACGACCTCCCGGTGGCAGGCGAGGCATTGCTCGTCCCGCGCCGTTTCGATGGCCGGCTTGAAATGGAGGGGGTGGTAGGTCGCCCTGAAGTAGTCCTTGCCGGCGTGGGCGGCCAAGGCAGAGGCGCCGCCGGCCCGCTCCGGGGCGGCCCCCTTGATCCACACGCCGAGTCCGACTCCGGCCGCGACGGCGAGGGCCACCACGAGCAGAAGGGCAGTGCCGGCTTTGTGGCTGGCCATGGTCAATCCTTGCGGCCGCTACCCGGGTACAAGCCGCGGATATCGTACCGCCCCGGGGAACCGGGCCGGTCGAAGGGGGTATACCAGGCCCCCTGGTGGTCGACAAAGCCCAAGCCGGTATGGGGCTGGCCGATGCCGGCAAGCGCCCGGGCACGCCATTCCGGGGCAAGGGTGAAGACGGCGAGGACCGGCGCCCCGGCCGGCCGCCGGTCGGGCTGCAAGCCCGCCACGGGATTTTCGCCTGCCCCGGCGGCAGCGGCCGCCAGCACCAGCCAGACCGATGTCCATGCCTTGGCGTTCGCACCCATCTCTTTTCCTCCCCGTTCAGCGCGCCGTCGGGCGCGCCGGGTCGGCGCACCACTCGCTCCACGACCCGGGATAGAGGCGCGAGCCGGAAAAACCCGCGATTTCCATGGCCAGGAGGTTGTGGCAGGCCGACACCCCCGAGCCGCACTGATGCACCACCTGGCTCGCCGGCACCTCGGCGAGCCGGGCCGCCCATTCTTGACGCAGGGCGGCGGCGGGCTTGAAGCGCCCGTCGGCCTGGAGATTGTCGCGGAAAAAGCGGTTGACGGCGCCGGGGATATGGCCGCCCACCGGGTCGATGGTTTCGTTTTCGCCGCGGAAGCGGTCGGGGCTGCGGGCATCGACCAGCAGGGTGCCGGGTTTGCCGATCCGGGCCTGGACGGTGACGGCATCGACGGTAGCGGCGCCGGGGGCGACGGCGAAGGCCGCGGCGGCGGCCTGGGGCGGCTCGGTACTCAACGCCCCGCCGGCTTCCTGCCAGGCGCCAAGGCCGCCATCGAGCACGGCCACCGGGGTATGGCCGAGCCAGCGCAGCAGCCACCACAGGCGGCCGGCGATCATGCCCTGGGCGTCGTCGTAGGCCACCACCTGGGTGCCGGGTCCGACGCCGCAGGCGCCAAGCCGGGCCGCCAGGACGGCGGGGTCGGGCAAGGGATGGCGGCCGTTCCGGCCGGTCGCCGGGCCGGAAAGGTCGCGGTCGCAGTGCAGGAAGAACGCGCCGGGGAGGTGGCCAGCGGCGTAGGCGCGCTCGCCGTAGGCGACGTCGGCCAACTGATGGCGGACGTCGAACACCCGCCAGGTCGGATCACCGAGGTGGCGGGCCAGGGTCGGCGCGTCCACCAGGGTGGTGAAGCTCACGCCCCCGCCTCCAGCCAGGCCTTGGCTTCGTCGGCCTCGGAGAACACCTCGACGTCGGCATCGACGAAGGTCTGGGACAGCCAGGCGCTCCAGGTCACCCACTGGCTGTCGGTGACCACCGCAATGCGGTTGAAATCGTGGGCGTGGGCGCGGGAGAACTTGATCTCCTCCCAGGCCAGGTCCAGGGTGAAATCGGCCATCTGGCGCAGGTCGAAAAAGAGATCCACCGCCCCCTCGAACTTGACCTTGTAATTGACGACCTCCTCGAACTCCTTGTAGTCGGCCAGGGTGAATTCACCGAAGACGCTGACGTTGACACGGTTGGATTGGTGATCGACGACGATCATGCCGGCTCTCCTTGTTGTAGTCCCAGTAAGGAGAGTTTAATCCTGTTCCGCCGGGTTGGCGCGCGAGAAGTGGGTGGCGGCGATGCCGGAAAGCACGATCAGCCCGATGGCGAGCCAGGCCGGCCCGGCGAGAACCTCACCCCAGAAAACAACCCCGAAGAGGCTCGAGAAGATCACCGTGCTGTAGGCCAGCGCCGCCGCCAACAGGGTCCGGCCGCGGGTGTAGGCCCGGGTCATGGCGAGTTGTGCCGCCGTGGCGAAGGTGGCGACCCCGGTCAGCAGCAGGCCGCTGCGCCAAGCGACGGCGTGCAGCTCGGTGAAGGCGAGCCAGAGGGCGGCGCAGACCGAGGCGACCAGGGAAAAATAGAACACGGTGCGGGTTTCCGGCTCCCCCCGGGCTCCCAGTTCGCGCACGCTGAAATAGGCCAGGCCGGCCAGCACGCCGGAACCCAGGCCGATCAGGCCGGCGCTCAGTTGGTCGGCCTGGAAGGTCGGCTTGAGCAGGACGACGACGCCCACCAGACCAAGAACCAGCGCCCCCAGCATGCCGGCGGTAAGGCGCCAGCCGGCCAGGGCGAGGTAGACCGCGAGGAAGATCGCCGAGGTGTAGTTGAGGGTCACGGCGGTAGCCAGCGGCAGCAGGGTGATGGCCCAGAAATAGCTGAACAGGGCAAGAAAGCCGACCACGCCCCGGCTCACCTGCCAGCGCCAGTGGGGCGTCGCCAGGGCGACCCCGCGCAGGCGCACCAGGCCGAACATGAGGATGAGGGAAATGAAACTGCGGTAGAAGACGATTTCCGCCGCCGTATGGGTTTCGGCGGCGAATTTGACGCACACGCCCATGCAGGCGAAGAGCAGGCTGGCGACGACCATCCAGAGGGATTGCATGGGCAGGGTCTCGGGCGGTGGGCAAAAGGCGCCGGATTCTACCCCGGCGCCTTGGGCAATTCAGCGCCGCTCAGCGTCGATCCTCGATGATCCGCCGGTAGAACTCGTGGAAATGCTGCATGCCGTCTTCCATCGGACTCTGATAGGGGCCGACCTGGTTTTTCCCCTCCTTCATCAGGGCGTAGCGGCCGCGGTCCATGCGTTCGCCGATGTCGTCGTCCTCGATGGCGGTCTCCATGTAGGCGGCGCGTTCGGCCTCGATGAATTCCCGCTCGAAATCGACGATCTCCTCGGGGTAGTAGAACTCGACGACATTCATCGTTTTGTCCACCCCCTGGGGCAGAAGGGTGGAGACCACCAGCACGTGGGGGTACCACTCGACCATGATGTTCGGGTAGTAGGTGAGCCAGATGGCGCCCTGGGGCGGCGTTTCTCCCCGGTCGCCGTAGTACTCGCGGACGACTTTCTGCCACCGCTCATAGACGGCGCTGCCCGATTTCATCAGGGACGTGATGCCGACCTTCTGCACCGAGTACCATTCGCCGAACTGCCAGGTCAGGTCGTCGCAGGTGACGAAATTACCCAGCCCCGGGTGGTAGGGAACCACATGGTAGTCCTCGAGATAAACCTCGATGAAGGTCTTCCAGTTGTAGTTGCACAGGTGCATCTCGACGTGGTCGAGCTTGTAGCCCGAGAAGTCGAACTCCCGGGCGACGTTCATCCCCGCCAGGTCGGCCTTGGCCGAGCGTGGCCCCTTGAAAAGCAGGCCGTTCCAGGATTCCAGCGCCGCCTTGTCGAGGTTGAGGCAGGGATTCTGGGGAAAATGCGGCGCCCCGATGAGTTGCCCGCCCTGGTCGTAGGTCCAGCGATGGATGGGGCAGACGACGGGGCCGTTGAGGTGGCCCGAACCCTGCAGCATGATCGCCTGGCGATGCCGGCAGACGTTGGACATCAGCCAGTTGCCGGCGTTGGCCCCGACGGTGCCGCCGTTGAGCAGAAACTTGCCGTGGTCGAGCCATTCCAGGGAACGGTAATCGCCCGCCGCGGGCACCATGAACTGGTGTCCGACGTAGCCCGGCCCGGCATCGAAGATCAATTTCTTCTCCAAGGCCAGGATACCTTCGTCGAAATACCAGTCCACCGGCAGTTGGGAAACTGCGGGGGCCAACCGGGACAAATTCCCAAGATCGGTCATTCCACGCCTCCAACGGGGTCAAAGGGGGAGATTTTACCCTCCCCTCAATTTGACCAAAAGCCCCTTGATAAGGTATTTTTGCGTGTTTTCCCCGAAGCGTCTGACATGGATCAAATTCCCATCGCCGACATGAAGTTCGAGGCGGCCCTGGCCGAACTCGAATCCATCGTCCAGAGCATGGAGAGCGGCAAGCTGGAACTGGAAGCCTCGATCGCCGCCTACCGCCGCGGCATGGAACTGATGAAGCACTGCCAGCGCCAGCTGAGCGTCGCCGAAGAGGCGATCCGCGTCCTCGAAAACGGCGAGGAAAAACCCTTCCCGCCGGCAGGGAACGGGGCGTGAGCGACCAGCCCTTCGCCGCCTGGATGGCCGGCGTCCAGGCCCGGGTCGAAGCCGCCCTCAGCCACCATCTGCCCGCCCCCGCCAGCATTCCGGCCCGCCTCCATGCGGCCATGCGCTACGCCACCCTGGGCGGGGGCAAACGGGTGCGCCCGCTCCTCGTCTTCGCCGCCGGCGAAGTCGGCGGCGCCGCTCCCGACAAGCTCGACACCCTGGCCTGTGCCGTCGAGCTGATCCACGCCTACTCGCTGGTGCACGACGACCTGCCCTGCATGGACGACGACGTCCTGCGCCGCGGCCGCCCCACCTGCCACGTCGAGTTCGACGAGGCGACCGCACTCCTCGTCGGCGACAGCCTGCAGACCCTGGCCTTCGAACTCCTCGGCCGGGAAGGCATCACCGACCCGGCACGGCAACTGGAAATGGTCTGCCTCCTGGCCCATGCTTCCGGTTCCCGCGGCATGGCCGGCGGCCAGGCCATCGATCTGGCCGCCGTCGGCCAGACCCTCGACCAGCCCGAACTCGAGCTGATGCACGCCCTGAAGACCGGTGCCCTGATCCGCGCCTCGGTCATGCTCGGCGCCCTTTGCGGCGCCCCTCTGGAGCCAGCCGAACGCAGCGGCCTCGACCGTTTCGCCAAACGGGCCGGCCTCCTCTTCCAGGTGGTGGACGACATCCTCGACTGCACCGCCAGCACGGCCACCCTCGGCAAGACCGCCGGCAAGGACCAGGCCGCCGAAAAACCCACCTACGTGAGCCTTCTCGGCCTCGACGGCGCCCGCACCTACGCCCGTGAGTTGCAGCAGGACGCCCTCGCCGCCCTCGCCCCCTGCGGCGACCGGGCGGCCCGCCTGAAGGAACTCGCCGACTTCATCTGCCATCGGCAGTTCTGAGATGACCGAAACCTGCCTGCTCGACCGCCTCGACAACCCCGCCGCCCTGCGCCAGCTGGAACGCCGCCAGCTGCACCAGGTGGCCGAGGAACTGCGCGCCTTCCTCCTCCACTCGGTGGCCAAGACCGGGGGCCACCTGTCGTCCAACCTGGGCACCGTCGAACTGACCATCGCCCTCCACTACGTGTACAACACCCCCGACGACCGGCTGGTCTGGGACGTCGGCCACCAGTGCTACGGCCACAAGGTGCTCACCGGGCGCCGTGCCGGCATGGAGCGCCTGCGCATGCACGGCGGCGTCTCGGGTTTTCCCAAGCGCTCGGAAAGCCCCTACGACACCTTCGGCGTCGGCCACTCGTCGACCTCGATCTCGGCGGCGCTGGGCATGGCGCTGGCCGCCAAGCACAAAGGCGAGGACAGAAAGACCGTGGCCGTCATCGGCGACGGCGCCATGTCGGCCGGCATGGCGTTCGAGGCCCTGAACAACGCCGGCGTCGCCGACGCCGACATGCTGGTCATCCTCAACGACAACGAGATGTCGATCTCGCCGCCGGTCGGGGCCTTGAACAACATCCTCACCCGCCTGATGTCGGGGCGCACCTTCAACGCCGCCCGGGAGGGCGCCCGCCACATGCTCGGCGTCGTTCCGCCGCTGCTCGAACTGGCGCGCCGGGCCGAGGAGCACGTCAAAGGCATGATGACCCCGGCCACCCTCTTCGAGGAGTTCGGCTTCCACTATTACGGCCCCATCGACGGCCACGACCTCGACGCCCTCGTCCCCACCCTGGAAAACCTGCGCCAGCTGAAGGGCCCCAAGTTCCTCCACGTCATCACCAAGAAAGGCCAGGGCTACAAGCTGGCCGAGGCCGACCCCATCCTCTACCACGGGGTCTCCCAGTTCCACCCGGGAGAAGGCATCCAGTCGGGCAAGGGTGGCGGCAAGCTCACCTATACCCAGGTCTTCGGCGACTGGCTGTGCGACATGGCCGCCGCCGATCCGCGCCTGGTGGGCATCACCCCGGCCATGCGCGAAGGCTCGGGCCTGGTCCGCTTCGCCCGCGACTTCCCCGATCGCTACTACGACGTCGGCATCGCCGAGCAGCACGCCGTGACCTTCGCCGCCGGCCTGGCCTGCGAGGGTCTGAAACCCGTGGTCGCCATCTATTCGACCTTTCTCCAGCGCGGCTACGACCAGCTGGTGCACGACGTGGCCCTGCAGAACCTGCCGGTGGTCTTCGCCATCGACCGGGGCGGCCTGGTCGGCGCCGACGGCCCGACCCACCACGGCACCTTCGACCTCTCCTTCCTGACCTGCATCCCCAATCTGGTGGTCATGGCGCCGGCCGACGAGGTCGAATGCCGCCGGATGCTGTCCACCGCCTTCTCCCTCGACGGCCCGAGCGCCGTCCGCTACCCCCGGGGCGGCGGCACCGGCACGGTGCCCGAGATGAACCTCGACACCCTGCCCGTCGGCCGGGGCGAAATCCGCCGCCACGGCCGGAAGGTGGCCCTCCTCGCCTTCGGCAGCCTGGTTCCGGCCGCCCTTGCCGCCGGCGATGCGCTCGACGCCACCGTCGCCAACATGCGCTTCGTCAAACCCATCGACGCCGCATTGATTGCCGAACTGGCGGGGAACCATTCGCTTCTGGTCAGCATCGAAGAGAATGCCGTGATCGGCGGTGCCGGCTCGGAAATCGCCCGCGTTCTGGCCGAACGCGGCCTTGCCGTGCCGCTGCTGCGCCTGGGGCTGCCCGACCGCTTCATCGACCACGGCGAACAGGGCCAGCTTCTCGCCGAACTCGGCCTCGACAAGGAAGGCATCATCCGCGCAGTGCAGGCGCGGCTCACCAAGGAACAATGAAAAGATGAACGCCCCCCAACCCCCGGAAATGATGCCCGATGTGCAGGGTTCGGCGGATACCCGCCAACTCGCCATCAACAAGGTCGGCATCAAATCCATCCGCCACCCCATCCGGGTCAAGGACAAGTCCGCCGGCACGCAGCACACCATCGCCGTCTTCAACATGTACGTCGGCCTGCCCCACAATTTCAAGGGCACCCACATGTCGCGCTTCGTGGAAATCCTGAACAGCCACGAGCGGGAAATCTCGGTCGAGAATTTTCCCGCCATGCTGCAGGACATGGTGGAAAAGCTCGAAGCCGAAACCGGCCACATCGAGATGAATTTCCCCTACTTCATCAACAAGACGGCCCCGGTCTCCGGCGTCCAGAGCCTGATGGACTACGACGTCACCTTCATCGGCGAAATCTGCGGCGGCCAGACCACGTTTTCAGTCAAGGTGGTGGTGCCGGTGACCAGTCTCTGCCCCTGCTCCAAGAAAATTTCCGATTACGGCGCCCACAACCAGCGCTCCCATGTCACAGTCACCGCCCGCACGCGGGAATTCGTCTGGATCGAGGAAATCGTCCAGCTGGTCGAAGCCGAAGCCTCCTGCGAATTGTTCGGCCTCTTGAAGCGGCCCGATGAAAAATACGTCACCGAACGGGCCTACGACAACCCCAAGTTCGTCGAGGACATGGTCCGCGACGTCGCTGCCCGCCTCAACGCCGAGCCGCGCATCGACGCCTACGTGGTCGAATCGGAAAACTTCGAATCGATCCACAACCACTCCGCCTACGCCCTGATCGAAAAAAACAAGGCCCTCGGCTAGCCTCCGAGGGCGCCCGGCGGGCTTCTCCCGCCGGCGCTTGACGGCCTTCCCCCGGCCCCGGATACTATTTTCGGGCAAGCCAGCCGCAACCGCGTAACCGGGGGAAGCGCATGATCGAACCCATTGCCAGGCAATACCGGAATCCTCAGGGCTCCCTGCGGCGCCCCGGGCGCGGGCGTCACTGGCGGGCGGCCGGATTTCTGCTCCTCGCGCTGCTCGGCGGACCGCCGAGCGTCCTGGCGGAATACACCGATGCCGATGCCCAGGCGGCCCAGCGGCTGGTCAAGAAGCGCTGCGCCAAGTGCCACGGGGCCGACGGCCTGGGGATCAGCGACAAATTCGCCAGCCTGGCCGGCCAGCCCGCCGAATATCTGCTCAAACAGATCTTCAACTTCAAGACCGGGCAGCGCCGCGACGCCAAGATGCAGCGGGTGGTCGAGACCCTGTCGGCCCAGGATGCCTACATCGCGTCCGAATACTTCGCCCGCCTGCCCGCCGGATTCACCCCCAGCGACGACCCGGCGGCCATCGCCGCCGGCCGGCGCATCTATTTCGAGGGCAACCGGGAAACCGGCGTCCATAACTGCGCCTCATGCCACGGCGTCTACGCCACCGGCGGCGGCCCGGTGGCCCGCCTGGCGGGGCAGAACCCGACCTACCTGGAAACCCAGATCCGCAGCTTCATCGCAAATTCCCGCAACAACGACCGGGCCATGCACGCCATCGTGGCGCCGCTCTCGCCCCAGGAAATCCACAGCGTCGCGGCCTACCTGGCGGCGGAAAACTGACCCCACAGCAAAAAGGGGCGCCGTAGCGCCCCTTTCGTTTTGCCGAAGCCGCGGCTCAGCCCGCCTTGCGTTCGAGCTTTTCCTTGATGCGGGCGGACTTGCCGGAGCGGTCGCGGAGGTAGTAGAGCTTGGCGCGACGAACGTCGCCGCGGCGCTTGACCTCGATGCTGGCGACCAGCGGAGAATAGGTCTGGAAGGTCCGTTCGACGCCTTCGCCGGAAGAAATCTTGCGCACCGTGAAGGCGGAGTTCAAGCCGCGGTTGCGCTTGGCGATGACGACGCCTTCGTAAGCCTGCAGACGCTCGCGGGTGCCTTCCTTGACCTTGACCTGGACGACGACGGTGTCGCCCGGAGCGAAAGCGGGAATGGTCTTGCCCAGGCGGGCGATTTCTTCTTGTTCCAGTTGTTGAATCAGGTTCATGTGAGATCCTCTAATTGAAAAATACTTACTCACCGCATTGCTCCTCTCCGACGATTTCCGTGAGGAGTTGCGCTTCTTCCGCAGTCAGGCTGCGGTGCGCCAGTAAATCCGGCCGGCGCTTCCGGGTCCGCGCCAGCGCCTGTTTCAGCCGCCAGCGACGAATTCGCTTGTGGTCGCCGGACAGCAACACCTCCGGCACACCCTGTCCTGCATAAACCTCGGGCCTCGTGTAGTGAGGGCAATCCAAAAGGCCCGTCACGAACGAATCTTCCACCGCCGAAGCGGCATCGCCCAGCACCCCCGGCAACTGGCGGACGACGGCATCGATCAAGACCATCGCCGGCAACTCGCCGCCGGAAAGCACAAAATCCCCGATCGAAATCTCCTCATCGACGCAGCGCTCGATCAGACGCTCGTCTATGCCTTCGTACCGACCGCAGAGGAGGATCAGTCCCTCTGCCGCCGCCGCCAGTTCCATCACCCGCCCGTGGCGGAGCGGCGTCCCCTGAGGCGAAAGGTAGATGACCCGACTTTTGGCCAGGCCAGCCTCGCACTGCCCGGCCTTGGCCGCCGCGATCGCTTTTTCCAGCGGCCCCGGCTGCATCAGCATGCCCGGCCCGCCGCCGAAGGGGCGATCATCCACCCGGCGCCAGGTGTTTTCGGCGAAATCCCGGGGATTCCAGCCTTGCCACACCCAACGCCCTTCTTCCAAGGCCCGCCGGGTGATGCCGCAGGCCGTGACGGCGGCGAACATCTCCGGGAAGAGGGTCACGCAGTCGACGCGCAGCACCCCCTCGCCCTTCGCTGACTCACCAGTCACTGCCCCACTCCACCCGGATGCGGCCGGCTTCCTTCTCCACCGCCAGCACCACGCTTTCGACGAAGGGCAAGAGGCGTTCCCTGCCGTCCGCCGCGGTCACCTGCAACACGTCGTTGGCCCCGGTTTCGATCAGCCCGGCCACTTTGCCCAGCGACTCACCGCTTGCAGTCACCACGTCAAGGCCGATCAGATCGGCCCAGTAATACTCGTCCTCGCCGGTGGCCGGCAGCGCTTCCCGCGGCGCCCCCACCAGCATGCCCTTGAGGGCCTCGGCGGCGGTGCGGTCAGACACGCCCTCGAGCCATACGACGACGCCGTCGCTGTGGGCCTTCAGGCCTTTCAGCCCGGTCTCCCGCCACGGCCCGCCTTCCCGGCCGACCCACCAGACGGGCATCCTGGCCCAGGCCAGCGGATCGTCGCCGAAGGGATGCAGCCTGATCCAGCCGCGAATGCCGTAGGGGTCGACCAGCTTCCCCAGGACGACGATGGCGCTACCGGACAAGGCGAAGTGTTCTTAGGCGGCCTGCTTGGCGGCGTACTGCTTGACCAGGCGGGCGGCGGTCGGAGAAAGCTGGGCGCCGTTCTGCTGCCAGTAGGTCAGGCGATCCATGGCGACGCGCAGACCTTCTTCGCTGGCGGCGGCAACCGGATTGTAGAAGCCGATCCGCTCGACGAAACGGCCGTCGCGGCGGTTGCGGGAGTCGGTCACGACCATGTTGTAGAAGGGGCGCTTCTTGGCGCCGCTACGGGCAAGACGAATGACAACCATGGGAATTCTTTCGTGCGAGGGAAAAACCGGGAATTATAGCGCTTTACTCATCAAAAACAAGCCACTTAGACTGACCCCGCGAATGCGGCGATCGCCGGCCGGGGCCGGGGAAGAAAAAAAGCGCCGCAAAAAGCCGCCGCCCGGCCTCCGGGCGATGGAGAAAAGCGCCGGAATTGTTTATCCTGCTGGTCTAACCTTTGCCCTTGCCATGTCGAACGACCCCACGCGCCAGCTCGCCGAACAAAACGTCAAATCCATCCTGGAGTGGCTGGCCCTGGCCCATGGCCGGACCGACAGCGACAGCGGCGCCGAACTGCAGGCTCAGCTCCTCACCCTGCGCAGCACGCCGGTTCCCACTGGCCAGCGTCTCAAGCTCCTCGATCTGCTCTACAGCCACGCCGTCCAGCTCACCCTGGCGCAACTGCCGATCCTCCACGAATCGACCCTGCCGGTTCCGCGCCGGGTCCGGCAGGCGGTGCGGACCCTCCAGGAACTGCTCGAGGTGCTCGCCCAGGATTACCTCAATACCTTGGCCGAACTCTTCGACCCGGAAGCCAAGGGCCGGCCCCGCTCGCCCCAGATCACCCTGCGCCGGGTCATGCATTGCCTGGCCTGGCATCTCAATATCGGCTTTTTCGTGGCAGCGCCGGCCTCCCCCGGCGTCTGGCAGCAATTGCACGCCGCCTTCCGCTCGTCCCGCCGCCTCGGCGTCGACGACCCGGACGCCGTCGGCGAATCCCGGCGCATCGAACAAATCTATGTCTCCACGCTGCTCGTGGCGATCGCCCAGCCGGCATCCTTCACCGCCCGGGAACTCGATTTCGTCTCGACCTATATCGACAACTGCGCCAAGGCGGTGGGCGTGCAATCGGAAGCCCCGGTCAACAGCGAAGGCATCTTCTGGGTCGATCCGGAGAAAGACCAGCCGGCCCAGGCCCTGGCCCGTCGCAACCCGCCGCCGGAAACCGAGGTCTTCTACTTCGCCTGCGACCTGCTCGCCCAGGGCGTTGAGGACCATCTCGCCGCCCTCGAACGGGGCGTTCCAGTCACCGAACTGGGCCTGCCCGGGTTCGCCGCCAGCCCCGGCGGGCACGGCGTCCTGCGCCGCCTGGCGACGCTCTGGGGGCACCCGGCCAAACGCAAGTTCCCGCGCCGTCGCCAGTCCTACCGGGCCGACCTGTGCAGCGGCCTGGATCGCCTCTGGCAACTGCTCCGCCATCCGGAGCAGCCGCCGTCGAGCAGCGAATGGATGGTCACCAACGAAAGCCCCGACGGCTATTCGCTCATGCACGTCAGCGGCAGCACCGACAACCTGCAGAGCGGCGACATCGTCGCCGTGCGCCCCCATGAGGGCCATATCAATACCCTGGACGGCCCCTGGCACATCTGCATCGTACGCTGGGCCCTGTCGGAAAACGCCGAACACGTCGAACTCGGCCTGCAGGTCTTGTCGCCCCGCGGCATCGCGGCCCAGATCGCCGCGCCCCACGACCTCGCCCACGACGGCCGGCGGGAAGCCGTGCTCCTGCCCAAACTGCCGCCGCTACGCCCCTTCCCGGCCCTCATCGTGCCCGTCGGGGCGGTCAGCGACCGGTCACAGAAACTGATCGTGCTGGTCGAATCAAGCCGCGTCGAAATTCGCGAACTGCGCGCTACCGCGGTAAGCGAGCAGACCTCGAGCGTCGAAGTGTTTACCGTCCAGCCGGACGAAAAACCGTAGCCGCCACCAGACCGCCCAGCAGAATCACCGCCCAGGAAAGCTGCAGCCAGATGAGAAAAATCGGCACCGCGGCAAAGGTGCCGTAGATGCTCTTGAAGGTGCCGAAACTGCTGAGGTAGAGTTCGAAGCCCTTCTGCATCCCGGCGAAGGCGAGGGTCGCGAGGAGGCCGCTGGCGGCGGCGGCCGAGCGGCTGACCGGGGCGTTGGGCACGGCGTAGTAGAGAAAGCCGAAAAACAGCCCGAGCATGCCGACCGACACGCCCTTCAAGAGAATTCCCTCAAGCCGGCCCGAGTCCTCGACGAACCCCAGTGAAGTCGTCACCGCGTAGGACACGGCCCCGGCGATCGCCCCCAGGATGAAGGGCCACAGGGCCATCACGAAGACGTAGAGCTTGAGCCGCGCCAGCAGGGGCCGGGGCTTGACCCGCCAGACGTGGTTGAAGGCCCGCTCTATGGTGTGGAGCAGCAGAACGGCGGTCAGCACGAGGACGGCAACCCCCGCCAGGGTAAGCTTCTGGGCCTTGCCGGCGAAGGTGGCGAGATGGCCGGCGATGGTTCCCGCCGTGCCGCTGGGCAGCAGGTTCTCCACCAGGACGGCGTCGAGGCGTTTGATGAAGACGTCGAAGAAGGGTACCGTCGCGGCCACCGAAATCACCAGCGTCACCAGGGGAACGAGGGCAAGCAGCGTCGTGAAGGCGAGGGCGGCGCTGGTCTGCATCATGTTTTCCTCGCGGAAGCGGGAAACGATGGTGGCGAGGACGCCGGCCCGGCGCTTGGCATGGGCTGAGCGGGATGTCATGGCCGGGTATTATCCTAGAAAGCGCCGCCGGCCGCTTATCAACGCCGCCTAAGCCCGGCGGATACACGCGTCACCGCCCCGGCGACGGCACCCCGACGCCAGGCCAGGAAGGCACCGCTGGCGGCGGCCCGGCGGACGACCGCAGTTTCCGGGATAATAGCCGACCATGCACGACATCCTTGTCCTCTACTACAGCCACCGCGGTTCGGTGCGGGCGCTCGCCGAGCGCATCGCCCGCGGCATCGAGTCGGTTCCCGGCGCCCAGGCCAGGCTGCGCACCGTCCCCCGCGTCTCCACGGTCTGCGAAGCCAGCGCGCCGGACGTCCCGGACCGCGGCGCGCCCTACGTCGAGGAAGCCGACCTCGCCGAATGCATCGGCCTCGCCCTGGGCAGCCCCTGCCGCTTCGGCAACATGGCGGCACCGATGAAATACTTCTGGGACGGCACCATCGCCACCTGGCAGAACGGCGCCCTGGCCGGCAAGCCGGCCTCGGTCTTCACCTCCAGCGGCAGCGCCCACGGCGGCAACGAATCGACCCTTCTGGCCATGATGCTGCCCCTGCTCCACCACGGCATGCTGATCTGCGGCCTGCCCTTTACCGAAGCCGACCTGGCGACCACGGACGGCGGCGGCACGCCCTACGGCCCCAGCCACGTCGCCGGCCCGGGCGGCAACCCGGTCCTGGCCGAAGCGGAGAGCCGGCTCGCCGTCGCCCAGGGCCGGCGCCTCGCCGAAACCGCCCTGAAACTGGTGCGGCCATGACCGCCGCCCGCCTGCAACTGGCCGCCAGCACCTGCCTGATCGCCTTGATTTTCCTTTGTCTCGCCTGGGAACTCTGG
>SSSZ01000069.1 GCA_009469675.1 Azonexaceae bacterium | reverse complement strand
TACCTGCGCCGCTGCACCTACGAAGGGGCCGGACGGCGCTGGCCTGGCGGCGTGCCGGCCAAGGTGCAGGCGCAGATCGAGCACGAGCTCGAACTCATCGCCGACCTGAAGTACGACCACTACTTCCTGACCGTGGCCGACATCGTGCGCTTCGCCCGGTCGCGGCAGATCCTCTGCCAGGGACGCGGCAGCGCAGCCAACTCGGTGGTCTGCTACTGCATCGGCGTCACCGAGGTCGACCCGGCGCGCATGTCCGTGCTCTTCGAGCGATTCATCAGCCGCGAGCGCAACGAACCGCCCGACATCGACATCGACTTCGAGCACCAGCGGCGCGAAGAGGTCATCCAGTACCTGTACGGCAAGTACGGCCGGCATCGCGCGGCGCTGACCGCGGTGGTCATCAGCTACCGGCCCAAGAGCGCGTTCCGCGACGTCGGCAAGGCACTGGGCTTCGACCTCAACACGCTCGACAAGCTGGCCGGCAACTTCACCTGGTGGGACGGTCGCGAACGGATGGCCGAGCACGTGGCGGAGGTCGGGCTCGATATAGCCGAGCTGGCGGTGCAGCAGCTGCTGAAGCTGGTGGGCGATCTGCTGGGTTTCCCGCGCCACCTGTCGCAGCACCCGGGCGGCTTCGTGCTCACGCAGGGACCGTTGACGCGCCTGGTCCCGGTCGAGAACGCGGCGATGGAGGACCGCACCGTCGTCGAGTGGGACAAGGACGATCTGGATGCGCTGGGCCTGTTGAAGGTCGACGTGCTGGCGCTAGGCATGTTGTCCGCGATCCGGCGTTGCCTGGAGTTCGTCGGCATGCGCAAGGGGCATGTCTTCGAGATGCAGGACATCCCGGCCGAGGACGAGGCCACCTACGACATGATCTGCAAGGCCGATACCGTCGGCGTGTTCCAGATCGAAAGCCGGGCGCAGATGAGCATGCTGCCGAGGCTGCAGCCGCGCTGCTTCTACGATCTCGTGATCGAGGTGGCGATCGTCAGGCCCGGGCCGATCCAGGGCCAGATGGTGCATCCCTACCTGAACCGGCGTCAGGGCAAGGAGCCGGTCGCTTATCCGAGCGAGGCCTTGCGGGAGGCGCTGGGGCGGACGCTGGGGGTGCCGATCTTCCAGGAACAGGTGATGCAGGTGGCGATCTTGGCCGCCGGTTTCACGCCGGGGGAGGCCGATCAGCTGCGTCGTTCGATGGCCGCGTGGAAGCGCAAGGGCGGACTCGAGAAATACTACGACCGCATCGTCAACGGCATGACCTCGCGCGGCTACGAGGAAGAGTTCGCGAAGGCGATCTTCGAGCAGATCAAGGGATTCTCGGAGTACGGGTTTCCGGAGAGCCATGCGGCGTCGTTTGCGCTGCTGGTCTATGCGAGCTGCTGGCTCAAATGCCACTTCCCCGCCGAGTTCCTGGCGGCGATGCTGAACTCGCAGCCCCTGGGGTTCTATTCGGCGTCGCAACTGGTGCAGGACGCGCGACGACACAGCGTGGAGGTCAGGCCGCCCGACGTGATGTTCAGCGACTACGACTGCACCCTGGAAGATCTCCCACGAGCGCCGGCTGTGCGGCTGGGTTTGCGACTCGTGACGGGCATGAAGGAGGCTGCCGCCCTGCACATCATGGCCGCGCGAGTGCAAGCGCCTTTCGATGGGGCGGAGGATCTGGCGCGCAGAGCGGCGCTGGACCACAAGGACATGCGGCTGCTCGCGGGCGCGGACGCATTGGCGAGCCTGGCGGGCCATCGGCGGCAACAGGTGTGGGAGGCGTCGGCGCTAAAGCGCCCGCCGCAGTTGCTGCGCGACGCGCCGGTCGACGAAGCCTTCCTCGAATTGCCGCCCGCGCTCGAAGGCGAAGAGGTCGTTCACGACTACGCGACGATCGGTCTGACGCTGCGCAGCCATCCGCTGGCGCTGCTGCGTCCGCGCCTGGCCGAACGCAAGCTGGCGACGGCGGCGACGTTGGAGGGCGTGAGGGACGGACGCTTCGTTCGCTACGCCGGCATCGTGACGCTCAGGCAGCAGCCCGAGACCGCCAGCGGCACCGTCTTCATGAGCCTGGAGGACGAGACCGGCGTGGTGCAGGTGATCGTCTGGAGATCGCTGCGCGATCGGCAGCGGCCGGAGGTGCTGCGCGCGAAGCTGCTGGAGGTGCATGGCACCTGGCAGAGGGAAGGGGATGTCAAGAACCTGATCGCCGGGCGGCTGCTGGATCTGACGCCTCTTCTTGGAAAGCTCGAAACGTCGTCGAGGGACTTCCATTGATCGGTCGCTCGG
>SSSZ01000068.1 GCA_009469675.1 Azonexaceae bacterium | reverse complement strand
CGGAGAAGCGGGTCAGCAGATCCCAGTCCGGGTGATTCTCCCACTTGGAGCCGCCAGAACCGGGATCGCCGGGGGAGGTCGCGTTGGAGTACAGCACGAAGCCATCGGCAATCGTCGCCTTCCCATCCTTGCGCCGGATCTCGCAGTAGTCGATCAATTTCCCCGTCTGAACGTCGGTGCCCGCGCCAACGTTGGCGTCGTAGCAGGGGATCACGGCGTCCCCCTGGGAATGGGTCGCGGTCGTCGCGGCGGTGAGGATCAGCGCATCCTCCTCTTTCCCGTCGAAGCCGCGCGTCTCCGAGCCGATCTTGATCGATCCCGCGCGGGCGTAGCGATCCAGGTCGGAGACGGGGACGCGGGTGGAGCCGATGGGGAGATCCCGCAGCAGCGTCGGATGATCGGGCGCTCCCAGATCGAAGTACCAGTAGGCCGAGCCGAACGCGGGGATCACGCCGATCTGCGGGAAATCCTCCGCCGCGAGACTCCCCGTCCCGATGGGCGTCTGCCGGGACAACGCCTGCATCGGCGTCCAGGCGGGGACGGCGGAGAGGTTGATGTCATCCAGGAGATCGAACGTCCCGCCCCCGCCGACCGTGGCGTCTATGTCGTTCTCATCGGCGGGGTTCGTCATCAGCGCCAGCTTGATCCGCCCGATGGAGGGGCCGAAGAACCACCACGGCGCGATCTTCTTCATCTGCCAGACGGTGCGGTTGCCGACATCGAACTTCCGCTTCAAGGTGTCTATGTCGTCCGTGATGATGATCGAGTCGTAGGCGGGGATGCGGAAGTTGCCCACGCCATCGGCCAGATCCCAGGAACACCGGACCCACTTCTCATGCCCGATCCCGTCGTCAATCCCCAGGCGGAGCGCAACGAAGTCGTGCCCCTTGGCGTATTCGTCGTGGTCCCACCCCATGCCGACATCCAGGCGGCGGATCTGGTACGTCCAGGCTCCGTCCTGGGATTCCCCCGGCCACGTCTTGACGGAGATCTTCGCCCCGGCGTAGTCGGTCGAGGAATCGAAATCGAACTTGACCTCCTGCCAATCTGCGGACAGGACGAACGGGCGCACGTTCTTGGTCTGCGCCCCGACCGTCTGCGCCGTCCCCAGGGAGATATCCAGCCGCCGCCCCACCGCAGCCGGGGAGGCTGGCGCGGCCCGCAACTCCAGCTTGACCGTCATCGGACGATTGGCGTAGGCCGCGTCCGCGACGATCCACTGGACCCACGTATCGCCTTTGGGGTTGGTGTTCTGCTTGACGTGGACTTGGAACGCCTTCTCCCCCGCCTCGATGGTCTGGACGGTGGTGGTCAGCCGCGCGTCGTCACGGACAGCCGCCTGCCCCTCCCCCGCCCCGGCGTTGTACATCTCCGGGATACCCGTCCAGGTGTATCCCCAGGGGGCGATGTTGTGCCCCGCCCAGATTTCCACGAAGAGAGGTTCGCCCCCCGCCCCGATGGATCGGCTCGTCCTGCCTGCGTACAGGCGCAGGACGCGCGGTTTGGCCGTATCCCCTATAGAGGGTATCGCGGGGTCAGCGAAGGCGTCAGCGACGGTCACAGTGTCCATGTTCCCGTCAACCATCAGGGTCGCGGCGCACGACGCCTGATTGACATACTCTCCGGGGGACTCGGAGAGGGGGGTCGCCAGGACGGTCGAGCCGCCGACCAGGGACGCGCCGAGCGCGGCGTTCAATCGTCCGAGCCGATGGGCGGGGATCTGCGCCCCCATCCACCAGCGGGCGAGATCGAGTTGCACTTCCCCGGATTGCTCCGCCCCGCGCCTGCGCTGCCCGCCCGCGCCGACCACGCGCCCCCAGGCGGCGACATACTCGTACCAATCCGTCCCGTCCCAATGCCTGCCGACGAGCGCGACGGGACGGCGGTAGGGCCATGCGTCCTGGGAGTGCTGATTGACGGTCAGGCCGATGGTTGGGCCGTTGTTCCCGACCGTGGCGCGGACGCCCTGTCCGAGCCTGACTTGATCCGTCACATCCTCCCAGTCGGGGGAGGAGGGGAGCCAGCCGGGGATGATCGCCTCCTCCTCGGAGGGGGTGAGATCCGCCACCTTGCGCCAGATCCGCAGATCGTCCAGGACAAGGCGGCGGTTGGTGATCGTCGTCTCTTGCACGGTTGGCATCGGCTACCCGATCACGATGACGCGGCGGAACTCCACGCGCAGCCCAGGAAGGTGCCCGCGCACCCGCACCCTGCCGAGGTAGGGATCGATCTTCCCCGTACAAACGACGACCTGATCGGCGTCGTTGAGCGTGCGGAAGCGGATCGAGCCGTCTGCGGATCGTCGCGCGACGATGGCGGCGTAGTCCGCGTCGGTGGGGGAAGTCAGGAGATTGGAGGAGAACTGCCACGCGACCGACGCCTCCGCCGACTGGATCACGCCCCCATCCGGGGTATCGTCCAGGATGGGGTAGGTGAAGTCCCAGGCGACGGGAGGGACGGAGAGCGCGTAGGCTCCCGTCCCGTCGAAGTTGTAGACCGTGAAGTTATGTTCCAGCATCAAAGCCTCTTCCCTGGGGAGACGGGGATCGTCGGCGCGTCCCCGAGCTTGCCCAACTCCTCCGCCTGCACTTCGGTCACTCCGTCAGCCAGTTCGCTGATGGCGATGTCGTTGCTGACGATCTCCCGGACGATTTCGATGCCCGAGAGTACCACGGTGCGATCATTGATGACCAGCCGGATCGTCGCCACGCCCCCGCCCCCACCGGAACCGCCCTTCGTCGCGGGCGTCGGATCGGGGACGGAGGGGGAGGCGTTCGGATCGTTCAGCCCCGTGGTGTTCGGCGCGGCTGGCCCGACGCCCGGAGCGCCTGGGGGTCCGTCGCCCTTCGACACCATGATCCCCGTGTAGCCATCCCAGACGTTCCCGGTCTGCACGCCGCGCCAGTAACGGGCGGTGAAGAAGCGGACGATCTCCCCGTCAGGCGCGTAGACCTTCCCGCTCTTGCCGACGAACAACCCCTTCCAGTTGGGATCGGGCGCGACCTCTTCCGGGAACGGGGAAGTCTTGGGCTTGTCGCCTCCCCTGGGGAGAGGCTTCCCGCTCGGATCGACCGGGGGAGGCCCGCCCGTCGAGTAGGTGGACGGATCGACAGGGGGGATGCTCCCCGCCCTGGGGAGGGGATTCCCGGACGGATCGACCGGGGGAGGCCCGCCCGGACCCCCGGACGTGTAGCCGGGGTTCGCGTTGACGTAGCGCGATGCCACGCTGCGGATCACGCCGCGCATCTCTGCGGGGAAGCGCATCAGGTAGGGATTGTCGAGGTTCCCCGTCGAGAGCGCGACCATGAAGTACATGTAGAGCGTCCCCATCATTTCGACAGGGATCACCAACTCCTTGCCCGCCTCCCCCATCAGGTAGCGGACGCCCGACTCCACGCCGATCCCCGCGACCGTCTCCCCGATGACGCCTCCGTTGGCGAAGGGACGATCCGACCACTGGCCGACGACCCCCGCCTTCTGCATGTTGCGGACGGATCGCAGCACGTCCACATGCTCCAGGTTCATCGTCGCGCGGGCTTTGTCCCACCCTGGGGGCGTGCCCCACTCCGCGAAGCGCGTCCCGTTGACGCCGACGCCGCCGAAGGGACCACCCGACTCGTACTGCGTCCCCAGGAGACGGATACCGATGTGCTGCACGTCGGGCGCGGCGTAGGGATTGTTGACGCCGATGTCCACGATCCCGTTGCCACCGTTCTTCGCCATCCACTCGTAGAAGGAGGTCACGAACCCGTGCGGGTTCGGGATGCCGCCCGCGTCCAGGACCGCCGCGACGAAGCCCGAGCAGTCGAAGCCGACCCCCGGCCCACCCAGACCGCCGCCGTGCCCACCACCCCAGATGTAGGGGAGGCCGACCTGACTCTGGGCGAACTGGATCATCTTCTGCACCTGATCGGTCGAGACGGGGAGGGCTTGCTTGACGAACTCCGCCAGCCACGTCCCGATCCACTTCTTCACCATCCCGAACATCGCCCCGGCAGCGCCAGTCACGCCGGGGAGATCCACGCCCGCGAAGCCGAGCGCGGAGATGGCCTTGTCCAGCAACCAATCCTTCCCCTTGCCGAAGATGTCTGCGAGGGAGGGGAAGTCCAGGCCGAAGGCGAAGGAGGGGAAGCCCGCCCCGGTCGTCGGGCGGGGGATGCCGAGTTCCGCCGCGACCTTCTTCGACTCCTCATGGGGGATGACGCGCGCCCCCCTGGGGAGGTAGGCCAGTTCCGCCCCGACCCCGCCCGGACCTTCACCGACCCAGGCCCAGCCGCCACCCCAGTTCTTCGTCCCCTTGGCAAGCTGCGGCACGACGGGATCGGGGATCTGTATGTCGATCTTCAACGCCCCGGCGATCCAGCGCATCACGCCAGCCACGCCGGAACCGAACTTGCCCATCGCGTTCAAGCCAGCCTGGAGCGGACCCTTGAACTTCGTCACGAACGCGTCAACGATCCCGCCGATGGCGTCCCGCGCCCCCTCAAACGGGGAGAGGATCGCGGACTTGATGCCGTTCGCGGCGTTGTCGAGCTTCGTCTTGATCCCCGCACTCCACTCATCGAGTTTCGTCACGATGGCGTCAGAGACGCGCCCGAGTTCGTCCTTGATCCAACCCCACGCCTTGCCCCAGAGATCTTTCAGCGCGATCAGGCCGAGATCGATGATCCCCCACAGCACATCCCAGGCGGAGCGCAGGACCGACTTGATCCCCTCCCACACGTCAAAGAGCATTTGCTTGATGCGGTCCCATGCCCCGCTCCAGTTGCCGGAGAGGAGGAGCAAGCCCGTCTGGATGATCCCGGTGAGGATGTCCCAGGCGAGGGAGACGATCCCGGTGATGGTGTCCCAAAGCGCCTTGAACGTTCGGATGATGATGTCGCTATGGCGACTGATGAAGTCGGCCACCGCGTTCAGCACGCCCGAGATGATGGCGAGGATGGATTGCAGGATCGGGGTGACGATTTTCAGCACATTGTCGAAGGCGTCGGCCAGCATGGGGATCGTCTCCGTCAGGAAGCCGATCACCCCGGAGATCGCGGGGCCGAAGGAGTCCACGACGTAGCCAACCATCGTCCCCAGGATCGGCATCACCGACTTGCCCAGGTTGACGAGTGCGCCGATGAACATTTCCACGAACGGGGACAGCGCCTCAAACGTCCGCATGATCGCCCCGCCCATCTGCTCGAAGGCGGGTCCGGCCACGGTGACGAGTTGGGAGATCTGCGGCCAGAGATCGTCCCGGAGATAACCGACGAAGCGATCAATGAAGGGGGAGACGGCCTCCACCGCCTCACCGATCCGTGCCTGGATCGTACCCCACACCTCCTGCATCAGCGGGAGGATCGTCCCCTGGAGGAACGCCCCGAACTGCTCCAGATAGGGCTTGATGGTGTCAATCGCCGCCTGGGTCTTGCCCTGGATGTCGAACCAGTTCTGGGTCCAGGCCACCGCCAGTGCGGCGATAGCCGCGACGACCAGACCGACCGGGGAGACGAGCGCCCCCAGGACGCCGCCCAGTGCGGGGATGAGCGAGAGGAGGGGGGTGATCCCGGACGCCAGATGGCCGAGCATGGGGAGCATCGCCACGATGCCCATCGCCCCGCCAGCCGCGCCGAGCGCCATCCCGACCTGTCCCCCTGTCGGGAGTTGGGGGGCGATCTGCTGCGCCGCGCCCCCGACCGTCTGCCCGGACGGGAGTTGGATCTTGCTGACCTTCCCGAGTGCGGCGTCGGCCAGTTCGTTGACGCGCAGCAAGCCGAGGATGATCGGGGAATCCTCCATCAGCACGCCGCCAGTCCCGCCCTCAAAGTTCCCGTGCATGGCGTCGAATAACTGGCGCACCGTACCGATTGTCTCCCGGATCGTGGTGGTGATGTTGCCCATCGCCCGGACAAACGGGGAGGCGATTTCGTCCGAGTCAACCCAGTCCCCGGCCCACGCCTCCCGGATTGTCTGCAAGGTATCGTGGACCGTCTGTCGGATGTCGAGCATCACCTTGTCAACCTTGTAGGCAAACAGGGTGAAGGGGAGGGGGAGATTGTTGTAGGCGAAGGAGAGGAATTTCTCCCACGCCCCCATGAAGTCGCCGTTGATCACGTCACGCGCGACGGGGATCAAGTCCTTGATGGCCGCGATGGTCCTGTTGATCCCGTCAGCGATGGCCGTGCCGATGATATTCCCCCAACGAGCGAAGGAATCGGCGTTAGCGTCGAGCCACGGCTGCAACTGCATCAGGACATCTTTGAGCGCATCGAAGATCGGCTTCGTCGCCGCGATCTTCACGTTGTCAATAGAGTCCATGAAGGTTGACCAACGACCAGCCATCGTCTCCGCCATCGCGGAAACAAGGTCGGCGTCGTAGCCCATACTGAGCATCGCCTTTTTGACGATCTCAATGTTGGGGACGCCCTGCTCTTTCAGGTCGTTGATGTACTGGCGCGGGAGATCGAAGCGGGCGATCAGCGAACCGAAGTCCCCGGACATCGCCTCGCGGAGCGCGATGCTGGCCCCCTCCAACCCCTGCATCGGATTGGACGCCGCCAGGATCTCCGCCGTCTTTAGCAACTCCTGCCACTGGACGTTCGCGCCCTTCGCCACGGGGAGGAGCGCCCCGGTCGCGTTCGCCATCTCCCGGAAGGCGAACGGCGTGGCGGAGGCTTCCTGCCGCACCGCAGCGAGGATGTCTGCGGTGACGCCCGCGTTCTTGGTGAAGGCGTTGATCTTCGCCTGGGCGGCTTCGGCTTCGTTGTTGAGTCCGAAAAGCGCGTCCTGGACGCCGCTAGCCAGTCTGCCGACGAGTCCGAGCGCCGTCTCAAAGAGCTTGATCCCCGCCCCGATGGCCGCTCCGGAGAAGATCTGGCTAACGGCGGATTGCACCTTGCCAGCCGAGCCTTTGAGCCGATCAAAGCGGCTCTCCGTCTGGGAGGCGAAGGTGTCCACGTCTTTCCGCGCGTCGGCAAAGCTGCGGCGCATCGGGGAGAGGTTGAGGATAGCATCGGTGATGACCGTCCCGACGTTCACCCTTGACCCCCCTTGTCTGGCGGGGGCGGCTCGTCACCGATCATCACCCGCCACGCCTTGATGATTTCCTTGGCGTTCCCCGCCATCCCGACCATCACGGCCTCGGCCATATCCGCCTTACGCCGGATACGCTCCCGTGCCGCAACGTCGTACAGATCGGCAAGCTCCGCAGGCGTGGTCTGGAGGAGGGAGGATCGGGTGTACCCCGACCCCAATCCTCCCAGGACAGCACCGAACTCCTTCGCCCAGGTGGGCTTCTTCCACTCCCTGGGCGCTACCTGTTTGGGTTGTTGCCCCGCTGCGTCGGCAGGAGCATTTCGTTCTGCATGTCATCCAGCCGGGAGATGACCGCGACGTAGGCCGACATCAGGAGATCGCGGTAGCGGAAGTCGGGGAAGGTGGGGACCACGAACTTGAACACCGCCTTTTTCGCATTGAACGCCGCCTGCTTCCCGAGCATGATCCCCTTGGCGTCCCCGCGCTCGGCGGCTGCGGCCAGCTTGCGTTCCGCGACTTGCTGCTGGGTTTGCAGGACGGACAGGGTGTCGATCCGGTCGGTGGTCAGCGGCGGGATGTCCCCCTCCCAGGTCGAGCCGTCTTTGAAGCGCAGGACGATATGCGAGGGATCTTTTGACCCTTCGATCTCCCGATCCTCAAACGCCTCCGCCTCCTCCTCCCCCATCGAACGCTCGTCCCCCTGTGAGCTTGTGAGCATCTCCAGGTCGCGCGGATCGCCCTCGTATTGATATTTAGCCCCCGCGCTCATATCGCCCGCCACGCCAGCCTTGATCGCCCTGTCCAGGAAGGTGGTTTCGATCTGCTCCGCAGTCATCGCCATGATCATCCTCCGATGAAACGAACGCCGGGAGTGGAGCCAGTCGCCCCGCCCCCGGCGTTATTCTACCTTACGACGCCTGTTGGCTACTTGATGAACCGCCAGCGCGGCTGTCCGTCCGTGTAGCCTGTCCGCGTGAAGCGCACGGGCACGACCGCGTTCTGGCCGATGCGATTGACGATGGCTCCGGTGATCTGCGGGGTGGTGCGAGGATAGAGGATGCGCAGCGGTTTTCCCTTCGGGCCGAACGCCTCCACGCCGATCGCATACTCCGCCAGCGCGTCGTCATCGGTCAGGAGCAATTCGTCGCTGGTGCCCGTCGAGGTGATCTCGCCGTAGCCCAGGAACTGTTGCATCCGAGCCGCCGACATCTCCAGGAGGTTCGCCGTGACGGCCTGCGAAGCGTTCCCCCGGACGGTGGACGCGGGGCCGCGCTGCTGCGCCGTCATCTGGTTGGTCACGTCCGGGGACAAGCCTTCGTGCGAAAGCCCGTTCTCATCCGTGAAGCCGACGATCTCCCAGGAGCCGCCCCAGGAGCCGCCAGCGACGATGAACGGCGTGGCGTCGGACGGCAGGACATCCGGGGTCAGGTGGTTTGAGGCGTGCCCGATCAACAGGAACACCGGACCTTCCGAGAAATTAGTAGGATCGAGGTACGGCATCGTTCGTTCCCTCCGTCAGCGTCTCCCCCAGGGAGGGGCGCTTACGCTTTTGAGCCCTTCCGGCCCGTGGTCTGGGCTGCGGCCTCCCCGCCCCCCTCTGTCGTCTCCTCGGCGGCGGCGATCTCCCGCTTGACCTCCTGGGTGATCTCCTCCGCCGTCCGGGGGAGGGATTGCGCGACGGTTGGGGGCGGGGGCGGGAGATACGCTGCCGCGCCGAAGATCTGCCGCCCGATCTCGCTCCCCTTTGGTGCGGTGTGCAGGAGCCGATCCTTGTCGGCCTGCTCGGGTGTGACCTCCTCAAAGATCATCCCCGGCTGCGTCATCAGGGCGTCGAACTCCTCATTGGTGACTTCGTGCGCCCACCCCCGCAACTCCACCGGACGGCCCCGCCCCTGCAAGGAGACGAAGCGGAAGCGCGGGATCTCCTGCCCGTTCGGCCCCTTCGTCGTCTTGGAGCCGTCGAACTCTGGCTCCCCCCTCAGATCGGCCACATCGGTGCCGCTGGTCAGCCGGATCAGTTTGGTCACGATTCACCGCCTCCTTCCAGGATAGCAATCGTGACCGACGTTCCCCCGGAGAAATCCAACTGGGTGAAGCCGTCCGACTGCTGATAGGTGGAAACCTTGCGGAGAGAGAACGCCCGCTCCCCGCCGTTCGGGACGGCCACAACCTTATCGGGGAGGGCGAGGCCGTCTACCGTCCCCGGCGTCGGGACCGTCACGTTGATCGATCCCACGCCACCGTTCTTGACATACACGATGGACTTGCCGGAATTGCGGAACTGCATTCCGTTGACGTTATCCACAGCGGCGAACGTCGGAGCCGCCGCCGTGTAGCCGATGCGCTGCGGGGTGACTTCGGTGCGGGCCATCGGGTGTCCCTCCTCAGTAGCTAAACTTCATGGACGCGGACGCCATCAGCACGCGCCGTCCGTCCGACTCGGGCAGCGGCCCCGTCGCCCCGTTGACGATTGCCAGGGTGACGAGCCGATCCCCCACCTCTTCCGGGGGGAGGGGGAGGGAGGTCCAGACGGGATGGAACATCGCCACCCGTGCGGCGCGGTGCGCGTCCAGCATCGCCAGATCGCCCGCGCCGTAGAAGCGCAGCGTGTAGCGTTGCCAGAGTGCCGCCCCCTGGAGGGGCGTCCCCTCCCCGGCAAGGTCCACGATGCAGACGGCATCGCCGGAACCGAACACAGCATCGGCCTCTTCGTCCGTCTCCACCGTGCCGACGAAGCGGACGGAGGGACAGCGGGAGGAGAGGAGCGCGATCCCGGCTTCCAGTTCGTTCATCGTCGGACCTTCGCCTCCGCTAGCTTGCGCTGGATCTCCCGCGCGATGAAGTCGTTGCCGCGTGCCAGTGCCGCCTTGCCCGGACGCCCCCGCGTCCCGATTTCGATCCAGATGTAGTAGGGAGCGTTCGCCCCGACGATTAGCCGCAACCCCTGGCCCCCGGCCATGTGGGGGATCACGACGCGTTGCCCGTTCCCGTCAACCGTGTCGCCCGCGACCTGTCGCCCGGACTCGTCAACGACCGCGAACCAGACAGAGCGGCGGGCGAATCCCGTCCTGTAGGGGGTGAGGCTCTGGACGTAGGCTTTGGCTTCGCGCCCCAGTTCGGTCAAGCCCCTGAGCCATTCCGAACGGATGTGCGCCTCGTACTCCGCCTGCTTCCAGACCACTTGCGCCATCAGACGACCTTCGCCTGGATCTCGTAGTGCGACACCCCCTGCCCCGGAGGATCGATGGGTTCGACCGAGAGGAGATCGTAGGTGTCCCCCCGGAAGATGAAGCGGTCAAAACGGGATATCTCCCGCCCTGGGGAGGCGAAGAAACTCCACTCCGCCACCTCCGTCTTGCCAGCGGTCGTCGGGAACTCGCGCCCGCTCCCCTTCTGGCGATGGACGCGGACGGTGCCAGCCGGGAGGAAGGCGTAGGTCGGTCGGTTGAGCCGATCCGTCCCCGTCTGCGCCCGCCGCAGCAACGTCGCTTCCCCGTCCAGGAGATGATCGATCATTCGTACTCCGACCGCGACGGCCCCGCCGAACGATAGGAGACGCCGACGAAGCGCATCCCGCCGTAGTGCCGGATGATCTCCGCGAAGCGCGGGTTGGCCGTGATGTCGCTGTCGGGGGAGCGCAGCGTGTAGCTCCACTTCCCCAACGTCTCCGACTGGAATGGCGTCATCGCCCGCTGCTTGAACACCGCCTCCGTCGTGGCGATGTATTCCTTGGCGCGATACGCGGCCAGCCGCCGCCAGTCTCGCCCCGCGATCCCGTCCGGGGCGTCGTGGTAGAAGATCCGACCGACCGACCGCTCGATGTCATCCTCGGCGTTCTGGAGCGCGGTCAGCACATGCTCCCGCAACTCCTCCGGGACCGTTTCCCGGTTGAACGTCTCGTAGTCACCGAGCGTGGCGATCATCACCATGCGGCTACCCTACTTCCGGGACTTGGACTTGGGGTCCGTTTCCGGCTCCTTCGGCGGATCGTTCGCCCCCTCCCCGTTCGGATTGTCCGGGGTGGCGCTCCGGGCCGCGACCACTTCCGGCGCGGGCGGGGCATCCTCCGCCTTGCCCCCCTTCTCCCCCTCGGAGGGAGCCTGCGGTTCGGCGGGCTGGCTGGCCTGGGACTCCCGCCACGCCGCCAGGGAGGGATGCTCTCGCCCCTCATCGTCGGCCAGCGGGATGTCGGACGGGGGCGCGGGCGCTTCGGCGGGCCAGTTGTAGCCGAGCGCGACGTGCTGCTGCTCGGAGGCGTCGCCCAGGTTGAGGTACTGGCGCACCTGATCCTTCTGCTCCTCCGTCAGCCCCATCCGATCAAGGCTCTCCTCGGACTGGCCGTAGTAGTGGCGCAGCGGGCGTCCCGCGATGACGACGCGCGGCTGAGTGACGCGGCGCTGCATCCGGTCGTCGGCAAGTTCCCCCGTCTCCGGGTTGACCATGCCGCTCTGCACCGCGATCATGATCAGCACTTCCTCCAGGAAACGGTCGCGGAAGTTGCGATCACCCCGCAACCGCTCCCGGAAGTTTGCCATGCTCATCGTGTGGCTCCTCTCTGGCTATCCCCCTGTTTCCCTGGGGACGCCGGGGTTAGGCTACAGAGTCGGGTCGGTATACGTGGCCGAGGCGACGACCTGGAAAGCCACGCCGTTCAGCCGATTGCGGATACCGAAGCCGATCCGCCGCTGGAAAAAGGCGTTCCGCAGCGGGTAGTTGTCGTTCGGAGAATCCTGCACCATGCGGAGGCCGCGCAACTCGGGCTGCACGTCCACACGGGCGGCGATGGGCGGCTCTGCCGCAACGTCGGTCGCCAGCCCATAGTTGTCCGGCATGAACTCGTCTACCCGGACCTCCATGTTGTGGATGCGACCGATGGCGCGGGGATGCTGCACGCGGGCGCTCGACTGGACATCGGCCCCCACCAGGATCAGGTTCGGATCGCCCTGATCCGAACGCGGGTAGAACTCCGTCATCGCCTCGACCGTGTCCTGGAGGTTTTCCGCGATCTCCAGGACGACGCGCCCCCGGAGGCCATGCTCCGCCAAGTGCTGGTAGACGCTATCGCGGAGGAACGCGCTGGTCAGCGTGGCGTTGTTGGTCCCCAGGTAGTGATTGTGCGTCCCGTCAAAGGTGTGGGTGCCGATGGGCGGGGGGACCGCGCCGTCGCCGTTCAGCAACCGCTTGACGCCGAGTGCGCCGTACTTGTCGTCATTGAAGGTGTAGTTCGTCTTGAACATGATCGCCTTGCGGATCTCGGTGAAGAGGGTCCACCGATCTCGGGCGGTCGTGTCGTCAACATCCCGATCAATGTCGGTCCCCGCCGCCTGGGCAAGATAGAGTTGCGTCCACATCTTCCGGTCGTCCCAGGTGACGAGCGGGTACGCAACGTCGAAGTACGTCGGCGTGGGGCGGCGGGTTGCCAGACCACGCGCGAATTCGTCGGACAGTTCCATGCCGCCCGTCGAAGTCGGGAGGTAGAACCGCTGCTGGTATTCCGTCGTCTCTGCGGACCATTCGGCGGTGTACTCCGCCATCGCGTCCGTCCAGAGATTCAGGTAGAAGCCAATCGCCTCCGCCAGATTCCGTTCGGTGATCTGGGCAACTGGCTGCACCAAGTCCCGCTGATCGATGATGCCATACAGGCTGGGCATCGCCTCGTACTCCTTCCCCCGTTGACGGGGACGCTTCTCCCTCGGCTCTAGGGTACTAGAGCGGGCACTGGACGGTCATAACCCCCGGCTTGACGACGCGCCCGATCAGGCCAGCCGCCGCCACGGTCGGTGCCGCGTCGTCCATCCCCCCGGCAACCGTGTCGGAGACGTAGACGGGGGAGCCAACGGTGATCGCGGTGTCGATCCCCGTGAACTTCCCGATGCGGACGCCAGTGAGTCCGACGCCTGGGCCAGCGGAGCGCGTGGCGATGTACATGTTCGTCGCGTTCCCCGCGTTGTTGCCCTGGGCCAGTACCCACTTATTGGACGAATTAGGGCGGATCACCTGCCCCGCCGTGATCGCGACCGCTGGCTCCAGCGTGAGCCGATCAATGATGTCGTCAACCACCCGCGCGTTCGCGGTGGTCACAGTGATTGCGGCCATGCCGAACCCTCCAGGTTATCCCGTCTCCCCAGGGGAGGGCGGGACGGACTAACGACGGACGGAGCGGACTTGCCCCGTGCGGACCATCTGGGACGCCGTGTCCCGCGCGATTCGCTCCCGCTCCTGCTGCTGGTTCCCCCCGCCTCCCCCGTTCCCCAGGATCGGCGTCTTGCTGGAGCCGCCAGCCGCAGCGGTCTTGATCAGGTAGGGCTTGTCCTTCGCCAACTTCTTCAAGGCGGCTTCCACGCCGACGATCTTGCCGTCCTTGTCGAAACCGATCTCCGTCTCCGATCCCGCGACCTCTTCCTCCAGATTGACATAGTCGGACAGCCGCAGCACGGCATCCTCGGTGTCGTGGAAGTTGAGACCCGATCCCAGGGACTTGATCTCCGCCTGGATGAGCGTCAGGTTCGCCTCGTTTCGCACCCTGGCGATCTCGACCTGCCAATACTCATCCCGTTCCTTGATGGCAGCTTCCCGCGCAGCCTTCTCGCGCTTCTCCGTCTCGGATGCGGACTCGCCCTTGATCTTCTCCAGTTCGGAGGCCGCAGCCTTCAAACTGTCGTAGTCCTTGTAGTCCTCATCCTTCAACTTCTGCTTGACGCGGCGCTCGGTTTCGCGACGTTCCTCGGCCAGCTTCGCGTTGAGTTCCTCCTGGGAGAACGTGGTCTTGGGCGGATCGCCGCCACCCGACTTGTCCCCAGGCGTCTCAAACGCGATCACGGCCTGCTGCCAGTTGCGCGGAGCGAAGATTTTCACTTTTCCCCCACTGATCCCCGTCATTGAGCCAGACGGTCGGCATCCCAGGGAGACACCCGCCCTGGTCGGTGAGCATAATCTACAGCAGACGACGCACCAGCGTCAATTCTGCGCTTGCGTGCAGGCGTCAGGCGCGTCGTTTCTTCGTTCGCGGGGAATCCTCCTCTGGCGTCTCTGCGGGCATCTCAGCGTAGGTGTCGGCCACATCCTCCGCAGCGATTGCGGGCGGGATTTCCACGACGCCCTTCCCCCAGGCGTAGTCGGGCTTGCCGTCCCCGTCCGGGTCGAGCATCGCTTTCGCGGCTTCCTGGATCTCCGTCACGATCCCCATTGGCTTGATCTCGCCCCCGCCGTCATCCTGGTCGGTCGTCGTCAAACCCTCCTGGGAATACTCCGTGATCTCCATCGTCGGGGAGAGGAGGTGACGCCAGTCGGGCGGATCGGGGAGGAGCGGGCCGATGACGTTGGCGAGTCCGTCCGCGATGTTCTCCTCATGCGCCGCGTAGGCGGGGCCGAGGAGTCCCCAGATCAACTCGCCAAGCTGGCGGGAGAGGTGCTTATGCTCCTCCCACATCGGCTGCGTGTGGCAATGCACCATTTCGTGCAGCACGGTCAACTTCAACTCGTAGGGGGAATGCGTGCCGAGCGCCCATTCCCCCAGGTAGATTTCCGCCGAACGCTGGCCGATGAAGCGATAGATGCCCCCGCTCCCCTGCTCGTCGGGGAGGCGATCCAGGTTTTCGATGAACTCGATATGCCAACCGCCAAGGTTCATCTTCTCCTGGAGGTCGCGGAACCATGGTGTCAGGAAGCGCACGATCTCGCGGTAGCGGTCTGCTCCCAGGCCGTTCATAGGGTGTCCCTCCGTTGTCAGACGAGCGTGAAGACGCACAGGCAATGGGGGTGCGGCGGGAACTGCGGCACCTTCCCAGGGGGGTAGACGCCTGGGCCGAGTCCGTAGTTATCCCGCTTCGCGTGTTCGTCGCAGATGTCTACTGCGGGATGCCTGGGGTGCAGATTCCATTTGATGTTCGCCCCACGCCGCACGGCTGCGACTTGCAGCCCCACGCCGTATTCCTCCCGGACCACAAATGCCATGTGCCGCCGCACCTCGTACAGCCCGTGGTCCCCGGTCAGGCCGATCTTGTTGGCCGCACCGTCCACCGTGAGGAAGGTGCGGAAGAAGTCGCGCACCGAGTCTTTCGTGATCTTGCCCCCCGGCTTCGCCTGGGCGAACGCGCGGAGGTTGGCGGTGATCATCTCCCGGAGATGCTTCCCCGTCTCCCACAATCGCTCGGCGCGGCTCTGCCCGAACTCCACCGTCTCCAGGGAACCGCCCCCCTCCCCGGATAGGGCGCGGGCGGCGGTGATCGCGCCCCGGAAGTAGATCCCCAGGGGGGACGCCGCCGCCTCCTCCGCCGTGAAGCCGAATAGCGTGCCGAGCTTGCCCGTGACCCTGCGCTCGATCCGGGAGATGTTCGGCTTGGCAGACGTCAACTCCGCCTCGATGTCCCGCGCGATGGGGGAGAAGAGGAGATCCAGGTCGGCGTCGATCTGCTCCATCAGGTCGTCAATGTCGGCCATGCGGCTCCTACGTTGCGGGGACGATCAGGGGGACGGACGCCCGCTGGACGCACCCGCACTTGGGGCAGACAACCTCGGGATACCCCTTCGCCTCCTGGGGGGTCCAGGCGGTGCGGCCCATCTCCGTCTCGGGCGCGGGGAGGGGGTCGCCGCAGGCCGCGCAGCGGACCTCGTAGAAGCAGGGGACGGCTTGCGCCAGGATGACCTTAGCCATTGTTCGCCACCCCGTTCAGCAGGCGGGAGGCCAGCGCCGCCGCCGCCGTCTGCTCGTTGCCAGCCGTCGTCCCGTCGTTGATCGCCTTGTTCAGCCCGACATCCCTGGTCAACGTCTGTTTCTCCGCCTCCTGCTGGAGCTTTTCGATCTCGGAGACGGGGAGGATATCCGGTCGGTCGAAACTGAACTCGAAGGGGTTATCGTCCTGGGAATAGACGCCGATCTCCGCAGCCGTGAAGCCGGGGAGCGATGTCCCGTTCCCGTCCACGTTCTGCCCGATGGTCAGGGCCATGAAGATCGCCCGCTTCAAGCCATCGTCGTAGTTGTCCTGGGCAAGCTCCATCAGGCGGATCAGGTCGAAGAGCATCGCCCGGATCGCCGCGCCCGTCTCCAGCCCCTTCTCCCGGACGCGGGCGAGGGTCAATTCCGGCTGGCGGTCGGCTAACCATTTGAGCATGTTCCCGATGTGGACGTAGGCCCCGGCGAAGTCCACGTTCGTCACCAGGGCTTGCGCCTTCCCGTCCTTCTCTACCTTCCAGGCGGAGCCGTCGCGCTTCAACGTCTGCCCCGCCCCGATGCCGAAGATGACCCACTGGGGGGCCAGCCACACGCCGAGCAACTGGCCGCAGATCGAGGCGTCGAGGTTGACTTCGTTGATGACGGAGATCGAGTCCGCGTAGGCGTTGAGTCCCCAGGTGTCTTTCGTCCGCTTGTGCGGGATGAGTACGAGGGGGACGAAGCCCCAGGGGTTCTGCCAGCGCCCGCCCTCCCCGGCGACATCGTTGGCGTAGTCGTAGAGCTTCCCGTCTTTGAACGTCGCGAACTCGGTCTTGGTGTAGATGGCGGTGTAGGTGTAACTCTGGTCGCGCGTGAGCGTCGGGCGTCCCTCCAATTCCCGGATCACCGCGTCCACCGACTTTTCCGGGAAGCGAGTTTCGTCAATCCGGGCGAAGGTGATGTTGCCACGGTCGTCCGTCTTGACCTCAGTGAGCTTCGATGGGTGATGGACATCCAGCCACACCTTCCCCGGCGATCCGTCCGTCCCTGGGGGACGCCCCACCACGGAGATCAGCGCGTCCCCCAGATTGGCGGCGAACTCGGGGATCATCTGCTTTTCGATCTCCATGTTGCTCCAGCGCCAGATGTTGAGGATGGCCTGCTCCAGCCCGCCTTGCGCGTTCGCTCCGGGGACGATATGCACGTCAGCCTCGGCGTCGTCGCTCGGCCCCAGGGAGCCAGCCAGGGTGTAATTGCGATACGCGTCCACGATGGCGGCGACGGGGTTGTAGACGCCCCGGACAAGATCGGTCGCGGCGTTGGCCGCGAGATCGGGGTCGAACGCGGCGAGGCCCAGGGATTCGTAGATGGTGTTGTTCCGGTAGAGGTCGAGCGTCCTGTAGAGTTCGCGCCTGGAGACGGGGGAGTCCCAGTCCATCTCCAGCATTGACGGGACGGCGTAGCGGGCGATGTGATCGGTGAAAGGGAGATTCATGCGGCGATCCTCCTGCGCTTCCCGAAGCCGTCGCCCCCCTCGGGCGACCTTGCCCCCGGCTTCCCGAAGGCACGAAGATCTTCGTCGTCATCCGTCCGCGTCGTGCGGCCCCCGGAGAGGATACGCAACGCCATCGCCGTTGTCACTGGCTGATCGTCGTTCTCCGCCGTGGGGTAGTTCACATGCTCCGCGATCCAGTCGGCCAGCCAGGGAGCGAACTGCGGGAGCAAGACGCGCTGCGCCATGAAGAACGGCGAGGCGCTTTCCACGAAGTAGTACTGCCCCACCCCATCAATGTCGAAGGGGATCGCGTTGACCATCCCCCGGTCGTCCGGTTCCACGCGCAAGGAGAAGATCGCCCCGGTCCCCGAAGCCGCATCCTCGATGTACTGGCCGTCGCAGCCGAAGGGGTGCCACTTGAAGTATTGATCCCGGAGCCGATGGATCAGCGTCGGGTAGGTGACGCGATCCCGCCAGATGTCCAGGAGATAGTAGTGCAGCTTGCTCCGCCCCCAGGTCGCGCAGACCGAGTAGGAATTGTCCACCCCCGTTTTCCACCCGCTGTCAACCACCTGGACGATCTGCTCAAACGCGGGCAGGACGCGGAGGTCGTAGCGGAGGTTGAACCAATCCTGGGGGAAGAGGCGGGCCTCGTCGGTCAGCGGCTTCCCCTGGTACTGCGCGCCCCAGATGCGCGGCGGGGTGTTCGCGCGGATCGTCAGCAAATCCCTCTGGGAGAAGCGTTCGGGCCAGAGCGCGTCCCCCTTCTCCCGCCCGAGCGGATCGTCATCCTCGGCCAGCGCGGGGAGGTTCAGATACTCCCACTCCTCCGCCTCGGGATTGTTCCGCATCTCAGCGAGGAGACGGCCAGCGGGATCGCCGTCGTGCCAGCGCGTGTGGACGATGACGACCGCCGCTTTGCGCTTCCCGTCCGCAGATTCCCCCAGGTCGGCTAACTGGTTCTCCAGGCGGCGCATCGCGTCCCCCTTCAACCAGTCGTAGACCTTCTGGCGCATCTTGGCGGAATCGGCCCACTCCTGCCCTTTGAGCGGATCGTCCACGATCAGGAGATGTGCGCCGCGCCCGACGATCCCGCCCATCACGCCAGCCGCGTAGATCATCCCCGGCCAGCCGTCCAGTTCGATGTCCCCTTTCGCCTTGCCCTTCGGCTTCACGTCCGAGTAAGGGTAGTCGGGGGAGATGATCTGATCGCGGGCGGAGGCGGCGAAGTCAACGGCCAACCCCTCCTCATACGAGGAGATGATGACCTTGTGCCAGGGGAAGCGCCCGACGTAGTAGGCGGGGAAGAGTTCGGAGATCGTCCGGGACTTCCCGTGGCGGGGCGGCATGGAGACGATCAGGCGGGTGCATTCCCCGTCAGCCACGCGCTGCAACGCGGCGATCAGCTTCTCCATGTGGCGGGCGAACTGGTACTCCGGGTCCACATGCGGGATGTAGTCCCGGAAGGTGCCGCGCCAGGGGCGGGGGCGATCCTCGTATTTAGCTGCCGACGCCGACGAAGGATTGCTCGATCGCTGCATGGTAAGCAGCAAGCTGGGCAAGTCGGTCGCGAACGCGGGTGCAGCACTCGCAGCTAGGCTCATCGCACAGACCTTCGTTGATGATCCGCGCCATCATGCCCTGCGCCTCCAGACCCTTGCGGACCAACTCCTCCGCCTCGGATTGCTGGCGGGTGATCTGGGTGGGCAGGCCCATCGTCAGGCGCGTGACGGTGTGCCCCTCCTTCAATGCGGAGGCGGCGGCGCGGGCCGCGTCGGGGGAGGGCTTCCACTCCCGACGCTCCTCCTCGGTGAGCTTGCGCCCCCGGACGCGGACGGGGGGCGTGACCAACTTCGCGGCGGAGGCCACCAGGGCGCGGGCTACGTCGGCCTGCTGCGCCAACGTTTTCTGACGCTCGGCGGCGGCGGCTTCGATGCGTATGCGCCCCTGCTCCGTCTCGTATGCGGAGACGCGATTGACCCAGGAATGCTCCCGGCTCCACCCCTCCAGCAGCACCTTGCTCTTGCCCAGGGCTTGCCCAACTTTTGCAAGTGATCGGTTCGTGCCCATCGTCAGGTAGGTGATGAAGGCTTCCCAGGCTTCGTCCCCCTCGGAGGGGAGGCGATCCCAGGGGACGCGCGGCTTGCTCATTTCGGGCGTGCCTTCCAGCCGATGGAGAGCGCGGTAGACCATGCTTTCCACAGCGAATATTCCAGGCCGTAGCGGAGATACCCCGCGTGCTGGCGCGTGTCGAGTTGCCACTTGTGCCACCACCAGAGGCGACGGAGCAAGGAACGGATCATCACTTCGTCTCTCCCCTCGCCTTGTGTCGGGCGATATGTCGCTTCAAGTAGACGTAGAGGCGGAAGCCGCGCCCGCAGATCTTACAGGTGAACGCTGCCATGCTACGCCATCCCTCGGGACTTCCCGATCAGGGTGAGGAACTCGGCGCGGGCGGCGGGATCGGCCTTGAACGTCCCCCGGACAGCGGAGGTGATCGTCGTGGAGCCGTGGGCTTTGATGCCCCGCGCGACCATGCACAGGTGTTCGCACTCCAGGACGACGTAGACCCCCTGCGCCCCCAGGAAGTCATCGAGCGCGTCCGCGACCTGGGAGGTGATGCGTTCCTGGACGGTGGGACAGCGGGCGTAGCCGTCCACCACGCGCGGGATCTTGGAGAGGCCGACGATCTTGCCCCCGGACGGGATGTAGCCAACGTGCGCCCTGCCGTAGAAGGGGAGGAGATGGTGTTCGCACAGGGCGTAGACCGGGATGTTCGGGACGATGATCAACTCGTCGTGCCCCTCCTCAAACACGACGCCCAGATCGTCTGCGGGGTGGTAGGCGAGGCCGGAACTGAACTCGTCTACCAGCATCCGGGCGTAGCGCATCGGCGTTTCCGCGACGGAGGGGTAGGCGACGGGATCGAGGCCGAGCGCGGCCAGGATCTCCGTCACGGCGTTGGCGATCCGGCTGATCCGCTCCTCCCTGGGGACGGCGGGGTCGAAGTCGTCCGGGGGCGGGGGGTCGTTCGCGATGGCGAGGCGGAACCGTTCCTGCATCGCCAGCATTGACGGGGTCAGCGTCGGGAGGCCGTTCTCCCCCAGGGAGACTTGGAAGCCAGCCATGATTTCCGAGAGGCGCGGCTTGTCGGTCATACTCCCCTCCGATTGCCCCACAGCAACAGGGCGTTCGCCACCGCTTGCAGCGGGCGATGTTTCGCGTCGTTCTCCGGGATGCGGATCACGGTGTACCCTTCCCCGGCGAGGAGCGCATCCCGGATGGCATCCTTCGCCGGATCGTGCCAGTAGGTGCCGTCTACCTCGATCAGCAGCTTCCCGATCGCGAAGTCCACCACATACCGATCCATGACCACTTTCTCGCGCTCATGCTCGATCTCCAGAAACAGGAGCGCGGCGGCGACATTCGCCTCCAGCGTCGAGATGCGCCGATGGCGCTTGCGCCCCTCCAGCGCGGGGATGACGCGGGCTAACCGCTCCTCCGGGGGGACATTCTCCCAGGATCGCAACAGCCCCGCTCGGCGCTTCTCGATCTCCTCCACCGGGACTTTCCTTCCCCGTGTCCGGGACACTACTTTGGCCGCGATGGCTTGACGTTGGTCGGCTGTGCGCTTTTCCCAAACACTGGCAACTTGACGCGCCCGTTTGGCCGAACCTTCCCGCGCCGCTTGCGCTTTTGCAAGTTCACTGAGCCTCCTCCTCCTCTCCGGGGAATGCTTCTGGCACTCGCATCCTGGGGGACACTTCGTCCGTCCTGGCATGGGGGAACCTCCTTTGTTCCCCCACATTATAACAGAGAAAGTCATACGCCACGACGGTTTCCGTATAACAACACATGGAGTTGTGGGGTGATGCGGGCGTCGTGCCAGCCGTCCGCCAGGGCGCGATCGATCAGCCAGCGATAGCGGTCCATCAGCGCGGCGGGGTCGGGATCCTCCCCCTGGGAGGGCCGCGCGTTGCCCACCGACAGACAGAACTCCAGCGGGGGGTCGAAGGCGATGGCGGGGACCAGATCGCGGATCGCCTGCGCGTAGCGGTAGTCATCCTCATCGAACACCACGATCTTGACCGTGGAGGGCGGGCGGGTGACGGAGACGCGGGCGGGCGTCTCCGTCGTCGCCGCGATCGTCGTGGCCGTGCCCGCCGCGCACAGCGCGAGCAGCGTCTCCCTGGGGGTGGTCACGTTGCCGGATGACGGGGGCTTCGGGCTGACCGTCAGGTGATCGAGGTGACGGAACCAGGGCTTGTGGATGCTCCCCTGCGTCTCCAGCGCGAACTTGTAGCCGTGGAGTTGCCCCTCCAGGATCAAGTCGGTGAGGTCGAACAGCGCGGGGTTGCCCCCCGAGAGCGTGACCCAGGAAGGCGGCTCGGCCAGGGCGAACAGGCGATCCAGGATCGCCCCCGGCTCCAGCTTCTCCCAGGTGTCCCGGTACTCCGGCAGGACCGCATACAGGGAATCGCACCAGCTACAGCGGTAGTCGCAGCCGCCGAAGCGGACGAATAGCGTGGGGACGCCCACCAACGTCCCCTCTCCCTGAATAGTTGGGCCTATTCAACCGAAGATCTCGGAGACGGGTAGCGTTAGCATCCGCTCGTCAATCTTCGGCTGAACCTCCTTCCCGATATGTGCGTCCATTGATTGCCTCCTTTTTGGGCTGTAGGGTTTAGGTGAGGCTAAACGGCGAGTATTCCGCCCAGGTGTTCGGCGTTTCGGACACCCGAACACATTGTAGCGTGACGCGCGGCCATTCGTGCGAATAGAGGGAACGCGCGACAAGATAGAACCATTCGGCCAGATGCTCCGCCGTCGTGTAGCGCGGGGGCACGGCGGGGGAGTGGAAGGGGGCGTAGAACTCCGCCAGGGCGTCGTTGAGGTTGCGGTGATCGCACGTCTCATCGAGCCACGCCTTGAACGTCCCCAATTCCCCGTAGTCGATCACGAAGCCGTTCGCGTCCAGGGCTTGCGCCTTGAAGCGCAGTTCGACCCGGTAGGTGTGGCCGTGCAGCCGGGAGCATTTGTGCGTCTCCGGGAGATGATCCAGTTGGTGCGCGGCGTCGAAGGCGAAGGTCTTGGCGATCTCGTACTGGCTCATCCCTTCCTCCAGACGGAGACGCTGGCCGTCCCCCCGAGCGCGTTCCCCGCGCGATCCACTTCCCGGAAACCCTCCGTCTCCAGGGTGCGATGCCACGCAGCGGGGTCCGCGTAGAACGGATGTTCTTCGATGATCAGCGTGCGGCAGTCCCCCCAGGGGAGGCCGGGGACGATCAGCTGTGCCTCCATCCCCTCACAGTCCATCACCAGGGCGGTCGGCCCCTCCCCCTCCAGGAGACGGGCGAGGGGGATCGCGCGGGTGGGGAAGAAGGTCACGATCTCCCCGTGTTCGGGCGTGGCGTGCATGGAGCTATTCCACGGCTCCGCGTTGAGGTGGAGGATCACATCGTCCGGGGAGGTCGAGACGGCCAGCATCGCCGTCGTCACGTTCTTGCGCGTGGCCGTGTTCTTGATCAGCGCGGCGAACATCCGGGGGTCTGGCTCCAGCGCCAGGACGGAGGAAGCGCGGGACGCCAGGGAGAGCGTCGTCACCCCGAAACCCGCGCCGATCTCCAGGATCGCGTCCCCAGGGAGGATGTGCCTGCGGATCAGGGCCAACTCCTCCGCCTCGTAGCGGCCAGAGGCGACCAGTTCCCGCCCGAAGGCGGGGAAGTTGTCCGGGAGGTACATCACTTCGCCTCCCCGATCAGCGGCAGGAGTCGCCGCCAGCCATCGTCCCCGATGATCGGACGGAGCGCCGTTTCCAGCGCGGAGAGGGACAGGGACTCGCTCCCCCACTTCGCCATCTCCGTCCGAACGTGCAAGGCACGGGCGTCCCCGGAGACGCGCACCCCGCCGTGCTGGATCGCGAGTTGGGCCGTCGCGACCACATCCTCCAGGCCGATGTCCGGGCGCACGGTGCGATGTTGCAACGCCAGGAAGGCGTCTTTGGGGACGATGGTGCAGCCCAGACCAGTCGCGCCGACGAGCTTGCTCCCCGGACGGTGGTGGTGGTTGTACCCCCAGGAGTCGCGCGGCCAGTAGGGCGGGGCGTGCGGGAGCAGTTCGTCAATCGCCGCCGCCACGCAGCGGGCGTTCGTCGTGTCCGCGCAGCCTTTGAGTTTGTAGAGGCAGTCGTGTTCGGGGATCACGTCATCGTCAACGAACCAGAGCCAGCCCTGACCAGCCAGCTTCGCCGCGCCCGGACGGATGTGCGCCAGCCGCTCGTAGCCCCCCGTCCCCGGTGGGATGTCGAGGTTGCTGGAGTTGACGACGCGGATCTCCTCCCGGAGACAGAACCACGCCACCCGCTCATCCCGGAGCCAGGGGTAGTCGCCCCCCTGGGTGTCGTCAACGACAACGATCCGATCCGGGCGGCGGCTCTGGCTGGCGACCGCGACCAGCGTGGGGAAGGTGTCCCAGGCGGGGCGACGGGAGGGGATGATCGCGGTGATCACTTCGACGCCTCCAAGTTCCCCCGGCGCAGCAGGGCGATGGCGCGGAGCGTGTCGCGCGTGCGTCGGTCGTTGTAGGGATTGACGGAGGAAGTCATCAGCCCCTCGTACTTCGCGATGTGCTGGCGGAAGTCCCACCCGCCCAGGAACCATTCCCCCAGGACGCCCAGGAGGTAGGAGCCACGGAGGTCGTACATGCCCGAGCCGACGAGCGCGACGAACGTGCGGAAACAGGACTGGCACTCGCCGCAGCGGCGGTCGGACGGGGAGAAGCAAGATTTCGTCTCCCGGAGCCGCGAGGCGAGATCGTGATCGAACCACCAGCGGATCAGGTCGGGCTTGTCCAGGCCGATCAGGGGGGAGAGGAGGTGGAAGTCGTGCCCCCGGTCGTGCAAGATCGCCTGCATCGTCCCCAGGAATCGGGCGCTCTTGTCCCCGCCGACAATCGGGGACTCCCCGGCCAGATTGCCGAACCAGATCTGGCCCCAGTAGCCGGAATGGTGCGCCCACTCCGCGACCGCCGCGACGATGCGGGCGTTCCGTCCCGCGATGATGTGCTTGTAGCGTTTCCCCTCGGCGTTGACGCGCAGCAGTTGGATTTCCCGATTGGCGATGGTGCAGGCGGCGCGGTACTCGGTCGGACCGTATTCCTGCCCCGCGTCAACGTAGACGGGGAGGGGATCAAGCCCCGCCTCCCGCGCCATGAAGTAGAGGGTCGAGGAGTCCAGCCCGCCGGACAGGGGGACGATGGTGGCGAAGTCGCGCCGGATGTCGGCCATGCGCTCCAGATCGTCCGGGAGCATCACGGCGGGATTCTCCGGGACCGCGTGCTGATCGTAGGCCCAGGCGGAGCGCAGTTCGCCCCGCGCCAGCCCGTCCAGCCAGGAGGAAGGAGCGCCGAACTCCTCCCACTTGCGGATCTCGGTGAGGGCTTCGTCGGTGTAGTGTGGTAGCGTCATGCCCAGAGCCTCCTTTGGGTTTGGTCGCGGAACTCGAACTGCGCCAGCATGGGCAGTTGGGAGGGGTACGAGTCCGCGAAGTAGATGCGGAGACGACGGCCCCGCTTCTGGAGATAGCGTTCCATGCAGCGGAAGGACAGCACGCCCAGGGCGCGGTTGCGCGTCGTGTTGTACTGCCCCCGGTCGTAGAAGTGGACGGGGTTCTCCCCGTAGGAACGGAACAAGGCGGTGTACTTTTCGATGACCATCTTGTTCCAGAGTTTCACCGAGCGGAGTTCGCCCGCCCTGCCATCGAAGAGTGGCAGCCAGCCGAAGCGCGTCCCGTTCGTCCAGGTGGTCGCGTCAACCGAATACCAGTCGAAGGCGCGGATTAGGTGCCACATCAGCATGCCGAAACCGTGGAAGCGCGTCCCGTGTTCCTGCGCGATGCCGAACATTTTCGCGGCCCACCAGAGTTGGAGTTTCCTGTCTCGCTGCACCTTCTCCCCGGCGCTCCCGCCGATGGCAACGTAGTCGTAGCCGCTGCACAACTCCTCCAGGTACTCCATCGGCTCCCCGCCGTGAAAGACGGGGATCGGGGTCAGGCCGCGCCGCTCCAGGTAGGCTTGATTCTTCCGGGATTGCACCATATCCCGCTTCAAGTCCAGATTGGCGTAGGTGGTGATGCGGTGCCGCCAGCGGTGCAGCCAATCGGCGTATTCCCCGATGTCCACCTTACTCTTCTGGGTCCAGGCGGAGTACGCGCCAGAGTCGGCAAAGAAGTGGACTTCGTAGGGATAGGATGCCGCCAGCGCATCCAGGTCGGCGTCCTTCCAGTACCAGAAACTCCCCAGGATGCGGAGCGGTTGATCGGCTGTCCTGGGCCTATGTACAGGTTCCTGCGGGGTCGCTTGCTGCGTTTGCACGTTTCCCCTTGCGTATCCGATGAATGACCGTGTTATGGACGCCGTAGCGATCGGCCAGGACGCGGAGACTTTCGGTAGCGGCGGCGATCTCTTGGACCTGTGCCGGGGAGAGTTTGCGATTGTGTTCCCCCATGTTGCCGCGCTGCCTCCCGCGTGCCTTCATATCGTCCATGTTGTCTTGGTGTGTCCCCGTCAGCAAGTGTGCTGGGTTGAAACAGATCGGATTGTCGCACTTGTGACGAACCTTGATCGCGGGATCGTCATTGAAATCTAGCCACAGGACCGCCGCCAGCCGATGCACCCGCCATTGTTTCCCCCGATACCTAATCCCACCGTAGCGACCACTGACCTTCGACCCCAACCACTCCCAGCAACCTGTCCCCGGATTCACCCGATACTTCGCGAACAGTCGTGCTTCGATCGTCCGTGTCATCGCTCCTCCTTCATCGGAGGAATGATAACAGAAATACCGGGGGAACGTTATGTGGGCTTGTCAGCAGGCACAGGCGCGATCATTTCGCCGCTTCCGTCTCATCCTCCGTATCGGCCTCGGAGAAGCCGTCCAGGGCGTCGAGCATGGAGGCGAGGCGTTCCCCGTCGTTGGCTCCGTCGTATTCCATGATGGTCCGATTGAAGCGGTCGTAGACCTCCGGGGGACAGGAGATCTTGATCACGGGATGGAAGTCGTCATCGCCGTGCGCCCCGGCGTTCTCCCGCTCCGTGACGGAGGGGTCCGGGGGGTTGAGGCGGAGCAGGATGTCGTCAAGATCGTCGCCGTCGTAGCCGGAATACTCCAGCATCCCCGTCTCGACCGTGTGCTGGAGGCGTTCGGCCAGGAGCGCATCGTCGTAGTATCCGGCGTCGGCGGCGGCGTTGTCCATCAGGAGGTAGGCCTCGGCTTCCGCGTCGTCAAGTTCCTGGACGGAGAATGCCATCAGCGTGTTGCCGAGCATCGCCATCGCCCGCTGCGTGTGGTTCCCCGCGACGATGACGCCAGTGGACTCCTGCACCACCGCGTTCTTCGTCTGCCCATACTTTTGCAGGGAGACGCACAGCTTGCCGATGTCCCCCTGGCGGGGATTGCCGGGGTACTCCCGGAAGGAGTCAATGGGCCTGACCAGGGGCCAGAGATCCCGCGCGATCTTGATCGGCTGACTGAAGATCGCTTCCTCGGAGACGTGCATACAACCTCCCAGATAACGGCCAATGTCCGGGGAGGATTGTAGCCTATAGATTACCGTGGCGCAATCTAGCGGGCGCGGTCGGGGCCGAAGTAGAACCGCCCCTGGAGGATCGTCCTGCCGTTCACCACGCGCACATCGTACCAGTAGCGTTCGGAGCGCGGGGTGAGCGGGGCGTAGTCGTCGGGGGCAAGCTGGAGGAGCGCGATCCCCGCTGTCGGGGGATCGACGGGGACCAGGGGGAAGGGGGCGATGATGTCCGTCTCTTCCCCCTCCACCCAGACGCGGGCGACGACCTCCGCCGTCGTCAGGTCGAGCGGCCCGCCGCTGGAGGCGGTGATCTCGATGGGGATGGAGACGGTATCGCCGTCCTTGACGACAATATCAGCGAAGGGGACCGAGATGGTTTCCGCGCTCATCGGATAATCCTCCCCCGAGCCTTGCGCCCGATCCGCGCCCGCTGCGGGGATACCGGGATGCCGCGCGGCTGGCTCCCGAGCTTGACGCCGCTGAGGTCGAGTCCGAACACTCCCCGGACGCCACCGAAGTCGAGGATGACGACGAAGAGGCCGAGCGGATCGTAGAGCAGTTGCAACGTCTCCAGGATGACCACGGTCCCTTGCGCCGTGTCGGCCTGCTGGGTCGCGTACTCCAGGATCGCGGCGTCGGGGAATCCCGCGCCCCCGCCGACCGCACCAGCCACGCGCGGGGAGAGGGAGATCGTCACCAGTCCCACGTCAGCCGAGGCCGAGGCCGCTGCGGACGCGGGGAGGGGAGACAGGGACAGCGCGAGGAATCCGGGGGACGCCAGCCCACCGCCGATCCCCTGCGCCCCCTGGGGGGAATATAGCACAGCCGCCGTCCCCGGAAGCGGGGTGGTTCCCGTCTTGGCGATGGCAGGGGAGGGGGAGTGCAGGAAGGAGACGAGGGAGACGACTCCCGTCGCCCCGCCCGCGCCCACTGCGGTCAGGGTCGCATAGCCCAGGATCGCGGCGTCGGGGAATCCCGCGCCCCCGCCGACCGCGCCAGCCACGCGCGGGGAGAGGGAGATTGTCACCAACTCCACGCCAGCCGAGGCCGAGGCCGCTGCGGACGCTGGGAGGGGCGACAGGGACAGCGCGAGGGGTCCGGGTGACGCCAGCCCGCCGCCGATCCCCTGCGCTCCCTGGGGGGAATATAGCACAGCCGTCGTCCCCGGAAGCGGGGTGGCTCCCGTCTTGACGATGGCGGGGGAGGGGGAATACAGGAGGGAGACGGGGGAGGCGATCCCCGCCGCCCCGCCCGCGCCCGCTGCGATCAGGGCCGCATAGCCCAGGATTGCCGTCCCTGGGGCCGCGATCACCGACTCGTAGGCTTCCGGCGCGAACGGGCCGAAGAGGAGGCCGACTGCGTTGACGGGGGCCGAGACTCCGCCGTTCGTCGCAGCCGTCAGGACAAGGTACTCCATCGTCGCGCGATTGGCAACGCCGCCCGCGCCGCCGAACCCCTGGATGGGGGAGGGGACGAAGGCGAGGGACAGGAGGGGGGCCGGGACCGTCGATCCGCCGCTGACCGATGCTCCCTGGGGGAGATACGACAGCGAGGCGAGGGAGACGGGGCCGATCCCCCCTCCCGTCCCCGCGACCGCGAGGGGCGCAGAGAGGAGGGAGAGCGCGGCGAGGGGCGCGGCGGCTCCGCCGATGCCTTGCGCCGATTGCGGCGCGTATCCCAGGGGGACGATCCCCAGGGGGGAGGTTGCGCCCCCGGACGCGGCTGCGGCCAGCGCGGCGTAGACCAGGGCGAGTGTCGCAACGTCCGCGATTGTCACCGTCAGCGCGGCGGCTGGCTGTGGCGCGTACTCCAGGGGGAGGAGGGACGCGATCCCCGCCGCGCCGCCCGTCATCCCTGGGGAGAGCGGGCCGTAGGCGAGGGACAAGAGGGACGCGATCCCGGTCGCCCCGGCGATCCCCTGCGCCGATTGCGGGGAATACAAGAGGGAGAGAGAACCGAGCGACACCGCCGCATCCCCGATCCCCTGCGCCGATTGCGGCGAGAGCGTCAGGGCGAGAGTGGAGAGCGCGAGTGCCGCGCCCGTCGCCACAGACGGGGACAGCGCACCGTAGGTTTCCCCCAGGAGGGAACCTGGGCCGACCGCGCCCCCGGATGCCGCAGCCGCCTGGGGGGAGAGCGCGAGGGAGAGTGTCCCCACCGGGGCTTCAACGTCGGTGATGACCTGGATCGCGTCGGCTGGCTGTGGCGCGTACTCCAGGGGGAGGAGGGATGCGATCCCCGCCGCGCCCCCCATCGCCCCTGGGGAGAGCGGGCCGTAGGCGAGGGACAGGAGGGACGCGATCCCGACTGCCCCGGCGATCCCCTGCGCCGATTGCGGGGAATGCAACAGGGAGAGGGAGCCGAGCGACACCGCCGAGCCGCCGATCCCCTGCGCCGATTGCGGCGAGAGCGCCAGGGCGAGGGCGGAGAGCGCGGGTGACGCGCCCGTCGTCACGGACGGGGACAGCGCGCCGTAGGTTTCCCCCAGGAGGGAACCTGGGCCGACCGCGCCCCCGGATGCCGCAGCCGCCTGGGGGGAGAGCGCGAGGGAGAGTGTCCCCACCGGGGCTTCAACGTCGGTGATGACCTGGATCGCGTCGGCGGTCAGCGGCCCATACGTCTCCGAGACGGACGCGACCGAGGGGGAGGCTCCGCCCTGGGCCGTCGCCGCCTGGAGCGCGTGATCGAGCGTCTGACGGGAGACGGAGGGGGACGCCCCGGCCTGCACCGTGGCCGCGTTCGGGGTGTAGGTCAGGCCGAGTGTCGCCGGGGTCGCCGTGACGGAGAGGGGATAGGTGATGGCCGAAGGTGCGGTGATGAAGGAGCGGGGAGAAAAGTTCGTCGCGGCGTCGGACGTGATCGCCGTGACGGAGCCGTATGCTCCGCTGACGATCTGATTGGAGGCGGTCGCCCCGGAGTTGTTGGTCGCCGTGACGCCCCACTCCAGGACAAGGTAGTCGCCCGCCGTGACGACTGCGGACGCGCCTGCCACCGAGGCTGCGTAGCAGGTCAGCGCGGCAATCCCTGTGCGCCCGGTGCTGCCGATGTCGGAGACGGCGAATATCGTCGTCCTGATGGCCCCGGTCAAGCCGTTCACCAGATAGAGCGCGGCCCAACCCTTCCAGACCTTCGTAGCCGAGGCGAAGTACTGGTAGCGACCGACGAAGCCGACCGTCCAGTTCCCCGCCGCGATTGTCTGCGCGGAAAGGGGCATGGAGGCGTGCTGCGCGACCATGCCCCGTTTCGATGTCGCGTTGGCAATCGTGGTCAGGGTGACGTTCGCTGAGAAAGCGCCGCCCGTGCCAGCCGTCGTCTGGAGGTTCTTGGCATTGATCCCGTCCGAGTTCGCCGCCTTGTAGTCGGCTGCGGACAGGTTGGCGTTCGGCACGACCCCTGGGGAGGCGTTGAACAGGTACAGCGTCGTGAACGTCGCCACCGCGACCCCCGGCGATTAGACGACGCGCAACACCCCGGCGACGTAGCGGACATCGTAGGAGGGATGGGAGAAGCCGAACGCGGTCATGCGATAGGTCGTGCCGACCTTCTCTGCCGCGTCGGTCGCGGGCGGGTTGCGGGCGAACTGGAAGCGAATCCCGCAGTTGGCTGTTTGCTTGCCGAACACCGAGCCGAGCGTGTCCCCAGGATTCATCTCGCTCTGCTGGCCCGTCTGCGGGTTCTTGACAAGCTCAAACTCCGCGTCCAGATCGGTCGCGCAGTTGGAGGGGTTGGGCGCGTGCAGGGGGACGGTCTTTTCGGCGGGCTTGACCCAGATGACGGTCCGCATGGCTGTACCTCCGTGATTGACGGATTGACGCGCGGGGCCGATCCTACTGGATCAGCATGATCCCGCCAGCGTTGAACTGGATCAGGAACGTGCCCCCGGACGCGGTCTTGTCCGCGCCGAAGTCGAGGGCGCAGATAAAGGGATCGTCAGCCGGGGTGGAGAGGTCCGCGCCGACGCGCTTGAAGAGGGCGCACCCCCTGGCCGTGCCGTCGAAGCCCGCCCAGGAGGGATCGGTCGCATCCCAGATGTAGTTGGGCGCGGAGAGGGTCAACGTCAACCCGGAGAGTGCCTGCCCACCCGCCGTGTACCCCGTCGCCGTGATCTCGTAGGTCGTCAGATCGTCCCGGTAATCGAACGCGCGGATCGTCGCGTTGGAGAGGCCGAAGAAGGTCGAATTGAGGAGCATGACGTAGATCGGGTCCGAGTTGAGATCGATCGGCGTGTAGGTGCCGACCCCGTTCTGGGAACCTTTGAACACCTGGGAGACGTGATCAGCCATCGTTCTCCGTGCCCTTCATCGAGACGGCGACGGTCGAGGTCGCCGCGACGGCGGAGCGCCCGGATTGCAACTCCGCCAGCAGGATCGCCCGCTGTTGATCGTCCATCCCCTCCAGGACGGAGACGGTCGCCGCGTGCTGGCGCTTCTCCTGCACCATCGCGCCGACCTTGCGCTTGTAGTTGAACGCCTCGGTCGCCGCGTCGTCGGCTTTCGCCAGTTCCGCGTCAAGATCCTCCAGGGACATCCGCTCCAGCTGCTTGTCCGTCGCCATCTGCCTTCCTCCTCTGCACACCACTGGGCCGCGCCCATTATAGCGCAGTTCGCCGCCGATTCGGCAAAAACCGTGCCTCTGTACACCACTAGGCTGCGCGAAACTGCGCCGCGAGACGTAGGATACGCGCGGATCGGCTAAACGGCGTTAGGCGAAGCTTTTCGGCTTGTTCCTGGGGGAGTAGGGGGTCAGCAGGCCAGCCGCCCGCGCGTCGGGGAGGATCTTGGCGGCTTCCTTCATCTGCTGGATCGCCTTGTGGATGACGACAGCCTCCGTGCCCGCCCGCTGCCCAGGGGCGATCCAGCGCAGCCGCACGCCGATCTGCTCCTCCTCCTCCCCGATGATCAGCGCGATGTGCGGGGCCAGGACTTCCACCTGATACCCCTTGCGGTGCAACGTCCGCGCGATCTCCATCGCCGCGTCCCCGACCTCGATCTCCCGCTGCGCCTGCTGCGCCCCCCGGATCATCGCCTCGGTCTGCTCCGTCGTCACGACTGCCTCCTTGATTGCGGCCACGGCCCATCCTACAGGATACAGGGGGAGCATACACGCCTCCCCGGATTGGGTCAAGATTCCCCCGGTATTCCCTTGACAGACTGTATCCTATAGGATATACTTGTCGTAGACAATACGATCCGATACGACGGAGGGGGACATCATGGACGCGGTAATCGGGAGCATGGCACACGACATCGCATGGCAGCAGGAGGAGCGGCAGGACGCGGAGCCGATGGGGAAAGTCTGCGGCGGGTGCGGGGAGGAATTGACGGCAGCGGACATCGAGTACGGGGCCGAGGATTCCGAGGAAGATCCCTGCGGTTACGGATACATGGCGTATTTCCCCATCTGCATCAAGTGCGCGGGCGGGGAGCGCGATATGTGCGGCCTGTGCGGGGCGGAATTGCAGGCCCAGGAGATCGATCAGGACGTGCAGGCGGAAGTCCGGGAGGGGGTCTGGGAGACGGTCTGCGGCAAGTGCGCGACGGAACACAAGGCCGGGGTCACGTTCTTTTTCCCCAGCAAGACGCGGTAGGCATCATCGGGGGCGGGGCGATTGGTCCCCTCCCCTCCCAGGGACAGCAGACGGAGGGTGACATCATGGCAAAGCGGAATCTTCGTGGGCAGGAGCAGGCGACGGTCAAGGAGATGTCCCCGCGCGACAAGGCGGAGATCAAGGTCATGGCGACGCGGGCGATGATGGATATGGCGGTCGGACAGGTCGTCAACAACGCCAAGGAGACGATGAAGCGCCCGGAGCGGGCCATCGAAGAGATCCAGCAGCGGGTCGATCACGTCGAGCGGACGCGGACGGAGGCCGAAGCCTTCCCCCTGGCGACGCCCGATCAGATTGACGCGGAGGTCATCAAGCGGTTGGAGCAGTTGGTCATCGAGCAGACGCAAGCCATCATGGTCCAGTTGGGGAACGCCTCCCTGGGCTATCAGGCGCGGTATCTCCGGGACGCGGACAAGGCCAGCCGGGAGTTGTCCGCAGCACGCGCGGAATTGGCGATGGTGGACGCGGAGACGGAGACGGGCGATTAGCCCGTCCCGTCCCCCTGGGAAGTGGCGCAGCAATCGGGAGGGTAGAACACATGTTCAAGCAGACATTCGGCAATCGCGAGTACACCCGGATCACGGTCGTTGGACATCTCGGGCCGATCCCCCAGACGGAGGCGGCGAAGCTGGCCGACATCGATCACGCGATAGTGACGCTCATCCTCGGAGCGACGACCAACGGTCCCACCCAGGAGCCGGATGTCGCGGTCGTCTCCGTCGAGCGGTTTGGCATCTCGTTTGCGGTCGGCTTGATCGGACGGACGGAGGCCCAGTGCGTCAACGTGATCGGGAACGTCGCGGCCTACGCCGGGGTGGCGTTCCTGGAGGATTACAACGTCGTGCTTCACGGGGGAGCCTACAGCCTGGAGACGGTGGCGGGGGAGTGATTCCCCGCCCCTCTCCCTTGACAGCCTGTATCCTGTAGATTATACTTGACGTAGGCAATTGAATCGGACGGACGGGGGACGATATGGCAATCACGAAGCGGCGTTCACAGGTGGTGCAGCACGACGCGGAGACTGTCGCGGCGTCCTATCGGGCGCAGATCTCCTCCCTGGAGCGGGAGTTTGACGAGGCGCAGGAGCGCGACGATCAGCCCTGGATGACGGATGTGGCGCAGCGGTTGGCGGGGTATCGTCGTCTCCTGGCAATCGCAGAGCGTCCCCAGTAGGGGGGGACGCCTCCCCTCCCCAGGGGAGCGACATCCTGGGGAGGGGAGCGCGGCCAATCCTCTCGGTCGCGCGTCCCGCCCGGACGGCGTTGGCGGCAAAGTCCGGGAGCGCGGTAATCTTCATGGTGGAGAGACGTTAGGGAGGGGGTGATCCGTATGTAAGGATGGAGCTATGCCGTACAAGGATCGGGCGAGGCGTCTGGAATACGCCAAAGCCTACAACGGGCAAGCAGAGAATCGGGAGAAACAAACGGCGCTGATGGCAGAGCGAAGGAAGGATGTAAAGCAGCATATCGATCGCGTCAAGGCGGAACGGGGCTGCGAACGATGCGGTGAGACTCATCCGGCCTGTCTGGATTTCCATCACCGCGATCCCTCCCAAAAGTGCTTTAGCCTGAACACGGCCAAGCGCCGGGGATATACGTTGGCGATGGTGCAAGAGGAGATCGACAAGTGCGAAGTCCTTTGCGCGAATTGCCATAGGAAGGAGCATTACAAGCCTATGTAAGAAGCCCGGAGGCGTCCACAACGAAGGTGTTTTGTCGGGGGATGGGATCGCAACCGGAAGGACCGGACCCCCTCCCCCGTCTTTTGTCTGCGGAGGTGGCTATGAAGCAAGTGACACTGGAGGTGCGCTACGTCTCCCTGGGGGCGTTCCTGGAGGCGATGACGGACAACACCGTGCCGGATCGTCCCCTCTACCTGGATATGATCCAGGTGGGCGCAGGCCCGTCCATCATGCGGGTGCTGCTGATCGCCGCGTTTGCCGAGGAGGCGGGCGATGGGATGATCATGCACCGCTATATCGCGTCGTGCGGGACGGTGCTGGCCGGGGTGCCCGATCCCCAGGACGGCGCATACGCGAAAGCGGAGAAGGGTGTCGAGGCGATAGGTGTCGCCATCAAGAACTACGGCTGGAAGCGCAAGAGCGCGATCATGCTCCTCCCCGGAGAGAATGCGAGGGACTGGTGAGCAACATGGCAGGCAGCGAGACGTTCGCCTCCCGGATCGAATACTGGGAGCGGGAGAAGCGCAACGCGGTCGGGCAGGCGCACTCGCTCAACAGCGGGATCGGCCCGGAGGGGATGACGATCCCCCAGAAGCAGGCCGCAGCGGACAGGCTGCTGGACTACGCCGCGTCCTGTCGGGAGATCGCGTGGCGGGATCGCATCTCCTGGACGGAGGCGATGATCTCGGAGATCCGGGAGGGGATCGCGCCCGACGCTGGCGCGGCGGAGATCGCCGGGGCGAATCGTCGGCTCTCCGAACTCAGCGAGTGGCTCCACTCCCTCCCCTCCCCCGGCAAGTAGCCTCCCCAGGGACAACCGACGCGCGACGAACGACGGCTCAGTATTGGGTCGTCGTTCCCCTTGACACGGGGTATCCTATAGGATATACTTAGGATGTCCCCGGAAGGACGGGGGCGGGACGCGCGAAGTGGAGGAAACATCATGGCGCATGAGATCTTTGGAAGCAGGTTCTACGGGTATCGGCAGGCGGCGTGGCACGGCCTGGGCACGGTGTTTGAGGGGCACAAGACGTTGACGCAAGCCTTCACGGAGGCGGGGTTGGATTACGAGTTCGCGAAGTGCCCGATCAAGGTCTTGACCCCCTGGGGAGAGGTGGACAGCCAGGAGAACGCGGGCAAGGTGGCAATCGTCCGTCAGCCCGTCGCGGACGATCCGGTTGCGCGTCAGGTCGCGGTCGTCTCCAGCGATTACGGGCTCATGCAGAATATGGAGATCGCGCGGTTGCTCGATCCTCTCTCCCAGGAATGGGGCGTTGAGACGGTCGGCGCGTTGGGACGCGGGGAGCGGATTTTCGCGACGTTGCGGGTCGGGTCGGAGGAGATCAAGGGCGACGAAGTGCAGGAGTTCTTCCTGCTGAATGAGAACAAGGACGGGACGGGGGGCATCAATCTGACGTACACGACGGTGCGCGTCGTCTGTGCCAATACGTTGCGGATCGCATTGTCGCAAGAGGATGTGGTCAACATCCAGCACACGACGGACGTAGCCGACAAGTTGGGGTTTGAGGCGTCCGTCCTGGGGGCGATGAAGAAGATCCGTTCCTCGGCGTTGGAGACGATCCGCAAGTTGGCGGAGACGACGATCACCGACAAGCAGGCGGAGGAAGTGTTCGCGGCGGCGTTCCCGATGCCGAAGAAGCCCCGCGCGTTCCGGTTCCACGGTGCGACCCCGGACGCGGTCGGGGAAGCCCTCTTCGTCGCGGAGCGCAATCGCGCGGAAGGCGCGGAGGCGGGGTACAAGTGGCAGGTGTCCCGTGTGGAGGAGTTCCGCAACGGGGCCAAGAGCCTCTACATCAAGCTCAATGACGAGTTCCCCCAGATCGCGCGGACAGCCTGGGGCGCGGTCAACGCGATCTCGGAATTGGCGGATCATCGCACGGGGCGTGACGCGGACGGGAAGAGCAAGGCGATGAGCGCGACGTTCGGGGCGCGGAGCGAGGAGAAGGATCGCGCGTTGCGGTTCGCGGTCGATCTCTCCCTCGGCAAGACGGACGGGGCGAAGGTTCCCGCCCGCAGCCGGAGGAAGGCGACGGTCTAAGGGTCCGACGCGGGGAGGGGGGAACGTCCCCCTCCCCAGGGGAGCGCAGATACGGAGGTGCGGCGATGTCGGCAGCGGTGAAGTTCCCGGACGTTGAGGTCCAGATGTCCGGGGAGGATGGCAACGCATTCGCCATCATCGGGCGGGTGTCCCTGGCGTTGAAGCGGGCGGGGCATGTGGAGGGGGCGAAGGAGTTCCGCGCGGCGGCGTTCGGGGCGGATTCCTACGATGCCATCCTGCAATTGGTGATGCGGACGGTCGAAACCCGGTAGGGACGATTGACGCGGGGAGGGGGAACGTTCCCCCTCCCAGGAGCCTGCGGAGGTGCGGCGATGGAGACGACGGAGCGCAAGCGGCGTCCCCGGAAGCGTGGCGGCTGGAGCGAGGAGGTGTGGGCGAAGGCGGAGGAATTGTACGAGGCGAAGCAGATCGCGATAGGGACGAAGAGGCCGCAGCCGTTCTCCGTCTTGACGGAGGCTGGCAAGCAGGCGTGGTGCCGCTTGGCACATTCCCAGGGGGTGGCGCGATGACGATCAAGACGTTCGGGCAGGAGGCCAAGCGGTTGCTTCTGGACGCGGCGCTCCTCGGCAGGGGCACGGTGTTCGGGGACGCGGCGACGATCACGACGGAGGCGCGGGACGGACAGGAAGAGGCGACGATCATCCTGCGCCTGTCCGGGGGGCAGGGGCGAATCGAGGTGCGCGGCCTGGGATTGGGGACGGAAGGGGCGGCGATCACCATCGCCACGGCGCGGGACGAAGAGGGGGATTGTCCCCTGCCGACAATCGCGCGGAATCTCCCCCCAGGGGGGATCGCGACGATCTCCCAGGAGAGCGCGAAGCGGGCGACGGTGGAGGGCAAGTCCGGGGGGCTGTCCTATCGCGTCCCCCTGGAGGCGAGGGGGTACACGATCCTCCCCCTGCCCACGGTCGCCATTGGGCGGAACTTCATCCATCTCCCCGTCTCCGCCCTGCTGCTGGCGCGGTCCCTGGTGAAGCCCATCGTCGGGGGACGCGCCGCGCTGACGGCGGGGTTCGATCATCTCCACTTCCGGGCGGAGGGGGCGGAGGTCTGGTGCGGCGGGACGGACGGCTATCGCGGGGTGCGGGTGCGCGTCGGGGTGTTGCAGTATCCCCAGACGCGCCCCTGGGGCTGGAGCGTGCAGCGGGAGGCGTTCGATCTCCTCTGTCGCATCCTCCATCGCCACCGCAAGGGCACGGTCGGCGTGATGACGCGCGACGAGGAGATCGCGCGGTGGAGCCAGGACTACTCCTCGGCAACCTTCCAGTCCGTCAGCCGGGAGAAGGTGCGGATCGCGCGGATCACCGTGACGGACGCGCGGGCATGGGTGTCGGCGGATCTGTACGGCAGGGCGGAGCCTGTCTGGAAGTGGGAGACGGTGTTCCCGTCCGTCCCGGACCTGATGACGATCACGGTGAACAAAGGCTTGCTCCAGCAGTGGGTCCGCGTCCTGGGGGCGTCGGCGTTCTCCGGGGACATCATCCGGGTCGAGGGCAAGGCGGGGTCCGTCTCCCTGGGGACGAAGCACGGGGGGGACGTGACGATCCCGGCGAGTGTCAGCGGTGAGGGCTATTTCTACGTCCAGGGGAAGTTGCTCCTGTCGAGCATCAGCCAGTGGCCGGGGAAGTCCGTCGTCATCGGCTACTGCGGGGGCGACGACCGGGACGCAAAGGAAGGGGGCGTGCCCCTGCGCCTCTCCGTCCCCGGCGACAGCGGTATCCGCCTCTCCCTGATGCCCTTGCATCGGGGAAGCGTCGAGGCGGAGGAGGAAGGGTTCGCCAATGGATAGCAGGACGGCGGGACTCTGGACGGGGGATGAGCAGGACGCTCCCCCCTCCCCTCCCCAGGAACGGAGCCGCTTCGACGGGGACGCGCTCGTGACGGGGGCGTTGCAGATCGGCTGCGCCCTGGTCGTCCTGGGCGTGGCGATCTTCATCCTCGGCATCCTCTGGATCTTCCTCCTCTGGTTGCAGGAGACGTTGCTCCAGTATCCCCTCTTCTGACCTTGTGTAGAGGCACAGGACGAACGGAATCGCCCCAGGACGGAGGAGAAGTCCTGGGGCATTTTCGCGCCCCGGAGTTCCCGTCACGATTGGCAAAATATGCCGTCCAGGATCTTGACGGTGTGTATCCTGTAGGATATACTTGTCGTAGACAAGCGGGACGGACGGACGGAGAAACGACGATGGTAGCGAAGACGAAGTGGCGGAACGGTGGATGGGCGTGGTCGAAGATCAAGGTCGTCGTCCGGGAACGTGACGCGATTGCGAACAACGGCGCGGTCGTCTGCGAGCATTGCGGACGGACACAGTTGGAGAATCCCGCGATGCAGTTCCCCATCGATCACATCGTCCCGTGCAGCAAGGGTGGCGGCGAGTTGGATCTTGACAATCTGTGGACGGTCTGCAAGCCGTGTAACGACGCGTTTGGCGCACATCGGAAGTCCCCGGAGATCGAACGGCGGGCGTTGAAGTTGGTAGCCAAGCGGAATCGTCGCGAGGCGTAGGGACGGGCGCGGGGAGGGGCGATTGGTCCCCTCCCCTGGGAATCAGCGAGGAGCAAGGCGATGAAGTTCCTGACGAGCGAAGCCCTGGAGAACGGCGGCACGATGATCCTGGCGGAGTGCCCGGACGGATCGATCTTCAACGGCGGCACGATGATCCTGGCGGAGTGCCCGGACGGATCGATCTTCGTTGACGTGACGTGGCACAACTTCTCCTGCGGCCCGGAGGGGACGCGGGAATGGTACAGCAACGACACGATGCACCTGGAAGTCCCCCAGGGGTGGGACATCGCGCGGTTGGTCGAGGCGGCGCGGCAGATGATGGCCCCCCGGTTTGACGAGTGGCAGGAGTTCGGGGCGAATGGCATGTGGCCGTGCAAGTACGCCCCCTCGGAGGAGGAGCGGCGGTACGAGTCCCTGGCGTTCTACGATGCGCTGGCGGGCGGGTATTCCGGGTACACCCTGGAGACGGTCCCCCTGGAGCCGAAGTGCATGGCCTACGCGACGGAGGCCGAAGCGGAGGCGTTCGTCTCCTGGGAGCAGAGCGTCAAGGCGTGCGGGGTGGACGTTGACGAGGCGATGGTCGAAGAGTGGTTGAAGTCGTTCCGGGCGAAGGAGCGGAGCCTTGACGGGCTGGAAACCGTCGAGGCGATGTCCTGGGATCTGGCGGAGCGGCAGGGCGTGATTGACGGGAACGGCATCTACACGGCGAAGGCGTTCGCGATCATTGACGGGGTGCGGTAGCACCCCCCCTCCCCCCAGGGGCGACGACCTCCTGGGGGGAGGGGAAGCGGTCCCCTTGACGGACGAACGGAGGCGCGAGATGGCGACGTTGGTGGAGCAGATCGAAGCACGGGTGGAGCGGCAGGAACGATACGAGCAGGAGATCCCGGCTGGGCGGGTGGTGGATCGGGCGATGGCGGTCGGCAGGCTCGGGGCGTTGCGGGAATGTCGGGATGTTGTGGCGGCGGCTCCCCAGACAATCGGGGGGATGGTCGAGGCGATGTATGCGGACCTGAACGCGCAGCCCTATTCGGACGCGGCGGTCAAGCGGCTGGAGGAGCGCATCGTCGCGGAACTGATGTCGAGCGTCCCCCCGTCCCTCCTCTTCCGGGCGATGCTCTCCAATCTGGAGACGAGCGCGCGGGAGTGGATGGGGGATCAAGGCGCGGCGTGCGCCTACGTCGTCATCCGGGATGGCGGGCCGACGCATCTCCTCCCCGGCGAATTGCTCCCCGGCGATCTCCTGATCAGCATCGTCCATCCCGTCAAGGATCTGCACCGCGCGGCGAATCGGATCGGCTACACCATCGAGCGCATCCAGATCGGCTACACGGAAGGCTTCCAGGTGCATCGGAACAATCAGCCGTTCGGGACGGAGACGTACAAGATCGAAACGGCCAGCGAGGAGCTTTGCACTATCGGACGCATGGCGCTGGCGGAGAAGCTGACGGACGGGCAATAGCCCGTCCCTGGGCTTGTGTGCAGGACGGAGACGCGCGAAAGCGGAGGGAGCGAGGAGATGGTCACGATGGAGCGGACGAAGCGGGATGAGGCGGTGGCGGAGGCGTTGCGCCTCCTCGGTGCGGAAGGATTCACGACCACCATCCTCAGCGACGGGCCGGGGAAGGCGGCGGTCGCGGGGAGCCGGGGCGGGCACCGTTTCGAGTTCCGCTCCCTCCGTGAAGTCAAGGCGTTCCTGGAGGCGGGGTACTGGCGCGTCCTGACGGAGCCGAAGCATTGGCGGTTCCTGACGTGTGCCGATTGTCACATCGCAGAGGAGTATTCCGGGGAGGAGCCGTTGTGCGGCCATTGCGGGAGCGACAACCTCCGGGCGTCCACGTCGAGCGAGGTCCGCGCCAATCTCCCCTTCCTCCGTCAGCGGGCCGAGCGCAGCTACGACGAAGCCATGACCTACGAACGGGCGCGGCGTTTCCTGGAAAGTCCCCTGGATTGACACTCCCGATCTCTTGACAGGGGGTGTCCTATAGGATATACTTAGGGTATCCCCGATGGGGGGACGCGGGACGGACGTACAGGAGGTGGGGCGATGGCGAACGTGACATTCGGCAACGATCTGGAGACGAAGAAGGTCACGCGGCAGGGTCGTCGCGTCACGTCCTGGCGGATCGTGGAGGTCGGCGCGTTCTCCTGCGGGCACGCGGGGAAGGTGGAAACGAAGTGGCGCACGGAGGGGGACGGTCAGGGTCCGGCGTGCGTCGAGGTCGTCCGGGAGTTTGAGAAGGTCTGTCCCGATTGCAGGGTCCGGGAGTTGGGCGGCGGGGCGTGGTTGGATTCCATCCGGGCGGGGGCGTAAGCCCCCCTCCCCTGGGGACGATGACGGAGGCGCGAGATGGGCAAGACGATGGCGAAGATCGAGTACACGACGGGCGAGGCGGCGGCGTTGAAGATCCTGGAGCAGCGGTTCCTGGGATTCAAGCGGGACTATCACAGCGGCAAGGGCGACGGGGACGCGATGTACTCCCAGATGCGGCAGGCGGCGAGTCACGTCCTGCGGTTCCGGGCTGCGGTCGAGGCGCGGTGCAACGGATGGGAGAAGCCCAGGCCAGTGACGGCGGCGGCGATTAGCAATTACATGCGGTGATTCCTCCCCTGGGGAGACAGCCTGCGGAGGCGCGAGATGGACAAGATCGAGGCGACGACATTGGCGGGGATTATACGGCGCGAGGGGGACACGAAGCTGCTGGATCTGGGCCAGTTGCGGATCGAAGGGCGGGGAGCGAAGTGCTACGTCTCCGTCATCGGCAAGGGGATCGGCCCCCTGGCATTCCACACCTACGAGCATTTCATCGGCAGCAAGTGGCACGACATCGAGCGTCCCGAACGGGAGGCACGGGACGAAGAGGAGCGGGCGAATTGGCGGAATCTGTCCCGCGTTGACGCGTGGGTCGCGACCCAACTCCTCGGCATCGCGGAGCAGGCGCGGCGGTTGGCGGAGGAGGCGGAGGCTGCGGAGCGCAATCTGTCCCGGATGACGGACAAAGCCATCGAGTCGGGGGATGTCGAACTCCTCCCCGACGAGTTCCGGTTCAAGGTGCATGACATCCTCCGGCGTCTCCAGAACCTCCCCGGCAACGCGGTGAGCGTGGAGACGTTGACGGACAACCTCTCCCAGATCCGGGCGATCTGCGGGGACATCAAGAGGGGAGCGTAAGGCCGTGCCGAAGGTGCAGTATCGGGAGCAGAAGTTCCGGGGATCGTCCCTGGCGATGATTGATCGGGCGAACGCCATCATCGAAGAATACGAGGCCCAGGGGTATACGTTGACACTCCGGCAGTTGTACTACCAGCTTGTCGCGCGGGATGTCATCCCCAACAAGCAGACGGAGTACAACCGCCTGAGCGGCATTCTGAACGACGCGCGGCTGGCGGGTCTGGTGGACTGGGACGCCCTGGAGGATCGGACGCGGAACCTCCGCAGCCTGAGCCATTGGCGGGAGCCAGCCGGGGTCATCCGTCTCGCCTCCCTGGAGAAGCTGTCCGACAACTGGCAGGCGGTCAGCGGCTTCCTGGGAGGGCTGCGATGAGCGAGGCGCATCGGTTCCCGCCCCCCTCCCAGGAGGAGCAAGATCGTCTCTTCAAGCAGTACGGCACGATCTCCCTGACGGTCCTCAACCCCTCGGCAACGGGGGGACGGGGGAGGATGTGGGCGATGATCTGCGGGCCGAAGTCCGAGCCTGACGGGGAGCGTTGGATCGTCCAACTCGGGGACGGGCGGGCGTGGTCGTATTCCTCCCTGGGCGCGGCGGTGTCCTACGTCTTGGCCGTTCTCCCCTTCCCTCGCTTGCAATAGCGTATCCTGTAGATTATACTTAGACGGGGGAGGGGGACAGTCCCCTCCCCTCGGTGTCTGCGGAGGTGTGGCATGAGCGTGAGCATCGCGGGGCTGACGATCCAGCGGGGGGAGGGGGCGACGCGTCTCTCCCTGGGGCAAGGGGTGGGGGTTGCGCGGGACGGGGTGAACGGGGAGATCGTCGCCTTCTCCCAGGAGGACGGGCGGCGGTACTCCGTCACGATCCTCACCGCCCAGCCGCAGCCGTTCACGGGGAGGCGCATCCAGGTCGCCTGCGATGTGGCCGACATCGGCCCCTGGTTGACGGAAGAGGAGATCGCGACGATCAAGCGGAGGAAGGAGGCGGAACGGGCGGCGGGCGCGGTCGATCTGACGGGGACGATCTACACCGACATCGAGCAGTTGAGGAAGGAGATCCAGCAGGGGATCGGCGTCCTGGACGAATGCCTGTCGCGCGTGCGCTCCATCGGGGAGATGTCGGTCATGGTCGGCATCGCCCTGGAGACAATCGAGGGCGCGATCAAGCAGTTCAACGCCGAGGGGCTGGCGCGGGACATCCGGGAGTATTCCGGGCGCGTGGAATCGCTCCTGAGCGGGTCTGAGCGCGATCCCCAGGACGGATGATACGCGCGGCGCAGTTTCGTGCAGCCTAGTGGTGTACAGAGGCACGGTTTTTCGCGGCAGTAGTGACAAAAGCGGGAGGGTGGGAGCGTGAGGATGTGGGGGGTCGATCCATCGGTCCTGTGCCGCAAGCATCTCCTGGGGGAACATCTGGAGATGCACATGTTCGCCGGAGCGCTCCGCAAGGGACGGAGCCTGCAAGGCTACATTGACGGCGGGCTGGTGGATGTCCACCGCATCCCCTCCCGTCACGACGCCTTGGTCCGAGAGATGGAGGTCAGGGGGTACAAGCACAGCACGCCGATCCCCAGGGACATCGAGTATCCGATAGCGGCGGGGCTGGACTTGATGCAATCGTTGTGCGATCTGTTGGAACGGTGCCCGGAATGTCGGGCGCGACTCGCTGGAGGATGATCATGGCAGGCAATCGTTGCGACTCGTGCGGGAAGTTGGCAGCGTTGACGTTCCCGGAAGAGGTCGAGATCAGCGATGAGGAGTTCGACCAGGAGACGGGGCACTACTCCTTCACCGCCCGCATCGTCCGATCCTCGGAGTGCTGCGGGGTGGAGTTGAAGGAAGCCAACCTGGAGGTCGAGGGGGACGTGAACCTGGAGGCCATCTACGACGAAGATCCGAGCCTGCGGGGCGAGGAGTTGGAGATGGAGGTCGAGGCCGAATGCTCGGACAGGACGGAGGGGAAGGGGCGCGGTCTGAAAACCTTCTTCGTCGTCTCCGGGACGGTGAAGATCAAGCGTCCGGGGTTGGGGCGGGATCTGGTGGAGGACACTTTCTCCGATGAGATCCAGGCGTCCCACATGGACGAACTGTAGCGGAGGCGGGCGATGCACGCGGTGATGATCAAGTTCTACCGGGAAGCCCCTCCCCCTGCGCGACGGGGGGAGGGGGTCAAGATCGCGGCGTTCGGGATCGGGCAACTGGTGGGCGCGACGCAGCTGCCGAACGGGGAGGTCGTCACGCCCAAAGAGATCCAGGCGAACGTCGAGCTTGATCCCGAGATGGCGCGGCTGGAGGTGCGGCTGTCCGGGAAGCGGCTCTACCCCTACGATGTCTGGTACGTGCTGGACTACGAGGGGGAGAAGATGCAGCGGCGGGTGTTCCGCGCTGTCAACTTCCTGGGGGCGAAGGATTGGGTGCAAGTCTCCGCCATCCAGTTCATCGCCAAGCACACCGCCGACGCCGGGGGCAATTCGCTGATGACGGGGTATCGCGTGACGGGGGACGGCAAGGCGGCGAAAGCCTACGACCTCCTCCCCGATGACGCAAGGAAGGTGAGCGGTGGCACTGAGGAAGATCGCTGATCTGAACACCCCCGATCTCCTCCTCTGCGAGAAGATGCCTGGGGGGTTGAAACTCTCTTCCGGGATCAATCGGTCGGAGTTGGTCGGGTTCGCGAACACCTACGGTTATCTCCTGCCCCCGGACAAGATGCTCCCCCACATGCCGGGGAAATCCGTCCCACCCCTGGAGACGGACAAGGCGCGATGGGACGCCTGGGTGATGGTCCTCTGTGCGGCCCAGGGACGCGCGATCATGCGGGCGCGGTTCGTCGGGGACGGCTTCACCGAGATCCCCGGCCACGGGCAGCGCGGGCGGTGGTCGTATCTCGGGGACGGCTTCACCCCGGCGAACGTCCGGGAGTCCTACCGGAACTGGTGCGATCTGGCGGTCCCCGCGCCCAGGGGGGAGGTCGGGCTGACGGGGACAAGCCACCGCGCCTCCTGGATGCACGCGGCGGGGACGCTGTTCATCCATTCCGAGACGGACGCCGACAACACCATCGAGATCATGCTGAACATCCGGGACGAAGGCGGGGGGCTGCACCCGGAGATCGCGCGGCTCTGTGCGGGGCACGCGACGAAGCCGCGCGACTTCCCCGACACGCTCCCCGGCATGTTGACGGAGATGTTGGTCGCGGAGACGGACTGGGCGCTGACGGAAGATCCGCTTGTCGCCCTGGAGCAGATGCACCGTTGGGCCGACGAAGCCGGGGATCTCCTCTGGCGGGCGCTGACGGAGATCGGGGAACTTGCGTAGCCGTTCGTTATCCTGTAGGATATAGGGGACGGGGAGGGGAACGGTTCCCCTCCCCCCAGGGAGGAGGTGATCATGGAGTTTGACGCGGAGCGGTTCCGTTCGGCGCGGTTGATGTCGGGGCTTTCCCAGGGGGAGGCCGCAAAGATGATCGGCGTGTCGGTGGGCGGGTTGCGGCATTGGGAACACGGGGACTACGGACCCCGGACGCTGATGCTCAGGGAGAAGGTCGAGGAGTTCATCGGCGCGGTGGAGTCCGGGGACTACGGGGAGGATGGGCCATCACCCGAGACGTTGGGTTGGACGGAGACGCGGCCATCCTGCGAACGGTGCGAAACGTCGCAGTTCCGCTACTGGGGCAAGGGCATCTGCTGGCGCTGCCGCTGGGAGGATATGGGCAGGAATCGGGCCAAGCGCGAGGAAGCCTTGACGGATGACGACCGGAGCGCGATTGTCGCGCTCTCCTCCGATGGGGAGACGACGATCCGTCAGATCGCGCGGAGGTACAAGATCAGCGCGGCGAAGGTCCGGGAGGTCGTGGCGCAGGCGGAAGAGATCGCGGCGTAGTCCCCTGGGGATGCCGGGGTGGAAGCATCCCCAGGGGGATCGGGGAATCGAGCATGGGCGCGACGATGGGCAGCGGCACAGCCGCAGCACGACACAACACCCCTTCCGGGGTCATACACAGCCTGCCTGACAAGACGATAGCTGCATAGGGGGACGGCTCGGGTGATTCCGACCGTCCCCCTATGCGTGCATGAGGAGACACCGCCAATGTCTGCCCATAGTGGGATCACGCCGTCCGATGACGGGATCGTAAGCATCAAGTGGAGGGAGGAGCCGGGGGACGATCCGGCGCTGGCGTTCTCCCCCTGGGAGGTCAGGATCATCGAGCAAGGCTGGCGCGTCATCGAGGCGTGCCTGTCCGTTGACAGGGAGATGCTACCAGCCGCGATCCGCACGGAGATCGCGACCTATGAAGATCTGGAGGAGGTCTGGTATGGCGAAATGCGCCAATCCCCGGTGTGGCCGCAGGGTCAAGGTCGCGGGCAAGCAACACGCCAGGAATAAGTACAAGTACTGCTCCCAGGCGTGCAGGCTGGCGACAATCGGGGATCGCGTTCTCCGTCCGGGGGCGGGATCGTGGACGATACAGCCGGGGACGCAAGCCCCTCCCTCCGCCTGTGTGCAGGGCGCGGCGGGGCGGAAGCACGGGCACGGGGGATGAACGTCCAGATCGGTGCGGGCGATCCGCTCGGCGGGGGGTCGTGATGGATGAGACTGCGCGGGCCATCTACGAGGCGCGGTTGTCCGCTCCCCGCAAGCTGCTCCTGCTGGCGATGCACCATCTGGGGGACGATGGCGGGCGCTACGACGCGGGCATGGAGACCATCGCGGAAGCCTGCTCCATCGATCTCCGGGACGTGCGGAAGCACATCCGGGCACTGGAGTCGGAGGGGTTCCTGACCCTCCTGGAGAGCGGGCGCGGGCGCGGCAAACGCTCCGTCTGGAGCCTCTCCATCCTCCCAGAAAACCGGGGAGAAAACCGGGGAGAAAACCGGGGAGAAAACCGGGGAGAAAACCGGGGAATAAAGAGGGGTATATCCCCGGTTTTCCCTGGGGAGGATCGAGTTATCCCCAATCCCCCCGAGTTATCCCCAAAATCGGGGGAGTTATCCCCAGGTTATCCACAGAGTTATCCACAGCCCACGATCCTTCGTTTTGCCCGTCCCGATGCGGAGCGCGTGGAAAACTTTTCGCACAATCGAGAGTTATCCACAGCCCCTATTACGGAGACGAATACGAAGAACGAAGAAAAGAACGATCCCCCCCCTCCCCCCCAGGGGGGCGATGCGCTGAGCGGGGACGGTTGGCTGAGTAATCGCCTGGAGAGTTTCCGGCGCAAGTATCCGCGCCCCGTCCATCTCTCCAAGCGGGGGGAGTCCGGGGCGTGCGTCAAGGAAGTGTGGCCGGAGGTCTGCACCGATGACGACGCCTACGCGGCAATCGTCCGGGGGCTTGACGAGTGGATCGCGTCGGGGAAATGGGCGGAGGAAGATGGCCGCTACATCCCCTCGGCGTTGACGTTCCTGGAGGGACGCTACTGGGAGAAACCGCCCCAGGTGAGCGGCGGGCAGAAGGTCGGGACGTTCGATCCCGACAGGTATCGCAAGTGGAGGAATGCCCAATGAGGAAACGCGGACTGGTGGAGAGCAAGACCCCCCTGGGGGAGCGGGACCGCTGGCGCACGCCGGATAGCGAGTTCGCGAAGTGGGAGCGGCGCTACGGGCCGTTCACCCTGGACGCGGCGGCTGACGAGTCCAACCACAAGACTCCCCTCTGGCTCGGGCCGGGATCGGGGAGGGAAGATGCGCTGACGGTGGACTGGTGCAACTACGACGGGACGCCAGCCGTCGTCTGGTGCAACCCGCCGTATTCCGTCGTCGGGAAGTTCGTCGCCAAGGCGTCCGTCGAGGCGCGGTGCGGGCGGTGCAGCGCGACGTTGCTCGTCCCGTCAACGACCGACGTGCGCTGGTTCCATGAGCAAGTCTGGGATGGGGAGAACGACGCCCCTTACCCTGGGGTGAAGCTGTCGTTCAGCAAGGGCCGAATCCGCTTCAACCGCCCGAACGGGGAGATGGCGGGCCAGCCCCAGGGCGGTTCGATGATCGTCCATTTCCAGCGGGGGCGATTCTAGACTGTCTAGACTCAACGCCAGGAACGTCCGAACGCGAGCGAATGACATAGGACGGGGGAGGGGCGGGTAGCGCGTCCCTCCCCCCTGCACACAGGCAACAGGAGGGTAGCCAGATGGTCGCGGCGCAGCGGATCAACATGCGGGGAGGGATAGTGGCGACGGTGGACGCGGACGACTACGCGCTGGTGTCGCGACACGTATGGCGTCCGCTCATCACGAAGCGTGGGATTTATGCCCAGACCTGGATCGGGAAGGGGAGCGACAGGCGATGTATCACGATGCACCGCCTTATCCTGGGGACCGCAGCCGGGGAGAAGGTCGATCATCGGGACGGGAACGGGCTGAACAATCGGCGCAGCAATCTCCGTCCCGCAACGACCAGCCAGAACGCACAGAACGCGCGGCGGCACCGGGACGGGGCTTCCGGTTACAAGGGTGTCTACTGGAGCAAGGGCGCGAGGAAGTGGATGGCAAAGCTCGTCTGCGACGGGAAGCAAATCCACCTGGGGTATCACGCGGACAAAGAAGCTGCGGCGCGGGCCTATGATCGTGGTGCGCGGCTCCATTTCGGGGAGTTCGCGCGGTGCAATTTCACGGAGGTGTAAGATGGTTCATGCTCAAAGGGTGAATTGCAGGTATCACAAGACGGACGGCGGGGACGTGACGCTGATGGTCGGGGTGATCGTCCCCCACCCCCGCTTCGGCATGGTCTGTTTCCATTCCTTCGATGAACACAACGGCCCCCAGGAGTTCTACAACGCCGATTGCCCCTGCCCCGTTGACAGCCTCCTGCTGCGCTATCTGGAGGAGCAGGGCGTCACGCTGTTCTACGCCTACGACGCGGACAGCAAGATCCTCTATCGGGCGAAGGTCGCGGACATTCTCGCGGCCCCGGCGCAATCGTTCGCGACCAAGACGGCACGGGTGCGGCACATGCTCCCCCGTGCGTCCTGGACGATCACGGAGGGGGTCGAGATGCAGCACAGGAAGCGGGCCAAGGCGCTGATCAAGAATCTCTCGCCCCTCTTCTCCATCCCCTGGTGCGACCGTCAGCACACGCTCAATCCCCGTTGACGCGGAGTATCCTGTAGATTATACTTTCCCTGGGAGAATAGAAACGTTCTAGGGAGGTGTCGCGGTGGACGAAATCGAGCCAGTCCAGGAGGAAGGGAGCGCGATTGACTGGTTGCTGGTGGACGGCAACAACATGACCCATCGTGCGTATCACGCCCAATCGCGCAACGGGGAGGTCGTCCCCGATCCCCAGGAGGTCGCGGTGTCCGTCACGGCGACGGTGAAACGCTGGCAGGAGGAGCGGCACGTCGAGCCCTTCCGCGTGGTCGTCTGCTTCGACGGGAAGGATGGATCGAAGTGGCGGCGGCTCCGCTTCCCGGACTACAAGGCGGGGCGGGAGCGCGATCCCGAGCAGGAGGCGTGCCTGACGACGGCCATGCGCCTCCTCTTCAAACGGCTGCAAGTCCTGGACTTCCGGGCGGAGGCGTTCGCGGGCTACGAGGCCGACGACCTGATCGCGACGTATGCGGATCAAGCCTACGTCGCCAACAAGCCGTCATCGAGCCTGATCCTCTCCTCGGATAAAGACCTCCTCCAGTGTCTCCGCCAGTACCACAACGGGGAGCGCGTCATCGTCGCCCGTCCCGGATTCAAGCACACGGACCCGCCGACGATCTGGACGGTGGCGAAGTTCCGGGAGGAGTACCAATTCGAGCCTCCCCGCATGGCCGACTACAAGGCGCTGGTCGGGGACAAGAGCGACGGCATCCCAGGTGTTGCGGGGATCGGGGACGTGGCCGCGCGTTCCCTCCTGCGGCAGTTCAAGGCGGGCATCTCCGAGATCTACTGGCAGGACAACATCGAGCGGGCGGAGGTCAAGGCGCACGTCAAGGCGAAGCTGCGGGAAGGCGCGGCAGACGCCCGGAAGTTCCTGGAGATCACGTCATTCCGCAAGGTGCCCGGAGCCTACTATCGCGGGGAGGTCAAATGATCGTCACCGACACGACGCGGCGGGCGCTGATCATCATCCGGGACCACGGGGAGGCGATCACCTATCCGAAGTATTTCGCCGCGCTGATGTGGCCCGAGTCCGGGGCGTGGCAACGGTCGAAGAAGTCGGGCTACGGATCGGCCAAAGGCGCGGGGATGTACAGCGCAGCCGGGGGCTATCTGGGGAAGCTGATCAAGCGGGGGTTGATCCGGGAATCCTTCCGGGGAGGATTCGACACCCACGCGCGGCGGTTTGAACTGACGGACGCGGGGAAGGAGGCGATTGGTGAGCCTGGGATTCACGAGTAAGGAACACCAGGACAACTACGAGCGCAACGTCCGGGAGTCGATCTGGGAGGGGACGATCCGGGACGCGATCCCCCGCCTGGAGTCCCTGGCCGAGCAGATCCACCGGAGCCATCCCGCGTGCCTGGGCGGGGCGAAGGAATGTCCCGAGTACGGCTGCGCCGCGATCCGGCGCATGGTGAACGATTTCCGGCGCACGATGGGGCCGGGGGAATAGGGGGGAGACGTGACGACGCAGCGCGAGAAGATGGTCGCGGACCTGGAGCATCTGGCACAGACGATCCACCAAGCCCACCACGGGAACGGGAACAACACCCCCTGGCAGCGGTGTCGTCAGCACGCCTGCACGGAGATCCGCAAGCTGATCGATCTGGCGCAGGCTCCTCCCCCGGAGAAGAAGCGGCCACGGTTCCCCCGTTTCTTCGTCTGGCTGATCGGGAAGCCGGGAGTCACGACGGAGAAGATCCCCCAGGAGATCGCCGGGGAGCAATTCACCTGGGGGCATGAGTTCGGCACGCCTTCGACCGGATGGGCCTACGCTAAGGAATGCGTCAAGGACGGGTGGACCGTCCAGATTTACGAGGTGTGGTGATGAACGGGACGGACGCGCGCTACCTGTACGACAAGCGGCTCCAGGGGGGGGCCACCCCGATCTATCGGCTGGAGCTTGACGAGTATGTGTACGTCTCCCAGGGGGGCGAGGCGGTCCCCGTCGTGACGGTGGGGGAGACGGAAGAGGAGCGTGTCCACCTGGGGCCGTGCGACCGGATCTGGCACACGGCGGGGAACTTCATCATCGTCCGCAAGGCGGGGACCGAGGAGTATTGGGAGATCGGGCGCGACCATTTCGCCCGCCCCATCTCGGAGGAGGGGCGGGATTCGCTGCGGCGGTACGGGGAGCAGCGCAAAGGCCCGGACATCATCCAGCCCTCCCCCCTGTATCAAGCGGCGATGCGGCTGATCCTCCGAGAGCGGACGGCGCAGCAGGCCAAGTGGGGGGAGCAGCGGCACGGCATGGCGATCTGGAATCTGGTCTTGACGGAGGAGGTCGGGGAGACCGCGCAAGCCCTGTTGAAACTGCGCTCCCTCCCCCTCCCGGAAGAGACGCCCGATCCCACCCTCGCCCCGGACGCGCGGACGATGGCACGCTACGACGCGATCCGCGCCCTGGAGACGGAGGTTATCCAGGTCGCGGCGGTCGCGGTCGCGTGGCTGGAGCATCTGATCGAGGTACGTTCCCGGACGGACATCCTCCCCGGCGAAGTGTGGGAGGATTGACGCGGGCGTATCCTGTAGATTATACTTCCCCTGTCGGATCGTTCATCCTGGGAGGTGCGGCATGGGGTACGCGGATGCGGAGCGCAGGCGGGCGGAGATGCTGGAGTGGTGGTGCAAGAAAGAGAACATGGTCAAGTTCAAGCGGAGCATCGGGCAGTATATCCCGATCAGTCAAGCCTACTTCATCGAGACGGCTGCGGAGATCGGCTGGTTCGGGGACGGGGATACCTACAGCGTCGCGGGGCCGATTGTCGGGATGGTCGCGCAGGCGGCGGAGACGATCCCCGATCTGACGATCCGGGCGGAGATGTTCAAGTCCCCCTGCGCCTTCGTCTGGTTGGAGTCCCCCTACATTCGCCCCCTCCCCTCGGAGGAGCATCGGGGGACGATCTATCAGGTCGAACTCTGGGCGCTCTCCTGGCAGTACGTCAACATGACCAGGATGGACGACCCGGATCGTCCCTACGATTGGGCGCACCCGTCCGACCCCGACCAGTCCAACGGCGTCTCTATCACGTTCTGGTGCAAGGCGAATTGGGCCAGCGTCCCCGTCCCCGCCGCCTGGGGGACGATCCTCTGGGGGGAGAACTGGAGCGCGGCGAAGCGGCGGTACGAGGAGAGCCAACACCTGTTCCGGGGGACGAAGGGCGAGGAGGAGATGGGCGACACCTATCACAACTTCCTGCTGTCCCTCCTCTCCTTCATCGAGTCGGAAGTGCTGATCACCGAGCGGCAGGAGGTGGAGAACAAGGGGGCGCGGAAGCGCATCAAGATCCAAACGAAGCGCGACCCCCGGACGATCCAGGTCGTCAAGCTGCGGCGGCGTTCCCAGGGGGAGACGGAGGCGGAGGAACGACGGGAGATCGAGTACGGGTGCCAGTGGATGGTCGGCGGTCACTGGCGGCAGCAGGCGTGCGGCCCCCGGATGTCGCAACGTCGCGCGGTCTGGATCAAGCCGTACCGGAAGGGCGATCCGTCGAAGCCGTTCAATGAGAAGGCGCGGCGCGTCTACGAGGTGGTGCGGTAAGGGTTCGGACAAGAGCCGTTGTCCGTAAAGGAGCAGGCAATGAGCGCGACCAAGTTTGCCCCAGGCGAGTGGGCATGGACGACCGACATGGCGCTAGGGCTGGTAATCCAACAGGAGCGCGGCGTAGTCTCGCTCATGCTTGGCCCCGATACCGCGATCACAGAGCACGAAGCGCACACACTCGGGCGGGCGAATCCGACCCCCAAGCAACTCAGCGTGTGGTTTGTTGGCGAGGAGGAGTACGACGCCATCGGGAATGAATAGTTCGGACAACAGGACTTGTGCGAGGGAGACGACACGGTGAAACGTTCCCAGGCGATGGTCGATCGGCGCATCAAGGCGGCGGAGGATCTGGGCGTCCCCGCGTTCCTGGCGGGCGCGACCGAACATGCGTTCGACCTGACGGTCTGCGAGTACGCGGACTTCCGGGGGTGGAAGCTGACCTACCACACCCACGACTCCCGGAAGTCGGAGGCGGGGTTCCCGGATCGCGTGTTCCTGCACGAAGGGTGGGGCCGGATCATCTTCCTGGAGTTGAAGGATATGATCCGCTTGCTGACCCCCGATCAGGTCCGCTGGATGACGGGATTGGTCCGGGCGCGGCAGGAGTGCGCGGTCGTCCGTCCCTGCGACTGGGAGGAGATCGAGCGGTTCCTGTCATCCCCCTCGGAACGCCTAACTTCCCCCGCCTACAAGTGCGCGTGGCCGAACGTCCGGGAACTCGACCTCCTCCAGAGGCGCAAGCGCAACGCTCGCAAGCCCCACCCGCCCAACGCCGTTTAGCCGATCCGCGCGTATCCCCCATCCTAAAAAGCGATTCCGCCCCTCTGCGACCAGCACAGGGGCACGTTTTTCGCCGTTTTCCTTGCAAACTTCTGTCCTGTAGGATATACTTACGTTAGAACAATTCTATTATCTGCGGAGGTGCGACGATGATCACGCGGTACAGTCATCTCTCCCTGTCCGAGTTGATCCTGCGACGAGACGATCTGTTTGTGGAGTTGGGGGCGCAGTACGCGCGATACGCGGCGCGGCAGATCCTCCCGACGACCACCCCCGAGCAATTGGAGCGCGAGGGGGAGCGGTATTTCGCGGATCAAGCCATCTACGAGCAAATGTCCGACGCGATCCAGTTGCGGTTCATCGCCGGGGAGAGTGCGGCGTGACGGAGAGGAGGTGGAAGTACAGCAAGGCGATCCGGCTCTGGCGATTCCTGCGATGGACGATGACGCGCAAGCCGCGCGTCTACTTCGCCTATCCGGCGTGCCCCAAGGCGGAGGGTTGGGGCGTCGGGAACTACCCCCGGATCTTCTGGCCGCGTCGGGGCTTCCGGGGGAGCGGCGACTACACGACGTGGCACTTCCATCGTCCGATCTACATCAACTGGCAGGGGGGCAAGACGGGCGCGGGTCCGCATGAGGAAGTCTCGCCCTCGGGCGTCGTCAATCCCCAGGGGAAGATGACCCCGGCGCAGATCGAGCAAGCCAAGCTGGAGGGCAAGTTCCGTTAGTAGGGACGGATGGACGGAGGCGGGCGTTCCGTTCGTCTCCGTCCTGCACACAAGGTCAGCGGGGGTGATGCGATGGCGGCGGACAAACGAGGGAAGCGGCGGAGCGAGACGACGGAGAAGCGGCGGGCGATCCAGGTTGGCGACACGGTGATCCGGGTGGACTACCCCCTGGAGTCCGGCACGGTGATCGAGGCACGACAATTCACCGTCGTAGTCCGTTGGCCTGGGGGCGGAGAGGAGGAGATCGGGAGGGAGGCATTGGTACGGCAAGGTTTTCGCCCATCCCGTCTGGATGAGCGGGAGCGAGACTACTACGCGGCGCAGGCGGCACGGCGAATCCATAGCGAGGGGGGCGACGATCTTGGGGGTATCCCCTCCCCGACGCAAGCCAGGATGCTGTCGGGCGGGTTGGAAAGTTTGGGAACCGATCCGCCCTGGGGGATCGAGGCGGAGCTGATCGGACGGGGATTCATCCCCCCGGACAAACCAGAGAGGTAGACGATGGACGATCAGGTCAAGGCGGCGCTCTTGCAAGCCCTGGACGGGCTGAACGAAGCGGTGACGAGTTTCGCCAAAGCGCAACGGTGGGCGGTCATGACGGAGGGGGAGTACCGGGACGCGGAGCGGGAACGGGAGGAGACGGAGAACTTCCATCGGTCGGAGATCATCACGCTCGGCCTGTCGGGGACGAATGAGACGCAGCGCAACGCCGATCTGCGGGTGAAGCTGGACACCAACCGCTTCGTCCGGGAGACGCGGGATCGCGCGGCGCGGCGGCAGGCGGAACGGGAGACGGCTGCGGCGAATCTGCGGATCTGGGATGTGCGCCAGAAAGCCGCCCGCGCCGAGGTCGCGGCGTTGACGGCGCTCCTGGGGAGGGAGGGATGAGGAAGGCGACCACCCCGGAAGATTTCTGGTCGCGCGTGCAAAAGGGAGGGACGGAGGAATGCTGGCCGTGGCAGGGGGCGATGGTCGGGGGATACGGCACGATCTCCGTCAGCGGCAAGACTATGTATGTCCATCGCTACGCTTACATCCTGACCTTCGGCCCCATCCCGGATGGGCATCACGTCCATCATCGGGAGCCTTGCACGACGAAGCTATGCTGCAATCCCGCGCACCTGATCGCACTCACGCCAAAGGAACATAACCATCAACCCGGACACGCGGCGGCGATCGGGCGTGGCAAGACGCATTGTCCCCAGGGACACCCCTACACCGAGGAGAATACGCGATGGAAGCGAGGTCTGCGGAGTTGTCGGACGTGCAACAAGGAGCAGGACCGGGAGCGGAAGCGGAGGCAGCGTTCAGTCGTCGCTTCATCATCCGTGTGATGCCCCCGGTCCCGGTCTATTCGCACAAGTCAATGAGGGAGACGGGGCGGCCCAGGATGCACGTTCTCAACCCGGACAGGCCGACGCGGACGCTCTGCGGGAAACAGACCGATTTCTGGCGGCTGTTGGTCGAAGAGGTCGGGGAGTTCGACCGCAGGGCGTTTCGTGAGTTGGGCTGCGCCAATTGTTCCCGTGCGGTCGAACGTCTACTCGGGGCTGGAGTGGGGGAATCAGGGGGAGGATAGGGGAATGCCCCCGCTGGACGCGAAACAGCGGGGGCGGCGCGGTGGAGGCGTGGCGCAGCGCACTCGGGGTGGGAGCGAAGCGCACGTACAGTATAGCCGCCGCTCCCCGTCGTGTCAATCCTGTAGACTACCCCTGTTGTCAATCGAGGATTGCAATAACGCGGCAATATTGTTATCCTCTGTGTTGACAGAGGAGGATGGCATGGCACGATCAATCGAGGCGCGGTTGTTCGCGCGGTATCGCGTCAATCCAGAGACGGGGTGTTGGGAATGGACGGGTGGGAAGCAGGGTGGCAAGTACGGGGCCATCTACTATCAGGGGAAGCATTGGCGCGTGCATCGTCTCGCCGCTGTCCTGTGGCTCGGCTTCGATGACGATCCGTCCGTCAAGGTCTTGCACACTTGCGACAACCCCCCCTGCTTCAATCCCGCGCACCTATTCACCGGGACACATCAAGACAACATGGACGATATGGTGAGCAAGGGGAGGCATAGGATGGCGCACTACGAACCGAAACTCTCCCCGGATGACATCCTGACGATCTGCCAATCGAGCGAAAGCCTCCGATCTCTGGCAAAGCGGTTCAATGTCTCGCATGAGACGATCCGCAAGGCGAGGAGGTAGGTGGATATGGACGCAACCAGGATCTACGCGGTTCATTATCGGAGGGGGACGGATGACCGTTGGCGGATCGTCGGCGCGTTGATCCCCAGGGGGAGGAATCGCGCGGGTGTGCGGTGGTGGGTCGAGCGCCGTGGCGACGACGGGGCATGGGTGCAGATCCCGGCGCATGAGACGATGTTCAACCCCCCGCCCAGGGACCACATCAATCGCCTCCTCCGCATGGCCCGCAACGACGCACGCCTCCTCGGCTACAAGGTGGGCGGGGAGGGGACGGGGTTGCTCCCCTACCTCCTCCCCGTCTATACTCTCTAGCGGCGGCACGGCCACGGCAGAGGGCCGGGATCGGTTTTCGATCCCGGCCCTCGCCTTGCGCCTGCGGAGCGCGCGGTCAGACTATACCGCGCCCCCGGAAGCGTCGTCAATCTTGGATTCATTGTGCTTCTGCGCCCAGTTGAGGATCACCATCAGCACGGCAATCCCCACGCCCGTCCCCAGGGCGACCAGCGCGTCACGCCCGAAGTCCCCCACCGTCAGGAAGGAGATCAGCAGGGGCACGACGGCCAGCACCAGCGCGATCAACCCAGAGCGGACGGAGCGCCACGCCGTATCGTTCGCGCGTTCCTGGGGGGACTTGTACTCCACCACGACGGGGATCTTGCCCCGCTGGATCAGGGCAACCGCGTCGTCTGCGATCCGCCCCGCCACATCATCCGGGAGATGGCGGGGAGCGGGCGTGTCGGTCACGTCATCCTCCCGAGCGTAGCGATCCACCTGGGGACGCTCCAGCGGGCCGAGGCTCCCCAGGACGCGCCCCGTGCCCAGGCCACCGAAGCGGTAGCCGCGCAAGTCGTCGCTCATCTCGGCGTGACCTCCACAATCGTCCCGCTGTCCACCAGCGCAAGGTTGTACTCGTAGCGACCCCCGCCCAGATCCTTGCGGACGGAGATCAGGAACTTGACCCGGTAGGTGTCCCCGTCCAGGGGGTGCAGGAAGGCGCAGGCGGAGTATGGTTCCGCTCTGCCTGTCGGCGTGCCCCACCCCCCGACCGGGGCGCTATCTTCGATGAAGTTGGCGGCGCTCCAGAACCAGAGCGATTCGTTCGGCCAGATCCACATCCGTATCCCTCTGGACTGCCGATCCGCCCCGACGCCGAAGATCAGCGCCCCGTCATCCGGCTTCGCCCCGCCGCCGCATGTGACCTCCTCCGATCCCCAGTAACCCTTGTAGCGGACGTGCGCCGTCGCGACGGAGGTGTAGGCGTAGGTGTAACCAGCCGCCTCCACCACGGCGAAGGGGGCACGATCCGCCACCGTCTGCGCGTGCGGGACGAAGGGGAACGCGGCCACCAGCAGGGCCAGGATAGCGATCAGGGCCAGGATTCTCTTCACCGTTGCACCTCCTCTGTCCGTACAGTAGACTATAAGCCTCGCTGGCGGGAATTGTCCCGGAGCCGGGGTGCTGTCCGTACTCCCCGGCTCCGTCTCCCGCTGCCCTACTTCGTGCCTCCGGGGATGACGCCGCGATCCTTCATCCCCTGCACGACCTCGCCAGCCCGCAGCAGGAACGCCTCCAGGAACGCCGGATTGAACAGCATGTAGCCGATGGTTTCCTGGAAACGCGTCCCCATCTGTGCGGGGACGGGGAGGCCGTAGTGATCCGCCTGCGGCTCGCCCAACAGGACGCGATCCGCCGCCGCCTGGGCGATCTGCGCGATCTCTTCCGGGGAGACGCCCGAGTCGGCGGAGCCGAGCGCGACGATCCGGTTTTTCAGATCGTCCCAGGTGGAGTCGAGGGAGTCCAGCACGGGCTTGATCTCCCCCTTGACAATCGCGCGGATCTCGGAGGCGTCCATCGTGTCTCCCGTGGGCGGCGGCGGCGCGGGGTTCGTCCCCGTCACGGTCGCGCCCGCTAACCCCCCTGCGGGGATGTCGGTGGTGGTCAGGTGCAGTTCCTTCCCCCCGTCCACGATCTTGATCCAGCGGATCGCGATCCTGCCATCCTGCACCGTCAGCCGCCAGTCGGCCAGGGAAGGGGTCTTGAACTTCACGATCTGCCCGTCCGGGCGACGGATGTGGACGAACTCCCCGCCCCCGTCCTTCCCCGGCTCGTAGACGGAATCGAAGTCCCCCTGGATCGTCGTCACCCCGGCGACGCGATTCCAGGCGTTGACCTTGAAGGTGCCGATCACGCTGTCTGCCATAGCTCCTCCCACCAGCGATAGATCACGGGGACGGACGGCCCGCCCCCCTCCCATCCGACGAACGCGGCGATTGCCTCCGCGATGGCCCGCGCCCCCGCGCTGTAGAAGGCGTCGGTGCGGTGGATCGCGAAATCCTGGGGGTTGCTGTGTGCCCCCATCTCCAGGATGACGCGGGTGCAGTGGTCGCGGATCGGCGCGGTCTTGTTGAAGATTCCGAGACGGAAGCCTTCCAGACCCACCCCCGTCGAGCGTTCCGACATCACCCCGCCATTCCAGATCGGGATCTTCGTATACTGCGCGAACGTCCCGACGAGCATGGGGATCAAGGTGTCGCGGGCGTCCGCGTCAACGTCCCCCACATCGGGGCGATCCGGGTAGATCCCGAACACACCGCGCACCTTCGTATCCCCGACGCCCTGGGTGTGCAGTTCGATGAACACGGGGAAATGCTTCGCCTTATCCTCGGCCACCACCGCAGCGGCCACATCCCAGATCCCCCCTGGGAAATTGGCGTCCCCTGGGAGCGTGTCGGCGTCGGGGCCGTCCCCCTGCGCTACCCAGGCGTGCATCCCCAGGCGGGCGATCTCCACCGACAACGCCCCCGCCATCCTCCCCGTCGTCACGGCTTCGTCCGGGTTGCCCCCGTCCGAGTTGTGATGCCCGGAGGCGATGGCAATCCAGGGCGCGATCTCCTGGGAGGGAGGGGGCGCGGGCGCGGCGGCGATCAGGCGCTCGGCCACCGCCAGCACGGTCGTCGCGTAGGCGGCGGTCGCGTTCTCCGATGGCGGTGCCCAGACGGGGACGATCTCCCGGACGGTCAGCTTGCCGTCGTAGGGCTTGTGCTGCCACAACCGCTCAATCGTCGCGATCCCCCCGTCTGCCCAGGTGGGGTAGCGCGTGAAGCGTCCCCGGACGAACGGCGCTCCCAGGGTGGGCGCTCCGAAACTCGGCTCCGTCGTGTTCCCCCAGGAACGGGTAGGGCCAAGCCCCCCGTTGTCGCTGACACAGATGGCGGCGGGATCGGTCCCGTAGCGCGACTCCTTCCAGAACATCCCCAGGAGGCATTCCGGCGACGTCTGCCGCGCGACCGCGTGACGGTAGACCTTCCGCGCGTCGGCTTCCGGGACGGGGGAACGATTGAGCCGCAGTTCCCCCCAGAATTGGTCCTCCGTCATCCGGGGAGCCACGCCCTTGAAGCGATAATCAGCCAGCACCATGCGCTTCCCTCCGACGCTTGCGATCCCACCGCCAGATCGCGACGTTGACGGCGACTGGCTGCACGATCAGGTAGAGAATCAGGAAGAGTTTCAGATAGGGGACGATCCGTGCGCCGACGTAACCCCGCGCGATGGCCGGGGCCAGCACCAACGAGAGGAAGAGGAAGAGAACCACCCAGGCTTTCAGCGATGCCCAGCCGAACATCGCGATCCTGGGGAGGCCAGCCGCCTTCCACGCGGTGGGCAGGAAGCGCCACACGCGGACGAAGGAGACGATTTCCAGCAGGCAGGAGAACCACGCCAGGGCGATCAATGCCGCTTCCACCACCACAACCTTTTCCTCCCCCGGTTGAGTGCGGCGGCACGTTCGCGCCGATCCATCTCCTTCCGGGAGAGGCGATCAAACGCCTCCAACTCGGTCAGGGCGGCAGCGCGGACGGATCGGGATTCGTGGATGCTGGCCTGCACCATCGCCTCGATCTCCTGCTTCTTCTCAGGCGTGGGTGTGTTCATCGCCTGCTCCGGTCGCTTTGGTTCGTCGCGCGGATTGCTTCGGTGAGCCGATCGATGACCGCGTTGTCGTCCTTGCGATCCCGCAAGAGATCCGTAACCAGTTGCCACGCCCGATCCTCCTCTGCTTTCCGCTCCGCGATGCGGGATTCATACGAGGAGCGCAGCCATGCAGCCCCGGTGCCGATGACGCCGATCAACGTGGTGATAACCGTCCCGATCATGGCGATCAGTTGCGCGTTGCTCAGGAGCGGTTGTTCCGGCGTCACTTCCTCCCCCCCCCCGTCATCGTCGGCGGTTGTCTGTAGGGTAGCCTACACCAGCGGGGAGGCTGGCACAAGGTCAGCGGTTGGCGAGGGAACGCATCGAGCCTTGCACCAACTGGAGCGGCGTCCTGTCCCCCTGGAGGGGCGTCCGCATCCACTTGGCGAAACCGAGCGCGAGTTGGTACATCTGTTGCGCGGCCAGCAGTTCGTCCGCGCTCCAGGGGATCGGCTCCCCCGTGGCGGAGTAGCCTTTGAGCAAGACGCCCGCCGCGAGATTCCCGGACGTGAGGTTGGCCGCAGCCCACTCCGCCAGATGCTCCGCCACGTTCGCATCTTCCGCGATGCGGTGGAACCACGCCTGGATCTGGACTTCCGCCTCAACCGTTGAGATGGGGTTCAGCGTTGCCATAGAACCTTTGCCTCCCTACGAGCATCCCCAGGGGGACGATCCGCTCCCGCCGATTCGCCTTCGCCTCCCGGACGCGCAACGATTCCGCGCGGCGGTCGAGCGTGGCGGGGGTGGACTCCCAACGCTGCGCCTTCGTCTTGCGAATACCGCGCCGCCCCCACCATTCCAACGCGGCGGGATCTTTCCGCACCCCCCGGAGATCGATGGTGTACTCCCCGCCTTCCTCCGTCTCCAGTGTGAGCGTCGCCAGATCCTCGGAGACGCGGGCCTTGCACCGCCCCCAGCCGTCCCCGGTATTATGCGCGATCACGGATTGGAGCGTGTTGAGGTGCGGCCAGTAGTCGGGCAGGGGGATCGTGACGGAGAACCGCCCCTCCGCCTGGGCGATGGTCGCGCCGTCCACCTTCTTCCCCTCGGAATCGGTGACGACCAGCCCGCCACCCCTGGGACCGAACGCCGCCTTGTAGACGTAGAAGTTGGTCCCGGCGTTCGGGGATTCGTTGAAGCAGTGCCGCAACTCCCACCCCTCGTAGCCGGGGGTCGGATCGTCAATAACGAAGGAACCTGATGCTTTGGACAGCGCCCCGTCGATCCGTAGCCCGTTCGGGATCAGGACGCGCGTGTTGGCATGATCCCAGTAGAGCCGCGCGGTCGCGCCCGTGTAGAGGCCGAAGAACGGATCGGCGGCGTTGCGGACGCCCAGTTGCAACCCGCCCCCGTCCAGGACGGAATGCGACAGCGAGGCCAGCCAGAAGCGGGCATCGTCGTCGTTGGAACCGTTCTGCCCGCGATAGGCCAGCATGTCGAGGACCATGTTCGCGGTCCCGGTGGGGTAGTGGAAAGAGCCGATCCGCTGCGTGTTCCCCCCGGTCGTCCCCAGGGACGATGCCTGCCGGAAATAGAAGGGGGCGGAGGAGCCGTAGTAGCCGAGCGAGTTGTCGGCCCCGCCGACCACATGGCTCCCCTGTATCCCCCCGGTCGAATACCAGCGCGAGGCGTCGGCCCTCCAGGTGATCCCGTCCGATCCACCGCCCACGCTGGCCCCGATGCCGTTCCCCCACATCCCTAACTTGCCCTGGAGGTTGAGCGTCGAGTCGTAGACCGCGAGGATTGGATCGTCCGATCCTGTCCCCGGACGTGTCCAGAGGTGGGTATCGTGCGATCCGTAGGTGCCCTGCTGGATGATGTCCGTCCCCCAGAGGGCCGCAAGCCGAAGCTGTCCCAGCCCGCCACCCGATGGCGCGGTGGCGATGGAGATGTACGGATTGGTCCCGTTGTGGGAGATCGTCACGCCTTGCATGATAATCTCGCCGCGCCCGCTGGAGGAATTGCGGCGAACGATCACGTCGGTCTGTGCTCCATCCCCGTAGACCGTCAGCCCGGACCCCTCCAGGCGCACCCGCTCCTTGTCCGTCCCCCCCACATTCTCAATGAAGCGCACGACGGACGCGGGCGCGGCGACCCCGCTCCCCCGGATCTCCCAACGTGTCCCCGATGCGGCGGTGGCGATGATCGAGCCTAGCACGATGTTGGCGTTGAGTTCGTTCCCCGTGATCGTCCCCGCCGCGATCTCCAGCGCCGTCACGCTGTCAGCCACCAGGAACGATCCCGTCAGTGGTTGCACCGTCCCGGAGATGCGCGACGACCATGCGCCGTTGCCCGCCTTGTTGACCCCCCGGACGCGATACCAGTAGGAGGTCAGGGGGACGGCCTGATCGGTGAAGATGTCAACAAAGGAGTCCCCGACCAGGATGCGCGAGACGGCGTTCGCCCCCGCCGCGTCGGTCGAGCGTTCCAGTTCTACCCACTCCGCGCCGCTCGGGACCGTCCAGGAGGCGCGCAGTGCAAGCCCGATCTGCGCGACGGAGGGATTGCCCGCAGCCGAGGGGATGCCGGGAGCCGCGACCGTCACGTTCGCGGACGTGCCGAAGCCGACCGGGGAGTTGCCAACCTTGTCGAAGCCCTTCAAGTCAACGGTCGTGGTGCCATAGGGCGCGGGGAACTCAATCGGATCGTGCGCCACACCGTTGTAGGGGACGGTGACGAAGTTGTAATTGGTCCCGTCGTAGATGCGAACGGATGTTCGGTCGTAGTCGGCGGGGTAGGAATACGCGGGGAATGTGACCTTGACGTAAAGCTGTGGCGATCCGTCCGGGAGTTGCACCTGACGGGTCGCGAGGGTGGGAGCGCCCCAGGCGGGGGGTGCCGTCGTGTCCAGGGGCGCGGCGGCGGTCGTGACGGCCAGCGGCCCGTTGAAGGAGAGGGGGCCGGGGTAGCGCGTGCCGACCACCCCGGACATCGAGACGGGGGCGACGGCGACGTAGTAGTTGCCAGCCGCAGGAGGTTCGTAATCCAGGGGGCCGTTGACCGTTCGCGTGACGAGGCCTGCCCCGCCCGCGCTCGTCGCGATCTCGTAGCGCCAGCCGTAGAAGTTGGCCGCGTCGGGGATCGTCCCGGACGCCTCCAGGCGAATCCTCCCCGCGACCGCGACGGAGGCGGTCAGCCCCGTCGCCGCGCCAGGAGAAGCCGAGTTCGCCGCAGCCGCCCAGGAGCGATCCTCCGACGCCTCGGACGGGACGGAGGCGTAGGAATAGCGGGTGCGGAGATGGACATTGACCGTCACTCCTGGGGGGAGGAGGCGCGGCAGACGGACGCTCTGCTCCCCGCCCAGGTGGGGGATCTCCACATCGGCCCACTCCGCCTCACCGTCGATCTGGTAGGAGACGATGTAGCTCATGGGGTTGAACTGGGTGATCGCGTCCCCCGTGAAGTGGACGATCAGGTAGGAGCCGATCAGCGCCGGGGAGGTCGAGATCTCCGTCGTCGCCCAGGTGGTCGCGTAGTCGGGCGGGGGTCCGGGTTCGTCCCGCACCAAGCCCGTCCCCGCGACATCGGAGGAGAGGTAGCCGAGGAAGGTCAACTCCCCGGACGGGTTCGCCACCGACACCCCGGCCATGATCGTCTGCCCCGGACGGACGGAGCGCCCGAGCGCGTTGATCGGGAAGCGTCCTTCTCCGTCAATCGTCCCGTAGGCGACGGTGGCGTTCCCCAGGGAATCGGTGTCCACGTCGGTCACGTAGAGCGCGACGGGGACGGTCAGCGGGGCGAACGCGCGTTCCCCGATCCTCCGCTGCGCGGCCAGGAGTCGTTCGTAAGGGCTCATCGTGCCTCCGCTATAGCGCCATCTCCCGCAAGCTGATCGTGGTCGTCCAGACGATGCCGCGCCGCTCGGTGAGGGCGATGCTGACCTCGTAGGATTCCACGAAGAAGTTGATGCCCGACCACTCGCCGCCCGGATCGAGCGAGGGGTAGTTGACGACGTGCCTCTGATTGACGCGCAGCCAGGGGACCGCGCCCGCCTTGATCTTCAACCCCCGCCGCGTGTTGGCGTCCCGGAACCGCGCCCGCGCGATCTCCCGGAGTTGGTCCGGGGAGGAAACGATCAGATCTTTGACCTCCAGGGACGCGCCGAGGGGGTTGGGCGTCGGCGGGTAGGAGACGCGGTAGTTCCGCATCGTGACGGGATCGTAGCCCCAGGCGACGACCTGGGAGACGCGCGACGGCTCATCCCAGGTGCCCGTCTGCTCCGCCCCCCAGGAGTTGGCCTCCGTCCAGGTCCACTCCGCCTCCTGTCGGTCGAAGAGGGGGGAGGAAGGGGACGGCTCCAGGGTGACGTAGCCGTAGTTGTCCACCACCAGCGCCAGCAGGCCGCGTGACAGGAGGGAGCCGACCGCGCCGCTGGCGGTGGTGGGGGCGATGTGGAGATCGTTGAGCGGGATGGAGGGCGCGGCGTTGACGAACTTCCCCAGGGGCACGCCCGCGTGCCGCACCAGCAGATGGCCGATAGCGCCGTTGATGTCCCCCGCCCCGTGCCCCAGGTACTCCCCGGACGCGCCCGCGCCGGGGACGAACTCTCGCAAGACCAGTTCGTTGATCTTGCTCCGTTCCCGCTTGTGGTAGGTGCGATTCATCCGGGAGATCCCGACGCACCAGAACCGCGCCTGGAGGGCGGGCGCGGCGGTCCCCCCGCTGTCCGCCGCAATCTTGGGCGCCGCGGCGCTCCTCGTGTTGGGTTGCCGGCAGAAGCGGGTCAGCAGATCCCAGTGCTGGGGATTCGCTCGCTTTGCGCCGCCCGGACCGGGATCGCCGGGGGGGG
>SSSZ01000067.1 GCA_009469675.1 Azonexaceae bacterium | reverse complement strand
TGCGCAAAGCGCTAAGTTGTCGTATAACTGATTATCCATACAGTATTCACCAGCCATGAAACCGGACACCTCTCGTCCTCCCGATCAATCCGCCCCCAAGTTGCTTGACCAGTTGCAACGGGCGATTCGCATTCGTCATTACAGCATACGCACCGAGGAGGCGTATGTCCATTGGGTGCGCCGCTATATACGTTTCCATGGCCTGCGCCATCCCCGGGAGATGGGCGCACGGGAGGTAACGAGATTTCTTTCTCATCTGGCGAGCGAGCGGGATGTGGCGGCGGCAACGCAGCAGCAAGCGCTTTCGGCTCTGCTCTTCCTCTACAAGGTCGTGCTGGAGATCGATCTGCCCTGGTTGGATGATCTCGTTCGGCCGAAAAAACCGGCCCGCCTGCCAACCGTGCTCAACGTCGATGAGGTAGCCCGCATTCTGGCGGCGATGCCGCCCGGCCACGGGTTGCTGGCCCGCCTGTTGTATGGGACCGGTATGCGTTTAATGGAATGTCTGCGCTTGCGGATCAAGGAGGTGGATTTCACCCGCCGGGAGATTCTCATTCGGGATGGCAAGGGGGCCAAGGATCGCGTCACCATGTTGCCGGAATCCCTGGTGTTGCCTTTGCGGGAGGAGTTTGCCCGGGCGCGGGTGTTCTATGAGCAGGATCGGGCTGCCGGGCGGGCCGGGGTTTATCTTCCCCATGCCCTGGAGCGCAAGTATCCGACGGCGGGGCAGGAATGGGCTTGGTTCTGGGTGTTTCCGGCCGAAGGCTTGTCGGTGGATCCGCGGTCCGGTGTTGAAAGGCGTCACCATCTACACGAAAAGGGCTTGCAGCGGGCGCTCAAGCGGGCGGTGGCCGCGGCTGGCGTAGCCAGGCAGGTTTCGGTGCACACTCTGCGTCATTCCTTCGCCACCCATTTGTTGCAGGCGGGCTACGACATCCGCACGGTGCAGGAACTGCTCGGCCATTCCGACGTCTCCACCACCATGATCTACACCCATGTCCTCAACCGCGGCGGGCGGGGGGTGGTGAGTCCGGTGGATCGCTTGGGTGCGCGTTGGCTGGCCGCGAACGAAAACGCCGTTGCCGATTTCAACGGGCGCATTGCGAACAGCAGCGCCTTTTCTGAAGGGTTGCGGCGGTTTTGAAAACCGGCGAACCGGGCGCTTGATGAGTGGCGTTTATACGGATTTACATGGAGGTTTGCCATATTGGGTCGAGCGTTCAAGAGCGGTAATTCCCTGGCGGTTCGCGTTCCTCGTGATCGCGGGGGTGGTGGAGCCGGGGGATGTGGAGATCGAGCGCGTCGGGAACACCCTGGTCATCCGGCCGGTGGCCGCCCATTCGCTGGTCGGGGTGGTCGATCGTTTCGCTGCCTTCCCGGCGGGTTTCATGGCCGAGGGGCGCGAGATCCACGACGAAAACGAAAGGGCTTGGTAGGCGATGCGCTTCATGCTCGACACCACCATTTGCAGCCGCCTGATGCAGGGCAGTCCTCCGGGTGTGGTCGAGAAATTTACCCCCTTCGCGTTGGGGACGTCGTCATGTCGGCGGTGACTTATGCCGAGCTATGCTACGGCGTTGAACGGCATCACCCCGCTCGGGAGCAGGCTGCCGCGGCCCTGCGGGGGCTGGTCGAAGATATTCCCGCGTTGCCGTTCGACGAGGCCGCCGGCGCAAGCTGCGGCGCACTGCGGGCGGCGGTACGGGGTCGCTGGCGTGATGTCCTGGACCGCCTGATCGCCGCCCATGCCGTGAGCCGCGATCTGATTCTGGTCACCAATAACGAAGCGGTGTTTCGGGACTATCCGGGCGTCAGCCTGGAAAACCGGGCGGCTCCGTCGTCCTAGTGCGGTTTTCGCAAAGCACAGCAATTTCTGTTCCATCTTTTGGCCCTGTGCCATAATCATTCCTAACTTTCGAGGTATTCCCATGGACGACAACAAGGCCAAGGCCCTGGCGGCGGCGCTGCAGCAAATTGAAAAACAGTTCGGCAAGGGGTCCATCATGAAGATGGGCGAGGCCGAAATCGACGAGGGCATCCAGGTGGTTTCCACCGGTTCTCTCGGTCTGGACATCGCCCTGGGCGTCGGCGGCCTGCCCCGGGGCCGGGTGGTGGAAATCTACGGCCCCGAATCCTCGGGCAAGACCACCCTGTGTCTGCAGGTGGTGGCGGAGATGCAGAAGCTGGGCGGCGTGGCGGCCTTTATCGACGCCGAACACGCCCTGGATCCGCAATACGCGCAAAAGCTCGGCGTCAATGTCGGCGACCTGCTCATTTCCCAGCCCGACACCGGCGAACAGGCCCTCGAGATTGCCGACATGCTGGTCCGTTCCGGTTCGGTGGACATCATCGTCATCGACTCCGTGGCGGCGCTCACCCCCCGTGCCGAAATCGAAGGCGAAATGGGCGACCAGATGGTCGGCCTGCACGCCCGCCTGATGAGCCAGGCTCTGCGCAAGCTCACGGCCAACATCAAAAAGACCAACACCCTGGTCATCTTCATCAACCAGATCCGCATGAAGATCGGGGTCATGTTCGGTTCGCCGGAAACCACCACCGGCGGCAATGCGCTCAAGTTCTACGCCTCGGTGCGCCTCGATATCCGCCGCATCGGCTCGATCAAGAAGGGCGACGAGGTGATCGGCAGCGAAACCAAGGTCAAGGTGGTCAAGAACAAGGTCTCGCCGCCCTTCCGCGAGGCCATCTTCGATATCCTCTACGGCGAGGGCATCTCCCGCGAGGGCGAGATCATCGAAATGGGCGTCAACCACAAACTGGTGGACAAATCCGGCGCCTGGTACGCCTACAAGGGCGAAAAGATCGGCCAGGGCAAGGATAATTCCCGCGAATTCCTGCGCTCCCACCCTGAAATCGCCCAGGAGATCGAAGGCCGCATCCGCGAGGCCGCCGCCGTCACCGTCATCAAACCGACCAAGTCGGCACCGGCTGATGCCTGACGCCCTGCGGGTCGCCGCGCTTCGCCTGCTCACCCGGCGTGAACACAGCCGGGCGGAGCTCAAGGCCAAGCTGGCGCCCCGGGCCGAATCCGCAGAACAACTCGAAACCTTGCTCGACAACCTGCAGGCCCAGCAACTGCTCTCCGATTCCCGTTACGCTGGCCAGCGCGTCGCCGCCCGCGCCGGGCGCTACGGCAACCGGCGCCTGCAGCAGGAATTGCGGGCCGCCGGTGTCGACGACGAGGCCATCGCCGCCGCCCTGCCCGAAGGCGGCGACGAGGCGGCCCGCTGCCGCGGCGTCTGGGCCAAGAAGTTCGGCCACCCGCCGGCGAGCGCCGAGGAGCGGGCCAAACAGATGCGTTTTCTCCAGTACCGGGGCTTTTCCCCCGACGCCATCCGCGCCGTGCTGGCCGGGGCCGAGCCATGAGCCACTCCACCCTTTCCGCCCACAACCTCAACAAGCGCTACAAGGCGCGCACCGTCGTCCATGACGTCTCCTTCGCCGTCAAGAGCGGTGAGGTGGTCGGTCTCCTCGGCCCCAACGGGGCGGGCAAGACGACCTGCTTCTACATGATCGTCGGCCTCGTTCCCGCCGACGGCGGCGACGTCTATATCGACGACGCCAAGCTCTCCCACCTGCCCATGCACGCCCGGGCGCAACTGGGCTTGTCCTACCTGCCCCAGGAAGCGTCGGTATTCCGCAAGCTCAACGTCGAAGAGAACATCCGCGCCGTGCTCGAACTGCAGAAACTTCCCGCGGCTGAAATCAACGACCGCCTGGAGGGGCTGCTCAACGAACTGCACATCGCCCATGTGCGCCACATCAACGCCGCCGCCCTTTCCGGCGGTGAGCGGCGGCGCGTCGAAATCGCCCGGGCGCTGGCGACGCGGCCGCGCTTCATCCTCCTCGACGAACCCTTCGCCGGGGTGGACCCCATCGCCGTCCTGGAAATCCAGAAGATCATCCGCTTCTTGAAGGAGCGCAACATCGGCGTTCTCATCACCGATCACAACGTCCGCGAAACGCTGGGTATCTGCGACCACGCCTACATCATCAACGCCGGTGAGGTGCTGGCGGCTGGACGGCCGGGCGAAATCGTCGATAATGAAAGCGTGCGCAAGGTCTATCTCGGCGAAAACTTCCGCCTCTAGGCCGGCCATTCCAACAAGACCATGAAACCGGCACTGCAACTCAAGCTCTCCCAGCACCTGGCGCTGACGCCTCAGTTGCAGCAGTCGATCAAGCTTTTGCAGCTTTCGACCCTGGAAATGAACCAGGAGATCGAGCGTTATCTCCTGGAAAACCCCCTCCTCGAACGGGAGGACGAAGGCGGCGACAACTGGAACGGCGCCAACGTCAACGACGCGCCCCGGGTCGAGGCCAACGAGGCCGCCGGAGAACGGGAAGAAGGCGAACGCGCCAGCGAACCCGAAGCCCTCGAACCGCCGATGGTGGGCGGCGAGGACGACGACCGCTGGTCGTCGGACGCCGGCACCTTCACCGGCGCCGGCCGCGACGAGGACGACGATTCCGACGGC
>SSSZ01000066.1 GCA_009469675.1 Azonexaceae bacterium | reverse complement strand
TGCGTACTCGCCTTCTTGAGTCGCTCCGCCAGGCGCTCTACCGTCGCCTGGTCTCCTGTAATCAGTGTCTTCATTCCATGCCCCCTAAGATCGCATGGAATGAGTATAGTATTTATATTATTGAACGCAAATTGGTATGATTCGTTTGTTCGCCGCCATCGTCCCCGAGGCCGAAAACATCCGCCGGCAGTACGCCGACACCCGGGACGACGCGGCCGCGCCGGGCTAGCCGAGACTGGCCCGGAACTTCATCTGCCCGTGTTTGCCCAGGACGATGACGTCCCCGTCGCGCAGTTCGACTTCCTGCACCGGGGCGCCGAGGTTGTCGTTGAGGTAGGTGCCGTTGGTGGACTGCATGTCGCGCAGGATGAGGCGCCCCTGGACCGGGCCGATCCAGGCATGGCGATTGGAGATCTGGCTGTCCGGGACGACCACGTCGGCCTCCTGGGAGCGGCCGACGATGACCCCGTTGCCGATGGCAAAGCTCATTCCCTGGACGACGCCGACGATGCAGACGAGCTTGGCATTGTCGAGGGCGCCGAAGCGTACCGTTGATTCTTCCCGGCCCGGAACGGCCGGCGTTTCAGCCGGCGGGGGCGGCGCCACGGCGGCGACGGGCGGCGGCGGGGGGGGCGCCATGGGGGGCGGGGGAACGGCGGCGGGCTGCCAGTTCTGGGGCGGCGGAGGCGGCGCCGACTGGCCGCCGGCCGGGGCGCCGACGAGCAGCTTGCGGAACCCCGCCACCTTGATCCAGTGCATGATCCAGCACACCAGGCTGCCCAGGGCGAGCAGCAGGCCGATCAGGGGGATCATCGAGAGCAGGCCGAGGATGGCCGCCGCCAGGCCGAGGGCCAGGCCGCCGTCGCCGAAGACGCCGGTGCGGCGGGCTTCGCCTTCTTTCTTGACGGCGGTGGAAAGGAGCACCGCCGCCGCGATGAGGACGAAGAGACCGAGGCCGGGAACGAGCGCCAGCCAGACCAGGGCCGGCGGCATGGGCGGGCGGAATTCCGGCCGCACCGCTTCGAAGCAGCGCTGCAGGTTGAGCAGGTAGAGGATGAAGGGAACGAGCAGCAGCAGGAAGAAGACGAGAACGAACCCGAATATTCCAAAGCCGAAGAGGGCGCCGAGGGCAGCTTGGTCTCCCATGATTTTCTTCTTGGGGAAGTTTGTCGTCGGGCTATTCTGGCGGAAAGCCGTCGGGCTGGCAAACCGCCGAAAAATGCCGCCGAAAAATGCCCGGCCTTCAGGGGGCGGCCCTGACCAGGGCCAGCAGGTCGTCGCCGTAGCGCTCGATCTTGGCGCTGCCGATGCCGGCGATGCTGGCCAGGTGGCCGCGGCTGGTCGGGCGCACGGCGGCGAGTTCGCGCAGGCTGCGGTCGTGCAGGATGACGTAGGCGGGAACGCCCTGTTCCCGGGCGGTATCGCTACGCCAGCGGCGCAGGGTCTCGAAGAGTCCGGCGGCCGCCGGGGCGAGGTCGCTGACCGGCGCCCGGGTCCGGCTGCTTGCGGCTCGCCGGAGTGCCGGCCGGCGCAGTTCGACGGCCTGGGTGCCCCGCAGCACGGCCTTGGCCGCTTCGGTGAGCTTGAGGGCGCCGTGTTCGGCGAGGTCGACGTGCAGGAGGCCGGCGGCGGCGAGCTGGCGGAAGACGCTTTTCCAGGCGTGGTCGTCGAGGTCGCTGCCGACGCCGAAGGTGGGCAGGGCGTCGTGGCGCCACTGGCGCACCTTGTCGCTGGCTTTGCCGCGCAGGATGTCGGCGAGATGGGCCACGCCGAAGCGCTGACCGGTGCGGAACACCGCCGACAGGGCCTTCTGGGCGGCGACGGTGCCGTCCCAGAGTTCCGGCGGGTCGAGGCAGACGTCGCAGTTGCCGCAGGCCGTGGCGGCTTCGCCGAAATAGTCGAGGAGCACCTGGCGGCGGCAGCGCGGTGCCTCGCAGTAGGCCAGCAGGGTCGTCAGGCGCTGGGTTTCGAGGCGTTTCTGGTCGTCGCCGGCGGTCGATTCGGCAATCCGGCTGTGCTGCAGGGCGACGTCCTGCAGGCCGTAGGCCATCCAGGCCTCGGCCGGCTCGCCGTCGCGGCCGGCGCGGCCGGTTTCCTGGTAATAGGCCTCGATGCTCTTGGGCAGGTCGAGGTGGGCGACGAAACGCACGTCGGGCTTGTCGATGCCCATGCCGAAGGCGATGGTGGCGACCATGACGAGGCCTTCCTCGCGCAGGAAGCGGCGCTGGTTGGCGGCCCGCACGTCGTTGGCGAGGCCGGCGTGGTAGGGCAGGGCGGGGTAGCCCTGGGTGCACAGCCAGGCGGCGGTTTCCTCGACCTTTTTGCGGGAGAGGCAATAGACGATGCCGGCTTCCGGGCCGAATTCCTTTTTCCGCCCGGCCAGGAAATCCTGCAACTGCTTTCGCGGGTTGTCCTTTTCCACCACCGTGTAGCGGATATTGGGCCGGTCGAAGCTGGAAACGAAAACCCGGGCTTCGCCCAGGCCCAGGCGGGCGAGGATTTCGCTGCGGGTGGCGGCGTCGGCGGTGGCGGTGAGGGCGATGCGGGGTACCGCCGGGTAGCGCTCGTGCAGGGCCGAAAGCTGCAGGTATTCGGGGCGGAAGTCGTGGCCCCACTGCGAAACGCAATGGGCTTCGTCGATGGCGAACAGGGCCAGCTTGCCGGCTTCGTAGAGGGCGTCGAGGAGCGCCAGGCTGCGCTCGTTCAAGAGCCGCTCGGGGGCGATGTAGACGAGGTCGAGGTCGGCGGAGAAAAGCTTTTTTTCGATGGCCTGGGCATCCTGCCAGGCCAAGGTGGAATTGAGGCAGGCGGCGCGCACGCCGACCTGGGTGAGGGCATCCACCTGGTCCTGCATCAGCGCGATGAGGGGGGAGACGACGACGGCGCAGCCGCTCCGCAGCAGGGCGGGAATCTGGTAGCAGAGGCTTTTTCCGCCGCCGGTGGGCATGAGCACCAGGGCGTCGCCGCCGCCGACGACATGATCGATGATCTCGGCCTGACGGCCGCGGAAGGCGGGGTAGCCGAAAATGCGCTGCAGAAGGCCGAGGGCGTCGGTCATGGCGGGATATCCTTGGGCTGCAGGCGGTTCAGCCGAGGGCTTCGCGGGACAGCCGAGCGCCGTCCCAGACCAGGCATTCGCCCCGGTCCTCGTGCCAGTCGGCGAGCACCCAGCGCTCGACGTGGATGCCGTCCACCAGGTGGTCGTGGGTGGCCGGCCGGTGGGTGTGGCCGTGGATGAAGGTAGCGTAGCCGTGGCGGCGGAGGAAATCGTCGGTCTCGCCGGGGTTGAGATCCATCAGGTCGGGGGTCTTTTCCTGCTTGCCGGCTTCGCTTTGCTCCCGCAGGTGGGCGGCGATGGCGCGGCGCTCGGGGAGCGGCTTGGCGAGGAAGGCAGCCTGCCATGCGGGAGCGCGGACCTGGCGGCGGAAGGCCATGTAGGCGGCGTCGTCGGTGCACAGGGCGTCGCCGTGGGCAAGGACGAACTGCCATTCCGGGGTCGACAGCACGTAGGGGTCGGGCAGCAGTTTGACCCCCGCCGCCGCGGCAAAATCGGGACCGAGAAGGAAATCCCGGTTGCCGTGCTGCAGGGCGATGGCCAGCCCGGCTTGGCCGGCCGCCCGGAGGGCGGCGACGATGCCGGCGTTGAAGGGTTCCGCCCCATCGTCGTCGCCGATCCAGGCGTCGAAGAAATCCCCCAGGATGTAGAGGGCATCGGCCTGGCGGGCCCGGCCAGCGAGGAATTCGAGGAACAAACGCGTCGCCCCGGGGGACCGGGGCGACAGGTGCAGGTCGGAAATGAAGAGGAGCATGGGGCGGAGAAGGGGGGCCAGCGCGGCGGCCTCGCCCCCTTCGCCTGGCCTTGGCGGTCAGGCCAGGATTTCGGCCTTTTCGATGAGCACGTCCTCGAGAGGGACGTCCTGGTGGAAACCCTTGTTGCCGGTGCGCACGCCCTTAATGGCGTCGATCACGTCGAGGCCCTCGACGATTTCGCCGAAGACGCAGTAGCCCCAGCCCTGGCCCATGGGGGCCTTGAAATCGAGGAAGTCGTTGTCGACGACGTTGATGAAGAACTGGGCGGTGGCGGAATGGGGGTCGTTGGTGCGGGCCATGGCGATGGTGCCGCGCTTGTTCTTCAAGCCGTTGGCGGCTTCGTTCTCGATGGGGGCCTGGCAGGGCTTCTGGTTCATGCCGGGGGTGAAGCCGCCGCCCTGGATCATGAAATTCTTGATGACGCGGTGGAAGACGGTGCCGTCGTAGTGGCCGGCCTTGACGTAGGCGAGGAAGTTGTCGACGGTCTTGGGGGCCTTGTCGGCGTCGAGTTTGAGGGTGAAGGCGCCGAGGTTGGTGGTGAACTTAATCATGGGGATTCCTTATTTTTCGGAGAGGATCTTGACGGCCTGGATGACCACGGGCGTCTGGGGAACGTTTTCGTAGTAGCCGTGGTTGCCGGTGGGCACCTTGGCGATCTTGTCGACCACTTCCATGCCTTCGACGACCTTGCCGAAGACGGTGTAGCCGTAGCCGCGGATGTCGGGCGAGCGGTGGTTGAGGAAGTCGTTGTCTTTGAGGTTGATGAAGAACTGCACGCGGGCCGAGTGGGGATCCTGGGTGCGGGCCATGGCCACCGTGCCCCGCAGGTTGGCGCCACCGGAGACCGCCTCGTTCTGGAGGGCCGGGGTCTTGACCTTCTTTTCTTCCATGGCCGAGGAAAAGCCGCCGCCCTGGATCATGAAGCCGTCGATGACGCGGTGGAAGATGGTGGCCTCGTAGAAGCCGTGCTTGGCGTTGTAGAGGAACATTTCCACCGTTTTCGGGGCCTTGTCAGGGAAGAGTTCGAGGACGAACCGGCCCTGGGAGGTGGTCATTTCGACGGTCGGGGCGGCCCCGGCGGAAAGGGCCAGGGTGGCGCCGGCAAAGAGGCCCAGCCAGTGCTTCAACATGCTCATGCAGCTCCTTCGTAGATGATTTTCCATTTGCCGTCTTCGCGTACCCAGTACTGCCGCTTCTTCATCACATTGCTGAGATTGTTGCTGCGGTAGTCCTGGTCGAAGGTGACGACGACCACTTCTTCCTTGCCCGGGTTGCGGAACACCGAGAGGTTGTCGGCCTTGACCTTGATCCATTCCTTGCCGGCGTTCACCTGGCGCTTCTGGGCGGCGAACTGATCGAAATTCTGGCCGCTGCCCTGGAAGCGCTTCGAGTAGTGCCGCAGGAAGCGCTCGGTGTCGCGGCTTTCCCAGTCGGCCCGCCAGGCGTCGATGCTGCGGTTCAGTTCACCCCGCTCCTTGCTCCAGTCGTCGAGGGAAAGCCATTCAACCGAATTGCTGATGATGACCGGCGTCAAGCCGATCTGCAGGTTCTTGGCAACGGCGTCGAGATCCGGGTTGGCCAGCACGACGCAGCCGTCGGAGGCGCGGGGTGGGCGGGAGAAGGTGTCGGACGGCGTGCCGTGCAGCCAGATGCCGCTGCCGCTCCGGCCCTGGCGCTTGTCCCACTCGTTGGGATAGTTGATGGGATAGGCCCCGGTGCCGTAGAGGTCGGCAAGCTTCTGCTTGGGCAGGTTGGCGGTGACGTGGTAGACGCCGATGGGCGTCTTCTTGTCGCCTTCGCTCACCTTGTCGGCACCGAGCTTGCCCTGGCTCACGTAATAGTCGGCGACGAAACGTGGGCGGCCGCTGGTGGCGTCGTTCTCATAAACATAGAGGCGCGACTTCTGGGTGTCGACGACGATGGCGAAGCGCTGGTCGGGCGGCATCTGCAGCAGGTAGCGCGGCAGAAAGTTGGCGGGCGGCTTTTCCCGGTAGCCCTTCAGGCGGGCCACGGCTTCGGCCCGCAGGTCGGCGACCTTTTCCGTCGGCGCCCCGCTCATCGTCCCGAAGCCGCTGATCGGCTGCGCCCGGGCGAGGAGCAGGTCGCCTTTGATGAGGTGGCCGAGGCGGAAATTGGGGTACTGGCGAAGCAGGTTCTCGGCGAGCTGCAGGGCGTTGTCCAGGCGGTTCGCCTCGATTTCCTTGAAGACCTTGGCGAGCAAGGGCTCCGGGCCGGAATCCGAAACCGTCACCGGCGGCCGGGCGGCGGCACCGGCCAGGGGCAGGGCGGCGACCGCGACCGGCGCCGCCGCCCGGCTCAGGACGGCCGGCCGGGCCTGCGCCTTGGCGGTTTTGGCGGATTTGGCCTTGGCTTGTTTGGACGGCTTGTGCGGCTTGGCCTCCGCGCCTGCCGCCAGAACGGCAGCGACGGCGAGGAGGACGAGCTGGCGAATCGGCTTCAACGGGAGTTTTCTTCCTGAATCAGCCACTTGCTGCCGTTGCGCACGAACACCATGGTTTTGTTGGTGGACGACTTCAAGCCCGTTGCCTTGTAGTGCTGGCGGAACTTGACCGTCGCCTTGTCACCGTTGATGGCGATCTGGGGGTCGTCGTAGCTCACCGAAATCTTGCCCGGCTTCCCGGCGATGCGTTCCTCGCGCTCGGCCTCCCAGGCCTTGCGGGACATGCCCTTGGGCGGCGAGAACTCGGCAGCGTAATGGGCGAGGTAGGTCTTGACGTCCTTGCCGGCCCAGGCGTTGGCCCAGCCGGCCAGGGCCTTGGCCACGTCGTCGGCGGCGGGGTCGGATTTGGCCGCCGGGGCGGGGGCGGGCTTGCTCTCGACGGGCTTGGCCGCCAGCGTGGCGGCGGCGCCCGGGGCGCTGGTCACCACCGTGGCGCTGGGGGCGGCGGCCGGCGCCGCCTTGGCAACGGCCGGCGCTGGCGCCGGGGCGGGCGTCGGCGCCGGTGCGGCCGGGGCAGCGGCCGCCGGGGCCTGGGGCTTGACGTTGGGCTTGGCCGAAGTGCTGATGAGGTCGCGGATCAGCGCCATCTTGTTCTGGGCCGTGGAATTGGCGGAATCGAGCTGGAGCGCCTTGTCGTAGGCCTGGCTGGCCAGTTTGGCATAGACGTCGCCCAGGTTTTCGTAGGCGATGGCGTAGGAGGGGTGAGTCCTTATGGCCATTTCCAGCGCCGTGCGGGCCTTGTCGTACTGCTTCTGCTGGGCGTAGAGGACGGCCAGGTTGTTGTACGGCTCGGGCAGTTCGGGGTAATCCTCGGTGAGCTTGGTGAACACGGCGACCGCCTCGGCCGGCTTGTTCATCTCGGTGAGGATGAGACCCTTGAGGAAGCGGCCCTGGGCGTCCCGCGGCTTGCTCGCCAGGTGGCCCTCGACCTTGTCGAGGGCCTGGGGGAGCTGACCCTGCTTGATGAGGCGCTGGACTTCCGGAAGGTTGTCGGCAAAAACCGGGGCGGCAGAGCCGAGGGCCAGGCCGAAAACGGCGGCGCAGAGGGCCGCACGGGGCCGAAAGCGGGTCAGGAGCGGGAAGGACGCAGTCATCGCTATGTTATACTTTGCCGAGTTTGATAATCTTTTGATTCTACCAAGAAGACCGGCCATTCCAAAGCCTCGCGGCGGCCCGTCGCCCACCCTATTTCCACCGCCATGTTGAAGATCCACAATTCCCTGACCCGGGAAAAACAGGGTTTTACGCCCATCGAGCCGGGCAAGGTCCGCATGTACGTCTGCGGCATGACCGTTTATGACTATTGCCACCTCGGCCACGCCCGCGTCATGGTGGTCTTCGACATGGTCTACCGCTGGTTCAAGGCCAGCGGCTACGACGTGACCTACGTCCGCAACATCACCGACATCGACGACAAGATCATCAAGCGGGCCAACGAAAACGGCGAGACCATCCTCGACCTGACCAACCGCTTCATCGCCTGCATGCACGAGGATGCCGATGCCCTCGGCGTGCTGCGCCCGGATTTCGAACCCCGGGCCACCGACTACGTCCCCCAAATGCTCGGCCTCATCGACACGCTCCAGGCCCGGGGCCTGGCCTATCAGGCTGCCGACGGCGACGTCAATTACGCGGTGCGCAAGTTCCCCGGCTACGGCAAGCTTTCCGGCAAGTCTCTCGACGATCTGCGGGCCGGCGAGCGGGTTGAGGTCGATTCCGCCAAGCAGGATCCCCTCGACTTCGTCCTCTGGAAACACGCCAAGCCCGGCGAGCCGGCCTGGCCGTCGCCCTGGGGTGAGGGGCGGCCGGGCTGGCACATCGAGTGTTCGGCCATGAGTTCGGAACTCCTGGGCAAACACTTCGACATCCACGGCGGCGGCCAGGACTTGCAGTTCCCCCACCACGAAAACGAAATCGCCCAGTCCGAAGGCGCCCACCAGTGCCGCTTCGTCAATTACTGGATGCACAACGGGTTCGTGCGGGTGGACAACGAAAAGATGTCCAAGTCCCTGGGCAACTTCTTCACCATCCGCGAGGTGCTCAAAGCCTACGACGCCGAGGTGGTGCGCTTTTTCATCCTGCGCGCCCACTATCGCAGCCCCCTCAACTATTCCGACAGCCACCTCGACGACGCCAAACGCAGCCTCGACAGCCTCTACTTCGCCCTGCGCGACGTGCCGCCGGCGCCGACGGCCATCGACTGGGCCGATCCCTGGACGGTCCGCTTCAAAGCCGCGCTGGACGAGGATTTCGATTCCCATGGGGCGATCGCCGTCCTCTTCGAGCTAGCGGGCGAAGTCAACCGCCGCCGCGACGCCCGCCTGGCCGGCCTCCTCAAGGCCCTGGCCGCCATTCTCGGCCTCCTGCAGCGGGAGCCGGTGGCCTACCTGCGGGGCGGCGGCAACGCCGGCGGCTTGGACGAGGCCGCCATCGAGCAGCTCATCGCCGACCGTATCGCCGCCAAGAAGGGCCGCAACTTCGCCGAGGCCGACCGTATCCGCGACGAACTGAAGGCAGCCGGCGTGGTCCTCGAGGACAGCTCCCAGGGGACTACCTGGCGACGGGCCTGAGCGCTGCTCAGGCAAAAGCGAAACGCCCGTCCTGCGACGGGCGTTTCGCTTTTTTCCGCCGCCCGGTTACTTCAGAACCTTGCCGCCGATGCCGACCACGGTCAGTTCGACGTAGCGCGAGCCGAGGCGGTTGTCCGGGCCGAAGGAGACGCGGTAGCCACCGACATCCTGGTTGTTCATGCCCTCCAGGGCGGCGATGAGTTTTTCCCGGGTGAGATCGCGCCCCGCCTTCTTCAGGGCCTCGCTGACGACGCGGGCGGTGATGTAGGCCTCCAGGCCGTAGTAGGAATACTTGTCCTTCTGCTTGCCGAGTACTTTCTGGTAGTCGCGGACGATGCCGATGGTGTCGTTCCAGGGGTAGGGTACGACCTGGGAGATGCCGATGCCGCGGGAGTCGTTGCCCAGTTCCTGGGCCAGCAGTTCGGCGCCGACCGGCGACAGGGTCATGAACATGGGGAACTGGCCGGCCGCCTTCATGCCCTTGACGAAGGCCGCCGTCGGTTTGAGCAGGGTGACCATGACCACGGCCTGGGGATTGGCCTTGGCGATGGCTTCCACGGCCTTGGCGACGTCCACCGAGTTGCGTTCGACGGTACCGACCGCCACTGGATTGAGGTTGTGTTTTTTCATCGCGGCGGTGACGCCGTCCAGACCCGATTTGCCGAAGCCGTCGTTCTGGTAGAAGACGGCGATGTTCTTGAGACCGAGGGCGGCCATCTGGTTGACGATGGCTTCGGTCTCGTCGGCGTAGCTCGCCCGCAGGTTGAACATGTAGCGGTTGTTGGGGTTGGTGGACGGCGCCTGGCGCAGGCTGCCGGCGCCGGAAATGGTGCCGACCAGCGGCACCTTGGCCGGACCGAAGGCGTTGTTCATGGCTTCGGTGGTGGGCGAAGAGCCGTAGTAGCCGAGTAGCGCGAAAACCTGCTTGTCCTGGATGAGGGCCTTGGTGTTGGCGAGGGTGCGCTCGGTTTCGTAGCCGTCGTCGATGGTCACTAGGTCGACCTTGCGGCCGTTGATGCCGCCGGCCTTGTTGATCTGGTCGAAGTGGGCGGCGATGCTCTCCCGCATCTGCATGCCGTAGATGCCGCTGGGGCCGGAAAAGGGCGACGACATGCCGAGGGTGACGGTGGTGTCGCTGACTCCCGGTTCGGCGGCGGCGAGGCCCGCGCCGAGGCTAAGTATGGCGGCCAGGGCCGCCAGGCGGATCGATTTCATGGGCACCTCTTTCACAGCAAGGTTGGCGGGAAAACTCCAGCCGTCCAGCTTGGTGCCGGATTCTGACACGCGGCTTACGCCGAGGCGAATTCCGCCCCGGCAACAGGGTTATTTCATCATTCGTCCGTTGGCGCCGATCACGGTCAGTTCGACGAAGCGGGAGCCGGAGTGGTTGGCCGGGGTGAACCCGACGCGAAAACCGCCGATGTCCTGGTTCAAGCCTTCGAGGGCGGCGACCAGCTTTTCCCGGGTGAGATCCTTGCCCGCCCGCTTCATGGCTTCGACCGCCACGCGGGCGGTGACGTAGGCCTCCATGCCCATGTAGGAATAGCCCCCCTGCTTGCCGACCAGGCGCTGATAGTCCTTGACCACCGGCACGGTATCGTTCCAGGGGTAGGGCATGACCTGGGAAATGCCGATGCCGCGGGCGTCGTTGCCCAGCTCCTGGAACAACTGGTCGCCCCCCACCGGCGAGAGGGTCATGAACATCGGGTTCTGGCCCGCCTTCCGGAGCGCCCTGACGAGGGCGGCGGTGGGCTTGTAGAGGGTGACCATGACCACGGCCTGGGGATTGGCCTTGGCGATGGCCTCCACCGCCTTGGCGACGTCGTCCGAGTTGCGCTCGACGCTGCCCACCGCCGAAGGCGCCAGGCCGTGTTTCTTGAGGGTCGCCGTCAAGCCGTCGAGGCCGGCCTTGCCGAAGCCGTCGTTCTGGTAGAAGACGGCGATGTTCTTGAGGCCCAGGGTGACCAGCTGGTTGGCGATGGCCTCGACCTCGTCGGCGTAACTGGCCCGCAGATTGAACATGAAGCGGTTGTGGCGGCTGGCCCCGGGATCCTGGCGCAGGGTCTGGGCCCCCGAGATGGTGCCGACGAGGGGCACGCCGGCCGGGCCGAAAGCCTGGTTCATGGCTTCGGTGGTGGGGGTCGAGCCGTAGTAGGAGACGAGGGCGAAGACCTTCTTGGTTTCCAGGAGGGCCTTGGTGTTGGCCAGGGTGCGCTCGGTCTCGTAGCCGTCGTCGAGGGCGACCAGTTCGATCTTGCGGCCGTTGACCCCGCCGGCCTTGTTGACCTGGTCGAAATAGGCCGCGACCACCCCCTGCAGTTCCTTGCCGTGGCCGGCACTGGGTCCGGACAGGGGAACCGACATGCCGAGGGTGACCGTCGACTCGGTGACGCCGGTTTCGGCGAAGGCGGAGAGGGAGGCCGCCAGGCCGAGGGCCAGGGCGGACGTGGCTAGACGCAACGCTTTCATGGATGTCTCGCTCGGAAAGGCCGGTCAGCCCGGCCGTTGAGGGGGCCGGCGGCGGCCGGCCGGCACAGGGCGTGCCGCCACGAGAAGACGATCCCGAGCTTCCGTCGGGGCTGGCCGACGGCCCGGCCGCTCCCTGCCGAGGGCGGCGCGGCGGCCTGCCGGGGGCGGGTTACGGCGGACGAGGGGGGAGTCTGGTTAGCGAACACGCCGCCCCATTATAGAGACGGGACGGCCTGCCCACTACCCATCCAGATCAAGGATTTGCCGGGGGTCAGCTGCTGAAGAAGTCCTTGACCTTGTCCATCCAGGACTTGGCGCGGGGATTGTGCTTGCCGGCGTGTTCGCTGCTGATTTCTTCGAGTTCCTTGAGCAGCTCCTTCTGACGGTCGGTCAGGCTGACCGGAGTTTCGACCACGACGTGGCACATGAGGTCGCCGTGGGTGTGGCTGCGCACCCCCTTGATGCCCTTGCCCCGCAGGCGGAAGACACGGCCCGACTGGGTTTCGGCGGGAATCTTGATCTTGGCGGCGCCGTCCAGGGTGGGGATTTCGATTTCCCCGCCCAGGGCGGCGGTGGTGAAGGAGATCGGCATCTCGCAGTGCAGGTCGTTGTGGTCGCGCTGGAAGACGGTGTGCTGCTTCATGTGGATCTGGACGTAGAGATCCCCCGGCGGGCCGCCGTTGACGCCATGTTCCCCTTCGCCGGCCAGACGGATGCGATCGCCCTCGTCGACGCCGGCCGGAATCTTCACCGCCAGGGTCTTGTGCTGCTTGATGCGGCCGGCGCCGCCGCAGCCGCCGCAGGGGTCGGGGATGTAGCGCCCGGTGCCGTGGCACTTGGGGCAGGTCTGCTGGATCGAGAAGAAACCCTGCTGCAGGCGGACCTGTCCGCTGCCCTGGCAGGTGGGGCAGGTCTTGGGCTGGGTGCCGGGCTTGGCGCCGCTGCCGTGGCAGACCTCGCAGGCTTCCATGGTGGGGATGCGGATCTTGGTCTCGGTGCCGTGGGCCGCCTGTTCGAGGGAGATTTCCAGGTTGTAGCGCAGATCGGCACCGCGATAGATGTTGGAGCGGCCTTGGCCGCCGCCGCCCCGGCCGCCGAAGATTTCGTCGAAGATGCCGCCGAAGGCATCGGCAAAGCCGCCCCCGCCTCCGCCGAAGCCGCCCCCGCCCATGCCGGCCTGGGGGTCGACGCCGGCGTGGCCGAACTGGTCGTAGGCCGCCCGCTTCTGGTTGTCGGAGAGGATTTCGTAGGCCTCCTTGGCCTCCTTGAACTTCTCCTCCGCCGCCGGATTGTCCGGATTGCGGTCGGGGTGGTGCTTCATGGCCAGCTTGCGGTAGGCCTTCTTGATTTCTTCCTCGGAGGCATCGCGGTTGACGCCGAGGATTTCGTAAAAGTCGCGCTTTGACATGTGATTTTCCGAATGGACCTGCGCAAAGGCCGGATTAAGCGGCGCTGCCGCGCCCGCTTGAATCCGGCCAGTTAGAACGGCGTGTCGGCGCCCGTTTTAACCCTTTTTGTCTTTCACTTCGGTGAACTCGGCATCGACCACGTCGCCTTCGTCCTTCTTGGCCTGGGCTGGCTCGCCGCCGGGGGCGGCACCGGCGGCACCGGCTTCGGCCTGCTGCTGGGCGTACATCTTTTCCCCCAGCTTCTGGGCCGCCTGGGCCAGGGCTTCGGTCTTGGCGGTGATGGTGTCCTTGTCGCCCTCGCGCAGCACGTCCTCGACTTCCTTGATGGCGGCTTCGATCGCCGCCTTTTCTTCGGCGGCCAGCTTGTCGCCGTACTCGGTCAGGGACTTCTTGACCATATGCACCATGCCGTCGGCCGAATTGCGGGCATCGGCCAGCTCGTGGGCCTTCTTGTCCTCTTCGGCGTGCAGCTCGGCGTCCTTCACCATGCGCTGGATTTCTTCCTCGGAGAGGCCGGAGTTGGCCTTGATGGTGATCTTGTTCTCCTTGCCCGTGGCCTTGTCTTTGGCGGTGACGTGCATGATGCCGTTGGCGTCGATGTCGAAAATGACCTCGATCTGGGGCATGCCGCGGGGAGCCGGGGGGATGCCTTCCAGATTGAACTGGCCGAGGCTCTTGTTGCCCGCGGACATTTCCCGCTCGCCCTGGAGCACGTGGATGGTCACGGCCGACTGGTTGTCGTCGGCGGTGGAGAAGACCTGGCTGGCCTTGGTCGGGATGGTGGTGTTCTTCTGGATGAGCTTGGTCATGACGCCGCCCAGGGTCTCGATGCCGAGCGACAGGGGGGTGACGTCGAGGAGCAGCACGTCCTTGACTTCCCCCTGGAGCACGCCGCCCTGGATGGCGGCGCCGACGGCGACGGCTTCGTCCGGGTTCACGTCCTTGCGCGGCTCCCGGCCGAAGACTTCCTTGACCTTCTCCTGCACCTTGGGCATGCGCGACTGGCCGCCCACCAGGATGACGTCGTCGATGTCGCCGATCTTGCAGCCGGCGTCCTTGAGGGCGGTGACGCAGGGGGCGACGGTGCGTTCGATCAGTTCGTCCACCAGGGATTCGAACTTGGCGCGGGTGACCTTGAGGGCCAGGTGCTTGGGACCGGAGGCGTCGGCGGTGATGTAGGGCAGGTTCACCTCGGTCTGCTGGCCGGAGGAGAGTTCGATCTTGGCCTTTTCGGCGGCTTCCTTGAGGCGTTGCAGGGCCAGCACATCCTTCTTCAGGTCGACGCCGGATTCCTTCTTGAACTCGTCGATGATGTAATCGATCAGGCGCTGGTCGAAGTCTTCGCCGCCGAGGAAGGTGTCGCCGTTGGTGGCCAGCACTTCGAACTGTTTTTCGCCATCGACGTCGGCGATTTCGATGATGGAGATGTCGAAGGTGCCGCCGCCCAGGTCATAGACGGCGATCTTCCTGTCCTTGCCGGCGGCCTTGTCCATGCCGAAGGCCAGCGCCGCGGCGGTCGGTTCGTTGATGATGCGCTTGACTTCCAGACCGGCGATGCGGCCGGCGTCCTTGGTGGCCTGGCGCTGGCTGTCGTTGAAGTAGGCGGGCACGGTGATGACCGCCTCGGTGACTTCCTCGCCGAGATAATCTTCGGCGGTCTTCTTCATCTTGCGCAGGACTTCGGCGGAAACCTGGGGCGGGGCGATCTTCTTGTCGCGCACTTCGACCCAGGCGTCGCCGTTGTCGGCCTTCATGATCTTGTAGGGCATGAGGGCGATGTCCTTCTGCACTTCCTTTTCTTCGAAGCGGCGGCCGATCAGGCGCTTGACGGCGTACAGCGTGTTCTTGGGGTTGGTGACGGCCTGGCGCTTGGCCGGGGCGCCGCAGAGGATTTCGCCGTCTTCCGAGTAGCCGACGATGGACGGCGTGGTGCGGGCGCCTTCCGAATTTTCGATGACCTTGGGCTGGCCGCCTTCCATGATGGCGACGCAGCTGTTGGTGGTGCCGAGGTCGATGCCGATGATCTTGCCCATGTTCGTTCCTTTAGTTGAATGCGAGGTGATGTTCTGGAATTGGGGTCATTCCCCGGATTTTCAAGACTTCGGCTTGGCCACCATGACCAGGGCCGGCCGCAGGGTCCGCTCGGCGATGAGGTAGCCCTTCTGCAGCACGGTGACCACGGTGTTCGGTTCCTGCTCGGAATCGACCATGCCGATCGCCTGGTGCCGGTGGGGGTCGAATTTTTCGCCGGCGGGGTTCACCTCGACCAGGGCGTTCTTTTCGAAGGCCGAAACGAGCTGCTTCAAGGTCAGTTCGACGCCGGACTTGAAGCTGTCCACCGTCTGCTCGGGTACGGCCAGGGCGGCTTCCAGGCTGTCCTTGACGGCCAGCAGTTCGCCGGCGAACTTCTCGACGGCGAACTTGTGGGCTTTGCTGATGTCTTCCTGGGCACGGCGGCGCACGTTTTCGGTTTCGGCCTTGGCCCGCAGCCAGGCATCGTGGTGTTCCTCGGCCTTCAGCTCCAGTTGGCGCAGTTGCTCCTCCAGGCTGGGGAGGGTGTCGACGGATTCGGCGGTTTCGGCCGGGGGCGGTGTTTCGCTAGCGGGTTCGGTCGCCAGGAGCGGCTCCTGGGGGATTTCTTGGTTCGACATCGATGGATTCTCCGGAAAAACTGTTCCTGCAGGTATGGGCTTATTTTTTGATTTCAAGTCCTGTGCCGGGGCTTTTTCTCCGTGCTACGATGAAACAAAAACATTGCGGCAGCTCATGGAAAATATCGGAAAATATCGCGTCGTAAGGGAACTGGGCAAAGGCGCCACGGCAACCGTGTATCTGTGCGACGACCCGGACGCCGGACGCCAGGTGGCGGTCAAGCTGGTGCGTTTCGGCAAGGACAACGCCGCCATGTCGCGGCGCCTGCGCAAGCTTTTCCAGACCGAAGGGGTGACCGCCGGCCGGCTCAATCACCCCAATATCGTTCAGATCTACGACGCCGTGGTCGAAGACGACTACGCCTACCTCGCCATGGAGTTCATCGATGGCGTTTCCCTCGAGCGTTATTGCCGCATCGACAAGATGCTGCCCATGCACCGGACCATCGGCATCATCTTCAAATGCTGCCTGGCCCTCGACCACGCCTACCGGCAAGGGGTGATCCACCGCGACATCAAGCCGGCCAACATCATGCTCACCGCCGACGACGAGCCCAAGATCGCCGACTTCGGCCTGGCGTTGAACCTGCAGAAGGACATGGACCGGGATTCGACCTTCATCATGGGGGTGGGGTCGCCGGCCTACATGTCGCCGGAGCAGATCAAGGGCTACGCCCTCAATCAGAAAACCGACCTCTATTCCCTTGGCGTCGTGCTCTTCCAGATGCTGACCGGGCGCCTGCCCTTCCGCGCCAACAACCAGGCTACGCTGATCTACAAGATCATCAACACCGACGCGCCGGTGGTGACGGCTCTCAACCCCAGCCTGCCCGAGGGCCTCAACCCGATCATCAAGAAGTCCCTGGAGAAGGATCTCTACACCCGCTACAAGAACGGGGCCGAATTCGCCAAGGATTTGTCGTCGGTGCGTTACCAGATTTACGAAGAAGACGACACCGAGCAGGACACCAAGCATTTCGAAGCCCTGCGCAAACTCGAGTTCTTCACCGAATTCGAAAACATCGAACTGTGGGAAATCCTCCGCGTCGCCGTCTGGCGGGAGGTGGCGGCGGGGGTGGCGATCATCCGCGAGGGCGAAACCAATCAGCTTTTCGGTATCCTCGTCCGGGGTTTCGTCGAGGTTTCGATCCACGGGCGGGCGCTGTGCCGCCTGGGGGCCGGCGAGGTGATCGGCGAGATGGCCTACCTTCATCCCGGCAACAAGAAACGCCACGCCACGGTGGTCACCCTCGAGCCGTCCTTTTTCCTCGAAATCAGCGCTTCGGCGCTGGCGCTGTCGTCGGAGGAACTGGTCGAACGCATGCGCAACGCGCTTACCGCCCGCATGATCGACCGCCTGCGCAAGGTCAACGAAATCGCCGCCGCCCAGGGCGCACCGGCGGTCGACGTCGGTACCGGTTCGCTGACCGGCATGACCCGCTCGGCCCCGGGGTCGGGGCTCGATCTCGAACTCTCTCCGATGTAGGCCGCGGGTCTGACCCGTCCGCCGGGTCAGACCTTGAAGCGCCCCACCATGTTCTGCAGGCCGTCGGCCAGGTTCTTGAGGTCGTGGGCGGCGCCGGCGGTCTGCTCCACCGCACCGCTGTTGTCCCGGGCCATGCCGGCGATGGCCTCGATGCCGCTCACCACGTCGCCGGAAACCCGGCGCTGCTGGTCGGTGGCGTCGGCGATGGCGTCGAGCCCGTGGCCCACCTCGGCCACCGAGCCGTTGGTCGCCTGGAGCACGTTGGCCACGGTGGACACCGCCGCCTGGCTGGTTTCGATGTGATCGAGGCCTTCTTCGATGGTGCGCCGGACGGCCACCGACTGGGCGCTGATGGTGGCCGTGATGGCATCGATCTCGCCGGCGGCGCGGGACGATTTCTCGGCGAGCTTCCTCACCTCGTCGGCCACCACCGCGAAACCGCGCCCCTGTTCGCCGGCCCGGGCCGCCTCGATGGCGGCGTTGAGGGCGAGGAGGTTGGTCTGTTCGGCGATATCCTTGACCTCCCGGGTCATTGAGGTGATGGCCTCGGTGTTGCGCACGAATTCGTTGACCGAGTTGGCCATCTCGCGCACCGCCTTTTCCACCACCTCCATTTCGCCCAGCAGCACCTTGAGGTTGCGGCCGCCTTCCAGGGCCCGGGCGAGGCTTTCCTGGGACTGGTGCTGGACGTGCTCGGCGCTCTTGGCGATGGCCGAGATGCTATCGACCAGCTGTTCGACCGAGGCCGCGGCGGAACCGGATTTTTCGTCCTGCTGGTGCGAGCTCTGGGCCACCCGGTCGGCGCTTTCTGAAAGGGCCGCCACCTTGGCCGAAACCTGGACGGCGGCGTCGCGCACCTGGCGGACCAGGCCGCTGAAATTCTCCATCATCTCGTTGAACACCGCCGAGGCCTGGCCGATTTCATCCTGGCCGCGGACCGGCAGCCGCCGGGTGAGGTCGCCTTCGCCGCGGGCGATGTCCTCCAGGCCGCGGCGCAGCCCGTCGAGGGGCGCCGTGACGAAGTGGCGGGTGAGGAAAAAGATGATGACCAGCAGTACCGCAATGACCAGCAGGGCGGCGCCGGCGATCTTGATGCGGAAGCTGTCGACTTCGGCTTCGACCGAATCCAGCGATACCTTCATGCTGACCACGCCGAGGACCGTGCCCTCGGGAACCTGGTGGCAGGCGATGCAATCCTTGCCGAGGTAGTTCTTGGCTGCCTTGGTCGGGTTCACCACGTGGAGAAACGAGCTTCCCCCCTGTTTTTCCACCGAAATATACGGGTTGCCGCTTTGCATGACCTGTTTTTCGATGGCGTCGAGGTCGCGTTTGGCCTTGGCATCCGGCCCGAAAATTTTGGCCACCGCCTCGCTGCGGGCGACGTGGAGATCCTTGATGATCGACAGTTGCTTGATCTGGTCGAGAAAGACTTCGCGCTGGCCGACGGTGCCGGTAATCATCATGCCGGTGAGGCCGGCCATGGTCATCTCATGGATGCTCTGGGAGAAATCCTGGGCCTGGCGGATGGCGGTTTCCCGATTGACCTGGGTGGTCCAGAAAATGACGATGGTCCAGACGACTACCAAAATCAGCCAAATAGCCGCCGACAGGCGAACCCAAATCTTCCAGTCGCGCATTGCTTGTCCATCCCCTTATGGTGCCGCCCGAGTCCTGGTCAGACGGTCAGATCGATTTGTTGGATTGTGCCAGCCTCGCCGCTTTCCCGCAAAAATATTCCACTGTCCCGGATCAAACCGAGGTTCTGGTTGGCCGCCGTGTTGAGGTGGAAGGGCGTCGCGACGCGGCTCAGAGCCAAGGCGCCGACCCCGGCCTCGGCCAGCGACCGGAGCTGGCCGCCCCCCTGGGCGCCCGGGCTCCACACCTGCAAATCCTTGAAAGCCGGGTCAGCTTCGTCGATCCAGCCGTTGCCGTCGCTGTCGAGGGCCGCCAATTCGGCAAAACCGTCGCCGCTGGCGGCACCGAACAGTTCGCTGCCGTTGTTGATCTTGCCGTCCCGGTTGCGGTCCAGGACGAGGAAGCCGCTGCCGGCGCCGAGGGAGGCGAGTTGCTCGTTGCGCCCGTCGGCGTCGAGGTCGAAGCTGAAGCGGGTGTCGCTGAGCTGGGCGGCCAGGCCGGAAAAATTGATCACCAAGGGGTCTTTGCGCCGGGCGGCGTCCCCCAGGCGCAGACGGACATCGCTTTCCACCTGGAAACTACGCTGCAGGTCGAGGGAAAGCTGGAAACTGATTTCCCTGCCGTCGGCGGTGCGTACCGTACCGCTGGCGGCGAAGCTGAGCTGCTCGGTCTCGCTGTAGGATTCATGGTAGTCGTACTCCACGCCCCAGCCGGCCGGGGCGTCGGCGGCGGGGGCAGGGCGGGCGTCGGCAGGGGGCGGGGCCACCGCCGCCGGTTCGTCGCAGCGGCAGAGGTCGTCGGCTGCCAGGATGCGGATCGGCCGGCCGGTTAGCATTTCCACCAGGGTGATGAGCAGCCGTAGGCGGGGGTCGGCGGATTCGCCATCCTCGACCGGGCCCGGATCGGCTGCCTGAGCCGCCTTGCCGGCATCCGAAAGATGCGCCTGGCCGGACTTGGCCGGCGGCCGGGAGGTCTCCCGCTCGGCCCGGGGGCCTTCGGAACCGACCCAGACATGCAGGCGTTCCCGGGTTTCGTGGCGGGTTTCGGCTCGATAGGCCGAAGACATCTGGAGGTTGGCGGCGGCGATTTTCATGGCGGTCTCCCGGGCAATGAGGGATATCGCTATTAACGGCCGCCGCCGCCCCAGTCTGAAGCCCGGTGCTAAGAATTTTTTCCCTGCAGCACGGTGTGCACCCAGGCCGTCAAGGTCCGGCGGTCGACGGCGCCGGCCTGGCGGGCGATTTCCCGACCGCCGCGAAAGATCACCACCGTCGGCACGCTGCGGATGCCGAAGCGGGCAGCCAGCGCGGGCTCAGCCTCGGTATCCACCTTGGCGAGCCGCAGCGCCGGTTCGAGTTCGGCCGCCGCCTCGGCGAAAGCCGGGGCCATGGCCCGGCAGGGGCCGCACCAGGGTGCCCAGAAATCGACCACCAGCGGCAGGTCGGAACGTTCGACATGGCGGTCGAAGGTGGCCGCCGTCAGGTCGAGGGGGCGGCCGGCGAAAAGCGCCCCGCGGCAGCGCCCGCAGTTGGGGCCTTCGGCGAGGCGTTCCCGGGGCAGGCGATTGACCGCGTGGCAGTGGGCGCAGACGACGTGGAGACTCGATTCCATGGCAGCTTCCGTTTATCAGACAAGGCTGATGTATGGCGCCGCCGCCGGATTTCAAGCCCGGGCGCCGAGTTCCTTGGCCCGCCGGGCCGATTCGGCCAGTTGATCGGCCGGCGGCGCGGTCCGGGTCGGCCAGCCCTGGAGGTGGCGCTCGACCAGCCCGGCCAGGGCGTCGATCCACAGCGGGTGCTCGTTGAGGGCGGGGATGTAGTGGTATTCCTTGCCGCCGGCCCCGAGAAACTCGGCCTTGCCTTCAAGGGCGATTTCTTCGAGGGTTTCCAGACAGTCGGCGACGAAACCGGGGCAGACCACATCCACCCGCTCCACCCCCTCCCGGCCCCATTGCCGCAGGGTGGGGGCGGTGTAGGGCTGGAGCCATTCGGCCTTGCCGAAGCGGGACTGGAAGCAGAGGGCGAAGCGGTCGGCCGGGAGGCCCAGGCGTTCGGCCAGGAGGCGGCCGGTCTTGTGGCATTCGCAATGGTAGGGGTCGCCGAGGTCGAGGCTGCGCCGCGGCAGGCCGTGAAAACTGAGGAGCAGGCGATAGCTGCGGCCGGGCAGGCCGTGGGTCTGCCAGTGGCTGCGCACCGTCTGCTCGAGGGCGGCGAGGTAGGCCTCGTCGTCGCAGAAGCTCCGGATGGCGCGGACTTCCGGCTGGTTGCGGGCGCGGGCCAGCCATTCTCCTGCCTTGTCGAGGGCGGTGGCGGTGGTGCTGGCGGCGTACTGGGGGTACATCGGCACCAGGAGGATGCGGCCGGCGCCTTCGGCCTTCAGCCGGTCGAGGACTTCGGCGATGGCCGGCCGGCCGTAGCGCATGGCGTAGGCGACGGCGACGCGGTGGCCCCGCTGGCCGAGGGCGCCGGCCAGGAGCTTGGCCTGCTTTTCCGTATGGACCTTGAGGGGCGAGCCGTCCTGGCTCCAGATCGAAGCGTATTTCTCCGCCGATTTCCGGGGCCGCAGGTTGAGGATGATGCCGTTGAGGATCAGCCACCAGATCGGCTTGGGAATTTCCACCACCCGCGGGTCGGAGAGGAATTCCTTCAAATAGGCGCGCAGGGCCGGGGCGGTGGGGGCCTCGGGCGTGCCCAGGTTGACCAGGACGACGGCGGTGCCGGCGGGCGTGCCGTGCCGGTACGCCGGCTCGGGAAGGAAACGGGGCATGGGAGAATCGCTTAGTTGTTCTGCTGGTAGGTCAGGGCGCTGGAAAGGAGGCGCGCCGTGATGTCGACAATGGGGATGACCCGTTCGTAGGCCATGCGGGTCGGCCCGATGACCCCCACCGAACCGACCACCCGGCCGTTGACCTCGTAGGGGGCGGTGACGACGCTGCACTCGTCGAGGGTGGCGATGCCCGATTCGCCGCCGATAAAAATCTGCACCCCTTCCGCCCGGTGGGAAATGTCGAGAAGGCGCATGAGGCTAGAACGCTGCTCGAAGAGGTCGAAAAGCTCCCGCAGGCGCTTCATGTTCGACGACAGCTCTTCCACGTCGAGGAGGTTCTTTTCGCCGGAAATGACGTAGGGGGAAGGGCTTTCCGCCAGGGCGTCGCCCCCGGCGGCGAGCGCCGCCGTCATCAGGGGCTTGATGTCGCTGCGCAACTGCTCGATTTCGGCGGTCAGGCCGAGCCGGATCTGCTCGAAATCCATGCCGCCGAAATTCTGGTTGAGGTAATGGGCGGCGGTCGTCAGTTCGGTCGCCGAATAGCCCCGTTCGGTGTGGAGGATGCGGTTCTGCACGTCACCGTCGGTGGTTACCAGAATGAGCAGGATGCGCTTTTCGGCAAGCGACAGGAACTCCATCTGGCGGATGCGCGGCGCGCTGCGCCGGGGGGCGACGACGATGCCCGCGAAATGGGTGAGGCTGGAAAGCAAATGCGAAGCATTGGCGATGATCTGCTGCGGCTGGCTGACCTGCAGCACCCCCTCGATTTCGCCCACCCGGTCGGGCTCCAGCGGGCGCACCGTGAGCAGGCTGTCGACAAACAGGCGGTAACCCCGGGGCGTCGGAATGCGCCCCGCCGAGGTATGGGGGCTGGCGACGAAGCCCGCCTCCTCAAGATCGGCCATGACGTTGCGGATCGTCGCCGGCGACAGATCGAGGCCGGAAAATTTTGAAAGGGCGCGGGAACCCACCGGCTGGCCGTCAGCAATATAGTGTTCGACCAAGGCCTTGAGGAGGGTGCGGGAACGTTCGTCGAGCATGCCCCGATTCTGGCAAAAAAAAGGCGGCTCGGGGAGCCTATCGTGAAAATCACCGGGCGACCCTGGGCGAGAAGGGCAGCCCCCTCGGCGCGGACGCTGCGCCCCAGAACCTCGCCCTGCTCAAGAAAGTTGCCCTCAACCGCCGCCGGGATACCCCCTGCCCGGTCCGGTGCAGTCTGTGCCGCGAGCACAAGTCGGCCTGAGATGACGAAATGCCGATGAACACGTCGGGACGCAAGCCGTTATGGTGTTTGAACGCGGAAGCCCTGCTGCCTGGTGCGTGGACTATAATGACGAATGCGAATCGCCCGTTGCAACTGGTCAAGCAACTTGGGGGCGGATTGATCGGGAGGACGAGAGGTGTCCGGTTTCATGGCTGGTGAATACTGTATGGATAATCAGTTATACGACAACTTAGCGCTTTGCGCA
>SSSZ01000065.1 GCA_009469675.1 Azonexaceae bacterium | reverse complement strand
TGGTCGCGTTCGTTGGGGGCGAAGACGTGGCGCCAGAAGACCAGAGGGGCGCCGTCGGCGTCGTGGCTGACGGCAGTGCGGCAGCATTCGCAGGAATGGTCGGCAAGCTTGGTCTCGCGACCGAAGCTGCGCCCGTGATCGCTGGATTGGGCGGCGTAGATCGCCGCCCCGCGGTAGGCCTGGCGAGTTGCCTTGGCGCCTTCCAGGTCGCGCTTGTCGATCCAGGCGACGGTGACGCGGCCGTCCTTCCCGACGGCAATGCTTTCGAAGCGGTGGGTGATTTCGGCCCGGTCGTGGTGCACGGTGATGGGCGGATTGAAGCTCGCCCCGCCGTCATCCGAGCGGGCCAGGCGGATTTCTCCGGTATAGGGTTTGGGCAGGGGTCTGGCCCAGGTCACCAGGACTCCGCCGTCGGCGGCGAAGGCGAGTTTGGGGCGGCTGTCGCCGTCGGCGGCGATGGCTTCGGGTATGGCGTTGACCCGAACCGGATCGGACCAGGTGGCGCCGTCGTCCCGGCTGCGGCGGAGGAGCAGATGCTGATCGTCCTTGACCACGGCCAGGAGGGTGCCGTCCGGAGCGAAGGCGGCGCCGGTGCCGAGTTCGGGGCGCGGCGCCTTGGCGGCGGGGGACGGGTGCCCTTCCGCCGCCAGACCAGCCGCCAACGGCACGAACCCGGCAAGAAGGCAGGCCGCCAGACGCAATACGGGATGAGGCCTAGTAGTCAAATTTCAGCTCCACAAAAACCGTGCGTTGGGGGAAAGGGTGGAAGAGAAAATATTTGCGGTTGTTCAGATTGTCGACGCCCAGCGCGGCGCTCCATTGCTTGGCCACCTGGTAGCGTACCCGGGCATCGGCGACGAAGAAGCGCTCGAAACCCTGGTAGGTATGGCCGTTGATGTCGGTGTTGTCCACCGTGGCAAAGAAACGTCCGCTGTAGCGGCCGGCCAGGGTGTAGGTCCAGCGGTCGTCCGGGCGGTAGCTGGCGAGCAGGGTGGCCCGCCAGTCGGGAACATTGGGGGTGTGTTTGCCAACCGAAGTTGCCCCCGGGGTGGAAGCCGCCGGAACGTAGCCGTCGTTCTTGAGAATCCGGGCATCGACATAGGTCAGGCTGCCGGACAGTTCGAGTCCCCGGATCAGCACGTCCTGGGCCTGGTAGACGAGTTCGATGCCGCGCTGGCGGGTCTTGTCGACGTTCTGCATGAACGATGTGGGGGTGGCGATGCCGGGGAAATTGGCGGTCTGCGCAATCAGCGCATCCTTGACCTGTTCGGCGAACAGCGAAATCCGGAGTTTGCCCTGGTCGAGCGCTTTTTCGAAGGACAGTTCGGCGGAAACCACATCCTCGGGTTTGAGGTTGGGGTTGGCCGACTGGAAAGTCGCTCCCACCTGGATGGTTTGGTAGAGTTCGCCGACCGTCGGGAAGCGCACCGCCCGGCCCAGGGATGCGGTGACCTGCGAGTCGGTAGTGGCCTCCCAGGAGAGTGATGCCTTCGGGGAGAGGGCGGTCTTGTCGCGACCGGGTTGGACGATAGCGGTGGCCGAGGTGAAATTGAAGCCATCAAAGGCGCGCCAGTGCTCATAACGGGCTCCCAGGGTCGCCTTGAAGCGGGGGGCGAAGCGCCAGACATCCTGCAGCCACAATGCCTGGGTTGCGGTTTTGCCCCGGGCGTCGGTGAACAGGCTGCCGTTGCCGCCGGCGATCCAATCCGCGGTGTTGTAGGTCGGGCTGGTCAGTTTGTAGAGGTCGTAGTGGGCGCCGCCGCTCAGGGTGTGCGCCCCTGGGGGGCCGTCCGGCCGCCAGGTGCCCTTGATGTCGACGGTGGTCCAGCCGGTACCTTCCATGTCGAGAATCCGGCCGGCGCCGCCGTTTAGCGCGGCGCTATAGGGGACGCCCGTCGAACTGCGTTCCTGATGCCGGGCGTAGTCGTAGCGGCTCAAGACGACGTCCCAGTCGAAGGCGCTGTTGCCCTTGGTCTTGAGCGTCAGGCTGTGCATGTGGTGTTCCATGTCGCGCTTCCCGGCGGCGAACTGCCCGGCGATGGCACTGGCGGCGTAGCGGAAACCGCCGATGTTGACGTTGCCGGCGGCGGCGCCGTAGTAGGGATTGCCCGCGGCGTCGGTGAGGTAGGTCTGGGCACGGAGGTCGGCCTGGTTCTGCCAGATGCCGAAGGTGTAGGCGCCCTGCAGTTGGGGCGAAAAATCGTAGGCCAGCTTGATCTTGGCGTTGTCCTGGAGGGTATGGGTGAGGTTGCCCGCGCCGATTACCTGGATCGCCCCGCCCGTCCGGTTGCGGTCGGCGAAGGCGCCATTGACGACGGGCACGGGGCCGGGTGCGGTGGCCGATTGGGTCAGCGTGCCGTAGGTGACGGGCTGGCTGTGGCTGTCGAGATGATTCAGGCTGAGCCAGAACGAGAAATCCCCGAGGCGGTTGCCCAGGGTGGCGGCGAGTTGCTCCGAGCGGTAGCTGTCCTGGGTGCCGTATTGCTTGAACTCCTGCCAGGATTCGGTGGCCTTGGCCGTCGCTTCGAACTTGGCCGGCATGCGGGTGGTGATTTCCGCCACGACGCCGTAGGAGTTTCCCGGGAAGGCTGCGGAAAATGGTCCGTACAGAACGTCAATGCGTTCGATTTCCTCGGGGGAGACCATGAACCAGCGGGGAGAACCGTTGCCGTTGTTGTTGTTGATGAGGGTCGAAAGGAGAACGCCGTCGGCGTAGATGAGCGACCGGGCACTGGCATTGACCCCGGTGGTGCGGCTGGTGATCGGGGCGTCGGTGTCGCCGGTAAAGCGCTTTCTGACCAGGATGTTCGGCAGGTATTTGAAAGCGTCTTCGGTGTTCATGGCATTGACCGTGTCGGCAATTTGTTGCCGGGTTGCCCCTTCGCTGGTGGTCGGCGCCAGAAATTTCTCCGCCGTGGTCTTGGCTTCGCGCACGCTGATCGGCGCCAGGGTTTGCTCGCCTTCGGCGGCCAACGCCGGCCCTTGCAGGGCGGCGGCGATTCCCAGGCCAAGGGCCTGGGCGACAAGAACGAGGGAGTGATCGGATTTTTTCATGGGGTGGCGGGGCAACGGTGAAACAACAGGGCGATCGCTAAAGGGATTTGAGATCGGGGAACTGACGGGGTCTGGGACAGGGGAGCGAGGGGTTGAGACTTTCCGGCATTCCCCCGGGCCGGGGCACTCGGCGGCTCTAGCGCGCCGGTTCGGTGACGAAGGCGATCTTGGACAGCCCCGCCCGCTGGGCGGCGGCCATCACGTCGGCGACCTTTTCGTAGCGCACGGCGCGGTCGGCCCGCAGGTGCAGTTCCGGCTGGCGCGGGCTGGCGGCGGCGAAGCGGGCGTCCAGGGCTTCCCGCGGGATCGCTTCGCCGTTCCAGAACAGCCGGCCCTCGCCATCGACGGCAAGTTGGACGACTTCCGGTTTGTCGTCGAGCCTGGTCGAACTGACCTGGGGCAGGTCGATGGGCACTGCCTGATGGAAGAGGGGGGCGGTGATGATGAAGATGACCAGCAGCACGAGCATCACGTCCACCAGGGGGGTGGTGTTGATCTCCGCCATCGGTTGGCCGCTGCCGCTTTCGTTGAAGCTGCCGAAGGCCATGTCAGTTCTGCCGGTGGGCGCGGGCGGCGCCGAGGTCCACCAGGTTGGCGCCGCCGCCGACGCGCACGCCGGTGGTCAGGTAGGCGTGCAGGTCGTGGGCGAAGCCGTCGAGCTGGGCGAGGATGAGGCGGTTGGCGCGGGTCAGGGCGTTGTAGGCCAGAACCGCCGGGATGGCGACGAAAAGGCCGCCGGCGGTCATGATGAGGGCCTCCCCGACGGGGCCGGCGACCTTGTCGAGAACCACCTGGGTGGCGCCGGAGAGGCCGACCAGAGCGTGGTAGATGCCCCAGACGGTGCCGAAGAGGCCGATGAAGGGGGCGGTGGAGCCGACTGAGGCGAGGAAGGTCAGCCCCTGCTCGATGCGGGCCTGGGATTTGACGATGGACGAACGCAGCGCCCGGGTGACGAATTCGCTGGCGTTGACCCCGGCGCCGATGCCCCGGGCGGCGTTCTGCTGGTGGGCCTGGGCGGCGTGGGCGCCGGCCAGGGCGAGACCGGCGAAGATGCCGGAGCGGTCTTCGTGGCGCAGGGCTTCGAGGGCCTCGGGCAGCGAATTGCCGCTCCAGAAGGCGGCCAAGGCCCGTTCATGGGAACGCGCCGCCCGCCAGCCCGCCAGGGCGCGGCCGACGATGATCGACCAGGAGGCAAGGGAAAGGGCGGCGAGCAAAATGGTCGTGCTGTGGGTGACCAGGTCGCCCTGGGACCAGAAGTGGGCGAGGCCGATGGGGTTGTGCATGGTGTTCCTTTCGCTTATTCCAGGCCGAAGGTGATGGGGACCACCACCCAGGATTCGATGGCTTCGTCGCCCCGCCGGGCGGGGACGAAGCGCCAGCGTCCGACGGCGTCGCGGGCCGCTTCGTCGAGGCGGATGAAGCCGCTGCTCTGGCGGATGCCGACCTCCAGGGCGTGGCCCTCGGCGCTCACCCGCACCCGCAGCAAGACCTTGCCTTCCTCGCCGTTGCGGCGCGAGAGGGCCGGATAGACCGGCTTGGGGTTGTGCAGGTAATCGGCGTCGAAACGGGCGGCCACCACCGGGGCCGGCGGCGCGGCGACGGGGGCCGGGGACGGGGCCGGTGGTTGGGGAGGGACGACAAAGGCGGCGGGAGCTGCTTCGGGCGCTTTGGCCGTCAGGATGGGCTGGGCCGCCTGGGGAAGCGCCTTGCGTACCGGCGCCGGCTTGGGCGGCGGCGGGAGTTCGGGCTTTTTTTCCTCGATCATCGGCAGGAGCCGCACGCTGAGGCTGGGGGGCAGCGCAATCAGTTCGTTCTTGACCGACAGGTAGAGGGCGGCATAGCCCAGGGCGCCGTGCAAGGCCAGGACCAGGCCCCAGCGCAGGGCGCGTTCGCCGGCGCCGGGCGCCGGTTCGCGCCATTCGAGGGGGGGCAGGGCGGTCGTGTCCATGGGGAAAAGGCGCTTCGATTCAACGGCTTGGCCGTCCCGTTGCCGGGCGGTGCCGGACAATCTTGATCCGGATCAAAAATACTTAATAAACAATGAATTAACGGAGTGCATTGTAGCGCCTGGGTAAGCCCGTCGGATGCGACATATCGTCGCACGGCGGCTGGGTCGCGATGGGGGGCGTCAAGCCCGGCGCCAGGGGAGCGCAATCAATGACGACGGGGACCGAAGTCCCCGCCGGCTGTCTTGGATAATAAGGCTTCAGCGGCCCCAGCTATGCTTACGCAGCGATAGCGAATTGCTCATCATTGGCAATTATTGAATTGCGCGGATTACGTCCGTCGCCTCTCGGGCTGCCTGCTCATCTTCTTTCACCCCGTCGAAGCCAGTACACCCCCCCTGTGGTGGAGGTGGCGGGAATCGAACCCGCGTCCGAAATGCTTCCGACTCACCGGAATTACAGCCATGGAATCATTATGGGGCTGCACCCCTCGTTTTTCAACTTTCCGCAGTCTAAAGTGACGCATCAGGGCCGAAAACGAGCAAGCCGGCGGCGCCGGCCGACCGGACGGTCGGCCTTGCCGCGGCGTCAATATGCCACTAAAACCAAACCACAACGGAGAAGACGAGAATGGAACACCCCGACCCCGGCCACATCCTGCAGACGGCCACCGCCTTCTGGGCCTCGAAGGTGCTGCTCACGGCAGTGGAGCTTGATTTGTTCACCGCCCTCGACGGCGAGGGACAAACCGCGGCCCAGCTCGGCGATCAGTTGGGGTTGCATCCGCGGGGAACCTACGATTTTTTCGACGCCCTGGTGGCGCTTAAATTTCTTGACCGGGAGGGCGACGGCCCGGCCGGCCGCTACCGCAACACGGCGGCGACCGGCGCCTTCCTCAGCAAGAAAAGCCCGGCCTACATCGGCGGCCTTCCCCAGATGCTCAATTCACGCCTTTTCGGCTTTTGGAACCACCTCGGGACGGCCCTCAGGACCGGCCAGCCGCAGAACGAAATCAGGCATTCGGGCAAACCCATGTTCGAGGAGCTTTACGCCGATCAGGCCCGGCTGGGCGAATTTCTCGACGCCATGACGGGGTTTCAGGCGGCCAATTTCCAGCGTTTGGCCGAGAAGTTCGATTTTTCGCGCTACCGCACGGTTTCCGACGTCGGCGGCGCGCTGGCCTTGCTTTCCCGGATCGTCGCGGCTCGCCATCCACACCTGAGCTGCACCAGCTTCGACCTGCCCGCCGTGGCGCCCCATGCGCAAAAGCACATCGACGCCGCCGGTCTGGCAGGGCGGATCAGGGCCGTTTCCGGTGATTTTTTCGCCGACGCCTTGCCCAAGGCCGACGTCGTGACCATGGGGAACATACTTCACGACTGGAATCTGGAGAAAAAGAAAACCCTCATCCGCAAGGCCTTCGAGGCGCTGCCCAAGGGCGGGGCCTTCATCGCCATCGAAAACCTGATCGACGACGCCCGCCGGGAAAACGCCTTCGGCCTCCTCATGTCCCTCAATATGTTGATCGAGTTCGGCGACGCCTTCGACTATACCGGGGCCGATTTCGCCGCCTGGTGCCGCGAGGCGGGGTTCGAGCGGTGCGAGTTCATCGCCCTGGAGGGGCCGACCGCGGCAGCCATCGCCTACAAGTAGGCGGCAACCGCCACCCGCGCCGCGGCTTGGCCCACGGCGCCGGGCGGGGGTTCAGCCGCCGGCTTTTTGCCCGCCGCTGACGACGTAGAGCGGGCGGATCGGTTCGAGTTCGTCGCGCCGCGGGGTGGCGGTCTGCTCGCCGTTGGCGAAGCGGATCTTGTTGTGGCCGGCATTCTTGGCGCGGTACATGGCGGAATCGGCGGCGCGCATGATGTCGTCGACGCTTTCGCCGTCCCGCGGATAAATGGCGATGCCGATGCTGACGGCGATGGTCAGCCGGTTGCCCTGGATTTCGTAGGGCGTCGAGATGGCGTTGCGCAGCTTTTCGGCCAGTTCGAGGAGCTTGACCGGTTCGTGGATTTCCGGGGCGAGGATGACGAATTCGTCGCCCCCCTGGCGGGAAACCGTATCGGAATCGCGGATGATCGCCTTGAGGCGCTGGGCGACCTCGATGAGCAACGCATCGCCGATGTTGTGGCCGTAGTCGTCATTGACCTGCTTGAAGAGGTCGAGGTCGGCGAAAAGGACGGCAAACCCCTTGCCGTAGCGCCGGGCGGTCGAGTGGATGAGGGTCATGCGCTCGATGAGGAGCGCCCGGTTGGGGAGATCGGTGAGGTAGTCGTAATGGGCCAGGTGGTGCATCTTGGCTTCGGCCTTCTTGCGTTCCGAGATGTCGGTGAAGATGGCGACGTAGTTGGCTGTCTGGCCGTTGTTGCCGACGATGCGGGTGATGGCCAGCCAGGCCGGATAGATGCGGCCGTCCTGGTGGCGGTTCCAGACTTCGCCTTCCCAGTGGTCGGTGGTCTCCAGGGAATGGGACATGGCTTCGAAGAAGGGTTCGGGGTGCCGCTTCGAGGCCAGGCAGCTGAGATCCTTGCCCAGCATTTCGTCGGCGGGGTAGCCGGAAATGGCGGTGAAGGCCGGGTTGATCGAGATGATGCGGCGCTGGGCGTCGGTGATGAAAATGCCTTCGTGGCAGGCTTCGAAGACGCGGGCGGCGAGCGCCATGCCGGCTTCGGCCTCCTTGCGGGCGGTGACGTCGGCGATGACGCCGACCAGGCCGCAGACGGCGCCTTTGCTGTTGCGCAGGGGCCGGCCGGTGAGCAGCCCCCAGAACACCGTCTTGTCCTGGCGGTAATAAACCCGTTCCAGATTGACCGAGGGCATTTCCCGGGTGAGCAGGGCGCCCATCCGGCGGCCGACGGCGTCCCGTTCGGCCGGGGCGATCAGGCTGGTGTAGTCGCTGCCGATCAGGTCGTCCATGGGCCGCCCGAACAACTCGGTCATGCGGTGGTTGGCATGGGTGATGCGCCCGTTCATGTCCACCAGGAAGATGGCGGCGCTGGAAGCGTCGTAGATCGAGCGCAGCAGGGCTTCGCGCTCGTGCAGGCCGGCCTCGGCCATCTTGCGGTCGTGGATGTCGACGCAGGAACCGATGTAGCCAGCCAGGTCGCCCCGGTCGTTGAAGCGGGGCGTCGCCGAATCCATCACCCAGTGGAAGCTGCCGTCGATGTTGGCGAGGCGGTATTCGATGCTGAACGATTCCTTGTCCTGGCAGGCCTGGGCGACGCGCTGCAGGACGCGGCGGCGGTCCTCCGGATGGACGAAGTCGGACCACTTGTAGGGGGCTTTGGTGTTGGGGTCGCAGCCGGTGAAATCGACCCACTGCTGGCTGAACCAGTTGCGGGCGCCGCTGGCGTCGGAAACCCAGATCAGCACCGGTACCGAATTGGCCAGGATGCGGAAGCGGCGTTTGCTCTCGTGCAGGTCGCGATTGGCCCGGGCGGTCTGATCGAGGGCCTCGGCCACCCGGCGGTGGCTGGCCACCAGGATGCGGGCGAGAATGGCGAGGACGGCGCTGAGCAGGAGGCCGGCGGCGAGGATGCGCCAGCCCTGCAGATGGTTCACCCCGGCGGCGAAAGCGGGCCGGGCTTCGAGTTCGAGTGCCCAGGCGCGGCCGCCGAACTCGATGAGGCGAAGGCTGCGCAATTGACCGGCGTCGGGTTCGGTGGCGGGCAGCGAATCGTAGACGAGGTGCTCGGGAGCGGTGCCGCGGCCGTCGAAGAGGCGGACCCGGAGCCGCGGGGCGGAATCGCCGAGGGCGCGGGCGATGGCGTCCTCGGCCAGGGCGCGGGAGGAAAGCTGGGCAAAGGCCCAGCCGATCAGGCGGGACTGCCGGTCGGCGACGGATTGGCCGGTGCCGGGTCGGAAAGCCGGAGCGAAGACGAGAAAACCCGGGTCGTCCGAGCGGCTGCCGTCGAAGCGCCGGGCGACCCGGGCCGAGAGGGCGACGCCGCCCTCATCCCGGGCCGTCGCCATGGCTTCTTCCAGGGCCGTTGCGGCGAAGAGATCGGTTCCCAGAGCCTGCTGGTTGGGAGCCTGCCAGGGGGCGACATGGGTGACCAGGGCGTGGAAGCGGCGGCCCTCGGCGGGAGCCGCGGCGTAATCCGGGAGGCCGGAGCTGCGCTGGCCGGCAACGTGGGCTTCGATCTGAGCGCCCGCCACCGGCACGGCAAAGCCGATACCCAGCAGTCCCGGCTGGCGAAGCGCTCCGGCCTGGGCTCCGGTGTAGGCGATGAAGCTGTTGCGGTCGAGGCCGGGGGTGGCGGCAAACAGGCCGGCCACGCCGCCGAGGAGTTCGCCGGTACCCTGCAGGCGGGTTTCTAAGGCGCGGATGAGGGCGGTACAGTCGGATTCGAATTCGCGGCGCAGGGTGGCGCCGCCGTCGTTGCGCACATACCACCACATGACCCCGGTGGTGATTAGCCCGGCGAGCAGCAGGAACCAGGGCAAAAAGCGCAGCCGTTCCCCATAGGTCGCAGGCTGGAGCCGGTTCGCAAGCGGCAGGTTGGGGTCGGACATGGGCGCGGACTCGGGGAGGGGTGGCGCAGTAGACTCTATTCTAGTCGCATGCAGATTTCCGTGGTTAAACTTGCCTGGTTCATGCAATAAAAATGTAGCCCGGGGGCGCCACCGGCGAGGAGTCGCCGGCACAGTTCGCCCACCATGTCGAGGCCGAAGGCGCGGATGGAGGCGCTGTCGTCGCCGAAACTTTCGAACTTCTTGCGCATCCAGCGGGGAATTTCGGCGCCGCAGGCGTCGGAAAACCGGGCCAGCTTGGAGAAGCTGCCGATGGGCATGATGCCGGGGACGATGGGGACGTCGACCCCGAGGGCCCGGACCTCGTCGACAAAGTGGAAATAGGCGTCGGGGTTGTAGAAATACTGGGTGATCGCCGAATCGGCGCCGGCCTTGACCTTGCGTACGAAATTCTCCAGGTCGTCCCGGGGGCTCCTGGCCTGGGGGTGCCATTCCGGGTAGGCGGCGACTTCCAGCCGGAAATGGTCGCCGGTTTCGCCCCGGATGAATTCGACCAACTCGTTGGCGTAGCGGAATTCCCCTGCCTCCGCCATGCCCGAAGGCAGGTCGCCGCGCAGGGCGACGATGCGGCGGATGCCGGCGGCCTTGTACTGGGCGAGGATTTCCCGGATGTTGTCGCGGGTCGACCCGATGCACGACAGGTGGGGCGCGGCGGCGAAGCCCTCGGCGGCGATTTCCTTGACCACGGCGAAGGTGCGCTCCCGGGTCGAGCCGCCGGCCCCGAAGGTGACCGAGAAGAACTCGGGTTCGAGGGCGGCGAGTTTGGCTCGGGTGGCCCGCAGTTTTTCCAGGCCTTCAGGGGTCTGGGGGGGGAAGAATTCGATGGAAAGTTCGGTTTTCATGGGTTCAGCCAGATGAAGAATTCGCGATTGCCGTCGCCGCCCGTGATGGGGCTGTCCAGCCAGGCGCGGACGGCGAGGTTTTGTTCGGCGGCGGCCTGGCGCAGCTTGGCTTCGACGCTGCCGTAGAGCGCCGGGTCGCGCACGATGCCCCCTTTGCCGACGCCGCGCTTGCCCACTTCAAACTGAGGTTTGACGAGGAGGAGCAGGTCGCCGCCGGCGGCGAGCAGGGCGGGCAGGACAGGGAGGACGGCGGTGAGGGAAATGAACGACAGGTCGCCGACGATGAGGTCGAAGCCCCCGGCCGGCAGCGCCGCGCCGAGGTCGGCGGCGGCGAGGCGGCGGCAGTTGATGCCGGCGAAGGCCGTGACCCGCGGGTCGGCGGCGAGCCGGGGGTGGAGCTGGCCGTGGCCGACATCGACGCCGACCACCCGGGCGGCGCCGGCCTGGAGCAGGCAATCGGTGAAACCGCCGGTCGATTGGCCGAGGTCGAGGGCGGTCTTGCCGGCGACCTCGATGCCGCTGGCCGCCAGGGCGCCGGCCAGCTTCCGGCCGCCCCGGGAGACGTAGCGGTCGGCGGGGTCGGGGGCGACGGCGAGGGCGTCGGCGGAGGGAATTTCCTGGGCCGGTTTGGCGACCAGGTCGCCGGCCCAGCGCACCCGTCCGGCGGCGATCAACCGCTGGGCGGCGGTGCGGGAAGCGGCGAGGCCGCTGACCACGAGAAGCTGGTCGGCCCGCGGCATGGCTAGGCGTCCTTCCGGGCCAGCAACAGGGACGACAGAGCCCAGGAAATCAGGCTGTAGACGATGGCGCCGAAAAAGGCCGACCAGAAGCCGCCGACCTCGAAGCCGCTGACCAGCGCCCCCGCCAACTGAAAAAGCGCGGCATTCAGCACGAAGATGAAGAGGCCGAGGGTGAGCAGGGTGACGGGCAGGGTGAGGAGCACCAGAAGCGGACGCAGCAGGGTGTTGAGCAGACCGAGCACGAGGGCCACCAGGAGCGCCGTGCCGAAACTCGCCACGGTGATCGAGGGCAGCACGTAGGGTAGCGCCAGGAGAGCGACGGCGTTGATCGTCCAGACGGCGAGCAGCTTCAGCATGAGGTCTCCTCGGGTGGGCCGCCCGGCGCCGCGGGGGCGCGGGCGGCAGAGCCAGGTCAGTAGCGGTAGTGCTCGGCCTTGTAGGGGCCTTCGACGGGGACACCGATGTAGGCGGCCTGCTCGGGGGTGAGCGCCGTCAGCTGGACGTTGAGCTTCTTCAACTGCAGGCGGGCGACCTTTTCGTCGAGGTGCTTGGGCAGCGTGTAGACGCCCACCGGGTAGTCGGCCGTGCGGGTGAATAGTTCGATCTGGGCGATGGTCTGGTTGGCGAAGGAGGACGACATCACGTAGGACGGGTGGCCGGTGCCGCAGCCGAGGTTCACCAGGCGGCCCTTGGCGAGCAGGATGATGCGCTTGCCGTCGGGGAAGATGACGTGGTCCACCTGGGGCTTGATCTCTTCCCACTGGTACTTTTCCAGCGAGGCGACGTCGATTTCGTTGTCGAAGTGGCCGATGTTGCAGAC
>SSSZ01000008.1 GCA_009469675.1 Azonexaceae bacterium | reverse complement strand
CAGCAGCAGCGAGATCTGGCGATAGGCCACGGCCTGCTTGGACAGGTCGTCGTACACGATCAGGGCGTCCTGGCCGCGGTCCATGAAGTACTCGCCCATGGTGCAGCCGGAGTAGGCGCTGATGTACTGCATCGCGGCCGACTCGGAGGCGGTGGCGGCGACGACCACGGTGTGGGCCAGCGCGCCGTTCTCTTCCAGCTTGCGCACGATGTTGGCCACGGTCGAAGCCTTCTGGCCGATCGCGACGTACACGCACTTGATGCCGGTGCCCTTCTGGTTGATCACGGCGTCGATGGCCATCGCGGTCTTGCCGGTCTGGCGGTCGCCGATGATCAGCTCGCGCTGGCCGCGGCCGATCGGCACCATGGTGTCGATGCACTTGAGGCCGGTCTGCACCGGCTGGGAAACGGACTGACGCCAGATGACGCCCGGAGCGACCTTTTCGATCTTGTCGGTGAGCTTGGCGTTGATCGGACCCTTGCCGTCGATCGGCTGGCCGAGGGAGTTGACGACACGGCCGAGAAGTTCGGGGCCGACGGGGACTTCCAGAATGCGGCCGGTGGTCTTGACCACGTCGCCTTCGGAGATGTGCTCGTATTCACCGAGAACAACGGCACCGACGGAATCGCGCTCGAGGTTCAAGGCCATGCCGAAGGTGTTGCCGGGGAATTCCAGCATTTCGCCCTGCATAACGTCTTGCAGGCCATGCACGCGGCAGATGCCGTCGGTCACGGAGACCACAGTACCCTGGGTGCGCACTTCCGATGCGCCTTGCAGGTTCTGGATCTTGCTCTTGATCAGTTCAGAAATTTCGGAAGGATTCAACTGCATGAAATTCTCCTAGTTGTTCAGCGCCGTAGCCATGGCGTCAAGCTTGCCGCGGACTGAAGCATCCAGCATCTGGTCGCCAACGATCACCTTGATACCGCCAATCAGTTCGGGGTCGACGGACACCGAGGTTTCGAGCTTGGTCTTGAAGACAGCCTCGAGTTGCGGCACCAGGGCTTTCACCTGGGTATCGTTCAGGGGGAAGGCCGAAACGATCTCGGCCTCCTTGGTGCCTTCCTCGGCCCGCTTGTAGCTTTCGTACAAGCCGGCAATCTCAGGCAACATACCCAGACGGTCGTTGTTGGACAGCAGCTGGATGAAGTTCGACAGCTCCGCATCTACCGCCTTACCGCAGGCAGACCGGAAGAGGTCGACCAGTTGCGGGGCCGCCACGTTGGGATCGCCGATGGCCGAACGGGCCTCGGGATTGGCAGCCACCTGGCCGAGCAGTGCGACCTGCCCGGCCCACTTGGCCAGATTGCCGCTTTCCTTCGCCGCCCGGAACAGGGCTTCGGCGTAAGGGCGGGCGATAGTGACGGATTCAGCCATTTGCTTACAGGTCCTGTTTCAGGGCGCCCAGCATGTCGGCATGCACGGACGCATTGATTTCCTTGCGCAGGATCTTCTCGGCACCGGCAACCGCCAGTTCGGCGACGCGCTCACGCAGTTGCTGCTTGGCACGTTCGACTTCCTGTTCGATTTCCGCTTTGGCGCCGGCGACGACCTTGTCGGCCTCGACTTTGGCAGCGCCCTTGGCTTCCTCGACGATCTGCTGCGCACGCTTTTCGGCTTGGGCGACGAGTTCCGAGGATTTCTCCTTGGCTTCCCGCAGCGCTTCGGCGGAACGCTTGGCAGCGAGCTCCTGCTCGTTTTTGCCACGTTCGGCCGCAGCCAGGCCTTCAGCGATCTGGGTTTGCCGGTCGGCCATCGCCTTTTGCAGCGGCGGCCAAACATACTTCATCGTGATCCAGATGAAGAGCGCAAACCAGATGGCCTGGCCAATCAGTGTAGCGTTGATATTCACGCTAACCTCCTAGCAATAAGGGTTTTAGGCGCGCGGATTAGTGCTTGATCAGGGCGAGGAACGGGTTGGCGAAGAGCATGAACAGGGCGATACCGACGCCGATCATGGTCACCGCGTCAAGCAGACCGGCCACGATGAACATCTTAACTTGCAGCGTGGGGATCATTTCCGGCTGACGGGCAGCGCCTTCCAGGAAACGGCCGCCGAGGATACCGAAGCCGATGGCGGTACCGAGAGCGCCGCAGCCGATCAGGATGGCAACGGCGATGGCGGTGTTGGAGAGGACGGTTGCGAGTTCCATGTTTACTCCTCAGTAAGTTAAATGGGTGATGCGGGGTTGAAAGTAAAAACGACGAAGAACTACGAAAACTCTTTTAGTGCGACTCTGCGGCCATGGACATGTACACGATGGTGAGCATCATGAACACGAAGGCTTGCAGGGTGATAATCAGGATGTGGAACAGCTCCCAGGGCAAGGCCAGGGGCAGCTGATACAGACCCAGCAGGGCGATCAGGATGAAGACCATTTCGCCGGCGTACATGTTGCCGAAGAGACGCAGCGCCAGCGAGATCGGCTTGGCGATGTCCTCGACGACGCGGAAGATGAAATTGACCGGGGCGAGCTTGGCGCCGAAGGGGGCGGAAAAGACCTCATGCAGGAAGCCGCCGACGCCTTTGACCTTGATGTTCATCCACAACATGATGAAGAACACGCTGATCGACATGGCGAAGGTCAGGTTGGGGTCGGTGGTGGGCACGAACTTGAAGGGCAGATGTTCGTTGCCGCTGACCTTCTGGGCCACGATAGGCAGGAAATCGACGGGCACCAGGTCCATGGCGTTCATGACAAAGACCCAGACGAAGATGGTGATGGCGAGCGGGGTGACGAGGGCGCTCTTGCCGTGGAAGGTGTCGCGGACCTGCTGATCGACGAGGCCGACGACCATTTCGACGAAGTTCTGGCCGCCCGAAGGAACGCCCGAGGTGGCCCGGCTGGCCAGCATGGCCATCAGGCCGAAGACGACCAGGCCGAGGACACCGGACACCAGCAGGGTGTCGAAATGGAAAGTCCAGAAACCGGTACACACGCCATCAACCTTGGCGCTGTCGGCACAGACCGCCAGATTGGTGAGGTGGTGTTGAATATAGCCGGTGGTGCCGCCTTCTGCGCTCATGTTTTCTCCAATCAGCCTAGCGTTGCTTCAGCAATGCCATCCAAAAGATGGCGAAGGTTGATGCATAACCAAGAAAGAGCGGCAGGACCGCAACTTCCTTGTACCCCAGAAAAACAAGGGCGAAGCCGGCCAGTGTGAGCAAAAACTTGAAGCCCTCACCTGCCGCCTGCGCCCGGTAAACCCTTACCGGATCGGCGTCAGCGGTCAATCGCATAGCTCTCAGCACATAGCCGAGATTGGCGACGACGCCTACTGATCCCCCGATCACAGTCGAGACTGCCTCGTTCGCACCAAGGATGCCCCATGCGCCTGCCGCGAGGGCGATCGTCAGTGCCGCTTGCCGAGTGAGTATCCAGCTTACTTGCGGATGCAAGACAGGCCTCGATCAAAAACCATGTGACTCTACCAAAGTCCTATAGAAGAGTCAATTGCTGCACCGCACAAACCGCGGGTTTTCCCGACTGGACGGGGGTTCTGAATTATGGAACCCATTACGACCGAAGGTGGGCAAGGAGTCCATCGAGTTGGTCGAGATCGCCGAATTCGATGGTCAGCTTGCCGGCGCCCTTCTGGTTGGCGCGAATTTGCACAGCAGCCCCAAGTCTATCGGAAAGTTCGTCCTGAAGGCAGAGCAAATCCCGGTTCACCGGTTTTTCTGCCGGCGCCTTGGGGGGGTTGAGGATTTGTTGCACCAGGCGCTCGGCTTCACGCACCGACAGCCCTTTCTGCACGATGGTCTGGGCGGCGGCGACCTGCTGCGCCGTCTTCAGCGGTAGCAGTGTACGGGCGTGCCCCATGTCGAGCTTGCCGGCCATCAGCAGTTCCTGGACCGCCGACGACAACTGCAAGAGGCGCAGCAGGTTCGAGGTGGCCGGGCGCGAGCGACCGACGGCGTCGGCCGCCTGGTCGTGGGTCAGGCCGAATTCGTCGATGAGGCGTCGCAAGCCCTGGGCTTCCTCGAGGGGATTGAGGTTCTCGCGCTGGATGTTCTCGATGAGCGCCATGGCCAGTGCCTGCTCATCGGCGATGGCGCGGATCAGCACCGGTACTTCGGCCAGGCCGGCCTGCTGGGCGGCCCGCCAACGGCGTTCGCCGGCGACGATTTCGTAGCGCTCGGCCCCCGGGGTCGGGTCGACCACCCGTACCAGGATGGGCTGCATGATGCCCTGGGCCCGGATCGACGCCGCCAGTTCGGCCAGGGAATCGGCGTCCATCTGGGTGCGGGGCTGGTATTTGCCGGGCTTGAGGCGCTCGACGGGCAGTTGCCTCTGCTCGTCGGCGGATTTCTTGTCGTTGCCGGACAGCAGGGCGTCGAGGCCCCGTCCGAGTCCCTTCATCTTAATCATGCGGCGACCCTTTCGAGAATTTCCTGGGCGAGGGCGATGTAGGCCTGGGAGCCTTTCGAACTCCTGTCGAAGGCGATGACCGGCTTGCCGTAGGAGGGCGCTTCGGCCAGGCGCACATTGCGCGGAACGATGGTGCGGTAGACCTTGGCGCCGAAGTGGCTTTCGAGTTCGGCGGAAACCTGTTGGGTGAGCGTGCTCTGGGGGTTGTACATGGTACGCAGCAGGCCCTCGATCTCGAGCCGGTGGTTGAGGTGGGTGCGCACCTTGCGCAGGGTCTCGACCAGATCGGAGAGGCCTTCCAGGGCGTAGTACTCGCACTGCATGGGAATGAGCACGGCGTCTGCGGCGACTAGGCCGTTGACGGTGAGCATGTTGAGGGCCGGCGGGCAGTCGATGAGGACGAAATCGTAGCGCGAGGGGTCGCCGTTCAGGGCGTTGCGCAGGCGGAATTCCCGGGCGTCGATTTCGATCAGCTCGACCTCGGCGCCGGCCAGTTCGCGGTTGGCGGGGAGCACGTCGAAACCGAAATCGGTGGCGAGACAGACCTCTTCCAGGGAGGCCATGCCCAGGAGCAGCTGGTACACCGTAGGCAGCGCTTCTTTCTTGGTGATTCCCGACCCGGTGGTGGCGTTGCCCTGGGGATCGAGATCGACGAGCAGGACGCGGCTACCCTGGGCGGCAAGGCAGGCGGCGAGATTCACCGCGGTGGTCGTCTTGCCGACGCCGCCCTTCTGGTTGGTAATGGCGAGTACTCTCATGACCCGGCTTTCAAAATGAGCAAATGTCTTTCGGCAGCTAGCCCCGGAACAACCAGGGGCAGGATGACGGCGAGCTGTATTTCGGCGGGCAGGGCGGCCATTTCGGCCGCCGGCCGCACCCCTTTCATGGCCAGCCAGCGCCCGCCGGGCGCCAGCAGATGGCGGGTCAGGCCGACGAATTCGCCGAGGTCGGAGAAGGCCCGGGAAGTGATCTGCGGGTACTGCCCCGCCAGCCCCTCGACCCGCCCATGAACGGCGCGCACGTTGGGAAGCTCGAGTTCGATGGCGGCCTGTTGCAGGAAACTGACTTTCTTCTGGACCGCGTCGACCAGGGTAACCTCCAGGTCCGGCCGGGCGATCGCCAGGGGAATGCCGGGCAGGCCGCCACCACTGCCGACGTCGAGCAGCGGACCGGCTTCGACCCAGGGCAAAATGGCCAGGGAATCAAGGAGGTGATGGGACAGCACCTGCTCCGGCTCGCGCACGGCGGTCAGATTATAGGTCCGATTCCATTTGAGCAGCAGGTCGCGGAAGGCGAGCAGCCGGTCGCCGGATGCGGCCGGCAGATCCAGTCCGAGGGCGGCAAGGCCGGCGGCCAGGGTTTCGCCGCTCATGCCGCCGCCTTGCCGGCGCCCAGGCGCTTCAAGTGGATGAGCAAAAGCGAAATGGCGGCCGGCGTGATGCCCTGGATGCGGGACGCCTGCCCGAGGGTCTGGGGCCGATGCTGGTGGAGCTTCTGCCTGACCTCGTTGGAGAGGCCGGGAACGGCCGCGTAGTCGAGGTCGTCGGGCAGCCGGGTGTCCTCGTAGGCGGCGGCGCGGCAAACCTCCTCGGCCTGGCGGTCGATATAGCCCTGGTATTTGGCGGAAATCTCCAGTTGCTCGACGACCAGGGGATCGCCCTCGCCGACCCCGGCCCCGGGCAGGGTCAGCAGGTCGCGGTAGGCGACCTCCGGCCGGCGCAGCAGTTCGAACAGGTTGTATTCGTGGTCGATGGCCTTGCCCAGAACGCGCTCGGCGTCGGCCGCCGGGAGGGTGGCGGGGTTGACCCAGGTGGCTTTGAGCCTTTCCTGCTCCCGGGCAATGGCGTCGCGCTTGCGGCAGAACGTGTCCCAGCGGACGTCATCGACCAGGCCGAGGGTGCGGCCCGCTTCGGTGAGGCGCAGGTCGGCGTTGTCCTCGCGCAGGCTCAAGCGGTACTCGGCGCGGCTGGTGAACATGCGATAGGGTTCGGCGACGCCGCGGGTGACGAGATCGTCCACCAGGACGCCGAGGTAGGCCTCGTCCCGGCGCGGACACCAGCCTTCCTTGCCCTGGGCGTGCCGGGCCGCGTTGACCCCGGCCAGGAGGCCCTGGGCGGCAGCCTCCTCGTAGCCGGTGGTGCCGTTGATCTGGCCGGCGAAGAAAAGCCCGGCGACGGCCTTGGTTTCCAGGGTGTTTTTCAGGCCCCGCGGGTCGAAGTAGTCGTATTCGATGGCGTAGCCGGGCCGCAGGATGTGGCAGTTCTCCAGGCCGCGGATGGAGCGGATGAGGGCCAGCTGGACGTCGAAGGGCAGGCTGGTGGATACGCCGTTGGGGTAGATCTCGTGGGTGGTGAGGCCTTCCGGCTCGAGGAAGACGTTGTGGCGATCCCGGTCGGCGAAACGGTGGATCTTGTCTTCGATGGACGGGCAGTAACGCGGCCCGACGCCTTCGATGACCCCGGTGTACATGGGCGAACGGTCCAGCCCGCCGCGAATGATGTCGTGGGTCCGCTGGTTGGTCTCGGTGATCCAGCAGGGCAGTTGCCGCGGGTGCTGCCCGGCGTTGCCCAGGAAGGAGAAGACGGGCAGGGGATCGTCGGAGTATTGCGCCGTCATCGCCGAGAAATCGATGGTCTTGCCATCCAGGCGCGGCGGCGTGCCGGTCTTGAGGCGGCCCTGGGGCAGCTTGAGTTCCTTCAGCCGCGCCGCCAGCGATACCGACGGCGGATCGCCCATGCGGCCGGCGGCGTAGTTGTCGAGGCCGACGTGGATGAGGCCGTTCAGGAAGGTGCCGGCGGTGAGCACGACGGCGCCGGCTTCGAAGCGGACGCCCAACTGGGTGACGGCGCCGGTGACGCGGTCGCCCTCGACCACCAGGTCGTCGCAGGCCTGGGCGAAGAGGGTCAGATTGGGCTGGTTCTCGAGGCGGGTGCGGATGGCCTGGCGGTAGAGAACCCGGTCGGCCTGGGCGCGGGTGGCACGGACCGCCGGCCCCTTGGAGGCGTTGAGGATGCGGAACTGGATGCCGGCCTCGTCGGTGGCCGCGGCCATGGCGCCGCCCAGGGCATCGACCTCCTTGACCAGATGCCCCTTGCCGATCCCCCCGATGGAGGGGTTGCAACTCATCGCCCCCAGGGTTTCGAGATTGTGCGTCAGGAGCAGGGTGCGCGCCCCGGCCCGGGCGGCGGCGAGCGCGGCCTCGGTGCCGGCGTGGCCACCGCCGACGACGATGACATCGAAACGGGTCGGGTAAAACATGGGGAGGGCCTGTGGTGCAGCGCAGTATCGGGAGCGGGATTTTACGTCAGGGGGCTGAAAAATAACAGAATTTCCCGGCTTTTCGGCGATTGGCCTTGTCCTCCCAAGGGTCTTCAAGTACCGTAAGGCCATCACCGGACGCCATTGGGAAGCATGGAAGCCCTCGACAACGAAGAGATGCTGCTCGTTCTGCAGCAATCGCTGGCCAAGAAACGGGTTCTGCTTGTGGACCGCCACGCCTCGGCGCGGGAATCGCTGCGCGCCATGCTTTCCGCCCTGGGCGTCACGATGGTGCACGGCGCCGGCAATTCGGCCGAGGTCATCCGCCAGGTCAAGGGCAACCGCTTCGACATCATCCTGTCCGACTTCATCCTGGAAGACGGCCGGGACGGCCAGCAGCTCCTGGAGGAACTGCGCCACGCCCACCTCATCCCGCTGGCCACGGTGTATATGATTATCACCAGCGAACGGGGCTACAACAATGTCGTCGCCCTGGCCGAACTGGCCCCCGACGACTACCTCATCAAACCCTTCAACGCCGACCAGTTGCAGCAGCGGCTGGTGCGCTGCATCTACAAGAAACACGTGCTGCGCAAGATCTACGAGCAGATCGAGCGGGGGGCGTTGCAGGAGGCCATCGTCGCCTGCGACCGGGTGATCCAGCAGCAGCCGCTCTACCAGTACGACGCCCTGCGTTTCAAGGGCGAGTTGCTGCATTCCCTGGGCAAAAGCGCCGAGGCCGAGGAAGTCTATCGCCGGGTTCTGGAAGGCCGGGCCGTGCCCTGGGCCAAGATGGGCCTGGCCACCGCCCTCAAGGAGCGCAATGCCCTCGACGAAGCGGAAAAGCTGGCCGAACAGGTGACCAGCGAAGCGCCCGACTTCCTCGCCGCCTACGACTTCCTCGCCGCCGTACACGAGGCCAAGGGCCGCCTGGCGGAGGCCCAGCAAGCCCTGCAGCGGGCCTCCGAGGTGTCGCCCAACAATACGCTGCGGCAACGCCTGGTAGGCGACATCGCCGTCCGCAACGGCGATCTCCTGGCGGCGGAAAAGGCCTACGGCAAGGTGCTCGAACGCCATCGCGGCTCCAGCCTGAAAACCGTCGACGACTTTGCCAACCTCGCCCGGGTGCTGGTCGAACGCGGCGACACGGAAGCGTCCCGCAAGGTGGTGACGGAAATGCGGCGGGACTGGCGCGGCGACAAACAGGCCGAACTCGCCGCCCTGGTCACCGAAAGCCTGTGCCTGCAGAACGAAGGCCAGGGGACCAAGGCAAAGCAACTGGTGGAGCAGGCCCTCGAAATGCAAGGGAAGGTCGTGAGCGAGGCCGCCGCGAAAGGCCGGGCGGTTTCCCAGCGGGTGGCGGTCGACCTCGCCCACGCCTGCTTCGCCACGGGCAACGAAGCCGCAGGTAAAGACCTGATTCGGCAACTGGCCGCGGAAAACAACGAAGACCGCCATCTCCTCGACCATATCGACAATGTTTTTCAGCGCACCGGCCAGGTGGAGGCGGGCAAGGCGCTCCTCGATCAGGTCGGCAAGGAGATCGTCGACCTCAACAACCGCGGCGTGATGGCGGCCCGGGCCGGCGATTTCGCAGGTTCGGTGCAGCTCCTCGTCCAGGCCGCCGAACAGGTGCCCAACCTGCAGTTCCTGGTCAACGCCGCGAAGGCGATCTTCACCCTGCTCGAACGCCAGGGCTGGGACGCCGAACTGGCCGCCAAGGGGTACGAATTCCTGCAGCGCGCCCAGCAGAAGGACCGCAAAAACCCCAAGGTGATCTCGGCCCGCGAGCTGTATTCGACCATCGCCCGCAAATACAACGTCCCCCAGGGCGGCGCCAACCCGTAACAATTTGTAAAGGCCAAGCCGGCGGTTTTCCCCGGGCGCCCCCCTGCCGCCGCCGCCAAGCCCCTCCTACCAAGCCTGACGGCCGACGCCGCCGCATCCCGGCTTTCCCGCGGCCGGCCCGAACGATACATCCTGCAATCCTTTTTCGCCGCCGCGGGTCCATCCTGGCGTCTTCCGGCGCGTTGTTCGTTTATCGGGACCGCGACGGTCCCCCTTGGTATTGTGCAGGAGCCGACCATGACCTCCCCTCGCTTTCTTCTTTGCCTGGCCGCCTGGCTGCTCGCCCTGGCGCCGCTCCTGGCGCAGGCCGATCCGCCGGCCCGGGTCGGCCGCATCACCCTCAGCGAAGGCGCCGTGACCTTCCGTACCCCCGCGCCGTTCCCGCGGGGTGGGCGCCCTACCGCCAGGGGCGCTGGGCCTGGGTGGCGCCCTGGGGCTGGACCTGGGTGGATGCCGCCCCCTGGGGCTTCGCCCCCTTCCATTACGGGCGCTGGCTGGTCGTCCGCGGCCGCTGGGGATGGATCCCGGGAAGCTATGTGGCGCGGCCCGTGTATGCGCCGGCCCTGGTCGGCTGGGTCGGCAATCCCGGCTGGAGCGTCGGCTTCAGCCTGGGCAGCGCCCCTGCCGTCGGCTGGTTCCCCCTCGCCCCGCGGGAGGTCTTCGTCCCCGCCTATCGCAGCAGCCCGGCCTACCTTCGCCAGGTCAACATCACCCACGTCACCAACGTCACGTTCATCGAACGGGCCGCATCCGATCGCGGCGACCACCGCTTCGCCCACCGCCATCGCCCCGAGGCGGTTACCGTCGTCCCGGCCAGCACGGTGCGGGACGGCCGCCCGATCACCGCCGCCACCTTGCCCCGCCACGCCGCCGCCGACCTCCGGGAAGCCCCGGTTTCCCGCCGGGCGCCGGACCGGGCCTGGCTGGCGCCGCCGGCCGTCCCCGGCCGGGGACACCAGGATGAAGCGGTGCGGGCCGTCGCCCCGGCGACTCCGGCCGGCGACCCGCGTCCCGCCGCCGTGCCCGAACGGAGCTTCGGCCTCGCCGGAACGGCGTCTCCCACCGCCGCTCCCCGGCCCCTAGCCGCTCCGGCCACAGCCGCCGGGGCCGTGCCGCCGGCCGCCAACCCGCGCCACGAAGGCGCCGCCCCCCGCCGGACCGACGGCCCGCCGCCGGCCCAGCGCGCAGCCGATGCGGCGGGCCGCGACGCCGCAACCCGGCTGCCGCCCGCCGCCACTTCCGAAACCGTTCGCGACCAAGGCGTTGCCCGCGGCGGCCCGGAACGCCGCCCCGAGCCCCCGCCGCCCCGGGCCGCCGGGCCGATTCCTGCCCCGATTCCTGCCCCGATTCCTGCCCCGATTCCCGCCCCGATCGGCGGCAACGACGCGGGCAGCCGGGGGGCGCCGGATTTGCACCACGCCGACCGGGAGCAGCGGATTCCGCCGCCCCCGCGCCCCGCCGAGCCGGGACAACGGATTCTCCCGCCTCCCCGGGAATTCCGCGATGAGCGCCGGCCCGCCGAGGTCAGCCCGCAACCCGCGGCGGGGCCGCCCCAGGCCCGCGAGGCGGCACGCCCCGAGGCCCGGACGCCCGCCATGCCGAGCTTGCGCCCGGACGACCCGGGCAGCCGGATTCCCCCGCTCCATCGCGAATTCCGCGACGAACGGCGGCCCGCCCCGGCCGGCCCGCAAGCCGCCGGGGCGGCGCCCGGGCCGTTGCGCGACAGCCGCCCGCCGGTAACGGAAAACCGGCCGACCCCGCAGCCTCAATTCGAACGCCGCAACGAACGGCCGTTCCCCCAGGCCGTCGAACCGCCCCGACAGCGGGAAATGCCAGCCCCCGCGCCGGCGCCCCGGGTCCAGGCTCCGCCGCCCGCACCCCCGCCCCCGCTGCGCGAAGCGCCTCGGCACGAAGCCCATCCTGCCCCGGGAGACGGCCGCCGGGGCGGGGGCCAACCGGACGGGCCGGGAAGGAAGCGGGAACCGGGCAACGGCTGACGCCGGCCGGAAGCCGGTGGCAACCCGCCGGGATCAGAGCGCCGGGAGCAGCAGGCGGACCAAAATCTGGTCGTGCAGGCGGATGTGGTTGTGTTGCCAGCGTTCGAGCACGGTGTGCAGGCTCCGCACCAAATGGGCGGTGCGGGCCGGATCGAGGGCGGTGACGATGTCGAGGATGGTTTGGGAAATGGCCGCGTGGTCTTCCTTGTGCCGCTCGCAGATCTCGCGCTCCCGGGTGGTGAGTCCGGATTCCTTCATGATCGCCTCTTCCTTCTGGAAGTGTTCGATGAGGAACATCAGCAGGTCACCCAACAATTCGACCAGGGTGTTGTGGCACTGGGCAGCGGTTAGCGCATCGCAACCGCCGCAATCGCGGGGTTCGTCGAAGCGCAGGCAGGCCTCCCGCAGCCGCCCGAGGGTGCTGAGGAGCAGGCGATGCTCCTGGTCGATTTCGGCATGACCGGTAAGCAGGCCGGGAGCGGAGCCGGGAAAGGGCGAAGGTGACAGCATGGCGGAGGGCGGGGCGGGAAGGGGCGCGGCGGCGGCATTATCCCATTGCGCTAGGGCGCGGCGATATAGCTAATTTGAGTTAATGCCGGCGACGGGCCGCCGGCGCCGCCTTATACCAATTCGCTTTCAAATCGAGGCGCCAAGATGAGCCGAAGACAGTGCTGGAGCACGGCAAAGCGCAGTCGACAAAAGATCGGTTTGGAAGCGAAGGAGTATTACGCCTGCTTGTTGCCCAGCCCCAGGTAGCTTTCGATGACCCGCGGGTCCGAGGCCAGTTCCCGGCTGGGGCCGGCCAGGGAGACCTCGCCGGTCTCGAGGACGTAGCCGTAGTCGGCCACCTGCAGGGCGGCGCGGGCGTTCTGCTCGACGAGCAGGATGGCGACGCCAGTGGCCTTCAACTCGGCGATGATACGGAAGATTTCCTTGATGATGAGGGGGGCGAGGCCGAGGCTCGGCTCGTCGAGCATGAGGAGCTTGGGTTTGGCCATGAGGGCGCGGCCCATGGCGAGCATCTGGCGTTCGCCGCCGGAAAGGGTGCCGGCCAGCTGGCTCCGGCGCTCGTCGAGGCGGGGGAAGAGCTCGAAGACCTCGTCCATGGTTTCCATGTGGTCCCGGTGGCCGCTGCGGTAGCGGTCGAAGGCGCCGAGCAGGAGGTTGTCCTCGACGCTCATCTCGGCGAACAGCTCGCGTTTTTCCGGCACCAGGGTCATGCCCTGACGGACCAGGGCTTCGACTTCGCGTTCGCGCCCCTGCCGGTGGCCCATATAGACGATTTCGCCGGCCGCCGGCAGCAAGCCCATGAGGGCCGAGAGGAGCGTCGTCTTGCCGGCGCCGTTGGGGCCGATGACGGTGACGATCTCGCCGCGGCGGATGGTCAGGCTGACCTTGTGCAGGGCCTCGACCTTGCCGTAGGCGACCCGGAGATCCCGGACTTCGAGAATCACTTCGTTGTCGTGGAGATGGGGATGCCGGCTCATCTTAGTCGACCCCGCCGAGGTAGGCTTCGAGTACCCTGGGGTCGCGCTGCACGGCTTCGGGCAGCCCCTCGGCGATCTTTTCGCCGAATTCCATGACCACCACCCGGTCGGCCAGGCCCATGACGAAATCCATATCGTGTTCGACCAGCAGAATACCCATGCCTTCGGCCCGTAGCTTGCCGAGGAGCTCGGCCAGGGCCTGTTTTTCCAGATAACGCAGGCCCGCCGCCGGTTCGTCGAGGAGCAGGAGGCAGGGGTCCGAGCACAGGGCGCGGGCGATTTCGACGATCCGCTGCTTGCCGAGGGCGAGGCTTCCCACCGGATCGAAGAGGTGTTCCCCCAGGCCGACCCGTTCGATCTGGCGGGCCGCTTCGGCCAGCAGTCGGGCTTCCTCGGCCCGGTCGGTACGCAGGGCCGCCGCCAGGACGCCCTTGCTGCCGCGCAGGTGGGCGCCGATGGCGACGTTTTCCAGGACGCTCATCGAGCCGAGCAGGCGGACGTGCTGGAAGGTGCGGCTCATGCCGCGGCGGGCGATGGTGCGCGACGGTAGCTGGTCGATGGGTTCGCCGAGGAAGCGGATTTCCCCCTCGGTGGCCGGGTTGACCCCTGAAATGCAGTTGAACATAGTGCTCTTGCCGGCGCCGTTGGGGCCGATCAGCGCCATCACCTCGCCTGCCTTGACGGTGAGGCTCAACCGGTTGTTGGCGACCAGGCCGCCGAAGCGCTTGCTCACCTTGTCGGCTTCGAGCAGTACGGTTCCGGCCGCCGGGAAGGTCCGCCGCGGCAGTGCCGCCCCGGCCGGGAAGGCGCGTTGCCCGCCCAGCCCCGGCAGCCAGCGCAGGACGAGGGGCCACAGCCCGCTGCGGGCGCGCTGGAGGACGACGACCATGGCGACGCCGAAGACGATGATTTCGAAATTGCCGCTCTGGCCGAGGAGTTGCGGCAGCCAGTCCTGCAGCCACTGCTTGAGGACGGTGATGAGCCCGGCGCCCACCACCGCGCCCCAGACGTGGCCGATGCCGCCGACCACCGCCATGAAGAGGTATTCGATGCCCTGGGTGAGGGAAAAGGGCGTCGGATTTACAAAGCGCTGCAGGTGGGCGTAGAGCCAGCCCGAAAGGGCGGCGAGCAGGGCGGCGATGAGAAAGATGACGATCTTGGCCCGCGGCGTGTCCACCCCCATCGCCTCGGCCATCACGGCGCCCCCCTTGAGGGCGCGGATGGCGCGCCCCTCGCGGGAATCGAGCAGGTTGGAGAGGGCCAGGACGGCGAGCAGGACGGCGGCCCAGATGAGGTAGAAAAGATCGCGCCCCGACTTCAACTCGAACCCGAAAAAGGAGATGGCCGGAATACTGGTGATACCGGTGTGGCCGCCGAGGAATTCGACGTTGCCGAAAAGGAAATAGAGGCTGATCCCCCAGGCGATGGTGCCGAGCGGCAGGTAGTGCCCGCCCATGCGCAGGGTGATGAAGCCGAGGGCCACCGCCACGGCGCCGGTGAGGGCCAGGCCGATCAACAGGGTCAGCCAGGGCGAGAGGCCGTGAACCGTGGTCAGATAGGCGGTGGTGTACGCCCCCAGGCCGACGAAGGCCGCCTGGCCGAAGGAAGTCAGCCCGCCGACCCCGGTCAGCAGCACCAGCCCGACGGCGACGATGGCATAGAGGCCGATGTAGTTGAGGAGCGTGACGGTGAATTCGGGCAAAACCTGGGGGGCCGCAGCAAGCAGCCCCAGCAGCCCGGCCAGGACGGCGATGCCGATGCCCCGCCCGCCCTTGCCGCGGGCTGCCGCTTCCGGCGCCTCGCCGCCGTGCTCGTCCTCCTCCTCGACGTGGCGGGAGGTCAGCGAGCGCCAGAGCAGCACCGGAATGATGAGAGTGAAGACGATGACTTCCTTGAAGGCGCTGGCCCAAAAGGACGAATACGATTCGAGCAGACCGACCAGCACCGCCCCCAGCGCCGCCACCGGGTAGGAGGCGAGGCCGCCGATGATGGCGCCGACGAAGCCCTTCAAGCCGATGAGAAAGCCGGAATCGTAGTAAATGGTGGTGATGGGGGCGACGAGAATGCCGGAAAAGGCGCCGATGGCAGCGGCCAGGGTAAAGCAGAGCTGCCCGGCGAGGACCGGCGGGATGCCCATCAGGCGGGCGCCCGTGCGGTTCATGGCGGTGGCCCGCAGGGCCTTGCCGTACACCGTGCGCTCGAAGAAGAAATAGAGCGCGATGATGAGGGCGGCGGACGCCACCACCACCAGGATGGTCTGGCCCTGCAGGGGCGCCCCGGCCAGTTCGAAACTGATGTCGGTGAAGGCTGGGGTCCGCGACCCCTCGGCACCGAAGAAGAGCAGGCCCAGGCCGATCAAGGCCAGATGCACGGCCACCGAGACGATGAGCAGGACGAGGACGGAAGCGCTGGCCAGGGGCTGGTAGGCGATGCGGTACAGCATGGGGCCCAGCGGCACCACCAGCATCATCGACAAGGCCACCTGGGCTGCCAGGGGCAACTGGGTCGGCGGAATGACGAAGAGGATGCCGGCGCAGACCAGGGGCACCCCGATATTGAAGATGAGGAGCGGCGGCAGCTTGGCAAAACGCCCCTCGCGCACCAGCTTGACCCCGTCCAGCAGCACCACCGCCGACCCCAGGGCGAGGAGCAGCCAGATCGTTCCCGGCAGCTTGCCGGCCTGCAGGCTGGCCAGGGTCAGGGCGCCGTAGGCGACGAACTCTCCCTGGGGAATGAAAATCACCCGGGTGACGGCGAAGACCAGGACCAGTGCCAAGGCCAGCAGGGCGTAGATGGCGCCGTTGGTGACGCCGTCCTGGCCGAGGAGAAGGAGGATTTGCAGGTCCATCGCGGATGAGCGGTCGCGGATTGTTGGCGGGCGTTCCGGTCAGGCCGGCCGGCTCGGCCAGGCGCTGCCCGGGGGCGCCGCCGGCCCGGCCAGGGGCAGGGCGGGGCGGCGCCGGCCGGGGATTATTTGACCAGTTTCCAGGTGTTGTTCTCGATCGTCACCATGACCCGGGCCCGCTGGTCGAAACCCTGGTGGTCGTTGGCGCTCAGGTTGAAGATGCCGTGGGCGGCCGGCAGGTTCCTGACGCCTTCGAGGGCATCGCGCAGAGCCTTGCGGAACTCCCTGCTGCCCGGCTGGGCCTTCTTCAAGGCCACGGGCACGGCGGCCTGAAGCAGGACGCCGGCATCCCAGGCGTGGCCCCCGAAGGAGCTGACGCTGCCGGCGCCGTGGGCGGCTTCGTACTTGGTGACGTATTCCAGGGCCGATTTCTTGACCGGATTGTCGTTGGGCAGCTGGGCGGCCACCACCATGGGGCCGACGGGGAGGAAGGCGCCTTCGACGTCCTTGCCGCCAACCCGGAGGAAATCGTTGTTGGCGACGCCGTGGGTCTGGTAGATGAGGCCCTTGTAGCCCTTTTCCTTGAGCGCTTTCTGGGGCAGGGCGGCGGGGGTTCCGGCACCGCCGATGAGCACGGCGTCGGGTTTGGCGGCAATGATCTTGAGAACCTGGCCGGTCACCGACGTGTCGTTGCGCTGGTAACGTTCGCTCGCCACGATCTTGAGCTTTCTGGCCTCGGCGATCTTGGCGAACTCCTTGTACCAACCTTCGCCATAGGCGTCGGCGAAACCGACGAAGGCCACGGTCTGGACGTTTTTGTCGGTCATGTGCTGGACGATGGCGGTCGCCATGTGGGCGTCGTTCTGGGCCGTCTTGAAGACCCACTGCCGTTTGGCGTCCAAGGGTTCGACGACGATCGCCGAACCGGCCATGGAAATGAGCGGCGTCTCGTTTTCGACGGCGACGTCCATCATGGCCAGGGAGTTGGGCGTGGTGGTCGAGCCGATGACGACATCGACCTTGTTTTCGCTAATCAGCTTCTTGATGTTCTTGGTCGCCGCCGTCGGGTCGGTGGCGTCGTCGAGGACGATGTAATTGACCTTCTGGCCGCCGATGCTGGCCGGCAGGAGGGCGATGGTGTTTTTTTCCGGGATGCCCAGGGAAGCCGCCGGGCCGGTGGCGGAAACGGAAATTCCGACGTTGAGGTCGGCCAATGCGGCGGTGGAGAAAGCAGCCAGTACAGCCAGGATCAGTTTTCGGGACATCGCGGCAACCCCAGGTGGAATAAAGGGCGGGAGTTTACCACGCCCGCCCTTTGCCCAACCCGCACCACCCGCGGGCGCCGCGCCCGGCGGCTTACTTGCTGAGCTTCCAGGCCCCGTTTTCCACTTTGACCATGACCCGGGCGCGCTGGTCGAAGCCCAGGTGGTCGGTGGCGCTCATATTGAAGACGCCGTGGGCGGCCGGCAGGTTCTTGACGCCCTCCAGGGCCTCGCGCAGGGCGGCCCGGAATTCCTTGCTCCCGGGCTGGGCCTTCTTGAGGGCGGCGGGGGCCGCGGCCGCGAGCAACAGACCGGCGTCCCAGGCGTGGGCGCCGAAGGTAGAAACGGAACCCTTGCCGTGGGCCGCTTCGTATTTGCCAACGTAGTCCAGGGCCGATTTCTTCACCGGATGGTCGACCGGCAACTGGTCGGCCACCAGCACCGGCCCGGCCGGCAGCACCGTGGCTTCGCAATCCTTGCCGCAAACCCGCAGGAAGTCGGCGTTGGCGACGCCGTGGGTCTGGTAGATGACGCCCTTGTAACCCTTTTCCTTCAAGGATTTCTGGGGCAGGGCGGCGGGGGTGCCGGCGCCGCCGATGAGCACGGCATCGGGTTTGGCGGCAAGAATCTTGAGGATCTGGCCGGTCACCGAGGTGTCGGTGCGGTTGAAGCGCTCGTTGCCCACCAGCTTGATCTTTCTCACTTCGGCGATCTTCGAGAACTCGTTCCACCAGCCTTCGCCGTAGGCGTCGGAGAAGCCGATGTAGGCGACGGTCTGGATGCCGTTATTGGTCATGTGCTCGACGATGGCCGTCGACATCTGGGCGTCGTTCTGCGGCGTCTTGAAGACCCAGCGCTTCTTGTCGTCCATGGGTTCGACAATGCGGGCCGAAGCCGCCATCGAGATCATGGGCGTTTCACCCTCGGCGGCGGCGTCGATCATGGCCAGGGAATTGGGTGTCGTGGTCGAGCCGATGAGGACATCGACCTTGTTCTCGGAAATCAGCTTCTTGGCGTTCTTGACCGCAGTGGTGGTGTCGGAGGCGTCGTCGAGGACGATGTAGTTAACCTTCTGGCCGCCGATGGTCCGGGGCAGCAGGTCGATGGTGTTCTTTTCCGGAATGCCGAGGGAAGCGGCGGGTCCGGTGGCCGACAGGGTGACGCCGACGGTGATGTCGGCCAGCGCGGCGGGGACGATGGCGGCAAGCAATGCAGCGAGCAGGGTCTTCTTCACGGGTCTCTCCTCCAGTGTCGGCCGCGCCCGGTCGCCCTTCCCCTTGGCCGGAGAAGGTCCGCCGGAAGCGGTCCTTGTTGTAAAAGGCAAACCCTATTACCAACCCGGGATTCCTGCAAGCCGTCGGGGTCGGCCGGCATGGTAAAATGCTCGCCCTCCTGCCTTGGCTCCCCACCCATGTTTTCCGGAATCGTCGCCGCCGTCGGCCGCATCACCCATCTCACCGCCCGCCCGGCGGGTCACCGGCTCACCGTCGAGGCCGGCCGCCTCGACCTCGGCGACGTCGCCCTCGGCGATTCGATCGCCCACAACGGCGTCTGCCTCACCGTGGTCGCCAAAGAGGGCGGGCACTTCATGGTCGATGTCTCGCCGGAGACGCTCTCCTGCACCGTCGGCCTCGACGCCCCCGGCCCGGTGAACCTGGAAAAGGCCCTGCGCCTGGCGGATGTCATCGGCGGCCACCTGGTTTCCGGGCATGTCGACGGTGTCGGCGAGGTACTGCGCTTCGACCCCGTCGGCGACAACCGCCTTCTCGAAATCCGCGCCCCCGGCGATCTCGCCAGGTACATCGCGAAAAAAGGCTCGATCACCGTCGACGGCACCAGTCTGACGGTCAACGCGGTGGCCGGCAGCACCTTCACCATCAACCTCATTCCCCACACCCTGGAAAACACCACCCTGCACCGCCTTCAACCGGGCAGCAAGGTCAATCTGGAGGTGGATTTGATCGCCCGCTATTGCGAGCGCCTGCTCAACCCGGAAAACTGATATGGCCCCGATGCATCCCGCCATCGCCACCACCGACGAAATTGTCGCCGAACTCAAAGCCGGCCGCATGGTCGTCCTGGTCGACGAGGAAGACCGCGAAAACGAAGGCGACCTGGTCATGGCCGCCGAGCACGTCACGCCGGAAGCAATCAACTTCATGGCCAAGTACGGCCGCGGCCTGATCTGCCTGACCCTGACCGAGGAACGCTGCAAGAAGCTCGGCCTCGCCCAGATGGCCCGCGACAACAAGACCCCCCACGGCACCGCCTTCACCGTCTCCATCGAAGCCGCCGAAGGCGTCACCACCGGCATTTCCGCCGCCGACCGGGCGAAAACCGTGCAGGTGGCCGTGGCCCGCCACGCCGGGCCGGACGACATCGTCCAGCCCGGCCACGTCTTTCCCATCATGGCCCGCCCCGGCGGCGTCCTAGTCCGGGCCGGCCACACCGAGGCGGGCTGCGACCTGGCCGGCATGGCTGGCCTCGAACCGGCGGCGGTGATCTGCGAAATCATGAACGACGACGGCACGATGGCCCGCCTGCCGGAACTGATCGAGTTCGCAAAGGCCCACGGCCTCAAGATCGGCACCATCGTCGACCTCATCCACTACCGGGCGGCTTCCGAAACCCTGGTCGAGCGCGTCACCTCCAAGCCGGTGGCCACCGCCCACGGCGAATTCATCCTGCACGCCTACGTCGACCGCGCCTCGGGCGCCACCCATCTGGCCCTCGTCAAGGGCGCCATCCCGGCCGGCGGCGAGACCCTGGTGCGGGTGCACGAACCCTTGTCGGTCCTCGATTTCCTCGACCCCTCCAGCCGGCAGCAGTCCTTTTCCATCGACGAGGCCCAGGCGGCGCTGGCCCGCCACGGCCACGGGGTCATCGTCCTCATGCACCGGCCGGAGGACGGCGACGCCCTCCTCGCCCGCCTCACCGGCACGACGCCGCGCACCCAGGTCAAATGGGATCCCCGCACCTACGGCATCGGTGCCCAGATTCTGCGCGACCTCGGCGTCACCAAGATGCGGCTCCTCTCCAGCCCCCGCCGCATGCCTTCCATGACCGGTTTCGACCTTGAGGTCACCGGCTTCGTCACTTCTCCCTCGGAACTGAACTGATGCCCCGCTTCGACAACGTTTACGAATACGACACCAACCTCAAGGGTACCGGCCTGCGGGTCGGCATCTGCATGAGCCGCTTCAACCAGGACGTCTGCGAAGGCCTGCTCTCGGCCTGCGTCGCCGAATTGAAGCGCCTGGGTGTGGCCGATTCGGCAGTGACCATCGCCACCGTACCGGGCGCCCTGGAAATCCCCCTAGTCCTGCAGACCATGGCCCAGAGCAGCAGGTACGACGCCCTGATCGCCCTGGGCGCGGTCATCCGCGGCGAGACTTACCATTTCGAGGTGGTATCCAACGACGCCTGCCGGGCCGTCATGGAGGTCCAGCTGGTAACCGGCGTGCCCATCGCCAACGGCATCCTGACCTGCGAAAACGACGACCAGGCCATCGCCCGCATGCAGCCCAAGGGGACCGACTGCGCCCTGGCAGCGGTGGAAATGGCCAATCTCCTGAAGGCCCTGTCCGATGAACGATAAGGCCCAGACCCCCGGCGCCAAGGCGCCCGCCAAATCGGCCCGCCGCCGGGCCCGGGAATTCGCCTTGCAGGGCCTGTACCAATGGCGCGTCGGCGGCAACGACGAGGCCGCCATCGAAGCCCATCTCTGCGACCTGGAAGGCTTCGACAAGGCCGACAAGGATTTCTGCACCCGCCTCCTGCGCGGCGTTCTGGCCCAGCGCGAACTGCTCGCGGCCCAGGTCGGCGCCCATATCGACCGCCCCTTCGCCGAGCTTTCCCCGGTCGAAGCCTGCGTCCTCCTGATCGGCGCCTTCGAACTGGCCCACCATCCCGAAACCCCCTACCGGGTCGTCATCAACGAAGCCATCGAACTGGCCAAATCCTTCGGCGGCACCGACGGCCACAAATATGTGAACGGCGTTCTCGACAAGCTGGCCAGCGACCTGCGCGCCGTCGAAGTCGAGGCCAAGAAGCGGGCCCGCTGATGGCCGGCGGCCAATCGTCGGAGTTTGCCCTGATCGGGCGCTACTTCTCCCGCCCCACGCCCTCCGCCGTCCTCGGCCCCGGCGACGACTGCGCCCTGCTGGCCCCCTCGCCGGGCAGGCAACTGGCGGTCACCACCGACATGCTGGTGGCAGGCACTCACTTCCTGCCCGATACCGACCCCCGGAACCTGGGCTGGAAGGCCCTGGCGGTCAATCTTTCCGACCTCGCCGCCATGGGCGCCCGACCGCGCTGGGCGCTGCTCGCCGGCAGCCTGCCCGGGGCCGACGAGGCCTGGATCGCCGCCTTTGCCGAAGGTTTCTTCGCCTGTGCCGGCGCCTACGGCGTCGACGTGGTCGGCGGCGACACCACCCGCGGCCCCTTGAACCTGTGCGTCACCGCTCTGGGCGAAGTGGCGCCCGGGGACGCGCTACGCCGGGACGGCGCCCGCCCCGGCGACGACATCTGGGTTTCCGGCCGCCCCGGCCTGGCGGCCCTGGGCCTGGCTCAGCTCCAGGGCAAGGTCGTCCTGGCCGAACCCTGGCGGCGGCTTTGCCTCGCCGCCCTGGAACAACCCCGCCCCCGGGTCGCCCTCGGGCTGGCCCTGGTCGGCGTCGCCAGCGCCGCCATCGACGTTTCCGACGGGCTGCTCGCCGACCTCGGCCACATCGCCGACCGTTCCGGCCTGGCGGCGGCGGTGCACCTCGTCCAGTTGCCCCACCTGCCCAAGGGGCCGACCCCCGAGAGCCTCCCCCGCGCCCTCGCCCTCGATTGCCAGCTGGCCGGCGGCGACGACTACGAACTCTGCTTTACCGCCGCCCCCGACCAGCGCCTGGCCATCGGCCGCATCGCCGCCGACCTCGAGTTGCCCCTCTGGTGCATCGGCGAAATGGTGGCCGGGGCAGCCGGCGCCGTGTCCGTCCTCGACCCCGACGGCAATCCCGTCGCCTGCGACCGGCACGGCTTCGACCACTTCGCCTGAGCCTCACCCGGCTCGCCTTGTGCTACCCTGGCGGCTGGCTGCGGGGCGCCGGAAAGGGCCGGCGCCGCGGCATCCCTGAACCGCTTTAATTCGTACCTCCCTCGGTGAATCGCGCTTCCTTCCGCCTGCGGGTCAACATCGGACTCGGTCTCGCCGTCGTCCTGGCCATCATCTGGGTACTCGCCGCGGTCGAACTCGACCGCAGCCGCGCCGGCTTCCAGCGGGAAATCGAGCACTCCGCCGTTTTCCAGGCCCAGGCCTTCGCCGAGAACACCCGGTCCACCATCAAGCGCCTCGACGAGATTCTGCGCGACCTGCGCAGCCACTGGTCCGACCACCCCGAACGCTTTGCCGACACCGTGCGCCGCCGCCAGGAACACATCGCCGACGTCGCCTTCCAGGTGGCGGTGATCGACGGCGACGGCTATCTCGCCTACTCCAATCTGACCCCCGTCAGCCAACGCATCTATCTCGGCGAACGCGAGCATTTTCGCGTCCATCGCGACGCCGTCCAGGACCGCCTGCACATCAGCAAGCCGGTGCTCGGCCGCATATCGGGACAATGGGCCATCCAGTTCACCCGCCCCCTCTTGAGCGGCAGCCGTCTGGCCGGCGTCGTCGTCGTTTCGGTCAGCCCGGACACCCTCTCGTCCTTCCACGAAAGGCTCAACCTCGGCCCGGGCAGCATCACCACCATCGTCGCCGACTCCGGCGACATCGTGGCACGCCAGCCCGAAAGCCGCCTGGCCATGGGCCAGAAGATCGCCGGAACCCCCTACCTGGCTCCCGCCGCACCCGTATTCGGCAATTTCTCCCGGGTCGCCCAGATCGACGGCGTCGAACGCATCTACGGCTTCTACCGCCTGCCCGAATACGGCCTCAACTTCGTCATCGGCCACCCCGCCACAGCCGCCCTGGCGCCCTACGCCAACCACCGCTTCGCCGTCCTGCTGGCGGCCGGTGCGGTCAGCGCCGTCGTCGTCGCGCTGCTCCTCCTGCTCTACCGCTCCCTCGCCACCCGGGCGGCGATGGAGTCCCGGCTGGCGGCCAGCCAGGCCATGCTGCGCTCGGCGGTCGACACCATCGGCGAAGCCTTCGTCATCTACGACCAGGACGACCGGCTGGCCTATTGCAACGAGCAATACCGAGCCTACTACCGGGCTTCGGCCGACCTGCTGGTGCCGGGAACGCCTTTCGCGGCCATCATCCGGGCGGGGGCCGAGCGCGGGCAATACCCCGAGGCGGCGGGACGGGTCGACGCCTGGGTGGCGGAGCGCCTGGCGGCCCATCGCAGCGGCGACAGCGACCTCATTCAACCGGTCGGCGACGGCCGCTGGCTGCGCATCCGCGAACGGAAGACGCCGGAAGGTTTCACCGTCGGCTTTCGCATCGACATCACCGAGCTCTACCGGGCGAAGGAAGAGGCGGAATCGGCCAACCGGGCGAAAAGCCGGTTCCTCGCCACCATGTCCCACGAAATCCGCACCCCCATGAACGGCATCCTCGGCGTCGCCCAACTCCTCCTCATGCCCGGACTGGACGACACCGAACGCCAGGAATTCGCCCGCATCATCCTCAACTCCGGGCAGACCCTGATGGCGCTGCTCAACGACATCCTCGACCTGTCCAAGGTTGAGGCCGGCAAGTTCGACCTCGTACCGGCGGTCTTCGACCCGGCCCAGCTCATCGCCGAATGCAACGCCCTTTTCGCCGCTCCCGCCGCCACCAAGGGCATCGCCGTCGCAGACAGCTGGACCGGCCCGCCGGGTCAGCGCTATCGGGCCGACCCAACCCGCCTGCGGCAAATGCTCTCCAACCTGGTGAGCAACGCCGTCAAATTCACCGCCCACGGCTTCGTACGCTGCGAGGGCCGCGAAATCGACCGTGCCAACGGGCGCGTCACCCTCGAATTTGCCGTCACCGACAGCGGCATCGGCGTGGCGCCGGAAAAACTCGAACTGCTCTTCCTCCCCTTTTCCCAGGCCGACAACTCGACCACCCGGGAATACGGCGGCACCGGCCTCGGTCTATCCATCGTCCGCAGCCTGGCCCGGCTGATGGGCGGCGACGTCGGCGTCGAGAGCCGGCCGGGCCAAGGCTCGCGTTTCTGGTTCCGCCTCACCGCCGACCTCGTCGAAACCGGCGAGGAAAGCCGCGCCGTGCGGCGCGACGGCGGGGCCGGCGAACCGCGCCAACGGGCTGCCGTCACCGCGGGCACCGTCCTGGTGGTGGACGACAACGCCATCAACCGCAAGGTCGCCAGCGCCCTCCTGGCCAAAAGCGGCGTAGGCGTCGCCACCGCCGACAACGGCCAGGCCGCAGTCTCGGCGGCCACCGGGGAAAACCGCCCCAGCCTGATCCTGATGGACATCCAGATGCCCATCCTCGACGGCTTCGCCGCCACCGCCCGCATCCGCGACTGGGAAGCCCAAACCGGCGCCCCCCGCCTGCCCATCGTCGCCCTCACCGCCGACGTCTTCGCCGAAGACAGGGAGCGCTGCCTCGCCGCCGGCATGGACGATTTTCTCGCCAAACCCATCCAGGCCGAAGCCCTGAACGGCGTTGTCGCCCGCTGGCTGCAAGCCTGACGGTGGCGGCACGGGCCGCCCGCCCTTGCGCTACGGCGCCATTTCGGCCACATTGGACGGTCAAGCACGGCGCCCAACCCACCCCCGGTTAGATCGACACGCTTCATGGCCCAGCCTCCGAGCCTGCAATTCCTTTTCGCCCACCCCGCCCATTTCATCGCCTGCGGCTGCGGCAGCGGCCTCTCGCCCAAGGCGCCGGGAACGGCGGGGACGGCCTTCGCCTGGCTGAGCTTCGTCCTTTTTCAGCCTTTTTTCAGCGATTTCCAGGCCCTGCTTCTCATCGCCGCGGCCTACGGCCTGGGCATCTGGGCCATCGACCGGACCGGGCGGGTGCTAGGCGACCCCGACCACGGCAGCATCGTCTGGGACGAAATCGTGCCCTTCTGGCTCGTCCTGCTGCTGACGCCCCCCGGCCTGCTCTGGCAGGCCGCCGCCTTCGCCCTCTTTCGCTTCTTCGACATCTGGAAACCCCAGCCGGCGCGCTATTTCGACCGGCACGTCAAGAACGGCTTCGGCGTCATGGCCGACGACCTGGTGGCGGCCTTCTACACCCTCCTCGTCCTGGCCGGGCTGAAACAGGCGCTCCTTTGACGCATCGCAGCATGACAGCGGCCGGAACTTGGCTCATGATCCGCTGACGCACTCCTAGGCCGCAGGGGTGCCCGGTCGATCGCCCCCGGCGATTTTCGGCTAGACCAACACGCCTATCGGAGGAGTCATGCAGAAGTCCTTACACATCGATCCGGCCAAGTGCACCGGCTGCTTGCAGTGCGAAATGGCCTGCTCGTACGAGCACACCGGCACCATCAATCCATCCAAGTCCCGCATCAAGGTGTTCAATTTCGAACACGAGGGGCGCAAGGTTCCCTATACCTGCACCCAGTGTTCCGACGCTTGGTGTCTCAACGCCTGCCCGGTCGAAGCCATCGTCGTCGATGCCGCCATCGGCGCCAAGGTGGTCAAGGAAGCCGTCTGCGTCGGCTGCAAGGTGTGCACCATCGCCTGCCCCTTCGGCACCATCAACTACATGGCCGACGTCGGCAAGGTCCAGAAATGCGACCTCTGCGGCGGCGACCCCGCCTGCGCCAAGGCCTGCCCGACGGCGGCCATCACCTACGTCGACGCCGAGTGGACCGGGCTCGACCGCATGCGCGCCTGGGCCGCCAAGGCCAACACTGCTGCTGCCGCGGCCTGAGGAGGAAGAACCATGGGATGGAATCGTAAAGTCCTGCGCGTCAATCTGACTGCCGGCACCTGCACCCCCGAACCGCTCAACATGAAGTGGGCCGACGACTACCTCGGCTCCCGCGGGTTGGCTTCGAAATACCTGGTTTCCGAAATCGACCCCAAGGTCGATCCGCTTTCCCCGGACAACAAGCTCATCATGTCCACGGGGCCGCTCACCGGCACCATGGCCTCCACCGGGGGCCGCTACACGGTGGTCACCAAGGGCGCCCTGACCAACGCCATCGCCTGCTCCAATTCCGGCGGCTATTTCGGCGCCGAAATGAAGTTCGCCGGCTGGGACATGATTATTTTCGAGGGCAAGTCGCCCAAGCCGGTCTACCTCTACCTCGAAAACGACCGGGCCGAACTGCGCGACGCCGGCCATCTGTGGGGCAGGAGTTGCTGGGAGACGGAAGAGACCATCAAGGCCAGCCATCAGGATCCCCAGATCAAGGTCTGTTCCATCGGCGCCGCCGGCGAAAACCAGGTGCTCTTCGCCTGCATCGTCAATGACCTGCACCGGGCTGCCGGGCGTTCCGGCGTCGGCGCCGTGATGGGGTCGAAGAACCTCAAGGCGGTGGCCCTGCGCGGCACCCAGGGGGTGTCGGGAATCAAGGACTTCCCCGCCTTCATGGCCGCCACCAACGCCGCCAAGAAGGTGCTGGCCGACAACGCCGTCACCGGCCAGGGCCTGCCCAAGTACGGAACCCAGGTGCTGATGAACGTCATCAACGAAATCGGCGCCCTGCCCACCCGCAACCACCGCGACGTCCAGTTCGAGGAAGCGGGCAAGATTTCCGCCGAGGCCATGCACGAAAAGCGCTCGTCCGACGGCAAGACCCACCTCGTCACCAATGCCGCCTGCTTCGGCTGCACCATCGCCTGCGGCCGCATTTCGCAGATCGACCAGAATCACTTCAGCGTCAAGAACAGCCCCAAGTACTGGGGTGCATCCGGCGGCCTCGAATACGAAGCCGCCTGGGCCCTGGGCGCCGCCAACGGCGTCGGCGACCTGGAAGCCCTGCAGTACGCCAACATGCTGTGCAACGAGCACGGCATGGACCCCATTTCCTTCGGCGCCACGGTCGGTGCCGCCATGGAAATGTACGAACTGGGCCTCCTCAGCAAGGCGCAGATCGGCCTCGACGCCCCCTTCGGTTCCGCCGAAGCGCTCTGCAAGCTGGTCGAAATGACCGCGACCGGCGAAGGCTTCGGCAAGGAGTTGGGCCTGGGCAGCAAGCGCCTGTGCGAGAAATACGGCCGTCCCGACCTCTCGATGAGCGTCAAGGGCCAGGAATTCCCCGCCTACGATTCCCGCGGCATCCAGGGCATGGGCCTGACCTACGCCACCTCCAACCGCGGCGCCTGCCATTTGCGTTCCTACACCGTGGCCTCCGAGGTGCTCGGCGTGCCGGTCAAGACCGACCCCCTGGTCACCGAGGGCAAGGCCGAGCTGGTCAAGGCCTTCCAGGATGCGACGGCGGTCTTCGACGCGGCCGGCATCTGCGTCTTCACCAGCTTCGCCTGGACCCTGGCCGATGTCCAGCCCCAGGTCCAAGCCGCCTGCGAAGGCGACTGGTCGATGGAAAAACTGGCCGTGGTCGGCGAGCGCATCTGGAACATGGAGCGCCAGTTCAACCTTGCCGCCGGCTTTACCGCCAAGGACGACGACCTGCCGCCCCGGCTCAAGACCGAACCGGCCAAGACCGGTCCGGCCAAGGGCCTGGTCAACGGCATCGACAAGATGCGGCCCGAGTACTACCAGGTCCGGGGCTGGACGCCAGACGGCGTGCCGGACCAGGCGACCCTGGACCGGCTGGGGCTATAGGACGGTCGAACCGGCCTACGGGGCGGCGCAAGCCGCCTCGTTTTTCCCGGGCTTGCCGATGGCTCATCCGCCGCCGATCGCCGCCCCTTTCCGGCGGCTGCGCCTGCCTTTGGCGAAGCCCGGAAAGCCGACCGGCTGGCCCCAGAAAACCCCCCAATATCGCGCCGCCGGACCCTGATCCACCCCCGGCCCGACTCCCCGCACAAGGAGACAAACCCATGAAACACCTCATTCTCGGCAATGGCCCCGCCGGCGTCGTCGCCGCCGAAACCCTGCGCCGGGCCGCCCCCGGGGACGAAATCGTCCTGGTCGGCAACGAAGACGCGCCGCCCTATTCCCGCATGGCCATCCCCTACCTGCTGGAAGGCCATATCGACGAACCCGGCACCTACTTGCGCAAGTCGGCGGGCCATTTCGCCGGCCTCGCCATCCGCGAGCTGCGGGGCCGGGCCGTCGCCCTCGACGTGGCCAAGCGCGAGGCGCTTTTCGCCGACGGCCATTTCGAGTCCTACGATCGCCTCCTGATCGCCACCGGCTCGCATCCGGTGCGCCCGCCCATTCCCGGCATCGACCTGCCCCAGGTGCATACCTGCTGGACCCTGGAAGACGCCCGGGCCATCGCCGCCCTGGCCGGGCCGGGGGCGCGGGTGCTGCAGTTGGGGGCCGGCTTTATCGGCTGCATCATCATGGAATCCCTGGCCAAGCGGGGGGTTCAGCTTACCGTCGTGGAAATGGGCGACCGCCTGGTGCCGCGCATGATGACCACCGAAGCCGGCGGCATGATTAAGCGCTGGGTGGAGAAGCAGGGGGTGCGGGTGGTCACCTCGGCCGGGGTGCAGCGCATCGACCCCGGGGCCGGCGCCCCCCTGGCGGCCACCCTGTCCACCGGCGAAACCCTGGCCTGCGACCTGCTCATCGTTGCCGCCGGCGTCGCCCCCAACGTCAGCTTTCTCGACAACACGCCGGTCCATGTCGCCAAGGGGGTGCTGGTGGACGACCGCATGCAGACCTCGGTGCCGGGCATCTACGCGGCCGGCGACGTGGCCGAGGCGCCCGACCTGTTCACCGGCGCCCATCTGGTCGCCGCCATCCAGCCCAACGCCGCCGACCAGGCCCGCGTCGCGGCCCTCAACATGGCCGGCCAGGCAGCCCGCATGAAGGGTGTCTTGGCCATCAACGTCCTCGACTCGATGGGGATGATTTCCTCGTCCTTCGGCGAATGGCAGGGGGTGGCCGGGGGCGACGGCGTCGAGCGGGCCGACGAGGCGAACGGCCGCTACATCAGCCTGCAGTTCCAGGACGACGTCCTGGTGGGCGCCACCGCCATCGGCCTCACCGAACACGTCGGCGCCCTGCGCGGCCTGATCCAGAGCCGCACCCGCCTGGGCCAATGGAAAGCCCGCCTGAAAGAAACGCCGACCCGCTTCGTCGAGGCCTACGTGGCCTGCCAGCGTCCCCACAGCTGACGGGCGACGATGCACATCACCGTCAAGCTCTACGCCACCCTGGCCGACTATCTGCCGGCCGGGGCCAAGGCCAACCGGGTCGAGGTCGAGGTGGCCGAGGGCGCCGCCGTGGCCGAAATCCTGGTGCCCTTCAAGCTGCCGCCCAAACTGACCCACCTGGTGCTGGTCAACGGCGTCTTCATCCCGCCCGAGGAGCGCGCCGCGACCCGCCTCACGGCCGGCGACACCCTCGCCGTCTGGCCGCCCATCGCCGGTGGCTGAACCCTATCCCTGGAGCAGCCAGCCGGTCCGCCAGATGTCCGGCACGCCGGCCGAATTCATCCGCGCCCTGGAAACCGCCTTCGGCGATGCGGTGCGCGTCGAGGGCCGACAGGTCAGCGTCGCCACGCCGGCCGCCGGGCTGGCCTTCACCCTCAGCCCGCTGCCGCCGCTCCGTCTGGGACGGCTCGAACTACCCCGGCAAGAGGTCGCGGTCGCCGTCGTCAAAGGAGACCCGGCGGCGGCGGCCGAACTCCTGGCCAGAATCGACCGGGCGACGCAGCGGGGTGGCGGCTGACACCCATTCGCCTGCAAATCGAGGCGCGAAGACGAGCCGCAGGCCGTGCCGTAGCACGGCAAGGCGAAGTCGCCAAAGGATCGGTTTGAAAGCGCATGGCTATGGGGAGCGGCGCTACGGGAAAAACGCCACCCCGGGGCAGCCCGGCAAACGGCGCGGCCCCCGTCGCCTTTCCGGGCGAACCCGGTGCTGCCCGGCCGATCTCCCGCAGTCGAAGGCCGACCGTTTTCCTTCCCGCCACTGCGTCGCAGGGAGGCGTCGCCCCGGCGAAATCTCCCGGTCAGCCCCGGTCCCGGTGCGACACTTCGACCACCAGCGCCCGCCCGGCCAGGGTATCGACCAGGGCGCGGGCGGCGCTGCGGTTGGCGGCGTCGAGGTTGGCGTCCCATTCGTCGAGGAGATAGACCCGGTGGTCGGTGTGGGCGACGATCTCCCGCAGCACCTGGAGTTGGCGCTCGCCGGAGGAATAACCCTTCTTTTCGCGGGCTTCCTCCTCGGCGCTGAGGGCCTCGGCTTCGGGCGGCTCGGCCTCGTCGTCGGTCGCGCCGTCGGGCGGCGGCGGGGGCAAGGCGGCCTCGGCGGTGTTGAAGCGGAAAGCCAGGCGGTCGTGGCTGGGCCAATAGTAGGCGCGCCCGCCCAGGTATTCCTTGACCGCCATGAGCAGGGTGGACTTGCCGACGCCGTTGCCGCCCCGTACTGAAACCAGCCCGGCGGGTTTGGCGAGAAGATGGTGGACGGCGTCGGCCAGGGCCGTGAAGCGCTTTTCGCCATGCTCGTCCTGGAGGGCGATCTGGCCGAACTTGATGCGCCCGGCAAAACCCGGGTCGGGGGCCGGGTGCATGTGCTGGCAGACCCCCTTGATGCGCGTCCAGACGGCCAGAAGGTCGGTGAAGCCGGCGGTCAGCTGGTGCATGTCGAGGGTCATTTCGATCTGCCGCGGCAGGGTCGCCGCCAGGCCGATGAGGACGGCCGTGTCGCCGTAGTCGTGGATGGCCACCCAGGCCGTGGCAGCGAGCACGATGACGAGGGCGATGATGCCGCTCAGGGCGCTCCAGCCTTCCCGCGCCAGGATGGCGCGGATCTGGGCGACCAGCGCGGCTTCGAGGCGCTGGCGGAAATCCCGGTGCCAGAGCCCGAGGTTGTAGCGGTTGCCGCTGTAGATGTTGTCCCAGGCGTTGTAGGTGCGGGCCGTCATGCGGTTGGTCATGCGCTGGTTGTGCAGGTAGGCCTGGGCCAGGGGTTTGCGCAGGCACCACTGGAGAAAGACCAGGGTGGCGAAGGCCAGCCCGAAGGCGGCGGGCAGGCTGACGTCGATCTCCAGGCCGAGGACGGCGGCGTTGAGGACGATGTTGAAAAAGAGCCGCAGGTAGAACTGCAGGTCGTACATCAGATCGAAACAAATGCGAAACGTCTCGCTGGTCAGGAAAGGCTCGGTCTGTTCCCGCTGGCCTGCATCGGACAGGAGTGCCGTCCGGAAGCGGTTGTGCCGGGAGAAATGCAGGATGTAGCGGCCGAAGGCGCCGAAACCGGCCCGTTCGGCATAGATCCAGCTGGCCGCGCCGGCGAGGTAGGACAGGGTCTGGGTGACGACGATCCAGACGAAGGCGCTGGCGCTGATGTTTTCGTCGGCGATGTCGCGGGCGATCTGGATGACCAGCCAGGTCGTTCCGGCGCCGAACAATTCCTGCAGAAAAATGAGGCCGAGCATGGCGGCCATGGCGGGTCCGGCCAGGAAACGCAGGAAATCCTTGGACTGAAAGCTGGGGGGCGGGCGGGAGAACATCGGACGGTTGAGCATGGCGGCCGGTGGCGTGCCGACAAAGCAAAAAAGCAGACCAGAGCCTGCTTTTTTGGGTGATTCAAACAGGGAAAGCCCTGCTGAACTCGATTACTTCTTCTTTTTCTTCTTGGCCATGATGAGCTCCTCTCATGAGTTATCGGGAAACAAGTACGACCACGTCGTGTCACTTAGTCTAATTCAATATGGTTCAATTTGTATGCGCCGAACCGCAAAATATTTGCCGGCAGGTGCATTCCGGAGGCCGGCTTGGCCCAGGGCGATTCCTCCGCCGGCAGGACGCCCCTCAGGTTGGCCCCGGCGCCCCTTCCCGACGCAGATCGTCCGCCGTGTTGAGGTTGCGAAAAGCACCGGCGTCGGCGAACTCGACCAGCACCCGGCGCTGCCCGGCCTGCCATTCCATCATCTTGCGGCCGCCGGCGGCGAGATAGGCGGCCAGAGCGGGTTGAGCCTCGCGCCGGCACAGGCAAAACACCGGATGTTCCCGGCCCCCGGCCACGGCCACGGCGATTTCAGCGTCGGCGTCGGCCAGCGCCGCGGCCAGCCGGGCGACCAGGTCGGCGGGAAACCAGGGCGAATCGCAGGGGACGGTGGCGACCAGGGGATGGCGGGCGAGAGCCAGGGCGGCGTGTAATCCGGCCAGGGGGCCGGCGAAATCGCGAACGGCGTCGGCGACGACGGCGTAGCCCAGGGCGGCGTAGGCCTCGCGATTGCGGTTGGCGTTGACGAAAAGTTCATCCACCTGGGGCGCCAGGCGCTCGCTCGCCCACGCCGCCAGGGGCCGCCCGGCCAGGAGCTGAAGGCCCTTGTCGGCGCCGCCCATGCGCCGCCCCAGGCCGCCGGCCAAAACGACGCCGGTGATGCCGCCGGCCGCCATCAGAAGACCAGGGTGCGCCAGGCCGGGTCGAGAACGCGGCCGACGAAGGCGGTGGCGCCGGCGGCGCCGGCCTGGGGAATGAGCCCTTCCTGCGCCCCCACCCAGGCGGCCCGGGCCATGCCGCAGGCGAGGAGCCGGACCCCGTCGCCCGCCAGCTCGTCGAGAAAGCGCTGGATGGGTTTTTCCCGTTCCGGGGTCGGGTAGGCCGAGGCGGCCACGCCGTCAACCAGCCAGCGCACCGCCGGCCCGGAAAAATGGACTTCGACCTCGCAATCCAGCGCCCGGGCGGCCAGGGCATAGACCAGGGGGGTGACCGCCAGGTCGGGGCGGTCCGGCGTGGCGGCGGCGATCAGGATGGCGAGCTTGGCAGGCGCTTCAGTCAAAGGTGGCCTCCGGTTCGAGGGCAAGGATATGGTGGCGATAGGCGACGGCGTCGAGCAGGCCCGGCCGCTCGGCCGCCCAGGCGGTGGCCGGGCCACACGCCATCCAGCCGGCGCCGTAGGGGTCGCGGTTGATGACGGCCGGGTGCTCCTCGGCGGCGTCGTTGCCGGCGGCGATGATGAAGGATACCGGGGCATGGACGGCAAGCACTGTCTTCCGGCATTCCACCGTACCCAGGCCGCGCCCCATCGCCACCGCGGCGCCCCGGGGCTTGGCCGTGAAGGCGATGACCTCGCCGGCCAGGAAAAGGCCGAAGGCGGTGGCGCCGACCCGCACCTCGCCGTCGCCCGCCATCGCCACCCACATGTCGTAGCGCGGGCAGTACAGGCGGTCGTCGGGGATGGTGCCGTGGAAGGCTTGGTGGGGCATGGTTCAGGGCATTGCCGGACGAAAGGGCGGAAGAGAGCAGGAGTCGAACCTACCCAGGCTTGTCTGACAAGCCCCGCCGGTTTTGAAGACCGGCCGTCCCACCGGGGAGCGATCTCTTCCAGGGTTCATGCGCCGCCGAATTGCTCCGGCGATCCGCGCAGGCGGTGCGTGTCGCGGACGCGCCGAGTGTAGCCGATGCGATCGAAGAATTCGAGGATATGGATGGCCACCTTGCGTCCGCCCCCGATCTCGTCCCGCAGGGCGGCGGCGCGGACCATGCCGTGGCGGCCGTCGAGGACGGCGACGCGGCGGGCCAGGTCGGCCACGGCCGCGGCGGTGAAATAGTGGTCGTGGGCCACCGGGTAGGCTTCGCCCAGGCGGGCGACGCGCTTGAAGAGGGCGCGCACGCCTTCTTCGCCGTAGCCGGTGGCGCGGGCCACGTCGCGTACCCGGGGCGGGTTGTGGGGGGCGGCGTCGAGGAGGGGCTTGAGGCGCTGCCAGAGATCGCGGTCACCGGCCGCCAGGTGCACCCGGTGCCCGGGCAGATGCAGCCAGGCGTTGGTCTGGCTGACGCTGCCGGCCGCCAGGAGTTGGCCGACCAGGGCGTCGAAGGCGGGCCGGGCCAGGGTCGGCAGGGTCAGGCGGCGCAGCCGTTCGCGTTCGACGCCGGGCAGGTCGACGGCCCGGGCGTGTTCGCCGGCCAGGGCCGCCTGGATTTTTTCCCCCAGATCCCGCCAGCGGGCCGGGGCAAAGGCGCTGCCGCCGACCACGGTCAACCCCAGGCGGGCGGCCAGGGGGGCCGGGTCGAGGTTGCGGTTCAGGCCGTAGCGGGCGAGATCGGCCCCCGCCGGCTGACGCTCGGCGGCAAGGGCCAGGGCGACGGCCGGGTCGGGGTCGGCCAGGGCCTGCAGGAGGGCGAGGCGATCGGGGCTGCGTTTCTTTCGCGTCGGCGGAAAGATGTCGAGAACGCGGCCGCCGGCCAGGGTAACGCGGGCGGCCGCATCGCGCAGGACGAACCGGTCGCCGGCCAGGACTCCGAGGTCGCGCTCGCTCTGGATCTGGACGAGGCCGCAGCCCCCCGGGGCAATTTCGTCGCCGGTCAGCAGGGCGAGGCGGGCCGGCACATCGACGGCCCCCAGGTGGAGATGGACCTGGGTCCAATGCCTGAGGGCGGGCTGCCCGGCCAGTACCCGGACCTCGGCGTCGAAGCGGCGTATCGGCTGGTGCAGAGGCGCCGCGAGCACCCACATGCCGCGTTCGACTTCGGCTTTTTCGATTCCCCCCAGGGCCAGGGCGACGCGCTCCCCGGCACCGCCGCTTTCTCCGGGCCGATCCTGGACGCGCAGGCTCTTCACCCGGAGCGGCCGGCCCGGCGGAGAAAGGACGAGGCCGTCACCGACCGAGACCCGGCCGGAAAAAACGGTGCCGGTGACGACGGTGCCGATGCCCCCGAGGGTAAAGCAGCGGTCCACCGCCAGGCGAAAGCCGCCACCGGCTTCCCGGGCGGCGCCCTGGGCGGCGGCGGCCTCGAGGTGGGCGCGCAGGGCGGCGACGCCGGTGCCGACCGGGGCCGCCACAGGAAACACGGGGCAGCCGGCCAGGCCAGTGGGAGCGAGAAGTTCGGCGATCTCGAACCGGACCGCCGCCAGCCGGGCCGGATCGACGGCGTCGACCTTGGTCAGCGCCACGGCGCCCCGGCTAATGCCCAGGAGTTCGACGATCTCCAGATGCTCCCTGGTCTGGGGCATGGGTCCATCGTCGGCGGCTACGACAAGGAGGACGAAATCGATGCCGCTGGCTCCCGCCAGCATGTTGTGGATGAGCTTTTCGTGCCCCGGCACGTCGATGAAACCGAGGACGCCGCCGGCAGCGCGGGGGCTGTAGGCGTAGCCGAGGTCGAGGGTGATGCCGCGGGCCTTCTCTTCCTTCAGGCGGTCGCAATCGACCCCGGTGAGGGCTTTGACCAGGGTGGTCTTGCCGTGGTCGATGTGGCCGGCAGTGCCGATAATCATGCCGGATTCCCTCTTCCGCCCGGGTCGAAGCCGTCGAGCTGGGCCACGAAGCCGGCTTCGTCGCCGCTTTCCAGGCAGCGCAGGTCGAAATGCAAGGCGTCGTCCCGGATGCGGCCGATGACCGGCACGGGAAGGGCGCGGAACGCCGCTTCGAGGGCGAGGAGCGCCTTGCCCGGGCGCCGGGCGGCGGGGCGGAGGACGAGGCCGGCCGAGGGCAGGCGTTCCACCGGCAGGGCACCGCTGCCGATCTGGCTGGCGCAGGCTTCGACCGTGACCGCGGCAAAATCCCCCACGGCGGCCTGCACCGCCGGATGCACGCGGCGGGCTGCAGCCTCGATCTCGGCCTGGGGCCGGGTCAGAAGGCGCAGCGTCGGCAGGCGCTGCTGCAGGCGATCCGGGTCGCGGTACAGGGCGAGCGTCGCCTCGAGGGCCGCCAGGGTGGTCTTGCCCACCCGCAGGGCCCGCTTGAGGGGATTTTTCTTGATGCGGGCGACGAGTTCCCGGCGGCCGACGATGAGGCCCGCCTGGGGGCCGCCCAGAAGCTTGTCGCCGGAGAAGGTGACGAGGTCGGCGCCGGCGGCCAGGGCCTGTTGCGGCGTCGGTTCCGGCGGCAGGCCGTAGGCGGCGAAATCGCACAGGGTGCCGCTCCCCAGGTCCACCAGAAAGGGCAGGCCGGCAGCGTGGGCCAGGCGCGCCACCTCGGCTGCATCCACCGCCTTGGTGAAGCCGGTGACGGCGTAGTTGCTGGTATGCACCTTCATGAGCAGGGCCGTCCTCGGGCCGATGGCGTCGGCATAATCGGCGGCGTGGGTGCGGTTGGTGGTGCCGACCTCGACGAGACGCACCTGGGCGCGGCGCATCACGTCGGGGATGCGGAAGGCGCCGCCGATCTCCACCAGTTCGCCGCGGGAAACCACCGCCTCCTTGCCTTGGGCCAGGGCGTTGAGGCACAGGAGCACGGCGGCGGCGTTGTTGTTGACGACGGTGGCGGCGATCCCGGGGTCGCCGTTGGCGACCAGTTCGGCCAGGAGCGGCGAGACCAGATCGTCGCGGTCGCCCCGCCCGCCCGAAGCGAGGTCGTATTCCAGAGCGCAGGGGGCGCCGGCGGCCTCGACCAGGCGGGCGATGGCCTCCGCGGCCAGTGGGGCGCGGCCGAGGTTGGTGTGGAGCACCGTGCCGCTGAGGTTGAAGACCGGCCGCAGGCGGGGCCGTGCGGCGGCTTCGGCGCGGCGCCGGACGGCTTCGAGGAGAGCGGCTTCATCAGGCAGCGGCAGACCGCCCCGGGCGCCCTCCCGGGCGGCGGCGAGTTCGGCCCGGACGCAGGCGGTGACCGGCTGGCGGCCGTAGACGGCAATGCTGGCGGCAAGCTGCTGGAGCAGCCGATCGACGGCGGGGAGGCGGAGATTGGTCATGGCTTTCACCCGGACCGGGCAGAAAGAAGATGGAAGAAACCTTAACCCAGCTTCGCCCGCCTGGCAATCGGACAAAGGCCGGACAGCCGGGGGCGGGAACGCGGCGGGGCGCGGCGGATCAGGGAGGCGCCCCGCCGACGAGGAGGAGGTTGGGGCCGCTGCGGCCGTAGCCCGCTTCGTCGACCAGCAGGTCGAGGGCGAGGCTGGCGAGGTCGTCGGCGACCGGGTCGACGCGGGGGTCTTTTTCCTGATAGACGATCTTGAGGTAGCTCCGGCAGGCCTCGCAGGTTTCGGCCCGCACCGCGCCGTTGGCGCCTTCGACCTGGTGCTGGGCGACGCCTTGGTCGCTGGCGCAGGCGGGGCAGGTGGCCCGGGGCAGGTTCCATTGGCAGTTGCACAGCGAACAATGGAGGTAGCGCAGATTGTTCACGGTGGGTGCCAGGCGGACGATGCTGGCCACCGGCAGGCTGCCGCAGCAGGGGCAGACGCCGGGGGTGTCCAGTGGCTGCAGGGCAGCCGGTTCGAGGCGGCTGGCCAGCGCCGTCCACACTACCTGCAGGGCAGCGGCGACCAAGGGCAGGAGGGCGCCGTCCCGGGGATCGGGTTGGCCGGCGAGGAGGGCAGCGGCCAGGGCGTCGAGCCGTTCGTCGTCGGCACTGGCGAGGGCAGCCAGAGTTGAATGGCCGGCGGCGGGGACGTGGTCGGCCAGACGGGTCGCCAGTTGCCGCGCCACGTCGCGCCAAGGGGCCGGGGGAGGCAGCGACGCGGCGTTGAGGGGCGGCATGTGGTGGGTACGGGCCAGATCAAGGGCTGCCGCCGGCGGACCGGGCAAGGGCGGCAAGGCCTGCAGCGCGGCGTGCTGGGCGGCGGTAAGGCGGCCGAGAAAGCCGAGCCAATCGCCCAGGCTGTGGCCCTGGGCGAGGCTTGCGAAACGCTCGGCCCGCTCGGCGAAGACGCTGGCGGCGACGGGTAGCAGGAAGCGCGGAACGTCTTCGCCGGAGGGCTGGAAGTGAATGGGCTGGCTCAACATGGGAGGAAAAAAACAGGGGCCGGAGGAAGTTTCGCCGCCGGCCCCTGGAAGCGCAAGGCAAATCGCATCAATCGTCCGATCGACGGGTCATTTTCCGGTGATCTGGCGGTACCAGCCGCGGTGGTGCTGCCGGGCCCAGCCGCGGGTGACGCTGCCGTACCACATGGCGCGGAGGGTGCCCTTGACCCAGATGGCGGCATAGACGTGCACCATGATGAGGGCGATCATCACCGCCGCGGTGGCGGCATGAACGACGGCGCCGAGGCGGACCAGACCGATGTCGAAGCCGAAGTAGGCGCGCCAGATGGCGATCCCCGACAGGGTGAGGAGCAGCACGCAGAGCGACAGCGCCCAGAAGAGGGCTTTCTGGCCGCCGTTGTATTTCCCCTGCTCCGGCATGTTGTGGTCGTCGCCATCGACCATCTCCCGGATTCGGCCGAGCCATTCCCGGTCCGCCGGGGTCATCGCGTTGAGGGCCCGGAAACGCAGGAACAGGGCGAGGAAAGAAAGCGCCATCAGCCGTGCGGTTGAAGCGTGGGTCCACGACGACGAGCTTGGCCTTGCGGTTCTTCTTCGCCTCGATCACCCACTTGAAGCCACAGGGATGGGCTTCGGCGGGGTTGCCGCCCATGACGAAGACGAGGTCGGCATTCTTGATGTCCACCCAGTGGTTGGTCATCGCACCACGCCCAAAACTCGGGGCCAGACTGGCCACCGTGGGGGCGTGTCAGATGCGCGCCTGGGTATCTAGCTGTGTAAACCCACCAGGTTGTTCAGTAAGGTGACGCGGGAGATGGGGGGCTGATATTGAAGGCTGGCATGAGGTCTGTGCCAGTTGTATTGATGCAGCCAGAGCGGCAGATGCCGAGCGCGATGGCTGGATGACT
>SSSZ01000064.1 GCA_009469675.1 Azonexaceae bacterium | reverse complement strand
TGCGATGTCTCGCCGGCGACCGTGACGAACTGGATGGACGCCGGAATGCCGGCGGAGCGCAGCGGTCGTAAGGGCGCGGAAGTTGCGATCGACATCGCCGCCGCCATCCCGTGGGTAATCAATCACCGAGAGCCGCCAGGCTCGCAGCGCGAACGTCTGGCGAAAGAGCAGGCCGACAAGATCGCGATGCAGAACGAAACGCAGCGCGGCCGGCTGATCGACGTAGCCATTGTGGAAGAAATATGGATGGCGAAAGCCGCGCACATGGCGCAGTTGCACGACGCTGTGGCGGGTCGCCTGGCGCATGAATTCCTCGGTAGTACCGATCCCGGAATCAACCGCTCTCGACTGCTGGCAGAGCTGCGTGAGGTTCGAGACAGTATCGCCAAGTTCACGCTTGGCATTGCCGATGCTCTTGAGCGCGCTGCGGAAAGTGGCGAGCATCGAGAAGCCGCCGCCGAACCGGACGGCGAGTCAGTGGGCGGACCAGACAAGGCGTCTCCCCGAAGGAAGCGCCGAACCCGGAAGGTGGCGAAGTAGCAGGACGCCGTACTGCATACCGATCGTCGAGGCGTGCTCGGACCCGCGATATCGCCGGGTCACGGCGATCATGGGTTCGCAGATGGGCAAGACCGAGGCGTTATTCAACGTCATCGGTCACAAGCTGGATGATGATCCGGCGCCGATTCTGTACTTCGGCCCGACGAAATCGAATATCGACGGTGTAATCGAGCCGCGCGTGGCGCAGATGCTGCGATCGGCGCCGTCGCTGTGGTCGAAGACGTTGCACGGTCGGCGGGCGCAGAAGCTCGTCAAACGCGTTGCGGGCGTCACGTTGCGCCTGGCGTGGGCGGGTTCTCCGACCGAGCTCGCGTCTCAGCCCGCGCATACGGTGCTGGCGGACGAGGTGGATCGCATGGAGCCGATCCCCGGCGAGGGCGATCCGCTCACGCTTGCCGAGGCGCGCATTGCGACGTATCCCGACGGCCGGCTGATCGTCACCTCGACGCCGACGGAAGGGAACGTCGAGACCTACATTCACCCGGACACGGGGATCGAGCACTGGAAGGTGGCGAAACCCGAGGACATTGCGAGCCCGTCCTGGAAGCTGTGGCAGGAGGGCACGCGGTTCGAGTGGGCGGTGCCGTGTCCGGAGTGCGACGAATACTTCGTCCCGCGCTTCAAGCTGCTGTGGTGGCCGAAGGGAGCCACGGCGCGTCAGGCGCTTCGAGAGGCGCGACTGACCTGCGCGCGCTGCGGCACGCAGATCGAGGATCACAAGAAGACGTGGATGAACGAGCGCGGGCACTACCTCGCGCCCGGGCAGAAGGTCGAGAACGGCGAGGTGGTGGGCGAGCCGCCGGAAGCGTCTGATGCGTCGTTCTGGGCCTCCGCGCTCATGTCGCCCTGGGTGACGTTCGGAAAGCGCGCGTCGGACTGGATCAAGGCGGTGGCCAGCGGCGATCCGGATCGTGTCCGCGGCGTGCTGAACACGGCATTCGGCGAACTGTACCGCGTTGGCGGTGAGGCGCCGCCATGGCAGCGAATCCGGGATCTGTGCGGCGAGTACACGAGCGGCGACGTGCCGGATGGCGTCGAGTCGATCACCGCGTTCGTCGACGTTCAGAAAGATCGACTGATCTACGTTGTTCGCGGCTGGGGCGCCGGGATGCAGTCCTGGCTGATCGAGGCCGGCGAGCTGTGGGGCGACACCGAGCTCGAGGACGTGTGGCAGCGGCTCGGAGAGTTTCGGGACCGCAAGTTCTGCGATCGAGAACTTCGGATCAAACGTATCGGCGTCGACTCCGGATATCGGCCGGGCGATGTGAAGCGCACGCCGGATAACCGGGTTTACGAGTTCTGCCGTCGATACAAAGGCTGGGCGCTGCCGACGAAGGGTCGCGAGCACCTGACCAAGCCGCTGAGCCCGTCACTGATCGACGTGACGGTGCGCGGCAAGGTCGTGAAGAACGGCTTGCAGCTCTGGCACCTTGATACGGATTTCTTCAAGTCGTGGGTGTACGCGCGCTTCGAGTGGCCGAAAGATCAGCCCGGCGGGTGGTCTGTGCCGGCGGACGTGACCGACGACTACTGCCAGCAGGTGACTGCTGAGGCGCG
>SSSZ01000063.1 GCA_009469675.1 Azonexaceae bacterium | reverse complement strand
TGGCGCATCGGCCGGCCCTGGTGGACATGCTACAAGGAGGCATTATGAGATCGTTGCTATTGGTTGTTTTGTTGACTGTCGTACTGTCGGGCGCGCGGCCGCCCCTGCTGCCGGCAAAACCAGGACCCGCCACGCGCGCCACCTACCGGGCGACGTGCAGCACGCGGTACTACCCGACGACGTGGCCGCGCGCGTGTGGTCGAAGCTGGGGGCTGCGATGACCAGCGACGTGGACCTCAATGAGATCGTGATGGCGCTCCACGCGGCCGGCGGGCACATCGCCGGCATCGTCAGCGGCAAGGTCCACCACGCGCGGCCCATCGACTGGGCACTACTCCTCACCCTGGCCGAGGTGGTGCGCATCAACGCGGCGACCTTGGCTCTGACGGCAGAGCAAGAAATCGAGCAGCAGGCCGTACAAGCCGGCCTGGGGCTATCGTAGGATTTCCGTCGCCGGCGAAATGGTGACGCCACACGCCCGTATGGGGCGTCAAGAAGGCGTCAAGAAGGTGGGTGTCGTGTCAAAGCCGTACTCTGCTGAGTCGTCCGCAGCGCAAGCGCACCTGCGCAGCCTCCTGATCGAGTTGATGCGCGAGCGCGGGGAGTCACTGGCTGAGTTCGGCGCCACCCTGGCCAGGACCATCGACACAGACCGGCAGCCGTTCAGCCGGCAGTATGTCTACCGGCTGAAAGTCGGCCAGGACCCCATCACCGTGGAGATTGCGCAGGCGCTCCAGGTTTTGGGCGCGATGCTGGACGGGGTCAACGAGCTGCAGGCCCGGGCGCATTACGTGCGCGTGTTGGCAATCCACCCCCTGCCCGATGACGTGATCGTGCTGGGCCGGCCGCGCGGGTGCGAGCTCGCAGGGTGCCGGATTCAGTTCGTGCCGGCCAGCCCGGCGCAGCGGTATTGTTCGGCGGAATGCCGGCGGGAGGCGGATCGCCGGCGGCGTGAGAGTACGGAGTAACAAGCAGGGCCTGGGAAAACTCCCAGGCCCCCAGGGCCAAGGCGCCATGCTCATCCTGGCAGGTGACGGCGCCTCGGCGCACCGTGATGCACACGGCGTTCGAGACGGATTGTAACACGTTTTGGACGCCGTGCAAAGAGTTTGCAGGGCGTCTTTGATTGGAGGTTGTATGGACGCAATCGTAACGGTCGCGCTGGGCGTCATGATCCTGGTGGCCATCACACAGATCGTCCTCGGCGGCATCTATCTGGTGCTCGGCGATAGTGAGGCCAAGCGCCAAGGGGCGAGAAAGTTGGTCATCGGCGGCGCGCTGGTGCTGCTGCTGGTGCTGTTGGCGGGGTTGCCGGCATGCGGGCCGATCGCCCCTGACAGTGCCGTGAGCACAGCTGAGGGAGCAGCGGCGCAAAGCATGCCGGTCCCCAGCTGGGCAGCATACCCGGTCGGACAATGGCTCAACATGGATTGGGATCTGTGGAGCTGCCCACGCGGCGAAGGGCGCTGAGATGGACGAGGGCGGCGGGATGGGCGAGGACCTGGTAAAGCAGGCCGGCGAAGCCGCGGGTAAGGCTGCCAAGGCATTCGCCACCGCTGTCAAAGCGGCCCTGTTGGGCTTGCTCGCCCTGAGTCTGGGGATTGGGGCCGCCGTCGCTGCCGCTGTGGCTGTGGTGGGCACAGTGGTTGGCAACATCCTCTCGCACCTGGCGCAATCGTTACGGGAGGCCATCCCGCGGCTTGTGGCTGCGGTGCCGGTTATGGCCGAGGCCGTATTTGTCGGGCTGGCCCTGCTGGCGGGCGTCTGGTCGGGGCTGATGTTCTGGAGGGCGTTCGAGGTGTTGGGTCCGCTATCATTGAGCGGCGTCGGGTTGGCGGGGGTCTTGGGGCTGGCCCCGTTGCTGTTGTTGTATGCCCCAAATCAAACAGCAGGGACCGCCGCCCTGGCTATGGGGGTGTCCCTGGCTGGTGGTTTGGTCGTCGGCAGGATTCCCCTGCTGCTGCTGGTCGGGGTGTTGGGCGGGCTGTATTTGTGGCTCGTCCTGAGTATCTGGAATAGGGGCGCAAGCCCGGAAGGTGAAGAGGAAACGCATGGAGAACAAGATGCCTGGGATCATCATGGTCCTACTGCTGGCGACGTTGACTTTGTTCTTGGCGGCGACGAGCATCGACTTTATGAAGTCGATCTTACCCGCTACGCTGGGTAACTTGCCGATCATGATCGTGGCTGCGACGGGCGTCGGTGCGCTCGTCTGGAAGTTTGC
>SSSZ01000062.1 GCA_009469675.1 Azonexaceae bacterium | reverse complement strand
CGGTGGCGGACCAGGACAGGTCGGAGAGGTGGACCAGGCCGTCGATGGCGCCGGAGAGGCCGATGAAGATGCCGAAGTCGGTAATCGACTTGATGGCGCCCTTCACCTTGTCGCCCTTCTTGTGGTTCTGGGCGAACTCTTCCCACGGATTGGCCTTGCACTGCTTCATGCCGAGGGAGATGCGGCGGCGGTCTTCGTCGATCTCGAGGATCATGACTTCGACTTCGTCGCCCAGCTGGACGACCTTGGAAGGATGGACGTTCTTGTTGGTCCAATCCATTTCGGAGACGTGCACCAGGCCTTCGATGCCCTGCTCGATCTCGACGAAGGAGCCGTAGTCGGTGAGGTTGGTGACCTTGCCAAAGAGACGGGTGCCGGCCGGGTAGCGGCGGGCGATGCCCACCCAGGGATCTTCGCCGAGCTGCTTCAAGCCCAGGGAGACACGGTTCTTCTCGGCGTCGAACTTGAGAATCTTGGCGGTGACTTCGTCGCCCACGGCGAGCACTTCGGAGGGATGACGGACGCGGCGCCAGGCCAGGTCGGTGATGTGCAGCAGGCCGTCGATACCACCCAGGTCCACGAAGGCGCCGTAGTCGGTGATGTTCTTGACAATGCCCTTGACGGTAGTGCCTTCCTTGAGGTTCTCGAGAAGCTTTTCGCGATCCTTGTCGGCGGTTGCTTCGAGCACGGCACGACGGGAGAGGACGACGTTGTTGCGCTTGCGGTCGAGCTTGATGACCTTGAATTCGAGGGTCTTGCCTTCGTAGGGGGTGGTGTCCTTGACCGGACGCATATCCACCAGGGAACCGGGCAGGAAGGCGCGCACGCCGTTGGACATGACGGTGAGACCACCCTTGACCTTGCCGGTGATGGTGCCGGAGACCAGGGAGCCTTCGTTGAGGGCCTGCTCCAGGAAGTTCCAGGCGGCGATGCGCTTGGCGCGATCGCGGGAGAGACGGGTTTCGCCGTAGCCGTCTTCGAGCATTTCGATGGCGACCTGGACGAATTCGCCCGGCTGCACTTCGAGTTCGCCCTGGTCGTTGAGGAATTCCTCGACCGGGACGTAGGATTCGGATTTCAGGCCGGCGTTGACCACCACGAAGTTCTGGTCGACGCGCACCACTTCGGCAGTGATGACTTCGCCTTGACGCATTTCCTGGCGAGCCAGGCTTTCTTCAAAAAGTTGTGCAAAAGATTCCATTGATGGGAGAACCTACTGGATTTGCCGCAAAGCGGCGGTTGGTTGATGAACGCCGCCGACCGGTGGTCGACGGCACCCGACCCGCCAACGGCGGGAAAGATTGGGATTCTATCAGGGAAAACGTTTTGCGATCAATCGTTTATTGACCGGACTCCGCCCTGTACCAGGCGAGAACCTGATTGACGGCGGCATCGATGCCGAGCCCCGTGGTATCCAGCAACTGCGCGCCTTCCTCCTGCCGCAGCGGCGCGACGGCCCGCCCGGTGTCGCGGGCGTCGCGGGCCTTGAGGTCGGCGACGATGGCAGCCAAATCGGCGGCGACGCCGGCGGCGAGCAACTGGCGGTGCCGGCGCTCGGCCCTGATCTCGGGCGTTGCCGTGAGAAAGACCTTGAGAACCGCCTGGGGAAAGACGACTGAAGCCATGTCCCGGCCGTCCGCCACCAGCCCGGGGAGCGTCGCGAATGCCCGCTGGCGAAAAAGAAGGGCCTCGCGCACGGCGGGCAAGGCCGCTACCTGGGACGCTCCGGAGGAAATCGCCTCGCTGCGTATCGCCTCGGTCACGTCTTCGCCCCCCAGCTTGACGACGCCTTCGGAAAAAACGACGTCCAGCGCGGCGGCGACTGTCGCGACACCGTTTTCGTCGTCCCAGGCCAGGCCGGCCCGTTGCGCCGCCAGGGCGGTCAAGCGGTAGATGGCGCCGGAATCGAGGTAGCCGCAACCGAGGGCGGCTGCCACCCGTGCGGCGACGGTACCTTTGCCCGAGGCGGAGGGGCCGTCGATGGCGATTACCGGCGCTGCCTTGGTCACCGCCAGGAAAACCGGGAAATAATCCGGAAAGGTCTTGCCGACGCATTTGGGATCGTTGATGCGCAAGGGCGTGGCCAAAGCCGCCAGGGAGAAACACATGGCCATGCGGTGGTCGTCGTAGGTATCGATGGCGGCCGGGTGAAGCTTGGCCACGGGGCTGATGCGAATGTAGTCCGCCCCCTCCTCCACCTCCGCCCCCAGCTTACGCAGCTCCGTCGCCATGGCGGCGATGCGGTCGGTTTCCTTGACCCGCCAGCTGGCGATGTTGCGCAATGTCGTCGGCCCCCGGGCAAACAGCGCCGTGGTCGCCAGGGTCATGGCGGCATCGGGAATGTGATTACAATCGAGGTCGACCCCCACCAACCCGGCCTTTGGCGCCCGCGCTTCCATCCAGTTGTCGCCCAGGTCGATGACCGCCCCCATGGCCGCAAGGGCTTCGGCAAAACGGACGTCGCCCTGAATCGAATCCCGGCCGACCCCTTCCACCCGCACCGGCCCGCCGCCGATGGCCCCGAGGGCCAGGAAGTAGGAGGCGGAGGAGGCATCGCCCTCGACGAAGACGGTACCCGGCGAGACGTAACGGCTACCAGCCGGCACCGTGAAGCGCTGCCATCCCTGGCGAATCACGTCGACACCGAAGCGGCGCATGGTGGCCAGGGTGATTTCGATGTAGGGCTTGGAAATCAACTCGCCGACGACTTCGACCGTAGTTTCTACGCCCGTGAGCGGCAGCGCCATGAGCAGGCCGGTGAGGAACTGGCTGGAGACGTCGCCGCGTACCCGCAGCACGCCGCCGGGTTTGATTGCCGCAGGCCTGAGCCGCAAAGGCGGGTAACCTTCGTTCCCCAGGTAGGTTACGTCCGCACCCAATTGGCGTAATCCATCGATCAAATCGCCAATCGGCCGCTCGTGCATGCGGGCGACCCCCTTTAAGACATAATCGCCCCCAGACAGGGCCAGGGCCGCGGTAAGGGGGCGAAAGGCGGTGCCGGCATTACCCAGGAACAGCTCGGCCTGCTTGACGGGAAACCGCCCGCCGCAGCCGGCGATCGCCCAGCTTTCGCCACCCAGGGTGGTGACGCCGACACCGAGCGCCTTCAGTGCGTCGAGCATCCGCTCCGTGTCGTCGGAGGCAAGCAAGTCCCGCACCTCGGTAACCCCCTCGGCCAGCGCCGCCAACAGTAGAACACGGTTGGAGATGCTCTTGGAACCCGGCAGGCGAACCGTTCCTGCGGCCCCCGATAACTGGGGAAGATCGATGAATTCAACTGTCACAGATTACTCCGATGGCATTGGATCCCGAGCCGGCTCACGGCAGCACGTACTCGGGTACAAAACGTTTGAGACCGGCCCGCACCTCGGCAACCTCGCGGACTCCGGGTGCCAGCCAGCTGAGAAGCTCGGTCAACTCGACCTCGCCCATGTTGTCGGCCAACCGGGCGATGCGGAGCTTGGGGTGCGGGGTCGGCAGCGTGGTCTCATCGTCGGCGAGCAATTCTTCATAGAGCTTTTCACCGGGGCGCAGTCCGGAAAAATGGATCGGGATGTCGTCCTCGGAAAAGCCGGACAGGCGAATCATATCCCGGGCCAAGTCGACGATTCGCACGGGCTCGCCCATATCGAGAACGAATATCTCGCCACCCTCCCCCATCAGCGCTGCCTGGAGAACCAGTTGGGCAGCCTCGGGGATGGTCATGAAATAGCGCACGATATCCGGATGGGTGACCGTCAGCGGTCCGCCGCGGGCGATCTGATCGCGGAACTTGGGAATGACGCTGCCGTTGCTACCCAATACATTGCCGAAACGAACCGTGATGAAGCGCGTGCCGCCAACCGCCTGGATCGCCCGGCACAGCCTTTCGGCCAGGCGCTTGGTGGCCCCCATGACGTTGGTCGGATTGACCGCCTTGTCGGTGGAAATGAGCACGAATTTGGCAACCCCGGCCCGCTGAGCGGCCCGGGCCATGGTCAGGGTTCCCAGGGCATTGTTGCGCACCGCCTGCCAGGCGTTGCCGCTTTCCATCAGAGGAACATGCTTGTAGGCCGCCGCGTGGAAGATGACCACGGGCTTTTCCGCCCGCAATATCTCGTCTGCCCGCGCCTCATCCCGCACATCGCCTGCCCAGCAACTCCGTGCCAAGGCGGGAAATGATTGCCCCAGCTCCTCGTCGATCTGGTAGAGCCCGAACTCCGACGATTCGACCAAAGCCAGCCGGGCCGGCAAAAATTTGGCGATTTGCCGGCAGAGCTCGGAGCCGATCGATCCCCCTGCTCCCGTAACCAGCACGACCCGGCCGCCCAGCAAATCGTGCAAACCGGCGTCGTCGAGCGACACTGCCTCGCGCCCCAAAAGATCCTCGAGTTCGACCCGGCGAATGCTGGAAACGGAAAGGCGCCCAGCCAGCAAATCGTCGTAGGACGGCATGGTCATGACCGTCAGGCCAGCCGCTGATGCAATCTCAGCCGCCTCACGGCGCTCGGACGCCCGGCTGTTAGGCATGGCCATGATGGCGTGCTTGACCGAGTATTTTTCAGCCAGATCTGGAATGACTGACATAGGGCCAAATACAGGCAAACCGTGCAGCCACCGCCCTTGATTAGTTACCTTGTTGCTGGCTAAAGCCACCGCGTACCAGAGGCCGCTTCGCTTCATCTCTCGCAACAGTGAATCAGCTGCCTCGCCAGCACCAAGAACAATGACTGGCTGCCCTCGCATCCTTGCCGGACCATAGAGTCTATGCTCCTTCCAGCTACGATAGGCAAAACGGCTCCCGCCCATCACTATTACTAGGAGAAGGGGATGCATAACCAAGACAGATCGGGGAATCGGCCCTAGTCCAACGAATACTACAGCCATGACCGCAAACACAGCTCCGGTCGATACCGCCGCCAGAATGTGCTGCATATCGGAGAGGCTCGCAAATCGCCACACACCCCGATAGAGACCAAATGAAAAAAAGAGCGTGCCAAAGAGAGGTATTACCCAAAACAAAGATTGCAGGGCCGCAACAAAGAATTCCGAAGGTATATCGAAATTAAAGCGCAGCCAGAAGGCCAGCATCCATGCCGCCGCAACCGCAAACAGGTCATGCAAGAAGGCGGCTAGCGTACGTGGATTCATCATGCCGCGTGGGGCATACGCCCTTGTCCATATCAGTAGAAGGGTCAGATTTTAGCCTGGATTGGTTAGTACAGACACTAACACTAGGGCCTGTTCTCATTTGAACAAAGTGAAACATGCCAAATGGAAGTTTTGCCAAGAGCCGGCCCCGGAAATTCGATTGAGTCCGTAAACTGCTGTAAATCGGGTGGTGGGTAGCCACCGCTTCGGTTCGGTAGGATGACGTTGTCGAGACGTTGATCAACCGAAGAAAGGCAGGGAAGCGATGGCTGGATATGAGGTTAGCGTAGGTCGGGATT
>SSSZ01000002.1 GCA_009469675.1 Azonexaceae bacterium | reverse complement strand
CGTCTCGGGCACCACCTTCAACGGCCTCGCCCTCCTCGACAGCGCCGGCGCCCTCAACACCTTCGTCGGCACCACCACCTTCCAGGTCGGCGCCGAAGCCTCCGGCGCCAACGTCATCACCGTCTCCGGCAAGGTCGATACCAACTGGACCGGCATCGTCGACATCGCCGACACCGCCGTCCTCGACATCAGTTCCGGCACCCTGGCGGCTTCTTCCTTGAAGTTCCTCGACTCCGGCCTGCAGATCACCGCCGGCGTGCGCGCCAAGTACGGTGCCTTCCAGAACCGTTTCGAATCGGTCATCTCCCAGCTCCAGGTCGCCGCCGAGAACCAGACCGCCGCCCGTAGCCGCATCGTCGATGCCGACTTCGCCGTCGAAACCGCCAACCTGACCCGCTCGCAAATCCTGCAGCAGGCCGGCTCCGCCATGCTGTCCCAGGCCAATGCCCTGCCGCAGAACGTCTTGTCGCTGCTCCGCGGCTAAGCGGTCGCGTCAGCCTGGTAATACGGCAAGCGCCTCCGGGCGCTTGCCGTCCTGCACAGGAGTAGGAAAATGTCCGTACAACCTCTAGGCAACGCCGGATTCGCCTCCCAGCTCACTCCGGTTCCGCCGCCCGGCCAGGCCCCTGGCCAGGCTCCGGCCGCACCGCCGCAAGCCGGGCCGGCGACCCAAACGCCACCCAGCCGTGCCACTACCCATGAAGCCGCTTCCCGCAAGCCTGAAGCCAGCACCTCGAACAACAATCTGGAAGAGGCGCTGAAAAAACTCAACGATTTCGTCAATACCGCCTCCCGGGATCTCACCTTCAGCGTCGACAAGGACACTGATATCGCCGTGGTCAAGGTGGTCGACCGCCAGACCCAGGAAGTAATCCGCCAGATTCCCTCGGAAGAGGTCATCCAGATCGCCAAAGTTCTGGATAAACTGCAAGGACTGCTTGTCCGCGACAAGGCCTGATGTCAGAATTGACACTCCTATAAGGAGAGTTTCATGGCTACGACATCCACTGTCTCCAGCCTCGGTGTCGGCAGCGGGCTGGATCTGAATTCCCTGCTGCAAAAGCTGATGACGGTCGAGCAGCAGCCGCTTGAACTGAACAAACAGCGGCAGGCCGGCGTGCAAGCCAAGATCTCGGCCTACGGTTCGATCAGCAGCAAGCTCAGCACCCTGCAAAGCGCCGCCAACGCGCTCAAATCGTCCCTCAGCCAGGAAGCCTACGCGGCCACCAGTTCGGACGCCACCATCGCCACGGCGACCACCTCGGTCGGCGCCGCCACGGGATCCTACGCGGTCCATATCGCCAATCTGGCGGCCGCCCACACCCTCAATTCAAAAGCCTTCGCCGCCACCTCCACCGTGGTCGGCACGGGAACGCTGAGGATCGGTGTCGGCGCTTCGACCTTCGACGTCAGCATCGGCGCCACCAACAACACCCTGGCCGGGATTCGCGACGCCATCAATACGGCGAGCAACAATACCGGCGTCAACGCCACCATCATCACCGACACCCTGGGTTCGCGCCTCGCCCTGACGAGCAAGAACACCGGGGCCGCCAACACCATCTCGGTCGCTGTCCAGGAAACCGGCACCGCCGATTTCACCCAGGCCGGCGGCGATGCCGCCAACCTCGACAACGCGAGCGGCCTGTCGCAACTGGCCTACGTTACCGGCGCCGCGACCAACCTGACCCAGGCCCAGTCCGCCGCCGACGCTTCGCTGACCATCAACGGCATCCCTGTCTCGTCGGCCAGCAACACGCTCACCACGGCCATTTCCGGGGTCTCGCTGACGCTCACCAAGGCCGGCGACACGACCATCGCGGTAAACCGCGACCAGGCCGCGCTGACCAAACTCGTCACCAATTTCACCGCGGCCTACAACGACCTCCAGTCCACCGTCCGCAACCTCACCAACTACGACGCCAGCGCCAAGAAGGGCAACGTGCTCAACGGCGAAGGCACAGCCCGCGCCCTCCTCGGCACCTTGAGCCGGGCGCTCAACACCGTTCCCGCAACGGTGACCGGCACCTACGACACCCTGTCCGACCTGGGCATTTCGGTGGCCAAGGACGGCAGTCTGGCGGTGGACACGACCAAGCTCCAGACCGCCATCAGCACCGACTTCACCAGCGTCAAGAGTGTCTTCACCGGCTACGGCACGGCGATCTCATCGGCCATCGACGGGCTGACCGGCACCACAGGCGCCCTCACCGGCCGCATCAATGGCCTCAATGCCTCGATCAAGCTCCTCGGCAAGCAGGCCGATTCGATCAACCTGCGCCTGACGGCCGTCGAGGCCCGTTACCGCAAACAATTCACTTCCCTGGACACCCTCGTGGCGCAGATGCAGAACGTCGGCACCTACCTGTCGCAGCAGCTGTCCAGACTCTAGGCACCCCGACTCCATGTTCCAACAATTATCCAACCCCATTTCCTCCTACCAGAAGGTCGAGCAGGACATCGCCGTCGAAAGCTCGAACCCGCACCAGCTGGTCATGCTCCTTTTCGAAGGCTCGGAACAGGCCATCGCCCTGGCGCGCATTCACATGGGCAACGGCAATCTGGCGGAAAAGGGGCTGGCCATCTCCAAAGCCATCGACATCATCAACCTCGGCCTCAAGGCCAGCCTCGACGTCGAGGCCGGCGGCGAAGTGGCCGCCAACCTGGCCGCCCTGTACGACTACATGGTGCGCCGCCTGATCCAGGCCAACATCAAGAACCAGGTGGCGATCCTGGACGAAGTGGCGCAGTTGCTGGGAGAAATCAGTTCCGCCTGGGCCGAAATCGGGAAAGCCGCCCCGAACGCCCCGGCCTGATGGCTCGATGTCCGACCCCGAAGAACTGCACCTTTACCGCCAGCTCGATGATTTGCACGGCCGCATCGCAGCAGCGGCCTTTGCCCTCGACGTAACGGAAATGACCGCCCTGCAGGGCGAAGCCGACCGTCTCGCCGCCACCCTCGCGGCTCGCGCCTGGCCCCCCGGCGGTACCGCCGAAAGACGCCAGAAGGCGGAACTGATCCGGGCCATTCTCGCCAAACAGGCCGGCATCCGGCAGGAAATCGCCGAATGGCAGGAAGAAACCCGCCGGCTGCTCATCGAACTCGGCGCTCCCGACCCGAGGCTCCCCGCCGCCCCGGGTGACTAGGCATGATCCCGCCCGACGTCGCCAGCCGCCTGCGCCTGGTTCTGCCTGACCAGCCGGCGCCGCCGCAACCCGTAGCACCGGCCCAGCAACTCACCGACGTCCTCAGCGATCTCGCTCCCGGCCAGCGGATGACTGCCCAAATCCAGGCGCTCCTTCCCAACGGCACCTACCGGGCGGTAGTCGCTCAGCGCGACATCACCCTCTCCCTTCCTTTCTCGGCCAAACCCGGCGACAGCCTCGAACTCGAAGTCGTCGAACGGAACGGCCGCATGACTTTTGCCGTCGTCGCCGACCGCGGCCCGGCGGACACCGCCCCCCGGGACTCCGTCGCCACCACCCTGAGCCGGACCGGCCAGCTCATCTCGGATCTCCTCGAAGGCATCGGCGGCGACAAGGGCGGCCGCGCCCAGCCCGCCGCCCTCAACGGCAACCAGCCGCTGGTCGGAAAATTCCCGGAAGACCCGGCCCAGCTGGTACCCATCCTCAAGGATGCGCTGGGCAAAAGCGGCATGTTCTACGAGTCCCACCAGGCCCGCTGGGCGGCCGGTGATTTTCCCCGCGAAGCGCTCCTCGCCGAACCCCAGGGTCGCCTTTCCGCGCCGCCCCCTCCGCCGGCCGGCGCCGCCAGCCAAGCCCCTGCGGCGACCGACGTTTCGGCCCAGGGGGCGCCAGCGGGTCCATCCGCCGCCGATGCCGAAGCAGGCGCCGCCAAACCGGCCGGGACGAGCCAACATGCGGTCGACGCCGCTCCCCGCCAGCCCGGCGCCCTGACCATATCGGCCGAGCTGACGCCCCTGGTGCAGCAACAACTCGACGCCCTAGCGACGCAGAATTTCGTCTGGCAAGGGCAAATCTGGCCGGGACAGGAGATGCAATGGGAAATTGAGGATCGCCAGCAGTCCCGCCCGGAGCGGGGCGACGGCGACGACCTGCGCTGGAGCACCCGCCTGCGGCTGACTCTGCCCCATCTGGGCACGCTCGAAGCCACGCTGCGCCTGCACGGCGAAGGTGCCGTCGAACTGACCCTGAGTCCGGACAGCGGGGCCAGCCGCACCCGCTTTGTCCAAGCCGGCCCCCAGCTCAGCCAGCGGTTCGCCGACGCAGGCCTGCGCCTCACCGGCTTCACCGTCGCCGACGATGGCCCGCAAGCCGGATGACGCCCAGCGCGAGGCGGTCGCCCTCGCCTACCGGCAAACCGACGCCGCCCCCCGCGTCGTCGCCCGCGGCCGCGGCCTGGTGGCTGAACAGATCATCGCCCGGGCGCAGGAACACGGCGTTTTCGTGCACGAATCCCCGGAACTGGTCGCCCTGCTCATGCAGGTCGATATCGACGAGCATATCCCGCCCCAGCTCTACCTCGCCGTTGCCGAACTGCTGGCCTGGCTCTACCGTCTGGAGCAAGAAGAACCGCCGCCGCCCTTTGCGTCGCCTCCGGCAGCCTGAATCCCGGTGTACGCAAGCTCCGACATCGACCCGGGAGCCGCTGGCGGCAACCGGCGCGCTCGGCCTGCGGCGTCAGGCCCGTTTCGGGTTAAACTTCCTCCTTGCCTGCGGCCCTAGGCTGCTCGACCGGTGCGGAAAACCACTGTGGATAAAGAACACGTTCCCGAATTCGAACTGGAAAAAACCGACGCCTACGGCAAGTACATGCTGACCGGCCGGGTCGAGATTCTTTTTGTCCTGCGCGCCCTGCACAAACACCAGTCGCTCGCCACGGTCTATTTCGACCACGGCAACGCCTTTCTGCTCACCACGATCCTCGCCGTCGACGAGGCCGGCGACAGCCTCATCCTCGACCTGGGCAGCGAAGAAACCATGAACCAGGCGGCTCGCAAGGCCGTCTCGCTGATTCTCACGGCCAAGCTCGACAAGGTCAAAATCCAGTTCCCCCTCGTACGCCTCGAAGCGGCGGAATTCGCCGGCCGACCGGCCTTTCGCGCCCCCCTGCCGGGCAAGCTGCTGCGCCTCCAACGGCGCGAATACTTCCGGCTGGAAACCCCGGTGACGCCGGTGTTGCTCTGCCAGGCGCCGATACCCCGCGGCGAGGGGCTGCTCCATGCAGAGGAACTCAAGATCCTGGATCTCAGCGGTGGCGGGGTCAGCCTCATGGTGCCGGAAGCCGCCGCCGAATTCCTGCCGGTCGGCGCCCTCGTCCAAAACTGCCGCATCGCCCTGCCGGAAGAAGGCATCGTCGTCGCCACCCTGTGCGTGCGTAGCGCCGTCCCGGTGAGCAACCGCAGCGGCCACCACTTCATCCGGGCGGGCTGCGAGTTCATCGATCTGCCGGGGCAGCGCCTGACCATGATCCAGCGTTTCATCACCCGTATCGAACGGGAGCGCAAGGCCCGCCTGGCCGGCCTGGAATAGCGCCCGGCCGGCGCCGCCCAAGAAAAAAGGCCGGAAACCCGGCCTTTTTCGTTTGCCCAACCCCGCCGTCAGACCTGGATGTTCATGATGTCCTGGTAGGCGGTGACCAGCTTGTTGCGGACCTGGACCATTTCCTGGAAGGAAACGCTGGCCGTCTGCAGGGCAATCATCACCTCGTGCAGATTCTGGGTGGTGTCGCCGGCGGCAATTTTTTCCGCCATGCCCTGGGCCTGCATCTGGGCTTCGTTGACCTTGTCGAGGGAGTTTTTCAAGACCTGGGCGAAATCGGCGCCCCCCGCCGCCGGCGCGGCCGTCTCCGCCGGCTTGCCGGCCGCCTGCGCCGCCGTGCTGCGCAGCGTACTGAGCATTTGTTCGATACCCGTGGTGTCCATCGTCAACTCCAGACCAATTTGCAGATCACTACAAGCAATCTACGGGCCAGCGGCTCGCCGGGCTAGTCGCTGAAAAACCCCTCGTCCCGATACTGCTGCAGCTTGTAGCGCAGGGTGCGTTCCGAAATCCCCAGGCGCTCGACCGCCAGCTTGCGGGAACCGCCCACCTCCGCCAGGGTGCGCAGAATGTGTTCCCGTTCGAGGTCTTTCATATTATCGACCTTTTTTTCCTCGTTTTGAATCGGGATTTCGCCCGCCGCCCGAGGCGGCGCTTCGCCGGCCGGAGGCGGTCCCAGTTTGAGGTGTTCGGGTTCGATGCTGGCGCCGGGCGCGAGAATCAGGGCGCGCTGCACGACGTTGTCGAGTTCGCGCACATTGCCCGGCCAGGCATGGGCGCGCAGCACCGCTTCGGCCGCGGCCGAAAGCGCCATGCCGTAGCGTCCCAGGCGGCCGCTTTGCGCCGCGATGAAACGCCGGGCGATGGGAAGAATATCCTGGGGCCGCTGGCGAAGCGCCGGAATGGCCACGGGAAAGACATTGAGCCGGTAGTAGAGATCCTCGCGGAAACCGCCCTTGGCGACCGCTTCCGCCATGTCCCGGTTGGAGGTGGCGATGATGCGGATATCGAGGGCTACCGGCTGCTTGCCGCCGACCCGTTCGACTTCGCGCTCCTGCAGGACGCGCAGGAGCTTGGCCTGGAGTCCCATGGGCATTTCGGTGACTTCGTCGAGGAGCAGGGTGCCGTTCTGGGCTTGCTCGAACTTGCCGGCCTGGGCCTGCTGGGCGCCGGTGAAGGCGCCCTTCTCGTAGCCGAAGAGGGTCGCTTCGAGCAGGCTGTCGGGAATGGCAGCACAGTTGATGGCAATGAAAGGTCCGTCGCGCCGGGCCGAATGGCGGTGGATGTAGCGGGCCACCACTTCCTTGCCCACCCCCGATTCGCCGGTCAGGAGGACGGTGGCGTCGGTCTGGGCGACGCGGGCGGCGACGGTGAACAGTTCGCGGCTGGCCGGGTCGCTCGCCACCACGCCGGCATCGTCGCCCACCGCCGGCAACTGGTACTTGTCCACCACGGCGAGGAGGGCCGCCGGATCGAAGGGTTTGAGCAGGAAATCGCAGGCCCCCGAGCGCATGGCGTCGACCGCCTTATCCACTTCGGCGTAGGCGGTCATCAGGACTACCGGCAGGTGGGGCAGGCGACCGCGGATTGCCTTGAGCAGCGCGATGCCGTCCATGGGCACCATGCGCACGTCGCTGACGACGATGGAGAAGGCGTGTTCGGCCAGGGCCTTCAAGGCCGGAGCGCCGCCGTCGACGGCGACGAAGGGGCGGCCCGCCAATTCCAGGGTGTCGCAAATCGCCTCCCGCAGGCTGGGATCGTCTTCGACCACGAGCAGTGGCAGGGCGTGGCTGTTCATAGGGGGGAATTCTCCTCGCTGGCGAGGGGCAGGGTGATGACGAATTCGGCCCCCGCCCCCGGTTCCGAATGCAATGCGATGCCGCCGCCGTGGGCGCGGGCGACGCCGAGGGCGATGGCGAGTCCGAGGCCGGTGCCCAGGCCGCGGGTGGTGAAGAAGGGTTCGAAGATGCGTTCGCGGAGTTCCGGCCCGATGCCCGGGCCGTTGTCGCGCACCGCGATGGCGAGCTGGTCGCCGGAGCGGCAGGCCGAAAGGCAAATCTTGCCGCCCCCCGGCATGGCCTGCATGGCGTTCTCGAGCAGGCTGACCAGGGCGCCGTACAGGGCCTTGCGCCCGCCCACCAGGACGGCCCCCTGGCTTCGGTCGGCGACTTCGAACGCGATGCCGCCTTCGCGCAGCAGGGGTTCGACGGTGTGGGCCGCCTCAGCCAGCAGTTCGCCGACAGCGATGACGTCGCGCCCGATGCTCTCGCCCCGGGCGAACAGCAGCACGTCCTGGATCAGCCGCTCAAGGCGGCGCAACTGGCCGGTCGCCTTGTCGGCGAACTTGCCCCGGGATTCGGCCGGCAGGTCCGGCTTGCCCAGATTGCCGGTGTAGAGCAGGGCCGCCGCCAGCGGCGTGCGGAGCTGGTGGGCCAGGGAGGCCGCCATCTCGCCCATGGCGGCCAGGCGCTGGTGGCGTTCGAGTTCGGCCTTCATGCCGTGGGCGGCGGTCACGTCGTGGACCAGGAGAATCTTGCCGCCCCCAGCCGCCAGGGCGCTTTCGGCAACGCTGACGCGCCGCTCCCCGGCCAGCCATTCGCCGACCGCCAGGGTCGGTTCGAGGTGGGCGCGGGCGACATCGCCCCAATGGGCGCCCACGACGTCGTCGCCGAAAACGGCGCGGGCCGCCGGATTGGCCTCGGTGACGCGGGCCGTGCCGTCGAGAACCACGACCCCGGCGGGCAAGGCGTTGAGGAGCAGGGACAAACGTTCGGAAAGGGCTTCTTTTTCTTCGAACTGGCGGCGCAACTCGCCGTTGGCGACGGCCAATTCCTCGGTCAAGGAGGTCACCCGCCCCTGCAAGGCCCCGTAGGCCTGGGTCAGTTCGGCCGAAACCTGATTGAAGACGTCGAAGGCCCGTTGCAGCTCGGCGGTCTTGCTGTCAGTATCGGTAATCGCAGGCGCGGCTTGGGACATCGAAAAAGTTGGGGGCAATTCGGCTCGGGTAATAGTAGAATATTTCTAGCAAAATTGGGCTTCTTGATTGATTATTCTTCTGTTTCACACGGTTTGAATCCGGGAATCGATGGCGGCAACGACTGAAACCACTGCAGGGGCTGTGCCGACGAGCAAGGCACTGGACCGCCTGCGCGAAGCCCTCGGTCGCCTCAACAACCAGCAAAAAATGCTCCTCATGGTCGCCGTCGCGGCCATCGTCGCCATCGTCATCGGCACCGTCCTGTGGAGCCGCCACGGCGACTACAAGGTTCTGTTCTCCAACCTTTCGGAAAAGGACGGCGGCGCCATCATCGCCGTTCTCGAACAGCAGAACATCCCCCACCGCATGTCGGACAACGGCGCCATCCTCATCGCCGCCGACAAGGTGCACGAAGTGCGCCTCAAGCTCGCCTCCCAAGGGTTGCCGCGGGGTGGCATGGTGGGCTTCGAGCTGATGGAAAACCAGAAGTTCGGCATCAGCCAGTTTGCCGAACAGGTCAATTACCAGCGCGGGCTGGAAGGCGAACTGGCCCGCACCATCATGTCGATCGGCGCCGTGCAGGCAGCCCGGGTCCATCTCGCCATCCCCAAACCCTCGGTCTTCGTCCGCGAGGAGCAAAAGCCCACCGCCTCGGTGCTGGTTTCCCTCTACCCCGGCCGCGTCCTCGACGCCGGCCAGATCGTCGGCATCACCAACCTGGTGGCGGCCAGCGTGCCGCAACTGCCGGTCGCCAACGTCACCGTCCTCGACCAGAGCGGGGCGCTCCTCTCCCAGTTGAAGAGCAAGCTCACCGAGGCCGGCCTCGACCCCGCCCAGATCAAGTACGTGCGCGAAGTCGAGAGCAGCATCATCGCCCGCATCGAAGAAATCCTCAAACCGCTCCTCGGCCCCGAGAACTACAAGGTGCAGGTGGCGGCGGACGTCGATTTTTCCCAGACCGAGCAGACGGCCGAGAGCTTCCGCCCCAACAACACGCCGGACAGCACCAGCATCCGCAGCCAGCAGACGGCCGAGTCGGCCAACGTCAACCAGGCCGCCGGCGGCGTTCCCGGCGCCCTCAGCAACCAGCCACCGGTCCCCGCCACGGCCCCCCTGACCACCCCGGCAGTGGGCGGCGTCCCGGGGCAGGCGGGCAAACCGGGCGACCTGTCGGGCCGGGTCGAAGCGGCCGGCATCAGCGCCCCCTTGAGCGCCGCCGGCCAGCCGATCAGCACGACCAAGAACAACACGATCAATTACGAGGTGGACAAGACGGTCCGCCACACTAAGCAGGCGATGGGCGCCATCCGCCGCCTTTCCGCCGCGGTGGTGGTCAACCACCGCAAGGAAGTGGGCAAGGACGGCAAGCCCGCCGTCAAGGCGCTACCCGACGCCGAAATGAAGCAGATCAACGAACTGGTCCGCGAAGCCATGGGGTTCAGCAAGGACCGGGGCGATTCCCTGTCGGTGGCCAACGCCCCCTTTACCGCGGTGGAAAAGGTCGATGCCGGCATCCCCATCTGGAAAGATCCCGACAACCTTTCGATGGCCCGGGAGCTGGTCAAATACCTGCTGATCGCCGCCATCGTCGCCTTCATCTACCTCAAGATCCTGCAGCCCATCCTCAAGACCATGTTCCCGCCACCCGCACCGGCCGGGGTCGGCGGGGTCGGCGCCGAGGTCTTCGGCGAGGGCGGGCCGCTCGCCGCCGGCCTCGAGGGCGAGGACGTGGTGACCATCGACCACTACGCCGCCAAGGTCCAGAAGGCCCGCGACATCGCCCAGGCCGATCCCAAGGCGGTAGCCAACATCATCAAGGACTGGATGGGAGCCAATGGCTAGCGACGACGGCGTAGAAAAAAGCGCCACCCTCCTCATCGCCCTGGGCGAAGACCACGCCGCCGAAGTGTTGAAACACCTCGGCCCACGGGAAGTACAGAAGCTCGGCCACGCCATGGCGACCTTGAAATCCGTGCCCCGGGCCCGGGTCGAATCGATCCTCGACGAGTTCCACACCATCGCCGTCGAGCATTCGGCGGTGCACGTCGATACCGACAACTACATCCGTTCGGTGCTGACCAAGGCCCTCGGCGACGACAAGGCGTCCAACCTCATTTCGCGCATTCTCCAGGGCGGCGAAACCTCGGGCATCGAGGGCCTGAAGTGGATGGACGCCGGCACCGTGGCCGATCTGGTCAAGAACGAGCACCCCCAGATCATCGCCACCATCCTGGTGCACCTCGAACACGACCACGCCAGCGAAATCCTCAACCATTTCACCGAACGGCTGCGCAACGACGTGGTGCTGCGCATCGCCACCCTGGAAGGCATCCAGCCGGCCGCGCTGCGCGAGCTCAACGACGCCATGGCCCGCGTCCTGGCGGGTTCGGCCACCATGAAGAAAACCGCCCTGGGCGGCGTGCGGACGGTGGCGGAAATCCTCAACTTCATCGGCACCGCCAACGAAACCTCGGTGGTCGACGCGATTCGCGAATACGACCCCGACCTCGCCCAGAAGATTCTCGACGAAATGTTCGTCTTCGAAAACCTCATGGAAATCGACGACCGCTCGATCCAGCTCATCCTGCGCGAAGTCCAGTCCGATTCGCTGGTGATGGCGCTCAAGGGTGCGAACGAGCAATTGCGGGAAAAAATCTTCAAGAACATGTCGCAGCGGGCCGCCGAAATGCTCCGCGAGGATCTCGAAGCCAAAGGCCCGGTGCGGGTTTCCGAAGTCGAAGCCGAGCAGAAGGAAATCCTCAAGATCGTCCGCCGCCTGGCCGACGAAGGCCAGATCGTCCTGGGCGGTGCCGGCGGCGAGCAGATGATCTAAGATGCCCAGCTACATCCCCAAGGAACAACTCGACAGCTATCGCCGCTGGCAAGCCGCCTCCTTCGACGACCCGGCCCCGGCCAGCGCCGTCGAAGTAGCGATGCCGGAGGCCGAAGCGCCCGTCGCCGACGTCGCCGAAGCCGAATTCGTCAGCAGCATTCCCCTGCCCACCGCCGAAGACATCGAGCGCATCCACAACGAGGCCCGCGCCGGCGGTTACGACGAAGGTTACCGCGCCGGCCACGAAGCGGGCCTGGCCGAAGCCCGCCAGGAAGCCGAACGCCTCGCCACCCTGGGCGCCAACCTGGAGGCGGCCCTCGCCGGCATCGACCAGTCCGTCGCCGACGACCTGCTCGAACTCGCCGTCGAACTCGCCGGCCAGGTACTGCGCCGCTCCCTCAGCGTCGACTCCGAGGTGCTTCTGCCCGTCGTGCGCGAGGCCCTCGCCGCCCTGCCCCTGCACCACGGACACGTCATGCTCTTCGTCAATCCCCGGGACGCCGAATCGATCCGCAGCCATTTGGGCGACCAGTTCTCCCATTCCGGCTGGCAGATCATCGAAGACAAGGAAATCGAAGCCGGCGGCTGCCACGTGCGGGCCGGCAGCAGCGAAGTGGATGCCACCCTGGCGACCCGCTGGCGGCGGGTGCTCGAAGCGATCGGCGCCGGCCCGGTCGAGGAGCGCAGGGAGGAGCGGTGAGCCACCTGCCGGACCACACCGGCCGCTGGCGGCAATTTCTCGCCAACTGCCGCACCTCGGCGACCAACGCCCAGCCTCTTTGGCCGGTCGGCCGCCTGACCCGCATCAACGGCCTGGTCATGGAAGCGGCCGGCCTCAAGCTGCCCCTCGGCAGCTCGTGCCGCATCCTCCCCACCGGCGGCGCCCCGGTGGAAGCTGAAGTCGTCGGCTTTGCCGGGGAAAAACTCTACCTCATGCCTTCCGACGACATCTACGGCCTCTCGCCGGGAGCCCAGGTCGTGGCCTTCGAGACCGCCAGCCCGCCGCCCCTGGTCGGCGCCCCGGCCCCCTTCCGCCGCCGCGCCATCGACCGCGCCAAGCAGGTGCCGGTGGGCGAAGGGCTGCTCGGCCGGGTGGTGGACGGCGTCGGCCGCCCCCTGGACAGCAAGGGTCCGGTCTATACCGGCCAGCTGCGCCCCCTGCAGAGCCGCCCCACCAACCCCATGGCCCGCGCCACCATCGAACAGCCGCTCGACGTCGGCATCCGCGCCATCAACGCCCTGCTCACCGTCGGCCGCGGCCAGCGCATGGGGTTGTTTGCCGGTTCCGGCGTGGGCAAGTCCGTGCTGCTCGGCATGATGGCCCGTTACACCGAGGCCGACGTCATCGTCGTCGGCCTGATCGGCGAGCGGGGCCGCGAGGTCAAGGAATTCATCGAGCAGATCCTCGGCGACGAAGGCATGCGCCGCGCCGCCGTCGTCGCCGCCCCGGCCGACACCGGGCCGCTGATGCGGCTCCAGGGCGCCGCCTACGCCACCACCATCGCCGAATATTTCCGCGACCAGGGCAAACAGGTTCTGCTCATCATGGATTCGCTCACCCGCTACGCCATGGCCCAGCGGGAAATCGCCCTGGCCATCGGCGAACCGCCCGCCACCCGGGGTTATCCGCCCTCGGTCTTCGCCCGCCTGCCGCAACTGGTCGAGCGGGCCGGCAACGGCCCCGAGGGCGGCGGTTCGATCACCGCCTTCTACACCGTCCTCGCCGAAGGCGACGACCAGCAGGATCCCATCGCCGACGCAGCCCGGGCCATCCTCGACGGCCATATCGTCCTTTCCCGCACCCTGGCGGATGCCGGCCACTACCCTGCGGTGGATATCGAACAATCGATCAGCCGGGCCCTGGTCAACCTGGTGGAATCCAGCCACCTCGACCTGATCCGTCGCTTCAAGGTGCTCTTTGCCCGCTACCAGCGTTCCCGCGACCTCATTTCGGTTGGCGCCTACGTTCCCGGGTCGGACCCCGTCCTCGACCAGGCGATCTCCCTCTATCCCCGGATGGAGGCCTTCCTCCAGCAGCAACTCGACGAACGCGCCGATTTCGCGAGCAGCGCCGGCCATCTCCAGAGCCTCCTCTAAGGCCCCGGCGTGACCAAGCCCTTCAACCTGCAACCGCTCCTCGACCTGATGCAGACCCGGGCCGACGAAAGCACGCGCCGGCTGGGCCAGCTCATCGCCGCCGAACAAAGCGCCAAGAGCCGCCTGCAACTCCTCGAACAGTACCGCGACGAATACGCCCAGCGCTACCGCGAAGCCGCCGCCCAGGGCCTGACCCGGACGGCCTTGCGCAACTTCCAGGATTTCATGGCCCGCATCGACGACGCCATCGTCCAGCAAGGCCGGGTGGTCGCCGATTCCGAGCGCAGCACGGCGGCCGGCCAGGACGCCTGGCGCGAGCAGAACAAGCGGCTCAAGGCCATCGACACCCTGTCCCAGCGCCACGACGCCCGCGAGCGCTACCGGGAAAACCGGCAGGAACAGAAGGAACAGGACGAATTCGCGGCCCGCAGCGGCCCCGGCAAGACCGAAACCCCCTGAGCCGCCGAAGTCCGGGTTTCACCCCGGCGACCCGGAGGATCCCATGGGTTGCCGCCTTGTCCACCGCCGCCAGGGCCAGGCGGACGCCGAAGGGCGGGCGGTGCAGCGGCGCAGGGTGTTCCGATCACCCCCTCGCCTCGACGAGCCTTACGCTCGGGACCACTGGCACGCCGCTTGCTCTGAGCCTGGCATCGTTCGTATCGCAAGGACACCAGATGGGCATCACCCTCGTTTCCCCGGCCAACCACGCCCCCCCTGCCGGCGCCGGCCCGACCCCCGCCGGATCGGGCGATTCCGGCCTGCCGACGGATTTTGCTGCCCTGCTCGGCCTGCAGATCGCCGATGCGGCCCAGGTATTGGCGACGGTGGCTCCGGCAGTCGCCGAAAAAGGCGCAGACGCGCCGCGCCGCGGCGACGACCGGGCCGCCGACGATGGGCTGGCGGCAACGCCGGGAAGCGATGCCAGCCTTCTGCCCTTCCTTCCCATCGACCCGACCCTCCACCGGCCGCCGCCCCCCGCTGCCGGTTCCGCCAAGAGCGACGACAAGCTGCCCGGCGTGGCGGCCCGCCTGACCGCCGAGGCCGCACCGCTTTCCCCGCCCGGCCGGGCTGAAACGCCGGGCGAGGGGGCCGCCCGCGCCGTGGCGCCGCTTTCCGCAGCGCCGATGGAGCGGCGCGACGGGCCGGAGCCGGCAAATATTGCCGGCAACCGGGACGACGAACGGGCTGCCGGCTTTGCCGCCGCCCTGGCGGCGCAGCGGGGCAATCCGGCCGCCCCCGGCCAGGTCGAACGGCAGGCGCCCCCCGTGGCGACCCCGCTGGAACACCCAGAATGGGGGCAGGATCTGGGCAACCGGGTCGTCTGGATGGCCCGCAACGACCAGCAAAGCGCCCAGATCAACCTCAATCCGCCGCAAATGGGCCCCCTGCAGATCACCATCAACGTCAATGGCGACCAGGCGTCGGCCCTTTTCGTTTCGCCCCATGCCGAAGTTCGGCAGGCCATCCAGGATGCCCTGCCGCAGTTGCGGGAAATGCTGCTCGCCTCGGGCATCAATCTCGGCCAGGCCGACGTCGGCACCCAGGCGCAACAGCACAGCCAGGGCGAAGCCGGGCAAGGCGCCCGGAATCCCCGTTCGGCGGACGATAAGGCTATACTTCAAGGGATTGGCACGGCAGGCTCGGCGGCTTCCGCCCCTGCCCTGACGCAGCGTGGGCGCGGGCTGGTGGATTTGTTCGCCTAGCGTGCCCGGGGAGGACAAAACAACATGACCAGGGACCGTTAAATGGCAAAAGAAGCGAAACCCGCCGAAGGCGAAGAACAGGCCGCACCCAAAAAGGGCAAGAAACTTCTCATCATCATCGTCGCCGTCGTGCTCGTCCTCGTCCTCGCCGGCGGCGGCGCCGCCTTCATGCTGCTCAAGAAGGGCGACGACCACGGCGAAGACGAGGATGCCGTCGAAACGACCAAGGCCAAGAAAAAAGAAAAGAAGGGCAAGGAAGCCCACCCGGTCTTCGTCAGCCTCGATCCCTTTACCGTCAATTTGGTGCCGGAAGCGGGCGACCAGTACCTGCAGGTCGCCCTTTCGGTGGAATTCGAAGACCCCACCGGCGAAGCCGCCCTCAAGGCGCACATGCCGAAGATCCGCAACAACGTCACCCTGCTCCTGTCGGGCAAGAAGGCCTCCGAACTGGTCAGCCGGGAAGGCAAGGAAAAACTCGCCGACGAATTGCTGGAAGCGGTCAACGACGTGCTCGAACCCCCCAAGAAAAACAAGAAGGGCGAAAAAATCCGGGAGGAAGGCCCCGCCAAAGCGGTGCTATTCACCTCCTTCATCATCCAGTAAGGAGCCATGGCCGGCGACTTTCTCTCCCAGGACGAGGTTGACGCCCTACTCAAGGGCGTCACCGGCGAAGTCGACGAACCCGAGGCGGGCGAGGGCGACGGCGGGGGGATACGCTCGTACAACCTGGGCACCCAGGAACGCATCGTCCGCGGACGCATGCCGACCATGGAACTCGTCAACGAGCGCTTTGCCCGTTACCTGCGCATCGGCCTCTTCAACTACATGCACCGCAACGCGGAAATCTCGGTGGGGCCGATCCGCGTCCAGAAATACAGCGAATTCATCCGCAACCTGGTGGTTCCCACCAACCTCAACCTGATCCTCGCCAAGCCGCTGCGCGGCACCGCCCTCTTCGTCCTGGACCCCAATCTGGTGTTCCTGGTGGTGGACAACATGTTCGGCGGCGACGGGCGCTTCCACACCCGGGTCGAGGGCCGCGATTTCACCCCCACCGAGCAGCGCATTATCCAGGGCCTGCTCAACGTCGTGTTCACCGAGTACAGCAAGTCCTGGAAGCCGGTCTGCGAAATCAACTTCGAATACGTCCGCTCGGAGATGAATTCCCAGTTCGCCAACATCGCGACGCCGTCCGAAATTGTCGTATCGACGACCTTCACCCTCGAATTCGGCGGCGCCACGGCGGACATGCACATCTGCTTCCCCTATTCGATGCTCGAGCCGATCCGCGATCTGCTCTACAGCACCATGCAGAGCGACCAGCTATCCACCGACAAGCGCTGGATCACCACCCTGCGCAAGCAATTGCAGGGCGCCGAAGTCCAGATCGCCGCCCAGCTCGGCACGGCCCGCATCAGCTTGGGGCAGATTCTCAAATTGCAGGTGGGCGACGTCATCCCCCTCAACATTCCCGAAAAAATCGTTGCCCACGTCGACAACATCCCGTTGATCGAATGCCGCTACGGGCAGCAGAACGGACAATACGCGCTCAAGATCGAGCGCTTCATTTCCGCCGAGGCGCAGGGCGAACCGGCGCCAGGAGACAACAATGGCTGACGATATGGAAAACACCGCAAGTACCGCCACCGAAGACGACGGCCAGATCAGCGAGGACGACTGGGCAGCCGCCATGGCCGAGCAGGTCGCCACCGAGGCCGCCGCCCCGGCGGCCCAGCCGGCGGACATCTTCCCGGCCTTCGGGCAGGCGGCGGGGGCCGCCGGCGTCATGAACGAACTCGACATGATCCTCGACATCCCCGTCCAGATCACCGTCGAACTCGGGCGCACCAAGATCACCATCAAAAACCTCCTGCAACTCGCCCACGGCTCGGTGGTCGAACTCGACGCCATGGCCGGCGAACCCATGGACGTCCTGGTCAACGGCACCCTCATCGCCCAGGGCGAGGTGGTGGTGGTCAACGACAAGTTCGGCATCCGCCTCACCGACATCATCACGCCCTCGGAGCGCATGCGTAAACTCAACCGCTGAGGCCAGCGCCCCTTTCCGCCGCTCGGCGCAACCCGGGGCCGCGGCGACAATCGGGGGGCTTCCCATCGGCGGCACCGACGCATGCTGCACCCCAAGAGTCGCTTTGCATTAAGATAGCGGCTCCGATCGCAAGCCCCTCGACCGTGCCGCGCCTCCTTCGCCTCAGCCTCCCCTTCGCCGCCACCGCCCTGCCCTTCGCCGCGCTGGCGGAAACCTCCTCGCCCGGCGTGCCGTCTGGGGTCTTCGTGCAGGCCATGGCGGCCCTCGGGCTGATCGTCGCGTTGCTCGTCGCCGCGGCCTGGCTGGCCCGGCGCATTGCCGGCGGCAAGGGGTTCGGCCAGAGCGGCATGAAGGTGGTCGGCGGCGTCGCCCTCGGTCCGCGGGAGCGCATCGTGCTGGTCGAAGTCGGCGAAACCTGGCTGGTGGTCGGCATCGTCCCCGGCCAGATCCGCACCCTGCATACCCTGCCCAAGGGCAGCGCTGTGCCCGAGGCGGGCCTCCCGGCCATGGGGGACCGGCCCTTCGCCCAATGGCTCAAACAGATTTCCGAGCGGCGCAGCCATGGTTAGGCTCGCCGCCCTGATTCTCCTTCTCCTGCCCGCCGGCGCCGCCCTGGCCCAGGCGGCCGGGCTGCCGGCCCTGACCAGCACGTCCGGCCCGGGGGGCGCCACGACCTATTCGCTGACCATCCAGACCCTGGTCACCCTGACGGCGCTGACCTTCATCCCGGCGGCGGTGCTGATGATGACCGGCTTCACCCGCATCGTCATCGTCCTCTCCCTGCTCCGCCACGCCCTGGGCACCCAGACCTCGCCGCCCAACCAGGTGATCGTCGGGCTGTCGCTATTCCTGACCTTTTTCGTCATGGCGCCGGTCCTCGACCGGGTCTATACCGACGCCTACCTGCCCCTGACGGAAAACAAGATCAACATCATGCAGGCCGCCGACCGCGCCGCCGTGCCGCTGCGCGGCTTCATGCTCAAGCAGACACGGGAGGCCGATCTCGCCATGTTCGCCGGGCTGGCCAAGGTGGACCGCCTGGAAAAGCCGGAGGACACGCCGATGCGCATTCTCATCCCGGCCTTCGTCATCAGCGAACTGAAGACCGCGTTCCAGATCGGCTTCATCGTCTTCATCCCCTTCCTGGTCATCGACCTGGTGGTGGCCAGCCTCCTGATGTCCATGGGCATGATGATGATGTCGCCGGTTCTCGTCGCTCTGCCCTTCAAGTTGATGCTCTTCGTCCTGGTGGATGGCTGGCATCTGGTGATCGGCTCCCTCGTCCAGAGCTTCGGGCCATGACGCCGGAGACCGTCATGGAAGTCGGCCGGCAGGCCATCGAAACCACCCTCATCGTGGCCGCGCCCATGCTCCTCACGGCGCTGGTGGTCGGCCTCGTCATCAGCATCTTCCAGGCCGCCACCCAGATCAATGAGGCGACCCTGCAATTCGTCCCCAAGCTGGTGGTGATGTTTCTCGTCCTGCTCCTCATGGGGCCCTGGATGCTGCAATACCTGGTTGATTACATCCAGCGCCTCTTTTCCAGCATTCCCCAGATCATCGGATGATTACGCTGACCTCGGTCCAGCTTGAAGCCTGGATCGCCGCCTTCATCTACCCGCTTTCCCGCATTCTCGGCCTGGTCGCCAGCGCCCCCGTCGTCGGCAGCACCGGCATTCCCCGCCGCACCCGGCTGATGCTGGGGCTGGCCATCACCGTCGCCCTGGCGCCCCTGCTGCCGCCCATGCCGGCGGTGTCGCCGAGCTCGGGTGCCGGTCTGTGGATCGTCGCCCAGCAGATGTTGATCGGCGTCGGCATGGGGTTCGCCATGCGCATCGTTTTTGCTGCCGTGGAAGTCGCCGGCGAATTCATCGGCCTCGAAATGGGCCTGGGCTTCGCCACCTTCTTCGACCCGACGAGCAGTTCCCAGACCCCGGTGGTTTCGGAACTCCTCAACCTCCTGGCCATTCTCGCCTTCCTCGCCCTCAACGGGCCGCTCCTCTACGTCGCCACCCTGGCCCAAAGTTTCGAGGCCATCCCGGTGAGCACCACCCCCCTCGGCGCGGCAAGCTGGAAGAATCTGGCCGAACTCGGGTCGCTCATGTTTTCCGCCGGCCTGCTCCTGGCCCTGCCCGTTCTCGTGGCGCTGATGATTATCAACCTGGCCCTCGCCGTCCTGACCCGGGCGGCGCCGCAGCTCAACGTCTTTGCCATCGGCTTTCCCCTCACCCTGGGAGGCGGCCTGATCGCCCTGGCCACCAGCCTCCACTACATGGCGGTACCGCTGCAGGCCTTGTTCGAACAGGGAATGACCGCCATGCTGGGCTTTGCCCAGGTGCCCGGCCGCTAGCGGTTGTTGAGCAGGAAGGAATCGGCTTCCGGGCGGGGCGGCGGATCGAGTTCGCGGCGCTGGTAGTCGGCGACCCGGGACGGCGTTTCGCCGGCCTGGCGCTGGACGAGGCGGACCGTCCCTGAGGCGACGCGACGGGCGCCCAGAGTTTCGGATTCGATCCCTTCCGAATACTCGACAAGCTGGAAGGCGCCGTAACCGAGTTCGCCCTGCAACTGGCCGGCTCGTCGGCGCAAGACCTGCATCGACTCCCCCGCCCCGCCGGTGTGGTAGCGCTTCATGCGTAGCGTAAAGCGGAAGCTGTCCTCGGACAGCCGGGTTTCCTCGATTTCCCAGTTGGGGGCCAGGGGATCGTAGATGAAATGGATGGCCCCCAAAACGAGAATCCCGGTGGCGATTTCGGCCAGCTTGACGCCGGTGCTGGCAGTGAGCTTGATCTGCTTGTCGGGGATGAGCGGGCTGCCCCCCGTACCCGGCGTGCTGCAGGCCGCCGCAAGGCCAGACAGGGCAGCCGCCAGTACCAGACCGCTGCGCCTCATAGGATGTTGAACAGGGACAACTGGCTGACCTGCTTGAACGACTGCTGCGCCGCCTGGAGCAGCAATTGGCGTTGGGACAGATCGGAGATCGCCTTGGCGTAATCGAGATCACGCAATTCGGAAAGCCGTCCCTGGTGCAGCAAATCCTGATCCTGGCCGACGGCGGTCAGGCTTTCCAGGGCCTGCAGGCGCCCGCCGACCTTAGCCCGGACCTGGGATATGGTGTCCAGCGACGCGTGCAGGTCGGCAAGGCTCTGGGAATAGGTGGCGGCACTATAGGGCACGCCGCTGTTGGGATCGTTGATGTCGATAAGGTTCTTGATCGAATCGAAGATGCTGCGGCCGGTAACGTTACCCTGGGCATCGCGGACCTGCATGAAGACATCCTGGCCGTTTTCGCTGGTCGCCATCGACTGCGAAGGCGTCGCCTGCAGCGCCCGCTGGCCGTTGTCGCCCTGATAGGCGACGTAGAGGTTGGTCAGGTTGTAATTGCCCCCCGCACCGACCACTTGAAACGGCTGGGTCTGGGTCTGGGTGCCGGAGAAGATGTACAAGCCGGTCCCGTCGCGGGAATTGGCCAGGCTGAGAACATGTTCGAGCCGTTGCTTCATTTCGCTCGCGATCATATTCCGCTGGTCCGGGCCGAGGGTCGGGTTGCCGGCCTGGATGGCCCGCTCGATAAGGCTTTCGAGTTCCCCGGAAACGCTGCCGAGCTGGGCGTCGAGGTACTGCAGATCGGAGGTCGCCGTGCTTTGATTGGCGAGGAACTGGTCGTTCACCCCCTTGGCCTGCTCCACCTGGAGCGCTTCCGAGGCGCCGATGGGATCGTCCTCGGGGGCGAGGATGCGGCGACCGGTGGACAATTGGTTCTGCAACCGGAACAGTTCGAACTGGTTGCGCTGGATGCCCTGGGCGCCGTTGTTGAAAATCAATGCGGTACTGACACGCATGGTGAACCTCCTAGCCCAGGGCAAGAATCGAGTCGAACAGCTTGCTGCCGACTTCGAGCATTTTCGCCGAGGCCTGATAAGCCTGTTGAAACTTAATGAGATTGGCCGCCTCTTCGTCGAGGTTGACCCCCGACAAGGCCTCCCGCGCCGCCTGGGACTGGTCGAGCAAGGCCTGCTGGGCGTCGCCCTTGACCTTGGCCTCCCGCGTCCGGATACCGGTGTCGGCCACCAACTGGGCGTAGGCGCCTTGGTAGCTGGCGGTGCCGCCGGCTAGGGTATTGGCGGTCTGGAGCATGCCGAGGAGCACACCGTTGCGCCCGTCGCTGACGCCGTTGGGATTGGTGCGGATGGTATAGGAATCGCCGTTGCCCGGCGTCCCGGCGAGGGTGAAGGTCATGCCGTCGAAGGTGACCTTGGCGATGGGGCTGCCGCCGTTGGCGAGATTGACGCTGCCCGCCGAAACTACCGCCGAGGTGCCGTCGGAATAGAAGACGGTGACCGGAGTCCCCACCGGGAAGCCGGACAGGGTGCCGGCCCCGGTGTTGACGGTAATGGTGACGGGCAGGCTGGCCCGGCTGTAGCCGGTGCTGACCGCACCTTGGGAAAGCACCATGTTGCCGGTGTTGGTCAGGGTGGGCTGGGTCCGCACTGGAGCGGCGGCGGCGATCAACCGGGGATCGGCGGCAAAACGGCTGTCCACGGTGAAGTTGCCGGCCATGTCGTGGGTCGGCTGGATGAGGAAGGTATCACCGTTGTTGCCGACGGCGCCGATGGTGATCTGCACACCGTCCACCGTCACCGTGCCGGCGCCGCTGCCGGCCGCCACGGTCACGTTGTCGGACTGGCGGATGATGGAGTAGGCTCCGGCGGCGCCGAAGGTCACTTTGTAATCGCTGGCGGCAAGGCGGGTAAACAACTTGCCGTCGGTGACCTGGACGCTGCCGGCGGTAATGTTGGGCAACACCAGCGCATTGCCAGTGGCCGAGTTCACCGTCGTCTGCAGGGCGGCGAGGCTGGCGCCGGACCACGACTGGCCGTCGCTGGCCCGCGTCACGGTATAGGTGCCGGCCGCGAACGACAGGGTAAACCGGCTGTCGGCGGCGGGATCGACCAGCGCTGCCGAAACCGAACCGGCGCCGGTGTTATTGGTGTTATTCACCACCCGGGGGGCGGGAACGGTGAAGAAATTACTGATCAGACCGGAACCGGCTACGTTGCCCAACAAATCCTGCCCCAGGGCGTGCTGATCGTTAAAGGTCAGCGCCAAGGAAGCGGCGACGCGGCCCAGCTGGTTGGCTGCCGGGACCAGCGCACCGCTGCGGAAGGTGAGCAGACCGCCGAGTTTGCCCCCGGTAATCAACGATTCCGGCAGCTCCTGGGACGATCCGGCGGTGAGGAGGCCGATGACGATCTTGGTCGGATCCTCCGACGAAGCCCGGGCCGTCATGGTCGTCACCTGGGTACCGACCACCAGCTGCTGGCCCGTCCCGACGAAGACGTTGTAGCTGCCGTCGGTGTTGGTCGAGGTCTGGACACGCACCAGCTTGTTGAGTTCGGCCACCAGGTTGTCGCGCTGGTCGAGCAAATCGTTGGGGGGCTGGCCGAAAGAACCCTGGGCGATGACGATGCGCTGATTGAGTTCGGCGATCTGGGCCGAATAGGTGTTGATAGCGCTGACGCTGTCCTGTATCTCGCCGTTGACCTGCTCCCAAACCAGGTTGATCCGATCCTGCAGGCCGTGGAAACGTTCGACCAGGGTCTGGGCTGTCGACACCATGGCCTGGCGGGCCGGCAGGTTGGCCGGATTGGCGGCGACCTGCTGCACGCCGGTGAAAAAGCTCTGGAGGGCGGGGGACAGGCCGGCGTTGGGGTCAGCGAGCATGTCGTCGACCTGCTTGATCTGGCTGTAGTAGGTTTCGAGTTCGCTGGTATTGGTCTGGGCGTAGTTCACCTGGCCGACGAGAAACTGGTCGTACTGGCGCTCCACGGTAGTGACATGGACCCCCTGGCCCATAGCCCCGGCGCCGGTCATGATGGCGACGTTGGTCGCCTGCAGCGTGCGCTGGCGGTTGTAGCCCGGCGTATTGGCGTTGGTGACGTTATGCTCGGTGGTCAGCAAGGCCTGCTGTGCCGCCAACAACCCGGAAACGCCGATACTGAAAATACCTGTGCTCATTACTCACCTCTGAAGAGGTTAACGGCCGCCCGGGCCGAAAATTAAGTCTTGCCGTTCAACCGATTAGCGCCTGGCGCAGGGTCGGCCCGTTGATGATCCTGGCCAGCTTGTCGGCGTAGACCGGATCGGTGGCGTAACCGGCCTGTTGCAGACGTCTTGCAAATTCGGTGCCATCCTGGGAGCCGATAACCGCCCCGAAGCGGGGATTGCCGCGCAGGAGGTTGGCGTAGTCCTGGAAGGCCTCGGCGTAGGAGCCATAGGCGCGGAATTTTTCCGTCACCCGCTGGGGCTGGCCGTCGAGATATTCGGTGGTCGGGGCGTCCACCGAGGGGCCGCCCCAACTCTTGCCCGCCTTGATCCCGAACAGGTTGTAGCTGGCGGTGCCGTCGGCCTTTCTGATTTCGCCCTTGCCCCAGCCGCTTTCCAGGGCCGCATGGGCGACCAGGAACTGGGGCGGGATGCCGGTGGAACGGCTGGCCTCGACGGCATGGGGCCAGACGCGATTGACGAATTCCCGGGCCGAAGCCGGAATGGTCGGGTCGTTGGCGAGGCCCGCCAAGGGCGCCGCGGCCTCGGCCGCCGGGCGCAAGCCGTCGGTCCGGCGCGGCGACGCGGGCCAGTGACGCCCGTCCGGCAGCGCCGCCGTCAGCCCGCCGGGGCCGCCCGTGGCGGCAGCCTTTGCCGCCGCCTTCAGCCCTTCGGCCGCCGCCGCCTCGCCGCCCGGCAAATATTGCCCTAGCTGCTGCTCGATCAGCTTGGCGAAACCGACGCCCTGGCCGGACGCGAGGTTCTGGGCCAATTGCTGGTCGAGCATGGCGGTGTAGAAGCGGGACTGGTCGTTGTTGAGCAACCCGTCCTGGGGCGTCGCATCGCGCATGCTTTTCAAGACCATCTGGAGAAACATGGTCTCGAATTGCTTGGCCGCCTGCTGCAAGCCTTCCTGGGGGTTCTTCTTCAAGGCTTCCCGCAAATCCTGGGAAGCCTTGACGTCCACCGCCAGGCGGTTAGGCGTGTTTTGTACCTTGATACCCATAGCTGCCTAGATGACTTCGAGATCGGCGCGCAAGGCGCCCGCCGCCTTCATCGCCTGGAGGATGGCCAGCAGGTCGAGGGGGTTGGCCCCCAGGGCGTTCAGGGCCTTGACCACGTCGGCCAGGCTGGCGCCGGCCTTGACGGTCATCAGGCTGCCGTTGTCCTGCTTCACCTGGATGTCGGTGGTCGGCGCCTGGAAGGCGCCCCCAGGCTGCTCGCCGACCACCACCGAGAGGTTGCCGTGGGCCACGGCGCAGGCATCGATGGTGACCTTCTGGTTCATCACCACCGACCCGGTGCGGGGATTGACGATGATCTTGGCCATGGCCGCCATGGGCGTGACCTCGAGGTTGTCCACCCGACCCAGGAAGGACACCCGGGCATCCGGGTCTTCCGGCGCCCGGACGCGGATCTGGCGGCCATCGACGGCCTGGGCGGTGCCGCTTCCCATGGCCTTGTTGATCGCTTCGACCAGGCGCTGGACGGTGCCGAAATCGGCATTGGCCAGTTCGTAATGGATGTAAGGCCCCTGGCCGACCGGGGTCGGCACGGCCCGTTCGACGGTGGCGCCGGCCGGAATGCGGCCCGCCGACAGGTGGTTGACCGTAACCTTGGCGCCGCCCGCCGAAGCCCCGGCCCCGCCCACCAGGACGTTGCCCTGGGCCATCGCGTAGACCTGCCCGTCGGCGCCCTTCAAGGGCGTCATGAGCAGGGTGCCGCCGCGCAGGCTCTTGGCGTTGCCCATGGACGACACGGTGACGTCCAAGGGCTGCCCGGGCTTGGCGAAAGCCTGCAGATTGGCCGTCACCATCACCGCCGCGACATTCTTCAACTGCAACTTGGCGGTCTGATCTGCCGAAAGACCGACCCCCATCTGGGCCAGCATGTTGGCGATGGCCTGGGTGGTGAAGGGGGTCTGGGTGGTCTGGTCGCCGGTGCTGTCCAGGCCGACCACGATGCCGTAGCCGATCAACTGGTTGTTGCGGACGCCCTGGATGCTGGCCAGATCCTTGATCCGGTCGGCCAGCGCGGGCTGGCTCCACAACGGCAACAGGCAGCCGGCCAAGATTGCCGCCTGCCGGAAGCTTTTGCCGCTGAAAATCTTCATGAACCGCCTCCCGATAGGAAATGCCCTAGAACGGAAGAACACTAAGGAAGAAGCGTGCCAGCCAGCCGATGATTTCGGCGTCGGCGATCTGACCGGCCGACTTGTACTCGATACGGGCGTCGGCGATCTTGGACGAGGGCACCGTGTTGCTCGCATCGACAAAGCGCGGATTGACCACGCCCGAGACCCGCACGAACTCCTGCTCGTGCCCGATGGCCACCTGCTTCTCGCCGGAAATCAACAGATTGCCGTTGGGTAACACTTCGATCACGGTGGCCGTCATGGTGCCGGTGAAGACATTCTTGTTGCCGGCGTTGCCCTTGCCTTCGAAGGCATTCGAACTGCTCGCATCGAGCCCCAGCCCCAGGAGGCTCTTGCCGGGCAGGCGGGAGACGTTGCTGACCGAGGCGCTGGCCGTGCTGGTGCGGTCGATCTTGGCATTCGACGTGGTGGATGCGGCGGTACTTTCGGTGATGGTCACGGTCAGGGTGTCGCCGACGAAGCGCGCCTTGTGGTCCTCGAACAGGGGGCGGGCGTAGGCGGCCTGGTAGATCGAACCGTTGGCCCCCCCGGCTTCGGGGCGCGGGGAGGGCCGCACCGTCATCGGCTGGTGGACATTGGTCGGCGGCACCGTCTGGCAGCCGGCCAGGGCTGCCAGAATCAGGCTTAGGGCGGCAAGTCGTGGCATGGCCTTACCTCAGAGCTGGGTTAGGCGGGCCAGCATCTGGTCGGATGTCGACACCACCTTGGAATTGAGTTCGTAGGCGCGCTGGGTCTGGATCATGGTCACCAGTTCCTCGGCGACATTGACGTTCGAGGTTTCGACGTAACCCTGGGAGACGATGCCGGCGCCGTTGGTACCCGGCGTATTGGGGGTCGGCGTACCGCTGGCGGCGGTTTCCAGGAAAAGGTTCTGGCCGGCGCTCTGCAGGCCGCCGGCGTTGATGAAGGTGGCCAGCTGGATGGTACCGATCTGGGTCGCCGCCGCCGACCCCGGCTGGGTCACCGTCACCGTGCCGTCCTGGCCGACCGAAATCGAAGTCGCATTGGCCGGGATGGTGATGGCGGGCTGCAGCGGAAACCCGTCGGCGGTGACGATCTGCCCCTGGTTGTCCTTCTGGAACGACCCGTCGCGGCTGTAGGCCGTGGTGCCGTCTGGGAGCAGGATCTGGAAGAAGCCGTTGCCCTGGACGGCGATGTCGAGGGAGTTGTCGGTCTTCTGGACGTTGCCCTGGGTGAAGATGCGCGCCACAGCAACGGGACGGGCACCGGTACCGAGTTGCAGGCCGGTAGGAATCTGGGTCTGCTGGGAAGACTGGGCGCCGGGCTGGCGGATGGTCTGGTAAAGCAGGTCTTCGAACACCGCCCGGCCGCGCTTGTAGCCGTTGGTGCTGACGTTGGCCAGATTGTTGGCGATGACGTCGAGCTGGGTCTGCTGGGCGTCGAGGCCGGTGCGGGCAATCCAGAGGGAACGGATCATTGCGGTGTCTTCCTAAGCGCCGGCCGGAAAAAAGCGGCGCGGCAAAGTGGGCGTCAGAGCCATGGTCAGGCGTTGAGCGACATCAGTTGATCGGCGCGCTGGGCGTTGGTGTCGGCGGTCTGGAGCATCTTGATCTGGAGTTCGAACTGGCGGGACAGGCTAATCAGGTTGACCATGGCATCGACGACATTGACGTTGCTGCCTTCGAGAGTGCCGGCATTGACCCGGACCTTGTCGTCCACCCCGGCGGCCTGGCCGTTCCTCAACCGGAACAGCCCGTCGTCGCCACGCACCAGGTCGGCCTCCGGCGGGTTGACCAGCTTGATGCGGCCGACCGCGTTCGAGCTGTTCGGGGTGCCGAAGGTGGGCACCACCGACACCGTGCCGTCGGGGGAAATCTCGACGGTGTTGTCGGGGGGAATGTTGATCGGGCCGCCATCGCCGGCGACGGTCTGGCCGCCCTTGGTCTGGAGCAGGCCGTTGACGTTCACGTCGAAGCTGCCGGCCCGGGTGTAGGCCTCGCTGCCGTCGGGCATCTGCAGGGCGACCCAGCCCCGCCCCTGGACCGCGACGTCTAGATTGCGCCCGGTGTACATCAGCGGGCCTTCGTCGAAAACGTCGGCCACCGAGGCATCCACCACGAAGGCCCGGGTCGGCATGCCCTCGCCCAGCACCGGTACCGCCCGGAAGCGGTGCTCCTGGGCCTTGAAGCCGATGGTGCTGGCGTTGGCCAGGTTGTGGGCGTTGCCGGCCTGCTGCATGAAGGCATGCTTGGCGCCGGTCATTGCGGTGTAGATCAGGCGATCCATGGCCTATCCCCGAATCCCTTGCGGTTTAGCGCAGATTGACCAGGGTCTGGAGAACCTGATCCTGGGTCTTGATCGACTGGGCGTTGGCTTGGTAGTTGCGCTGCTGGGTAATCAGGTTGACCAGCTCCGCCGTCAGATCGACGTTGGATTCCTCCACCGACGCTGATTGCAGCACGCCGAGACTGGACGTATTGGGGGCGCCAACCAAGGGGGGGCCGGACACCGAGGTCTCGGTCCATTGGTTGTTGCCCTGGGACTGCAGCCCGTTGGGGTTGGTGAAGTTGGCCAGCACGACCTGGCCCTGGTTGAAAGTCTGGCCGTTGCTGTAACGCCCCTGGATGATGCCGTCGCTGCCAACCGAAAGGCCGATCAAATGGCCTGCCGCGTAGCCGTCCTGTTCGATGCGATTGGTACCGAAGGCACTGCCGAACTGGGTCGAGCCGACAAAATCGATAGGAAAAGCCAGGGGCGAGGTTGCGCCGCTCACCGGCTTGCCCAAGCTGGTATTGACCTGGGCCAGATTGATGCTGAGATTCATCGGCGAACCACCGGCCAGTTGCCCCGACGAATTGAAGGTGATGGTGCTGATCGGACCGCCGCCGCCGTTGTTGAGGTTGGTCGTGCCATCGACGTTGGCGTAGACCTCCCACGCCCCGACAGCTGCAGTCTTGCGGAAGTAGAGCGTCATGGTATGGGCGTTGCCGAGTGAATCGTACACGGAAGTCGCCGTCGAATAGTTGTAGCTCAGCGGATTGGGTGCCCAGCCCGTGACGCTGCCCGCTGCCGGGCCGTCGGCCCAGGCGACGCTGGGTACGGTCTGACGGGCATCCAGATTGAGGTTGGCGCGCACCCCGACAAAGGCCGAATTGGTACTCGTACCGGTCGCCACCGGCGCCAGATCGGAAGCCGAAATCTGCAGGGGAACCGGGCTGGTGGCGGTAATCAGGCCGGAAGCCGAAGCCGGATAGCCGGTCAGCTTGAGGGTCTGGTCATTGATGATGTAACCGTTCTTGTCGAGATGGAACTGGCCGTTGCGGCTGAAACTCACGGCGCCGTTCTGGTCCATGCGGAAGAAGCCGCCACCGTTGATCGAAATATCGAGCGGGTTGTTGGTGGTGGTGATGTTGCCCTGGGTGAATTGCTGCTGGATCGCCGCCAGATTGACGCCGATACCGGCCTGACCGGCGCTGGCACCGGTCAGCGAGCTGGCATAGACGTCGGCGAAATGGGAAACCGACGCCTTGTAGCCCACCGTACTGGCGTTGGCGATGTTGTTGCTGGTGACGTCGATCGCCTTGGACGATGTGTTGAGCCCACTCAAGCCCTGTTGGAATGCCATGCTCTACCTCGCTCAGAAAATCTCTTGGACGTCGGCGAAGGAAAAATCGCCGAGACCGCCCAAATCAAGAACAAATCCGCCATTGCTGCGAACCACAGCATTAACCGTGCCAAATTCCAGGGCGGTCGCCTTGACGCCCTTGCCACCCTGGGTAGCGCTCACCCGGAAGGTGTAGTCGCCGGCCGGAACCGCGGCACCGGCGCCGTTTTTGCCATCCCAGACGAAGGTCGAGCTGCCGGCGTCGCGGGGGCCGAGGTCGTCGGCCCGCACCACGTTGCCGGATTTATCGAGCACCTCGACCTTGACGTTATCGACCCCCTGGTCGAGCTTGAAACCGCCCACTGCGCCGTTGGCGCCGAGGCTGAGCTGGTTGCCGGGCACCAGCACCTGCTTGCCGATGATGCCCGCGGCCTGCATCGCCTGGGCGTTGTTGTAGCCGTCGAGGAGCTTGCTCAGGGTCGAATTGAGCCGCTCGATGCCGTTGACCGTGTTGATCTGCGCCAGTTGGGTCGTCACCTGGGCGTTGTCCAGGGGGTTGAGCGGATCCTGGTTCTTGATCTGGGTCATGAGAAGCGTCAGGAAGCGATCCTCCATGTCCGCGGTCGCGGTTTTTCCCGGGCTTTTGCCGCCATTGCTGCCGTTGATGGCAGAAAAAATCTCGGCCTGGGAAGTTGTGCTGGTGTTGGTCACGGCTGCCATGGCGATCTCCTATCACTGACCGATCTGCAAGGTACGCAGCATCATGGTCTTGGCGGTATTCATCACTTCGACGTTGGTCTGGTACGAACGCGAAGCGGAAATCATGTTGGTCATTTCCTCGACCACGTTGACATTGGGGAAGGCGACGTAGCCCTTCTCGTCGGCGGCGGGGTTCTTGGGGTCGTAAACCAGGCGGGGGGGGGCCGCATCGTCCACCACCTGGCGCACGCGCACCCCCTTGGCGGCATCGTTGCCGAAAACCACCGGGGTCGCTTCGAACACCACCTGCTTGGCGCGGTAGGGTTTGCCGTCGGAGGACACGACGCTGTCGGCGTTGGCCAGGTTGGAAGCCACCGCGTTGAGCCGCATCGACTGGGCGGTCATGGCGCTGGAGGAAATCTGGAAGACGTTGAAGAGGCTCATGGTGGACTCGCCTTACCCCTGGGTGCCGGCCATCGCCGCCCGCAGACCCTGGAACTTGTCGCTGATGAGACGGGTGAGGATTTCGTACTGCATGGCGTTTTCGGCAATCTGGGCGCGTTCGACATCCATATCCACCGTATTACCATCGACCGCCGACTGGGTCTCGCGCCGGAACTGCAGGGCGGCGGCTCCGCCGGCGGCGCTGCCCGGCAGGTGGCGTTCGGACGTCTGGGCCAGGGTCGCCGGGCCACCCCGGTGGCCGGCGGCAGTCTGCATGGCCGCCCGGAAATCGAAATCCCGCGCCTTGTAGTTGGGGGTATCGGCGTTGGCGATGTTGGAGGCCAGCACCTGGTGCCGCTGCGCCCGCAGGCCGATGGCGCTGGAGAGCAAACTCAGGTCTTTGGCGATACCTTGCATGACGGCTCCGGAGGAAATGATCGCCAGCCTCCGTGCATGATCCGTGCCAAGAACGCTCCGGCCTTTTCCCTGCCCTTTCGGCGGCTCTTTCCCGGATTTTTCCCGGCCAGACCGGCAGTTGCCATCCCGGCGGCGGCAAGGGACGGCAATTCTTGCCGCCGCCGGGTATTCCCCCTTGCCGCCGGGTCCGGCACAATGACGCCAATGACCGTTCGCTGCCTTCCGCTCTGGTTTGCCCTCGCCCTCGCCGTGGTGGCCGGGCCTGCTCGGGCCGAGACCGATCCCCTCCTCGACGTCGCCGAACGCCACCTCCGCCTGCAGACCCAGGGGCTACCGGGGAAGGTCACCATCACCCTGGGCAACCTCGACCCCCGCGCCAAGCTTCCGCCATGCACCGCCCACGAGGCCTATACGCCGGCCGGCGCCCGCTTGATGGGCAAGACCCATGTCGGCGTGCGCTGCCTCGGCCCCAATGTCTGGAACGTCCTGGTCCCCGCGCATATCCGGGTAAGCTGCAGCTACGTGACCACCGCCAAACCCCTGGGGGCGGGCCAGGTGGTGCAGCCGGACGATCTGCTCATCCTCGAAGGCGACCTGGGCAACCTGCCCACCGGTATCGTCACCGACCCCGCCCGGGCCGTCGGCAAGACGCTACGCAACTCCCTCGGGGCCGGCCAGCCCTTGCGCAGCGACCAGTTGCTTGCCCCTCTGGTGATCCGCCAGGGGCAGACGGTCCGCCTCGTTTCCCGCGGTGCCGGTTTTGCCGTAAGCGGCGAAGGCAAGGCCGTCAATAATGCTGCCGAAGGCCAGGTGGCGCAGATCCGCATGCCTTCCGGACAGGTGGTCAGCGGCATCGCCACCGCCGACGGCAGTGCCGAAGTAAATTTTTAGCTCAAGATATTCTGGAATTGTCCGATAATCCGATTGAGTGCAAATAGCATCCAGCAGGTGACCCCGTGAAAATCGACAACACTCTCAAACCGACCACCGCGCCGACCACGCCGCGGGCCAAACCGCAAGCGGCCAGCAGCAACGGCACCGGCGCGGCGGCCGATGTGCGCCTGAGCCCCCTGGCCGGCCAGTTGGCAACCTCCGATGCCGAACCCCCGGTGAATGCGGCCCGGGTCGCCGAGATCCGGCAGGCCATCGCCGAAGGGCGGTTCAGCATCGACACCGGCCTCATCGCCGACCGGCTCATTTCGACGGCCCGCGAACTCGTCGCCGGGCGGCTCAAGGCCTGATGCCTGCCCTGAGCGAGCTCCTGGCTCAGGAAGCAAAACTGGTCGATGATTTTGTCGCCCTCCTCAGCGCCGAGCAGGGGGAGTTGAAAGTCGGCCGCATCGATGCCCTAGACGGGCTGAGCCAGCGCAAGGCCGATCTCGCCGCCCAACTCAATGCCGCCGAAAGCCGGCGCAACGCCTGGCTCAACGCCGCCGGCCTGGCGGGCGATCGCGAGGGCATGGCCGCCTGGCTCGCCGCCTTTGGCGGAAAAGACGCCCAGGCGGCGGCAAATTGGGCCCGCCTGCTGGAAAAGGCCACCGAAGCCCGCAATCTCAACCAGCTCAACGGCCAGTTGATCGCCCTGCGCCTCAGCTCGACCACCCAGGCCCTGGCCACCCTGACTGCCCAACACCAGGCCCACAGCCTCTACGGCCCCAACGGTCAAGCCGCGCCCCGCACCGGCAGCCGGATCATCGACGCGGCCTGATACCGATTCGCTTTCCAACCGATCCTTTGTCGATTTCGCCTTGCCGGACTACCGCACGGTCTTCGGCTCGCCGTCCGGTGTCGGTTGGAAAGCGAACTGGTATGAGGCGGCGGCGTTTGCTGCCACCTCCGTTCATCCGCCGGCGCCGGGCGTCTCCCGCACCTCGGTCGGCTCCTCGGGCCGGTTCGAATCGATCAGGATGCTGACCCGCCGGTTGCGCGCCCGGCCGTCGGCGGTGGTGTTGGTTTCCAGGGGCCGGGTTTCACCGTAGCCGATGGCGGTGAGCCGCTCGGCACCAACGCCGGCATCGTTGAAGAGACGCAGCACCGAGGTCGCCCGCAGGGCAGAAAGCTCCCAATTGGAGGGAAACTGCGGCGTGGCGATGGGGACGTTGTCGGTATGCCCCTCGATGGTGATGGGAAAATCGGTCCGTGCCAGCACCTCGGCAATGGCGCCCATGGCGCTGATCGAAGCCGGCTGCAGCTTGGCCTGGCCGGCCGGGAAGAGAACGCTGTCGTTGATCTCGATGGTCACCCCACGGCTGGTTTCGAGGAGCCGCACTTTACCCTGGGCTACCAGGGGCTGGAGCGCCGCCATGATGTCCTGGGCGACGTTTTTCATTTTCTCCCGCTGCTCGTTCTTCTTTTTCGGTTCCGCCACCTTGTCGGGTTTGCCCACGGGTTTGGGGGGAATCGGCGGCGACCCCTGGGTGACCAGGACCGGCTGCGCCCCGACCTGGCCGGTGGCGTTATGGAAGGCGTTGGTCAACGAATTGGAAAGCACCTTGTATTTACCCTCGTTGATCGACGACAGCGCGTACATGACGACGAAAAAGGCAAACAGCAGGGTGATGAAGTCGGCGTAGGAAACCAGCCAGCGCTCGTGGTTTTCGTGCTCCTCTTCCCGCGGGCGACGCCGCCGGGCCATCAGGCGCACCCCTGCCCGGCAAATGAGCGCCCCGGCGGCACCCGCTTCATACCAGGTAGCCCTTGAGGCGGGTTTCGATGATGCGCGGATTGTCGCCAACGGCGATGCCGACCAGGCCATCGACCAGCATCTCCCGGGCCATGACCATACGGCCGATGTAGTACTTGAGCTTGCCGGCGATGGGCAGGTAGATGAGGTTGGCCAGCCCGACGCCGTAGATGGTGGCGACGAAGGCGACGGCGATGCCGGCGCCGAGCTTGGAGGGATCGGTCAGGTTTTCCATGACGTGGATGAGGCCCATCACGGCACCCAGGATGCCGATGGTCGGCGAATAGCCCCCGGCCGCCTCCCAGATCTTGGCGGACTGCTTCATCTCGTCCTCGAAGGTGGCGATTTCGACTTCGAGCAGTTCCCGCAGGCGGTCGGGGTCGGCGCCGTCGACCAGCATCTGGAGGCCTTTCTTGGTGAAGGGATCCTTGACCTGGGTGACGAAGTTTTCCAGGGCAAGCAGGCCTTCGCGGCGCGATACCTGGCTCCAGTTGCCGATCTGGTCGATCAGGCGTTTTTGCTCGATCAGGGGGGGAATCCAGATCCAGCGCGCCATCTGGATGCCCCGCTTGAAGATGTGAAAAGGGCTTTGCAGCAGCACGGCACCCATGGTCCCGCCAAAGACGATGAGGAGCGCCGTCGGCTGGACCAGGGAGCCGACGTGGCCGCCTTCCAGAACCTGCCCACCGACGATGGCGACAAGGCCGATGACCAGGCCGGCGATGCTGATCTTATCCACCGGCCTTCTCCTTCTTCGTCTTGCGCCCCGCCGCCGGCACGGTGCCCATGACCTGGGCCCGCAGCCGGGCGATGGCCTGGCTGTGCAATTGGCAGACGCGGGACTCGGTCACGTCCATGACGGCACCGATTTCCCGCAGATTGAGTTCCTGTTCGTAATAGAGGGCCATGACCATCTTTTCCCGCTCGGGCAGGCGGTCGATGGCCGCCACCAGGTGTTCCCGCAGGTTGCGGTCCTCCAGGAGGCGCAGGGGGTCAGCGCTGTTGTCGGTGAAGTGGCGTTCGAGAAAATCGTCGTCTTCGTCGCCGGCGAAATCCTCGAAATAGACCAGCTGATGGCCGCGGGCCTCCTGCAGGGTCTTCTGGTAGTCGGCCAGCGACAGGCCCAGGGAATCGGCCAGTTCCCTCTCGGAGGGCGCCCGGCCGTGGGCCTGTTCAAGCTGGGTAATCATGGTCTCGATGCGCCGCAACTCGCGCCGCAGGTGGCGGGGCAGCCAGTCGTTTTCCCGCAGGCCGTCGAGCATGGCGCCGCGCACCCGCTGGGTGGCGTAGGTTTCGAACTGGGCGCCGAAGCCCTCCTCGAAGCGGCCGATGGCGTCGAGCAGGCCGATCATGCCATTCTGGACGAGGTCGTCGAACTGGACGTTGGACGGCAACCGGGCCATCAAATGATAGGCGATGCGCTTCACCAGCGGCACGAAGCGCTGAACCAGCTGTTCCTTGTCCGGCTGACCAGCGGCGGTGTACATCAGACCCTGGGAATCGTCGACGGTATGCGTTGACTCAAGTGTAGCAGTTGCTGCATGAAGTGTTCGACCCCGCCGGCCTCGGCGTCGGAACGCGGCCAGTACGACATGCCCGCGGCGATATCGCGAAAGGCCTGGGCGGCGGCGCACTCCGGGGCGTGGCAGACGACCGGCCGGCAAAGCTGGCCGGACTGACGCATGGCCTCGTCGAGGGGTACCGAACCGACGTATTCGAGGCGGGCAATGCCCCGCTGGGCCGCCACCTGGGCGATATTGTCGAAAATCGAACGGCCGTCACCGGCGCTCCTCACCTTGTTCACCAGAATACGGAAGTGCCGGCGGGCAAAGGCATGGCTCAGTTTCTTGATGGCCGAATAGGCTTCGGTAATCGACGCGCTGCTGCCCGAGAGGACGAAAACGGTTTCCTGGGAGACCAACCCGAGGGGCGAAAAACCCTGAGGATGGCCGATTCCGGCATCGACCAAAATGACGTCGACGGGGCGTTCGAGGGTGGCGACGGCGTCGAGCAGGCCTTGCTGCTGGGCGGCGGTGAGGCGGCCCAGTTTTTTCGTGGCGCGGGCGGCCGGAAGAATGTGCAAGCCCGGCATGGGTTCGACCAGGACGTCAGCCAGGGAGCATTCGCGCTGCATGACCTGGAGCAGGTCGTAGCGGGCCATGAGGCCGAAGGTGGCGGCAATGTCGTCGCGGGAAGCGTGCTCGTCGATGACCAGGACTTCTTTGCCCTGGCGCGCCAGGGCGGCGCCGATATTGGCGACGGCGGCGCTGCGCCCGACGCCCTCGCAGCCGGCGGCGAAGGTCACCACCTGCAATTGCCCGCCCCCGAACAGGCGGCGCAAGCCGGCCGCCTGGTCGACGCGAAAATCAGCCACGACCGCCTCCGACCGCCAGCATGCCGGCATTGGCCATCATCATGGCCGGTTCCGCGCCAGCGAACCGATGGGGCGAATCGGCGGGCTGATCCTTGAAGGCCCGGTGCAGGAGATAGGCCCGGTTGGGCAGGTGCAGGTCTTCGGGAACACGCTGGCCGTTGGAGACGTAATGGAGCTTCAGGCCATGGCGCATGATGACGTCGAGCGCCGTAGCCAGGCTGGCGGCCTCGTCGACCTTGGTCAGGATGCAGCCGGCCAGCGCTTCGCCCTGGTAGGCGCGGACCACGTCGTCGAGGGTATCGCCGCGGGAGGTCGAAGAAAGAAGAAGCAGGCGCTGCACCTGGCAGCCCGCCAGCATGCCGGTCAGCTCCGGCACCAGCTTATCCTTCTGGCTCATGCCCATGGTGTCGATCAGCACCATGTGCTTGTGCTGCAGTTCGGCCAGGGTTTGCCGCAGTTCTTCGGCATCCTTCACGAGATGCACCGAGACGCCGAGAATCCGGCCGTAGATGCGCAGCTGCTCGTGGGCGCCGATCCGGTAGCCGTCGGTGGTGACCAGGGCCACCTTGTTGGGGCCGTGCTTGAGGACGCAGCGGGCGGCCAGCTTGGCCGTGGTGGTGGTCTTGCCGACACCGGTGGGGCCGACCAGGGCGTAGACGCCGCCGCGGTCGACGATGTCCTGTTCCTGGCTGATGGTGTAGAGGCTGCGGTCGGCGGCCCCCTTGACCCAGGCCATGGCCTGGGAGGCGTCCATTTCCGGCGGCAGGTCGCAAAGCAGGTCGCGGGCGAACTGGGGCGAGAAACCGGCGTCGAGCAACTGGCGGAGGACATCGGTCTTGGCAGGGGCGCTGCGCCCGCCCTCGCCCCACGCAAAACCGGCCAGATGTTGTTCGACGATCTTGCGCAGCGAACGGATTTCGTCCATTACCGCGGCGGGAACGACTTCGGCTTCGGGCCGCCGTTCAACCGCCGCCGGAGCGGCCGCTTCGACCCGGGGAGCCTGGGGCGGCGCCGCGACCGGGCGCTGCGGCTCGAAGTTGCGCAAGGAGCCGCTCCGGGGGATGCCGGCATTGACCAGGGGCGCGGGCGCCGGGCGGGGCGCAGGCGCGGCGGCCGGCCGCGCCGCCGGCAGGGGATTCTGGAGGGCCGGGCGGGCGGAGGACAGGCTGACCCGGTAGTCGTCGTCGGCCGCCGGGGAGGGAGCCGGCCGGCGCTCCACCGGAGCACGGTCGGTGGCCGGGGTCGGGACGATCATCGCCATATCGCGGGCCGCCACGGCCATGATTTCGACCCCCCCGGGAACGCCCCGGTTGGACAGGATGATGGCGTCGTTGCCCAGGGTCTCCTTGACCTTTTTGAGGGCGTCTCGGGCATTGGTGGCGATGAATTTTCTGACGTTCATGTTCGACCTCCGATGATCGAGGTAACTTTGATGATGCGTGTTTCGGGAACTTCGTTATGAGCCAGCACCTTGAGTTGGGGCACGGAGCGGCGCAGGAAGCGTGAAAGAAGGGTGCGCAGGCTGGCCGGGACGAGAAGCACGGCGACGCCGCCGATCTGCTCCTGGCGCTGGGCCGCCTGGGCAGTTTCGCGCACCAGGGTGTCGGCAAGCCCCGGCTCGAAACTGGCGTTTTCGCCGCCTCCCGAGACGGCCTGAGTGAGCAGGCGCTCGAGGCCGGGGTCGAGGGTCATGACCTGCATTTCGCCGCCCCCCGGGAAGAGCTGCTGCACGATGGCCCGACCGAGGGAAGCGCGGACCTGGGCGGTGAGGTCGTCGGCGTTCTGGCTGCGCGTCGCGTGGTCGGCGATCGATTCGATGATCGAGCGCATGTCGCGGATATGGACCCCCTCTTCCAGGAGGTTCTGGAGAATTTTCTGCAGGGTGCCCAGGGGAATGAGCTTGGGAACGAGATCCTCGACGAGCTTGGGCATCTCCTTGCCCAGGTGGTCGAGCAGTTGCTGCACCTCCTGGCGCCCCAGCAATTCGCCGGCGTGGGTCAGGATCAGGTGGTTGAGGTGGGTGGCGACGACGGTGGAGGGGTCGACCACGGTATAGCCGAAGGCCTGGGCCTGGTCGCGGTCGCCGGCGTTGATCCAGACGGCGGGCAGGCCGAAGGCCGGATCGGTGGTGGCGGTGCCCTGGACCGTACCGGCGACGCGGCCCGGGTTGATGGCCAGGAACTGCCCCGGGAAGGCCTCGCCTTTGCCGACCTCGACCCCCTTGAGCAGGATGCGGTAGGCGTTGGGCTTGAGTTCGAGGTTGTCGCGGATATGGACCGGCGAAACCAGAAAACCGACCTCCTGGGCGAATTTCTTGCGGATGCCGCGGATGCGGCGCAGCAGTTCGCCGTCCTGGGCCTTGTCCACCAGGGGAATGAGACGGTAGCCGACCTCCAGGCCGAGGACGTCGAGGGGCGCCACATCGGCCCAGCTCGCCTCCTGCACCTCCGGGGGCGGCGCCACGGCGACGGCCACCGGCACCGGCGCCGCTTTCATTTCTGCCTCCATCATCTTCCAGGTGGTCCAGCCGAGGACCGCCGCCATGGTCAGGAAAACCAGGTTGGGCATGCCCGGGATGAGTCCCAGGAAACCGACGATGCCGGCGGTCACCGCCATCACCCGCCAGTTCTTGAACATCTGGCCGAGGAACTGCTGGCCGATGTCCCGCTCGTCGGAGACGCGGGTCACCACCATACCCGCGGCGATCGAAATGATGAGGCCGGGGATCTGCGCCACCAGGCCGTCGCCGATGGTGAGCAGGGTGTAGTTCTTGGCTGCCAGCGCGACTTCCATGTTGTGCTGGAAGACGCCGATAATCAGGCCGCCGACGACGTTGATGACCATGATGACGATGCCCGCCACGGCGTCGCCCCGGACGAATTTGGAGGCACCGTCCATGGAGCCGAAGAACTCGGCTTCCCGGGCGATCTCGCTGCGCCGCCGCCGGGCCTCGTCCTCGCCGATGAGGCCGGCGTTGAGGTCGGCGTCGATGGCCATCTGCTTGCCGGGCATGGCGTCGAGGGTGAAGCGGGCCGACACTTCGGCCACCCGCCCGGCGCCCTTGGTGATGACCACGAAGTTGATGACCACCAGAATGAGAAAGACGGCGATACCGACGGCGAAGTTGCCGCCCACCAGGAAGTGGCCGAAGGCTTCGATGACCTTGCCGGCGGCGTCCGGGCCGGTATGCCCCTGGAGCATGACGATGCGGGTCGAGGCGACGTTGAGGGAGAGACGGAGCAGCGTGGTGACCAAGAGGACCGTCGGGAACACCGAAAAATCCAGGGTGCGCTGGGTGTTGACGGCGACCAGCAGGACCATCACCGAAATGGCGATATTGAAGGTGAACAGCACGTCCAGCACGAAGGCCGGCAGCGGCAGCACCATCATGGCCAGGATCATCAGCACCAGAACCGGCGCCGCCAGCTGGGTCAGATTGAAGCGGCCGATGAAGTTCTGCAGGGTCAGGGTCGAGGTCGCCATTTACGTCGCCTCCGGAACCAGTTCGGGGGGCACCGGCAGATCGCTCGGCGGTACCGGGTAGGCCCCGCCGACCGAGCGCCATTGGGCCAGTTGATAGACGTAGGCGAGCACCTCGGCGACGGCGGTGTAGAGGGTGGCCGGAATCTCGCCATCGAGGGCGACGTGGCGATGCAGGGCGCGGGCCAGGGGCGGCGCCTCGAGAAGCGGCACGCCGTGTTCGGCGCCGATCTCGCGAATCTTGCGCGCCACCTCGCCAGTGCCCTTGGCCACCACCTTCGGTGCCGCCATCCCCGCCTGATAGGCCAGGGCCACGGCGAAATGGGTGGGGTTGGTGACGATCACGTCGGCCTTGGGAACCGCCGCCATCATGCGGCGCCGGGCCGCCTGCATCTGCAGGCTGCGAATCCGCCCCTTGACCTGGGGATCCCCCAGCATTTCCTTCATTTCCTGCTTGACCTCGTCCTTGGTCATCTTCAGGCGATCGAAGTATTGCCAGAGCTGGAAGGGCACGTCGGCGGCGACGATCAAGACCAGTACCGCAACCATGAAGAGGAAGGCGTAGGTGACCAGACGGCCACCGTGCATGATGCCGTGGTGCAAGGGTTCGCCGAGCAGGCCGAAAATCTCGTCCCGCAGGTTCCACAGAAGCAGCGCCCCCACCCCTCCGACCAGCACCGCCTTGAACAGGGCCTTGAGCAACTCGGAAAGTCCGGTCCAGGAAAACATGCGGCCAAAACCGGTGAGCGGATTGAGGCGGTTGAGATCGGGAGCCAGGGCCTTGGGCGCGAAGACCCAGGCGTTCATGAAGAAGGGCGGCAGGACCGCAGTCACCAGGAGGACGCCGAGCACCGGGGCGATGAGGAGCATGGCAGCCCCGCCGATTTCGGCCAGGCGCACGAGCATTTGGCTCGGCTGGACGAGGCTGCCGGGCTCCACGACAAAAGCCTGGTGGGCGATGTTCATGGAGCGCTGGGTGAACCAGCTGCCGAGCATCCAGAAAGTCGTCGCCGCGACGATCAGGTTGAGAAAAGTACCGAGTTCGCGGGAATGGGGGACCTGACCCTGCTCACGGGCCTGTTCGATTCGCCTGCCTGTAGGCTCTTCTGTTCTATCGAGGTCGCTGTTTTCTGCCATAGCCGCTTAGGAGTGGTTGCGGCTATTATAGGAAAAATTCAAGGAAATTAAATAGGTACGAGTGTTTTTTTACTCTGTTTCTCAGATGCCACCGGGAAGCAAATGACACCCGGGTAAACGGCCAAAACAAAACGGGGGGCAACGCCCCCCGTTAACTGGTTGACCTTAAAGGACTATCAGGAAAATTCCAGGGCCCGCATGCCGCGATCGACGTCGGGATGCTGCCCGAGGTCGGAAAGCAGTTCCTTCATGTCGAGGATGAGGACGATCTGGCCGTTGGAGAGGGTGGTGACCCCCGCCACGCCCCGCGGCCGGAAATCTTCGAGGGATTTGATGACCGCATCGTCGCGGCCGGCAAAGCTGTCGACGCCGAGGATGAAGCTGCGCTCGGCAGTCTGCATGAAAACCCCGTATTCGGGATGGCGGTCGAGGGGCCAGCCGAGGAGGCGGGCCAGCGAGATAACCGGCAGCACTTCCCCGCGCACCACCAGGGTTTCCTTGCCGCCGACCTCGCGGATCTTGTCGTGCTCGATGGGCAGGATTTCCCGTACCAGGGAGAGCGGCAGCGCGAAGGGCTGCTCGCCGAGGAGGACGAGCAGCACCGGCAGGATGGCCAGGGTGAGCGGCAGGGAAATGATGAATACCGACCCCTTGCCGGGTTCGGAGCGGATTTCGATCGACCCGTTGAGCTTCTGGATATTGGTCTTGACCACATCCATGCCGACGCCACGCCCGGACACGTCGGATATCTGCGTCTTGGTGGAGAAGCCAGGGAGGAAGATGAGATTGAGGCTCTGCCGTTCGTCCAGAGTGTTCGCCTCTTCTTCCGAGATCAGGCCCTTCTCGACGGCCTTGGCGCGGATGCGCTCGGCGCTCATGCCCTTGCCGTCGTCGGCGATGATGAGGACGATGTGGTCGCCCTCCTGGCGGGCTTCCAGCCGCACCAGGCTCTTTTCCGGCTTGCCGGCGGACTTGCGCTCGGGCGGCGGCTCGACCCCGTGGTCCACCGCGTTGCGAATGAGGTGGATGAGGGGATCGGCGAGATCCTCGATCATCGTCTTGTCCACCTCGGTTTCCTCGCCGGCCAGCACCAGTTCGACGTCCTTGCCAAGCTGGCGGGCCAGATCCCGGGCGATGCGCGGGTATTTCTGGAAAAGGCGGCCGATGGGCTGCATGCGGGTTTTCATCACCGAGTTCTGCAGATCGGAAACCAGCAGGTCGAGCTGGCTGACCGCCTGGTCGAGGGCATGCAGGGTTTCGGAATCGCTCTTTCCGGCCAGGATGTCGGCCCGCAGGCTGGTAAGGCGGTTCTTGGTCAGGCCGATTTCACCGGACAGGTTGAGCACCTGATCGAGGCGGGCGGTATCGACGCGGATGGTGTTTTCCCGCGCCCGCTCCTCGACCCGCCGGCCGACGGCAGCGCCGCCCGGTTTGTCGGTGGACCGCCGGCCGAAAGCCGAAGGCGCCCCGTCCTTGGCCACCGCCGGCACGCCGGCGGCGGGCGGCGCAGCGGGAGCGGGGGTCATGGTCGCCGCGGCCGGCGCCGGGACGGGAGCCGCCTGGCCGGTAGCCGCGGCATGTAGCGCCACCCAATCGGGTTCGCCGGCGGCCGGCGCAGCAGCAGCGGGGGCTTCGGCGGCGGGCGCTGAAGGAGCAGCCGGCGCAGCGGCCGGGGCCGGAGCCGGCGCCCCTTCGCCCAGGGCGGTGTGCAGGGCAGCCAGAACCTCCGTCTCGGCGGACTGGGGCTGAACGCCCTGGGACAGCTCGCCGAACATCTCGCGGACGCCCTTGGTGGCGGCCATGATGACGTCCATCAGCTCCGGCGTCAGGTGAAGTTCGGCGTTGCGCAGGCGGTCGAAGAGGTTTTCCGTCAAATGGCAGAGGGTGACCAGCTCGGCGGCGTTGAGAAAGCCGGCGCCCCCCTTGATGGTGTGGAAACCGCGGAAGATGTCGTTGAGCAGGCCTCGGTCGTCGGGCATGCGTTCGAGATCGACCAGCTTGTTGTCCACGTCGGACAGTAGATCGTTGGCCTCCTGCAGGAAATCCTGCAGCAGATCCTCCATACCGGCAAAGTCGCTCATGGCTTCGCTCCCTTAGAAACCGAGGCTGTCCAGCAGGTCGTCGACCTGCGCCTGGTTGACCACGACATCGTTGCGCCCTTCGGCGGAAATCACCGGCCCGTTCATCAGGTTGTTGACTTCCTCGGTGCGGCGCTGCTCCGGCACGACTTCGATGAGCAGCCCCATCATGCTCTGCTCCAGGGTCTGGGCAAGCGCGACGATCTTCTTGATGACCTGCCCGGTGAGATCCTGGAAATCCTGGGCCATCATGATTTCGGTGAGTTGGGCGTGGGTCGCCTGGGCCTTTTCCGGAACCTGTTGATTCAGGTAGGCCCGAGTATCGGCGGCCAGGGTCTTGAATTCGTCAACCCCCAACTGGTTGGCGAATACCTTGTCCCAACGAGTACCCAGAGCCTTGGCCGAGGTTTCGATATCGGCCACCAGGGGGCTGGCGATATCGGTGGCGTTGAGGACGCGGCACGCCGCCTGCTCGGTCAGGTTGGCGACGTAGGCGAGACGGTCCTTGGCATCGGGCAGCGCCGACATGGTCTGTTCGAGGAGCTTGTCGTAGCCCAGTTGGCGCAAGGTGTCGTGCAACTCGCGGGCCATGTGGCCGATGCGGTTGAAGACGGCTTCCTGCTGGGGCCAGGCACCGCCAGCCCCTTCGCCCGGGGGCGGGGTGGCGGAAGCGGCGGGAGCCGGCTCGACGGTATATTCGGAGGCGACGCTGTCGAACAGGGCCTGCAGATCGTCGTTATCGGCGCCGGCGCTGGCCGGGGCGGGGGGCGGCACCGGCGCCGCGGGCGCAGCCGGCGGCGGCGCGGTGCGCCCGACATCGGCGGCAATGCTGTCGAACAGGGCTTCCAGGTCGGAGGAATCGTTGGTGGCAGTCATGTTCGGTTCCTATCAGCCCTGGCCCATTTTTTCAAAAATCTTGTTGAGCTTTTCGGACAAAGTCCCTGCCGTGAAGGGCTTGACGATGTAGCCGCTGGCGCCCGCCTGGGCGGCGGCGATGATGTTTTCCTTCTTGGCTTCGGCGGTAATCATAAGCACCGGCAGATGCTTGAGGCTGGGCGTCGAGCGGATGGTCTGGAGCAGGGTCAGGCCGTCCATATTGGGCATGTTCCAGTCGGTGACGACAAACTCGAAACCGCCGGCCTGCAACTTCTGGAGCGCGATCGCACCGTCTTCGGCCTCGTCGACGTTGGTGAAGCCGAGTTCCTTCAAGAGGTTGCGGACAATACGACGCATGGTGGAAAAATCGTCCACCACCAGAAATCTCATTTTCGGATCAGCAGCCATGCGGTACTCCAGATTGTTATCGTTCGAGCAGGGGTCTCAGGGTATCGGCCAGGGCCTCGGCATCGAATTTGGCGACGTAGGCGTCAACCCCGACCGACTTGCCCATGGCGCGATTGGCCTCGGAGGAAAGGGACGAATGCATGACGATCGGCACCCCCTCGAAGCGCGGATCGTTCTTGATGTTCTTGGTCAACACGTAACCGTCCATTTCCGGCATCTCGGCGTCGACCAGGATGAGGCGAATTTCTTCCCGCATCTTGCGACCGGTCTGGTGGGCGTGGGCGGCGATGGCCTGGAGCCGGGTCCAGGCTTCGGCGCCGTTGGTCGCATGCTTGTGCCGCACCCCGAGCTTTTCCAGGACTTCGGTGATCTTGCGCCGGGCGACGATGGAGTCGTCGCAGAAAAAGACGCTGGTGTCGGCATCGACCCGGGCCGGCGGAATATCGACGATGATCGCTTCGCCGAAGGCATTGGCCAGGATCTGTTCGACGTCGAGGATCGAAACCAGGCCGCCGCCGTCGAGCTCGATGACCGCGGTAATCAGCCCCTGGTTCGAGGTCAGCACGCTTTCCGGCGCCTTGACGCGGTCCCAATCGACGCGAATGATGCGATCCACTTCGTGCACCAGGAATCCCAGGGTGCGCTTGGAATATTCGGCGACCATCATGGTCTTGCCCAGGCCGGCGGGAACGCCTTCAAGCTGCAGGAAAGGCGCCAGCGACAACACCGGGATGACATTGCCGCGCAGCGAAATCAGGCCTTCGACGCCGCGGGGCATGTTGGGGGTCTTGGTGATGTGCGGCGTCCGCCCGACCTCCCGCACCTTGAACACATTGATGCCGAAGGTCTCCCGCGTTCCCAGGGAGAACAGCAGGATTTCCATCTTGTTCGACCCGGCCAGGCGGGTACGGGCATCGACGCTGTCGAGCAGATTCTTGTTTTCCACGACTTCCATGGCGCCTCCTGCCTCTTTTAAGCTGCCTTGGCAGGGAGGTTACCCTGCAGACGGCGGGACAAGGTTTCCGATAGCCGCATCGGCTCAAATTTGGGGACATATTCGTCGACCCCGACCGACTGGCCGAGCTTCTGGTTCGACATGCCGGAAAGGGACGAATGCATGATGACCGGAATGCCGGTAAAGCGCGGGTCGGACTTGATGCGCTTGGTCAGGATGTAGCCGTCCATCTCGGGCATTTCGATATCGGTGAGGACCAGGCTTATCAGGTCGCTGGCCTGCTTGCCTATGGATTGGGCGTAGGTCGCCATCTTTTCCAGTTCGTCCCACATCTGCCGGCCGTTCATGCCGGAGACCGACTTGACGCCCATGGCCGCCAGGGTCCGCTCAATCTGCTTGCGGGCGACGCTCGAATCGTCGCAATAGAACACCGTGGCATCGGGCCGGTTTACCGCCACGACACCGCGATACATGATCTCGTCGTCGTAGCTGGTGGTCTCCGAGAGCACCTTTTCGACGTCCATCATCATCACCAGGCGACCGTCTTCAAGTTCGGTCACCGCCGTCACCAGGCCGCCGGTCTGGGCGGTGAGCATCTCGGGCGGAACGCGCATCTTGCTCCAGTCGAGGCGCAAGATGGTGTCGACGCCTTCGACCAGGAAGCCCTGGGTATGGCCGGCGTATTCGGTGACGATCATGATGTCGCGGGGCGTATCGGCAGCCACGCCCGTGTATTTGGCAAGATCGACCACGGGCACCAGAACGCCGCGCAGGCTGACCATGCCTTCGACCGAAGACGGCATGTCGGGGGCCGCCGTGATGGGGGGGGTGCGCATCACCTCGCGGACCTTGAAGACGTTGATCCCGTAGGTTTCGCGGCGGCCGGTACGCTGGTCCACGCCGAGGAAGAACAGGAGTATCTCCAGCTTGTTGGTTCCCGCAAGCTTGGTCCGAGCGTCAATACTCTTGAGCAAATCAGACATTCTCCACCCCTTCTTCTTATAACCGGCCGGCCGTGGGCCGACCGACGGTGTTCATCGATAATTCAAGCATACACACATTCCGCCCAAGGATAAACCCGTGTTTTCCCCACCATCGAATCGGGGGAATCCGCACCAGTGCTTGAATTACGCTTACATTAGCCAATTCGCATCCCTTCCTCCGCCGGGCGGGCGCCGGGCCTTTTCATTCGGGCGGGGCCATCGGGTTATCGACCGCCGGGCGGCGATTCTTTAGGAAATGCGGAAAAGTTTGCCGAAATTGGCAATATCCAGTACCTGCTTGACCGCGCCGCGGACGTTGCCGAGGCCGACTTCCTTGCCGGCGCCGGTGACCTTGTCGCGCAACATGAGCAGCATGCCGAGGGCGGAACTGTCGAGGTAGTCGACGCCGGCAAAATCGACGGTCACCTCGCGCAACGCCGGGTCGGCGACCAGGGGTTCGTAGGCGGCCCGGAAATCCCGGTGGGTGTTGAAGTCGAACCGACCGGTGAGGGTGATGACGGCCTTGCCGCCTTCCTTGCTTACTGTGGCTTGCATGCTGAATCCCTTGGCGTGGTTGGATTGTTGAACAGTTTAATACTCATTTTCGCACGAACGTTAGTCTCCGCCCCGGCCGTCAGCGGTTGGCCGCGGCGAGTACCTTGCGCGCCATGTCGTCGAGGCTGCATTGCTCCTCGACGGCGCCAATCAGGAAGGCCTCCCGCGGCATGCCGTAGACGACGCAGCTCGCCTCGTCCTGGCCGAACGTCCTGGCCCCGGCCTGGCGCAACCGCAACAGGCCCTGGGCGCCGTCCTTGCCCATGCCGGTGAGGATGGTGGCCACGGCCTGGCGCCCGACCATTTCGGCGGCCGAGTCGAAGAGGACATCCACCGACGGGCGGTGGCGATTGACCGGCGGCGTCGCCAGGAGTTCGGTGGCGTAGCCTGGTCCCGCCTTGCGGATGCGCAGGTGGGAGTGCCCCGGGGCGATATAGACCGTTCCGGGTTCGACCTTTTCGCCTCCGGTGACCTCGATCACCCGGGGCGCCGACAGGGTGTCGAGGCGGCGGGCGAAGGACGCCGTGAAGGATTCCGGCATGTGCTGGACAATGAGAATGGGCGGGCAATCGGCCGGTACGCCGGCGAGAAAATGCTTGATGGCCTCGGTACCGCCGGTCGATGCCCCGACAAAGATGATCTTGTTGATAACGCCTCCTCGGTTGATCGCCAACGGCTTGACCGCCCCGGCCAGCCGCACCGCAGGCGGCACGACGGGCGCCGGTTTGTAGAGGTGTGCCCCCCTGGCGGCCCGCAGCTTTTCGACCAGCTCCTCGCCGTAGGCTTCCATGCTCTGGGCGCTGTCGGCCCGCGGTTTGCCGATGAAATCGACGGCCCCCAGTTCGAGGGCGCGCAAGGTCGTTTCCGACCCGGCTTCGGTATAGGCCGAGACCATGACGACGGGCATCGGCCGCAGCCGCATCAGGCGTTCCAGGAAGGCCAGGCCGTCCATTTTGGGCATCTGGACGTCGAGGGTGAGGACGTCCGGATTGAGGGCTTTAATCATCTCGCGGGCCGTAAGGGCGTCCGGCGCGCTGCCGACGACCTCCATGTCCGGCGCCGCGGCGATCATTTCCGACAGGAGCCCCCGCATGAGGGCCGAATCGTCAACCACCAGTACCTTGGTTTTCATGGGCTCTTCCTGCACATATGCTGTCTGCGGAGCGTAGCCGCCCTCTTAGATGAACAATTCGACATCGCCTTCCACCTTGGCCGTAGTGAGCCTCGCCTTGTATTCGCGTTCCCGGGAAAACAGGGTTTCGTTATGGACGCGATGGAGTTTCTTGACCAGGACGCGACCGCTGGCGGGAAAGTAATAGACCTTGCGCGGATAGGAATCGAGCAAATCCTTGGCCACCACCGGAATTTTTTCGGTCTTCAGGTAGTCGAGCACGAATTCGGCGTTGCGCGCCCCGACATTGCTGCTCGCCAGGCTTTCCATCACCGCGCCGCCGCCGAAAACCTTGGCTTCCAGCCGGTTGCGCCGGGCTCCCATCTTGAGCAGGTGGTTGATGAGCACTTCCATGGCGTAGGTGCCGTACCGCGCCGACGAACTGACGACCTCGCGGCCACCTTCGTCGGGCAGCATGAAGTGGTTCATGCCGCCGATCCCCGAATCGGTATCGCGGATGCAGGCCGCGACGCAGGAGCCGAGCACGGTGACGAGGACGATTTCCTGGCTGGTGACGTAGTACTCGCCGGGCAGGATCTTGGCCGCATCCGATTCGAAATGCCGGTCGAAATAGCGGTTGGTGGCGAGGTGTTCGTCGTAGGCGTGGTTCACGGCGCCCCTTCTACTTCCCGGGCCGGCTGGCCCGGGTCAGGGCGTAGACGGTCTTGCCGAGGGAACGGAACAGGTCGGCGGCGTGGAGAAAACTTTCCGAATGGCCGGCGAACATCAGGCCGTCAGGTTCCATCAAGGGGTCGAAGCGCGAAAGAATCTTGTACTGGGTCGGCTTGTCGAAATAAATCATCACGTTGCGGCAGAAGATGACGTCGAGCGGCCCCTTCACCGGCCAGTTGGGTTCGAGCAGGTTGATGCGCTGGAACTGGATCATGCGGCGCAGTTCCGGGCGCACCGACACCATACCCTCCTGGGCGCCGGTTCCCTTGAGGAAGAAGCGGCGCAGACGCTCCGGGTCCATCTTTTCCACCCGGTCGATGGGATAGACGCCCTTTTGCGCCGTGGCCAGCACGTTGGTATCGAGGTCCGAGGCCATGATCGAAACGTGGGACGCATTGCCACCAAAGGCTTCGAGCACGGTGATGGCGATCGAATAGGGTTCCTCGCCGGTGGAGGCGGCCGAACACCAAACGCGGATCGGCCGCTTGGTGCCGATCTTCTTGAGATGCTCGGCGAAAATAGGAAAATGATGGGGTTCGCGGAAAAACGAGGTGAGATTGGTGGTGAGCGAATTGACGAAGCTCTCCCATTCGGCGCCGCCGTGCTTTTCCAGGGCGTCCAGGTAATCGGCGAAAGAGGCCTTGCCAGTGGCCCGCAGGCGGCGGGCCAGGCGGGAATAGACCATGTCCTGCTTGACCGGCGAAAGGGAAATCCCGGCGTGCTGGTAGATCAGTTTGCGCACCCGTTCGAAATCCGTGGACGAGAAGCTGAATTCCCGCCCCCCGGTTTCCCGCGGCATCGGTGCTGCGGCAGGAGTGGCCCCGAAGGGGCCGGGTCGTCTGGTGTCGCCTAGGGCCATGGTCAGAATTCTTCCCATTCGTCGTCGGCGGTGCCGTTGGCTACCGGCTGCCGCACGGCGGCTTTGTGGAGCCGTACCGGCTCGTGGTGGGGCAGCGCCGCCCGGGGAGCCACAGGCTTGGCCCGGGGTTTGGCCGTGGCGCTGGGCGGTGGGGTGGTCGTCCGCCCGGAAAGATGAAAGACCGAGACGGCCTGGGCCAGATTCTGGGCCTGTTCCTGCAGGCTCTCGGCGGCGGCGGCGGCCTCTTCGACGAGGGCCGCGTTCTGCTGCGTCACCTCGTCCATCTGGCTCACCGCCAGGCTGACCTGGTCGATGCCGGCGCTCTGCTCGCGGCTGGCGCTGGCGATGTCGGCCATGATCCTGGCCACCCGGTTGATGCTGGCGACCACTTCGGCCATGGTCCGGCCGGCCTGGTCCACCAGCTTGGTTCCCGAATCGACCTTTTCCACCGAATCGGAGATCAGGCCCTTGATTTCCTTGGCGGCGGCAGCGCTGCGCTGGGCCAGGCTGCGCACTTCGGTGGCCACCACCGCGAAGCCCCGCCCCTGCTCGCCGGCCCGAGCCGCTTCAACCGCCGCATTGAGGGCCAGGATGTTGGTCTGGAAGGCGATGCTGTCGATCACCCCGATGATGTCGGCAATCTTGCTGCTCGCCTGGTGGATCGAACTCATGGTCTGCACCACCTTGCCGACCACCGCCCCGCCCTGCTCCGCCACCTTCTGGGCATTGCCGGCCAGTTCGTTGGCCTGGCGGGCGTTGTCGGCGTTCTGGCGCACCGTGCCGGTGAGTTCTTCCATGCTCGACGCGGTTTCCTCCAGGCTGCTCGCCTGCTGTTCGGTGCGGCCCGACAAATCCTGGTTGCCCGAGGCGATCTCCTTGGCCGCGATGTTGATCGCGTCGGTGGCCGCCTTGATCGACTGGACGATCTCCTGGAGGTTGTCCACCGTCGTGTTGGCGTCGTCCTTGAGTTTGCCCAGCATGCCCCGGTAATCGGTTTCGATCTTCTGGCTGAGGTCGCCGCTGGAAAGCCGCGTCAGCATCGCCCCGACGTCGTTGAGGGCGCGGCTGTTGGCTTCGAGGAGGTCGTTGACGCCGGTGGACAACTGGCGGAAGAAGCCGCTCATGCGCTCACTGTCGAGGCGCTGGCTGAAATCGCCGCTCACCGCCGCCTCGATGATGCCCGACACCTCCTGTTCGATCAGAACCTCGGCGGTCCGATCCCGCCACTCGACCGCCGTACCGAGGCGTTCGCCCTGGGCGTTGACGATGGGCGTGGCGACGAGGGCAAAATAGCGGCCGCCGATCATCATCTCGGCACGATAGGCTTCCCGTAGCTTGGCGAGGATGCCGCGCTGGTGGGCGGGATTTTTGTGATAGCTGTCGAAATTCGAGCCGAGGATGCCGTCGGCCCGGAAATTGGGCAGGTCGCGGCGGATATCGGCTTCGGCGTTGCGCATCATGGTGAGGACGGCGCTGTTGCAATAGATGATGTTGCCGTCGGGGTCGGCCACCATGACGTTGTTCGAGGTGACGTCGAGGGCAACCTTGATGCGCAGGTTTTCGTTGGCGATGCGGCGTTCCCGCTCCAACTGCTCACGCAGTTGCTTCTGCATCTCGTCGAGGCGGCCGACGAGGTGACCGATTTCGTCGTTGGAATCCGCCGCCAGGGGAACATCCAGCCGACCCGCGGCGATCTGGTCGAGGGCGTCGGACGCCTGCACCACCGAACGGTTGACCCGGCGCAGGATGACGAAGGCCAGGTAAGCCGCGATGGCGACGATGCCGAAAGCTCCCGCCACGGTATACAAGCGGGTTGCCTGCATGCCCGCGATACGCTGGCCGAGCAGATCGTCCAGACCCTTGACGCCGTCGTCGTAGAGCTTGAACGAGGCGTCGATGGCGTGGGTGGTTTCGTCGAAATAGCGAGCCGGGTCATAGGTCAAGGGGTCGGCCTTGAGAATGTTCTGGTCGACGTTGCCGATGAACAGGGCGATCCCGGCCCGGGCCTCGTCGAAAGTGGTCTTGATTCGGCCGCCGACCTCGGGATTCGCCGCAAGAACCTTGGCCCCGGCGGTGACGATGGCCTTCTCGCGCAGGCGCATTTCGGCAAAGGCGCCGATCATCGCATCGCGGCGCTCCTGGGTGAGGCTCTTCTCCGACAGGATGAGCGATCCCAGAGCCCGGCTCTGGCCCATGCGTTCGGTCGCCTGGGGGATTTCGAGAACAGAAAACGTCATCATGTAGAAGGTATCAAGGTCGGGATCGAGAACCAGGCCAGACTGGTCAGAAGCCGCCCCCATGGCCACCAGGAGATCGCCGATCAACTCATTGTGCTGTTGGATGTTGGCCCCGGGCTGCAGGGCGGCGAACCCGCCGCGTAGGGCCTGCCAGCCCGTCTTGAACTTGTCCCAGCCCTCGATCTTGCCGAGCCGCTCCTGGTTCGCGGCGATCGCCGCGTCGGCCTTGACGATGGCGCTATCGACCCCCGCCCGGGCCTTGTCGGCCCGCTCGCGAAACTGCTCCTTGCCCGAAAGAAGCGAGGTGGTCGCCCCCCGGTGGCGTTGGACGTCCTGCAGGATCAGGCGCATCTCGCGGTGCACCGCGACCCCGGCCCGTTCCCGCTCGGTGTCGGCGATGCGGTCGTGGTAACCCTTGAGCAGCGGCACGATGGGAACGATGACCGCAATTGCGACGACCAGACCCAGGCCGAGAAACTTGTTCGCCAGTTTTCCGCTTATTCCACTCATAGCCCCCTCCGTTCAAATGCCTGACGGCGGTCGATCAAAACTCTTCCCATTCGTCGTCCAGCGACGCCGGCAGCGCCGCCGCCTTGCGCCCGCCCAGGCGTCCCGCCTGGCGCTCGGCCTGGGGCTTTTCCCCGGCCGCCCGCGGCGTTTCGAGCTGCCGCGGCGCCTTCGCCTCGTCGACCCGGAAGACCGACACGGCCTGGGCTAGGTTGTGGGCCTGTTCCTCCAGGCTCTCGGCGGCGGCGGCAGCCTCTTCGACGAGGGCCGCATTCTGCTGCGTCACCTCGTCCATCTGGCTCACCGCCAGGCTGACCTGCTCGATGCCGGCGCTCTGGTCCCGGCTGGCCGCCGAAATGTCGGCCATGATGTCGGCCACCCGCTTGATGGCACCGACCACCTCGTCCATGGTCTGGCCCGCCTGGTCCACCAGCCGGTTACCAGTGGCCACCTTGTCCACCGAATCCGAGATCAGGCCCTTGATTTCCTTGGCGGCGGCAGCGCTGCGCTGGGCCAGGCTGCGCACTTCGGTGGCCACCACCGCGAAGCCCCGGCCCTGCTCGCCGGCCCGCGCCGCTTCCACCGCCGCATTGAGGGCCAGGATGTTGGTCTGGAAGGCGATGCCGTCGATCACCCCGATGATGTCGGCGATCTTGTTGCTCGCCTGGTGAATCGAACTCATGGTCTGCACCACCTGCCCCACCACCTCGCCGCCCCGCACCGCGACCGCCTGGGCGTTGCCCGCCAATTCGTTGGCTTGACGTGCGTTGTCGGCGTTCTGGCGCACCGTGCCGGTGAGTTCTTCCATGCTCGAAGCGGTTTCCTCCAGGCTGCTCGCCTGCTCTTCCGTGCGCGCCGACAAATCCTGGTTGCCCGAGGCGATCTCCTTGGCCGCGGTGTTAATGGCATCGGTGGCATCCTTGATCTGGCCGACGATTTTCTGCAGCCGCCCCACCGTCAGGTTGGCGTCATCGCGCAACTGGCCAAAGGTACCGGCGTATTCGCCGGTAATGGTCTTGGTCAAATCCCCTTCGGCCATGGCCGAGAGCACCGTGACCACGTCGTTGAGACCGCGCTGGCTGGTTGCGAGCAGGGTATTCAGGTTGTTGGCGAGCTTCAGGAAGAAGTCGTGCTTGCCGGCAACCTCGACCCGCCGCGAAAAATCGCCCCGGGCGGCGGCGCTGACGATGGCGTCGACTTCGTCCTCCACGGCCACTTCGGCGGTGCGGTCCACCCACTCCACGGCCGATCCCAGGCGCTCGCCGCGCTCGCTCACCACCGGCGTGACGCTCAAAGTGAAGGTCCGCCCGCCGATGCGGATGGTGGCGCGATGGGTGCCCGTAAGGCGGGCCAGCAAGTCACGCTGGTGCGCCGGGTTCTTGTGGAAAATATCGATATTGGCCCCCTGGAGTCCGGCCAGGGAAAACTGGGGCAGTTCCTTGCGGATGTCGCTTTCGGCGGCGGCGAACATGGCGTGGATCGCCTTGTTCATGTAGATGATGTTGTTGCCGGTATCGGCAATCATGACGTTGGTGGCGACGTTGTCGAGGCCGACCTTGACCCGCGACATTTCCTCGCTCGCCCGGCGCGCCTCGGCGACTTCGAAGCCGAGGCGGTTCTGCATCGACTCGAGGCCCTGGAAGAGGCGGCCGACTTCGTCGTCGGCCGTGACGTCGAGCGCCGAACGGTAGTCGCCGTTGGAGAGGGCCTTGAAGGCGGGCAGGGCGTGGTCCCGCAAGGGCGCGACCATGAGGCGGCGGACCATGAAGAAGATCGCGGCGACCACCGCCAGCATCATGACCGCACCGACCGCCACCACCATGCGGCCGGCCAGGCGGGCGGTGCTGCTGAATTCGTCGAGGTAGGTGCCGCCGGCAACGACCCAGGATTCGCCGGCGACGGTATCGAAAAGAGCGAGTTTGTCCCGCGCAGATGTTTCCCCCAGTTCCGCATTGATCCAGGGATAGACGATGCGCCCCGTCTTGCGTTCGAGGATCTCACGGATGAACTCGCGGCCGCCGCCATCCTTGGCGCCGATGATGTTCTGGCCTTCCTTGGCCGGGTGGACGACGAGATTGCCGAAGGCTTTCCCGGGGGTCGCGTCAAGCACGTAGTAGTACCCGGTTTCGCCGATCTTGGGCGCCTTGATGGCCTGGCGCAGGGCGCCGAGTTCCTTCGATACGTCCAAACCGACGAAGCTGGCGCCGATCACCTTGCCCCCCTTGGCGACGAGAGGCGTGTAGCTGGTGTAGTACTCCTTGCCGAAGAGTTTGGCCAGGCCGACGTAGGGTTTTCCGGCGGCAAGGGCGGCCAGGGCGGGATGATCCTTGTCGAGGAGCGTGCCGACGGCCCGTTCGCCGTTTTCCTTTTTCACCGTCGTCGCGACCCGCAGGAAATCGCTGCCCTTGCGGGCGAACACCGTCGCCACGGCGCCGGTCTTCTCGGTGAAGCGGTCCACTTCGACGAAGCGGTTATTGACGATGTCGCGGGCGCCGTGGCGCAGCACCGGCGCCTCGTCGCTGCCTTCGAGGGTGATTTCGTCGGGAAAATAGCCGTCTAGGGCGCCGTTGAGCTGGACCGCTTCGCGCCGGATGACCGCCAGGTTGGTTTCGACCAGCCCCTTGGCCAGGGCCACGCCCCGGGCCAGGTCGGCCTCGCCCGCCGCCGCCAGGGTGGCGGTCAGCCGGTCGGCTAGCACGCTGGTGCCGATGGCGAGAACCACCAGGGCAACCGCCGCGCAACCGGCCATCAGCTTGTTGGCGATGGAGGTGTCGCGCCAGGCCCCGGCCAGCCGGGCCAGGGGCGACGACCCGGCGATCCGGCCGTGGCTGACCCGCAGGCCGCCGGCCTTGCCCTCGCGGAACCGGCGATAGGCGCCCTCGGCCGCTTCGACCTTGGCGCGCTCGGGTTTGCGGCGCACCGACATGTAGCCGGTGACCTCGCCGTTTTCCCAGATGGGCGCGGCGTGGGCCTCGACCCAGTAGTAGTCGCCGTTCTTGCACCGGTTCTTGACGTAGCCGACCCAGGGGCGCCCAGCCTTGAGATCGTCCCAGAGATCCTGGAAGGCCTCGGCCGGCATGTCGGGGTGGCGGACGATGTTGTGGGGTTCGCCCAGGAGTTCGGCCTCGGAAAAGCCGCTGATCTCGAGGAAATCCCGGTTGATGTAGGTGATCCTGCCCTTGAGGTCGGTCTTGGAAACGATCAGGGTGTCGTCCCGCAGGGGGATCTCGACGGTGGTGACCGGCTGGTTGTTGCGCATTATTGTTGTCTCCTCGTCTTTGTTCGCTGCTGCCCGTCGGATGCCTGGGAGGAAATTCGCCCGGCGGATCAGGCCCCTGCGTCGTCGATCAATTCCATGTCCCGACTGGTCATGAGCTGGGCGATATCGATGACGATGAGCATGCGCTGGTCGATGGAGGCCAGCCCGAGGATGTATTTGGTGTCGAAGCTCGCCGAGAAATCGGGGGCCGGACGAATCTGCTGGCTGGTCAGCGAAAGGACGTCGGAAACGCTATCGACGACCATGCCGATCACCCGGTTGGCGACATTGAGGATAATCACCACGGTGAAGGGCGTGTATTCGACCTTGGCCAGGTTGAACTTGATGCGCAGATCGACCACCGGCACGATGATGCCCCGCAGGTTGATGACCCCCTTGATGAACGGCGGGGCGTTGGCGATCAGGGTGGGCGGCTCGTAGCCACGAATCTCCTGCACCTTGAGGATGTCGATGGCGTACTCCTCGGTGCCCAGCGTGAAGGTGAGGAATTCGCTGGCGACGAGGTCTTCTTCCGCGGCGACGGCATTGGCGTGGGTCGTTTCCATGACTGGCTCCTTCCCGCTCTCAGGCGGCTTTCTGCATAGTGTTCTTGGCCCGGCCGACGAGGGCCGAAACATCGAGAATCAGCGCCACATGGCCATCGCCCATGATGGTTGCGCCGGAAACGCAGGGCACCCGGCGGTAGTTGGCCTCCAGGCTCTTGATGACGACCTGGTGCTGGCCGACCAGGGCGTCGACGAAGAGGGCCGCCTTGGCACCGTCGGCGTCGAGGATGACCATGATTCCCCGGGTGTAGTCGGTGACCGCCGCCTGCAGGTTGAACAGTTCGTGCAGCACGACGACGGGCAGGAACTCGCCCCGCACCTGGATGACCCGCGCCAGGTTGGACAGGGTCTTGATGTCGCCGGCCTGGGGCTGGAGCGATTCGACCACGTAGGAAAGGGGAAGGATGTAAGTCTGCTGCCCCACCGCCACCGACATGCCGTCGAGAATGGCCAGGGTGAGCGGCAGGCGAACCGTCATGCGGGTGCCGATGCCGGGCATCGACTCGATCTCGACCCGGCCGCCCATGGCCTGGATGTTGCGCCGCACCACGTCCATGCCGACGCCGCGGCCGGAAACGTCGGTCACCTGTTCGGCGGTGGAGAACCCAGCCTCGAAGATCAGTCCGAAGACTTCGGAATCGGACATCTGATCGGAAACCTGCAGCCCCTTTTCGCGGGCCTTGGCGAGGATTTTCTGGCGATTGAGGCCGGCCCCGTCGTCCCCCACCTCGATGACGATGTTGCCGCCCTGATGGTAGGCCTTGAGGGTGATCGTCCCGACCGGGCTTTTGCCCGCCGCGATCCGATTTTCCGGCGATTCGATGCCGTGGTCTAGGCTGTTGCGGATGAGATGGGTGAGGGGGTCGGTAATGCGCTCGATAAGGCTCTTGTCGAGTTCGGTGGTTTCGCCCGAGGTCTTGAGTTCGACCTGCTTGCCGAGTTTGCCGGAAAGATCCCGGACGACGCGGGGAAAGCGGGAGAAGACGAAGGAGATCGGCAACATGCGGATCGACATCACCGATTCCTGCAGATCCCGGGTGTTGCGTTCGAGTTGGGCCAGGCCGGAAACCAGGCGCTCCGGCGCCGCATCCTGCATCTGCACGGCGGTTTGCAGAAGCATGGCCTGGGTGATGACGAGTTCGCCCACCAGGTTGATGAGCTGGTCCACCTTTTCGACGCTGACCCGGATCGACGAGTCGGCGGCGGCAGCCGCCGCGACCGGGGCGCGGGCCTTGGCGGCCGCCTCTTTGGGGGCCAGGTCGACGACCGTCTTGGGCGGTGCGGGAACCGGGGCGGCTTCGACCGGGGCGCCGCCGGCCGGCGGCGCCCCGGTCGGCTTGGGCAGGGGCGCGAAGAAGCCGTACCCCTCCCCCTCCTCGCCGGCGGACCCGGACGGGGCCGCCGCCGGCGGGGGCAAGGGGGCGAAGAAGCCATAGCCGTCGCCGTCCTCGGCGGCGGGGGCCGGCCCTGCCGCGGCGGGCGGCGGCAGAGGTTCGAAGAAGCCGAAGCTGTCGTCTTCGGCGGGTGGCGTGGCGGCGGGTGCCGCCAGGGGCGCAAAAAAACCGTAGGCCGGATCGTCGGCCGGAGCCCCGGGGGCGTCGGAGAAGAGGCCGAAGGCATCGCCGCCGTCGGCACTCCCCGACCGGTCTTCGTCGATGCGCCAGGCGCCGGCGTCAGCGATGAAATCAAGCTGCTCCTCGAAGGCGTCGCGCCCGGCCGCCGTGGTCAGCCGGAGTTGCCAGTAGCCGACCTGTTCGCCGCCGGCTTCGGGGCAGCCGACGACGGCGAGTTCGCCGAGCCGCTTCAGGTCGTCGACGAAATTCCGGACGCCATCGCCCTGGGCCGAGGCCGCCGTGGGAACGAACTGAATGTCGAAGACCCGGGTGCCGGCAACCGCCACCGCGCCCGCCATGGCCACCGCCGGCGGTTCGGCGGCGGCAAGGGACTCCGGCGCCGGACGGTCGGAGGAGAGTCGGCGCAGGCGCTCGCGCATGGCTTCGGCGAGGGCCTCGTCCACCGCCCCCTGCCCCTGGTGGCCGGCGAGCATGTCCTTGAGCAGGTCGCCGGCCTGGAGAAAGGCATCGACCATGTCGGCCCGCAGTTGCAGTTCGTGTTTGCGGATGCGGTCGAGCAGGTTTTCGAGGATGTGGGTGGTTTCGGACAGGTCGGTGAAACCAAAGGTGCCGGCGCTCCCCTTGATCGAATGGGCAGCCCGGAAAATGGCGTTGAGCGCTTCGGCATCGGGATTGTCGATGTCGAGTTCGAGCAGCAACGCCTCCATCGCCGCCAGGTGTTCCGCCGATTCCTCGAAGAACACCTGGTAGAACTGGCTCATGTCGATCGCCATGATTCCCTCCCCCGCGGCTTGGCCGGATTAGCGGACGGCTTTAGCCGATGACCTTCTTGACGACCTCGATCAGTTTCTGCGGATCGAATGGTTTGACCAGCCAGCCCGTGGCCCCGGCTGCCCGGCCCTGGGCCTTCATCGCATCGGACGACTCAGTGGTGAGCATGAGGATGGGAACCGAGGCGTACTGGGGCATGCCCCGCAGGTTCTTGATGAGGGTCAGGCCGTCCATGCGCGGCATGTTCTGGTCGGTGAGCACGAGGTTGACGCTGCGCCCCTTGGCCTTGTCCAGGCCGTCCATGCCGTCCACCGCCTCGACCACGTCGTAACCGGCGCTCTTGAGCGTAAAAGACACCATCTGCCGGATGGAAGCAGAATCATCGACTGCGAGAATGGTTTTGGCCATGTTGTCCCCTCAATAGATCAAAACAGTTCAACGTCGCCGCTGGAAAAGCTGCTTTGTTGCACCGGGTTGTTGCTGACACTGCGTTTAAGTTCGGAGAGCTTTTCGGAAAGCTGCTCGACGTGTTCGGAAAGCGACTGCATGAGCCGCAACGCCGCTTCGGGATCGGCGGTGTCGCGCAGCGCCGCCGACAGGCGCCCCTCGTCCCCGGCGATTTCGCCCAGCACCTCGAGGCGCCGCACGACGTGGCCGAGCAACTGGGTCACCATGTCCTGGAACTGTAGCGAAACGATGGCCTGATTGACCGACGATTCGACCTCGCCGGCGATGTGGTTGAGTTCCTCGACGGTCTGCCCGGTGCGGCGATTCATTTCTTCGATCCCGATCATGGCCTGCTCGACCTGGTCCTTGGAGGTCAGGGCGAAGGTCATGTCCTGGGCGGCCATTTGATTGATGGCGCCTTCGGTGGCCTCGATCGAGACCTGCATGTTGGCGAGCAGGCCGCGGATCTGCTGGCTGAAATGGCTGGTCCGCCCGGACAGGTCGCGCACCTCGTCGGCGACCACGGCGAAACCGCGCCCGGCTTAGCCGGCCCGGGCCGCTTCGATGGCGGCGTTGAGCGCCAGCAGGTTGGTCTGCTTGGAAATACCCTCGATCTCGCCGAGCATGCCTTTGACTTCGCGCATCTGGGACATGATGCGGTCGGTCAACTCGACCAGTCCCATGGCGATGCGGGAGTTTTCGATGACGCTATCGACAAAGCGGCGCAGGGTTTCCGAAGTCTGGGCGGCAAAGGCCTCGAATTCGGCGACGGAATTGCGGCTGCCGGCCGATTCCCCTTCGTTGCCGCCGGCGATGATCTGCAGGCCCAGTTGCTGCTGCCGCTGAATCTGCCGGTTCATGCCGTTGAAACTGTCGATCAGCTTGCCGATGGCTTCGGAAAAGATAACCTGGGTCCGGCCGATCTCGCCGCGCATGATTTCGATCTGCTCGCCGTTCTGGCTGGCGATGCGGGCCAGGGCGCCGGCGCTGAGGTCCGCGAGCTGGCGCTCGGCCCCCGCGCTGGGTGACGTGCCAGCCGGCTGGGCCGAAGCCGCAACCCCGCCACCGGTGCAGAACAGCCACCCGCCGATCAGGGCGAGGAACCCAGAGGCGACCACCCACGAGCGAACCGACGGCTCGACGGCCCAAAGGACGCCCACCACTACCACCGACCAGCCCACCCCGATCCAGCGCCGACTACTGTTGTCGCTCATCCCCATCCTTGTCTTTCTCGTTTCCGAGATACTACCGGGAAACGATATTTTTGTTAAATTTCGGTATCAGCCAACAATTTTGCCAAATGCATTTCTCCGGAAGGTTCAGTGCTTCCCTCCGCTAGGCGGTTTGAGGCTTTCCGGACTCGCCTCGTCGGCCGCACTGACTTCGGATTCCGGCCCCTCTTCCTGGAGGATGGCCATTTCCGCCTTGCGGTTCATGACGATAATGCTGATCCGCCGGTTTACCGGATTCAACGGGTCGTTCTTGTCGAAGAGCACCGTCGAGGCCCCCCCCACCACCCGCAGCACCTTGGATTCGTCCATGCCGCCGGCGATCAGTTCCCGCCGCGAGGCATTGGCCCGGTTGGCGGACAGTTCCCAGTTGGAGAATCCCCGGTCGCCCCCGGCGAACTGCAGAGCGTCGGTGTGGCCGGTGAGGCTGACCCGGTTGGGCACGGCATTGAGGGCCTTGCCGATCTGGCGCAGGATGTCGCGGGTGTAGGGCTTGAGGTCGGCGCTGCTGGAATCGAACATCGGACGGTTCTGTTCGTCCACGATCTGGATGCGCAAACCCTCGGTCGTAATGTCGAGGAGCATCTGGCTCTTGTAGGGCGAAAGCTGCGGGTTGTCGCCGATGGCTTTTTCGATCCGCCCCTTGAGTTCCTCCAGGCTTTCCCGCTCCTTGCGCTGAAATTCGAGGGAGGCCTCTTTCTGGACGAAACGCTTGTCCTTGGTTTCGGCTTCGCCTTTCTTGACCTGCCCGGCCTGCCGGGTCAAGTCCTTGCCGCCGCCCTTGAGGATGGACGACGAGTCGCCCGAACCACTGCCACCCTGCAGGCCCACTTTGAGCGGGTTCTGGAAATATTCGGCGATGCCCTGCAAGTCGCCCTGGGCCGTGGAGCCGAGCAGCCACATGAGGAGAAAGAAGGCCATCATCGCCGTCACGAAGTCGGCGTAGGCGATCTTCCAGGCGCCGCCGTGGTGACCGGCGCCACCCTTCTTGATGCGCTTGATGACGATCGGGCGGGTTGAATCGTCGCTCACCGCACTACCTCGGCCGGCCGGAGATCAGGGCTTGGCATCACTTGCCCTTGCGCGCCTTGAGATCTTCCTCGAGTTCCCGGAAGCTCGGCCGGACGCCGGAGTAAAGCACCTTGCGGCCGAATTCGACCGCCACCTGCGGGGCGTAACCCGACATCGAAGCCAGCAGGACGACTTTGATACATTGATAGATTTTGCCGGATTCCTCGGCCTTCTGTTCGAGGACGCTGGCGATCGGCGCCACGAAGCCGTAGGAAATCAGAATACCGAGAAAGGTGCCGACCAGGGCGCCGCCGATCATCTTGCCGAGGACGGCGGGGGGCTGGCCGACCGAACCCATGACGTTGACCACCCCCATCACCGCCACGACGATACCGAAGGCGGGAACGCTGTCGGCCACCTTGGCCACGATATGGCCCGGCCCCGCCACCTCGTGGTGGTGGGTCTCCAGTTCCATGTCCATGAGGGCCTCGATTTCCAGGGCGTTGAGATTGCCGCCCACCATCATGCGCAGGTAGTCGCAGACGAAATCGACAACGTGGTGGTCGGAAACCACGTTGGGATACTTGCTGAAAATGGGGCTGGCCTCGGGGTTTTCGACGTCGCCTTCGATCGACATGAGGCCTTCCTTGCGCACCTTGGCGAGGACTTCGAAGAGCATGGCCAGGACGTCCATGAACAGGGCCTTGTTGTATTTCGACCCCTTGAGCGCCCCGGGAACGGCGGCCACCGTCGCCTTGATGTTCTTGATGTCGTTGCTGGCCATGAAGCCGCCGATGGTCAGGCCGACGATGGCGATGTATTCGAGGGGAACCCAGAGGGCGGCCAGACTGCCGTGAACGGCGTAGGTACCGACCGACGCCGCCAGAATGACTACATAGCCAATAATCAGGAACATGAAGGAACCCCTCTGCGCCCGTCGGCAGGCGCCCACCCCAAGTTGTTTTCGGTATTGTAGCCAGCCGCTTCCGAGAAAGGCAAAGGCCGACCGCGTTGTCGCCTCATTTTAGGGCCGTCCGCCGGAACGATGCAATGCTACACTGCGAGAAACAGGCCATCTGCACGTAATCCCGTGATCAAGTTCTGTACCCAATGCGCATCGCCGGTCCAGTTGCGGATTCCCGCCGGCGACAACCTGCCCCGCCACGTCTGTCCAGGCTGCGGCCACATCCACTATGAAAATCCGCGCCTCGTCGTGGGCTGTGTCAGCGAATGGGAGGGGGCGATCCTTCTCTGCCGGCGCGCCATCGAACCGCGCTACGGCTTGTGGACCCTGCCGGCGGGCTTCATGGAAAACGGCGAAACCACGGCCGAAGCGGCGGCCCGCGAAACCCTCGAGGAGGCCTGCGCGGAAATCGTCGTCGGCGAACCCTTTACGATGGTCAATATTCCCCATATCAACCAGGTCCATCTTTTTTACCGCGGCAGCCTCAAGCTGCCCGAATTCGGCGCCGGCGAGGAAAGCCTCGACGCCGCCCTGGTCCCGGAGGCGGAAATTCCCTGGGACGACCTCGCCTTTCGCAGCGTCACCCTCTGCCTGCAGCGCTATTTCGCCGACCGCCGGCGGGGCCGTTTCGGCTTTCATACCGCCGACCTGAACCCCCTCTGATCCCCGGGCCGCAGTGGGGGCCGGGCGGCATCAATCCTCCAGGGCGAACTCGACCGGGATCGCCAGGCGCAGTTCCCGTCCGCGCAAGCTCGCCGGCAGGTCGACCCGGCGCGCCGCCTGGCCGATGGTCTCGAGGGCCTGGCGGTCGAGCACGCCGTGGCCGCTGGAGCGGCCAAGCGACACCAGGGGGGCCGGCAGGCCTGCCGGGTGGGTGAGATGGACCTCGACCGTCCCCGACCAGCCCCGTTCCCGCGCCAGGGGCGGATAGCGCTTGAGCTGCCGGGCCTCCCGGGCCAGAGCCAGGCGGTAGTGGCGCAGCCCGTCGCTGGTCGCGGCGTCAGCCTCGGGCACCGGTGGCGGCGCTACCGCTGGCGGGATGGCAGCCCCGACGGGCGCCTCGGCCCGCGGCGCCGGATCGCCGGTCGCCGCCGGAACCGGAACCGGAACCGGAACCGGAACCTGGGCCGGAATCGGGGCCGGGGCCGGAATCGGGGCCGGAATCGGCAAGGCCGGCGCCGGCGCGGCCGGGACGCGGGCGGGCCGGGAGGATGGGGAAGGGATTTTCGGCGGCGGCGGACGCGGCGTTTCCAACCTCATCCCCGCCGGGGGCTGGCCCGGAGCCACGTTTCGGGTCTCGGCCAGGACCGCCCGCAGGCGCCGGTCGTCTTCCAGGCGCGGCATGATCCGGTGCGGGCCGAAAACGAGCAACCCGTGGATTACCAGGGACACGGCGAGGGCTTTGACCACCCCGGGACTGTCGGGCCAGCGCCGCAAGCCGTCCCGGGGTGGGGGAGACGGGGCGGCAGCGGGGCGGTGGTCGCGGGAGGACATAGCCCATTTTCGCCCGATCGCCTGCCGTTGAAAACCGCAGCCCCCGCCGGCAAGCCGGACGAGGGACGGCGCGAAAGCCGGCGGCAACCGCCCCGACTCCGAAAGGAGCGCCTACTTGCCGGCGTTCTTGCCGTCTTCTTCGATTTTTTTGGCGTACATCTTGGCCATGACCACGCCGATCACCAAGACGCCGACGATCACGCCCAGGCTCATCAAGCCGGAAGCGCTGCTAAACAATAGTTCCCAAGCCATAGGTCACCTCCCAGTGACAGATTGATTGATCGTAGATGCCTTTTCTCCGGCCCCCAGCCGGAGTCCTTCCCGGGCGCCGGACTGCCACTCCCCCTGGAGCCGCCAAGCACCGGACGGTTCCTCGAGGGTGATGATCCAGCGCCCCGAAATCGTTGCCGCCAGTTTGCCGCCGTACTGCCCTGCCCCTTCGGCTTGCAGGATGACGGTCTGATCCTGGCCGGAACGGGTCGGGTGGATGAAGCGGGCGGTCAGGATGGGCGGGAACGGGTTGGTGTCGTTGGCGGTGAGCCTGATGCGCAGATCCAGCCCGGCGACGGTGACGTCGGCGTGGAGACCGAGGTCGCCCGCCTTGTGGTCGCGCTTGAGCCTTTGATTGACCGCCAGGCCTTCCTTGTAATAGTCGTCCTCGACCAGGCCGTCGTTGCTCTTGATCGCCAGCCAGGCGGTCAGGATGCCGGCGATGATGACCACCACCGGGCCGACCATCAGAATCCAGGGCCAGGGTTCCTTGTACCAGGGGCGGCCATCGGTCCGCATACGCATCGTCAATTCCTTCATGGCATGAGGAAAGAGGCTTTTTCGTGCACGGCGACCGACTCGTCGTTTTCCGCCTTGACGTCAAAGTAAATGGTGTTGGCGCCCTTTTTGCCGTTTTCCGGGGGGATGCGCACGTTGACGATCACCTCCAGATGGTCGGAACTCCCCACTTCGCAGGTCTCCTGGCCGATGATCTCGGCCCCCTCGACGCCGCGCACCGCCAGCTTGAAACGGCGAGGCATCTCGGAGGTGTTCATGATCTTGAGATTGAAAACGTTTTCGATCCGCCCGTCGTCGGCTTCCCGGGCGAGCATCGAACGGTCGCGGATGACGTCGACCTTGAGGGGCACCCGCGTCGCCAGCGACCAGGTCGACGCGACGATGAGCGCCACCAGGCCGGCGGTGTAGAAGAGGATGCGGGGCCGCAGGATGTGGGCGACGATCTCCCGGTGGGAGAGATGCTTGGCCAGGGCGTTTTCCGTCGAGTAGCGGATCAGGCCCTTGGGCTGCCCGACCTTGGTCATCACCTGGTCGCACACGTCGATGCAGGCCGAACAGCCGATGCACTCGTACTGGAGTCCCTTGCGGATATCGATGCCGGTGGGGCAGACCTGGACGCACAGGCCGCAATCGACGCAATCCCCCAAGCCGGCGGCCTTGGGATCGACGCCCTTCTTGCGCGGCCCCCGCGGCTCGCCGCGTTCGGGATCGTAGGTGACGATGAGGGTATCGGGATCGAACATGACCCCCTGGAAGCGGGAATAGGGGCACATGTACATGCAGACCTGCTCCCGCAGGAAACCAGCCTGCATGTAACAGAATCCCCCGTAGAAGAAGGTCCAGAACAATTCCCAGCCGCTCAGGCCGAAGGGCAAGGCGGCCAGGAGTTCGGAAACAGGGGTGAAATAGCCGACCAGGGTGAAGCCGGTCCAGATCGACACCAGGATCCAGGCCATGTGCTTCAAGGCCTTGAGGCGGAACTTGCGGCCGTCCATCGGCCCCTTGTCGAGCTTGAGGCGGGCCGAACGGTCGCCTTCGATGCGGTTTTCGATCCACATGAAGATTTCCGTATAGACGGTCTGGGGACAGGCGTAGCCGCAGAACAGACGCCCCGCCACGGCGGTGAACAGGAACAGGGCATAGGCCGAAATAATGAGGAGGAGCGCCAGGTAAAAGACATCCTGGGGCCACAACACCAGCCCGAAGAGATAGAACTTGCGCTCGACCAGGTGGAAGAGCACGGCCTGGCGCCCGTTCCATTCAAGCCAGGGCGAACCGTAGAAGATGAGCTGGGTAAACCACACCAGCGCCCACCGCCAGTTGGCCCACCAGCCCTTGACTTCCTTGGCGTAAACGACCTTGTGCTTGGCGTACAGGGATATGGGGGTCTCAGGTGCTGCGGCACCCGGGGGGTTGTTCCCGTCTTTTTGCTTCATATGGGGTCCGGATTCGTATCAAAATGGTTCAGGCGCGCCATGTCGCCTCGCCACGCCTAAAGCATTGTGATGCGAATCAGAATACTCTAATGCAACAGGAAAAAAGCGCGGGGTGGCTGGAACCACCCCGCGCCAGCCAATTACTTGGCGCCCTGGCTCAGGCTATACACGTAGGCAGCGAGGAGGTGGACCTTGGCATCGCCGAGGAATTCCTTCCACGCCGGCATTTTGTTTTGCCGGCCACTGGTGATGGTCTCGATAATCGTCGCTTCCGACGAACCGTAGAGCCAGACCTTGTCGGTCAGGTTGGGCGCACCAAGGGCCTGCATACCGGTCCCTGCAGGGCTGTGGCAGCCGACGCAGCCAGCCGAGGCGAACGCCTCCTTGCCTTTGGCGACGCGCACCGAGTCGGCCGGCAGGCCGGACAGGCTACGGACAAAGGCGGCCAGATCCTTGATCGTATCGGCACCGAGTTGGGCATGGGGAGGCATGACGCCCATCCGGCCCGCCGCGATACTCTCGACGATTTTCTCGGGTTCGCCGCCGTACAGCCAGTCGCCGTCGGTCAGGTTGGGGAAGCCCTTGGCTCCGCGGGCATCGGCGCCGTGGCACTGGACGCAGTAGGTCATGTACAGGCGCTTGCCCATTTCCATGGCCGTCTTGTCGGCGGCCACGGCCTTGACGTCCATCTGCATGTACTTGTCGAAGAGCGGCTTGACGGCGGCGTCCACCTTCTCGACTTCGGCCTTGTGCTGCCCCGCCGAGGTCCAGCCCAGAACCCCCTTGAAGGTGCCCAGACCGGGGTAGAGGGCGAGGTAGGCGAAGGCGAAGACCACGGTGATGACGAACAGCCAGCTCCACCACTTGGGCATCGGGTTGTTGTATTCCTCAAGGTCACCGTCCCAAACATGCCCCATGGTCTTGCCCGGGGTAAAGGTGGCCTTGCCCTGAACGATCAGAAGAATGACGCAGAACAGAATGCTGCCCACGACAATCAGGGTGACGTAGATGTTCCAAAATTCGCTAACGAAATCGCTCATTTGCTTTCCTTTTTTCAGCGCGGGTGCGACGCACGCGGCGCCGCCCCTTCCTCATCATGCTCTGCGAACGGCAAGTTGGCAGCTTCGTCGAAGCCTTTCTTGCTGCCCTTGGCGTAGGCCCAGGCGACGATCCCGAGGAAGCAGAGCAACCCCAGTACGGTCGTGACGGAACGCAGATCGTTGATGTCCATGGCTTTACTTGGTGGTCTTCAGCGCCGTACCCAGACCCTGCAGGTAGGCAATGAGAACATCCATCTCCGTCTTGTCGCCGATCGCCGCCCGGGCACCCTTGATTTCCTCGTCGGAATAGGTCGGGATGCCGCGAACATTGGCGTAGCCACGCAGGACTTCCATCTTCTTCTCGATGTCGGCACCCACGGAGTCTTTCGCCTTGACGTTGGCCAGGAAAGCAAAGGCCGGCATGTTGGATTCGGGAACGACATCCCGCGGATTCATCAGGTGGGCGCGCTGCCATTCGTCGGAATAACGGCCGCCAACGCGATGGAGATCTGGGCCGGTCCGCTTGGAACCCCACTGGAAGGGGTGGTCGTAGACGAATTCGCCGGCCACAGAGTAGTGGCCGTAACGCTCGGTCTCGGCACGGAAGGGCCGGATCATCTGCGAATGGCAGAGGAAGCAGCCTTCCCGCACATAAATGTCGCGGCCGGCCAGACGCACCGCGTCGTAGGGCTTCAAGCCCTCAACCGGGGTCGTCGTCGATTTCTGGAAGAAAAGCGGGACGATTTCGAGCAGACCACCCCAGATCACCGTCAGGATGGTCAGGACGATGAGCAGCCCAACGCTTTTTTCAATTTGCTCGTGCTTGATCATTATTCTCTCTCCCAAATCAGGCGTGATGCCCGGCCGGAGCCATCACCGGCATGTCTTCGGTCTTGCCGCCCGCCATGGTCTTGAACATGTTGTACGCCATGATGAACATGCCGGCCAGGAACAGGACGCCGCCCAGCCAACGGATCGCCCAGAAGGGGTAGGATTCCTTGACCGATTGGACGAAGCTGTAAGTCAGCGTGCCGTCGACGTTGACCGCCCGCCACATCAGGCCCTGCATGACGCCGGCGATCCACATGGACGCGATATAGAGCACCGTGCCGATGGTGGCAATCCAGAAGTGGACGGTGACCAGCTTGGTGCTGAACATCTCGGTCTTGCCGAAGAGGCGGGGCAGGAGGTAGTAGATCGAACCGATGGAAACCATGGCCACCCAGCCCAGGGCGCCGGAGTGCACGTGGCCGACCGTCCAGTCGGTGTAGTGGGACAGCGCGTTGACCGTCTTGATCGACATCATCGGTCCTTCGAAGGTCGACATGCCGTAGAAGGACAGGGAAGTAATCAGGAACTTCAGGACGGGATCGTCGCGCAGCTTATGCCAGGCGCCGGACAGGGTCATGATGCCGTTAATCATGCCGCCCCAGGACGGAGCCAGCAGGATGAGGGAAAACAGCATGCCGACCGACTGGGTCCAGTCCGGCAGCGCGGTGTAGTGCAGATGGTGTGGGCCGGCCCACATATAGGTGAAGATCAGCGCCCAGAAGTGCACCACCGACAGGCGGTAGGAATAAACCGGGCGGCCGGCCTGCTTCGGCACGAAGTAGTACATCATGCCCAGGAAGCCGGCGGTGAGGAAGAAGCCCACGGCGTTGTGGCCGTACCACCACTGGATCATGGCGTCCTGCACCCCGGCGTAGGCCGAGTAGGACTTGGTAAAACTCACCGGCATGGCCGCGCTATTGACGAGGTGCAGCACGGCAACGGTGAGAATAAAGGCACCGAAGAACCAGTTGGCGACGTAGATATGGGAGACCGTGCGCTTGGCGACGGTGCCGAAGAACACCAGGGCGTAGGAAACCCAGACCAGGGTGATGAGAATGTCGATCGGCCACTCGAGTTCGGCGTATTCCTTGCCGGAAGTGATACCGAGAGGCAGAGTCACCGCCGCCAGGACGATAACCAGTTGCCAACCCCAGAAGGTGAACGGAACCAGCGGGCCGCCCCACAAGCGCGTGTGGCAGGTGCGCTGAACGCACCAGTAGGACGTGGCGAATAGGGCGCAGCCACCGAACGCGAAAATCACCGCGTTGGTATGGAGCGGGCGCAGGCGCCCGAAGTGCAGAAAGCCGAAGTTAAGCTCCGGCCAGACCAATTGGGCAGCGATTATGACGCCGACAAGCATGCCGACGATGCCCCAAATCACGGTCATGACGGAAAACTGCCGTACGACCTTATCGTTATATGTGGATTGCGTTCCAGACATGGACCCACCTCTCGTTGATTAAAATAATCCGATGCCAGCCTCCCTGAACCCAAGGCGGCACATACGCGGAATGCTATTCTAGAACGAAAGGGGATATTTGACCTAGGTCAACATACTAATTGCCTATACGAAAATAGTTCGTTAGTACTATGTCTCCGGGGATTTATAGACAAAAAAAGGGTGCGTCGCAACGCACCCCAACCCCAACAGAGAAACGGTGTGAAGCACGCGCTTCACCTGGTTAGGATAATGCCAAATCCCGGCCTGAAACAGGTTGACCCAGGTCAACCCAGGGCAATCGCACGAATGACATCGTTGTTGGCGATGAACATAGTCGTTGGCGATCAATTGGTTACAAGGGGGCTGTTCACAACGGTTTGATTTGTGTAGTTTTCTGTCTTTTTGGG
>SSSZ01000061.1 GCA_009469675.1 Azonexaceae bacterium | reverse complement strand
GTCATCCAGCCATCGCGCTCGGCATCTGCCGCTCTGGCTGCATCAATACAACTGGCACAGACCTCATGCCAGCCTTCAATATCAGCCCCCCATCTCCCGCGTCACCTTACTGAACAACCTGGTGGGTTTACACAGCTAGACGCCGGGTCAGGCGCGGCGGAGCGCCGCCGCCGAAACTGCCGCCTCGGCACCGCCTGCGGCCAGGGAGCCGGAGATTTCTTCGGCGATGGTGTCGAAGAAGGGGCGGACGTAGTCGTTCATGTCGGCGATGATCTCCTCGACCACCATCATCGATGGTACCCGGGTTCCACGAAAGGCGATCGGGCTGCCGATCTGCCGGACGCGCACGCCGAAACGGGTGATGCTCGCCGCCAGCCGGGGCTCGGTCAAAATGAACAGGTATTCGATGCCGTGCTGGTGCGCCAGGGCAAGGAGGGCCAGGTACATGGCCACCGGCAAATAAGGGAGGCGCAGATGGGTTCCCGTCCCGAATTCGCAATCCATGGCGAAGGGCTGTCTAGTTTCGCCCTTGCGGCGGCGATAGCGACCGAGAATGGCCAAGCGTGAAACCTCGGCGATCCGCGAACGCTGAAGGCGTGCCACATCAATGATCGAGCGGTCGAGGGCGCCGGCGCAGGCCGATTCGAAGGGCAGCGGCTGCTCCGGGGCCAGCGGATCGACCATGACCATGCGGGCGCAGCCCACGTAGGCGTTGCTGGCCCGCGAGCGGATCAGGCAATGGGCCGAATGGCGGTCGAACCGATCGTGCTCGATCCCCTCCGCGTTCTCCGGCTCGAAACCCAAATCCCGGCAATAGACTTCATGTCGCAACCGGAAGTTGTGGCGCTTCAGTTCTTCGCTGATCGCCGGAACGACCTCGAAGTACTTCTTGTAGCCGTCACTGAAGCTTAAAACCGTCATGGTCGCCAGGGTGGTGGGGCAACAGCGCAAGCCCGCGAAAAAAAGGAAACCTTGGCCGAAGGAGGCAGCCAAGTCGGCCGGGAAGGAAACGCCCGGCTCTGGAGCGGCAATACTACCTTGACAGCACGAAATTTGCCAGCTAGCGCAAAAGCGCCGCTACTCAAGCTTCTTCAGGTAGTCCTTGGTAAAAACCTTGTCCGGCAGGTCGCGGAGCTTCATCGAGCTGTATTCGAGGACCGACTGCTCGTTGCCCCGCAGGGCGTCCTCCATTACCAGGCGGGTGGGGCGGGGTTTGCCGACCATCGTTTCGAATTTCTCGTAGCGGCATTTCTTCAGGAGGCGATTCGACAGCGAGTAGAACTCGGCCTTCAAGGGCCAGAACGTTTTTTTGTTCACCCAGTACATGACCCGCTGATAGGTGACGCTGCGATCCACCGCGGTGAGTTCGAGAACGTGGAATTCGTCGCTACCGATGGTTTCGCTACGCAGGATCTTGGGGTTGTAGTCGCCGGCGAAATTGGCGCGGGCCAAATCGCCGTTGGCCACCTGTCCGGTCAGGCGCTGGGCCAGGGAGATTCGCACCGGCTGGGAGACGTCGGGCATGAAAACCCAGAGGTCGCGGCCTTTCATGAGGATGATCTGGCCGCGCTCGGAGGCCGGCTCGGTCACCATCACCACGGTGTTTTCGTTACCCTTCGAGAGCACCCGGTATTTCCGCATTTCGGCAGGCTTGTCCCCCTGGGTGGTGGCGATGCCGATATCGACCTGAAAACCTTCGGACGGGAAGCGCACCTGGTCGGCCTTTTCTACTATACTCCGCGCATAGGCGTCGTCCGGTGGCGGGGTAGCGGCTTCCTGCGCAGGGACGGAATGAGAAAAATGCAGGAAGAACAAAGAAACCAGGGCGAAAACCCTGCTGGCGCGGGACTGAATAAATGTCATGTTTCCACCCTATTGATTTCGTCCGAGTCGGAGCAGCGCGCTCTGCCGGGAAGCTCCCATGAGTGTCGTCCGCATTGAACGGGTGTTCAAGGACTACCTCTTGGGCGAGCAGATCGTCCAGGCGGTCAATGATATAACACTGTCCATCGAGCCGGGAGTGTTCCTCGCCATCTCGGGTCCATCGGGAAGCGGCAAGACTTCGCTGCTCAACCTGATCGGCTGCATCGACAAACCCACCAGCGGGAAGATTTTCATCAACGACGAAGATGTGACGCAGAAATCGGCTGACCAGCTTGCCGATCTGCGCGCCCACTCCATCGGCTTCATCTTTCAGACCTTCAACCTGCTGCCTGTCCTTTCGGCGGCTGAAAACGTCGAATATCCGCTCCTGCAGCGCAAAGACATTTCCGACGCCGACCGCAAAAAAAGGGTGGATTACTTTCTCGATATCGTCGGCTTGTCAAAATACGTTCACCATCGCCCCAACCAACTCAGTGGCGGGCAGCGCCAGCGGGTGGCGATTGCCCGGGCGCTGGCAATACAGCCGGCCATCGTGCTGGCGGACGAGCCGACGGCCAATCTGGACAAGGCCACGGGCAAGGAAATCCTGCGCCTGATGAAGCTCATCAACCAGCATCTGGGGACGACCTTCATTTTTTCCACCCACGACCAGAAGGTCGTCGACGTTTCGGACCGCCTGGTCAAGATGGAGGACGGGACGATCAAGGCGCTGGGCATCCGCAATGAAGAAAACCAGTGGCAGCTGATCCGGGTGAGAAACCTGTCCGAAATGGCTGCCGGGGACGAACAGGAATGAAACGATCGCCCACGGGCGAGCCGTCTATGATTATGGGGGTAGGGCTGTGCATGCACCATTGGGCCGCAGGGCCATCAACGCAAAACGACTGACCGCGGTTCTGCTCGGGCTGGCGATAGGGAGCGGAGTCTGGGCTGCCGATGCCGATTCCCTGTTTGGGGACGACCTGGCGCCGACCAAGGAGGCCGGGGGGGGCAAATCGGGCGGCTCGGGGGTCAAGGGCTATGTCCAGTTCGAAGCCGCCCGCACCACCGCTTCCCCGGAGCACTGGTCGAAGCTTCGCACCCGCGCCGAGCTGTCGGCCCAGGGGGCCTTGGGCGACGGCGTCAAATACAAGGTCAGCGCCCGGGCGGATTACGATTTCGCCTATGGCATCAACGACTTCTACCCGCCCGAGGTGCGGCGAAACCAGCGTACCGATCTGGCCCTGCGCGAAAACTATCTCGACGTCAATGCGGGCGACTGGGATTTCCGCCTGGGTCGGCAACATGTGGTCTGGGGCGAGATGGTCGGACTCTTTTTCGCCGACGTCGTTTCTGCCCGCAACCTGCGCGAATTCATCCTCCCCGAGTTCGAAGCCATGCGCATTCCCCAGTGGGCGGCCCGGGCCGAGTACTTCAAGGACGACTTCCATGCCGAACTGCTCTGGATTCCCGTCGCCAGCTACGACCAGATCGGCAAGCCCGGTGCCGAGTTCTATCCCTTCCAGCCCAATCCTCCGGGCGGCTCGGTTTACCTCCAGGAAAAGCGCCCCCGGGCCAGCCTGGACCACATGAACTATGGCCTGCGGGTCTCGAAGCTGACCGGTGGTCTGGATATTTCCGCCTTTTACTACAGCAGCATGGACAACCAGCCGACTTTTTATCGTACCGTCGGTGCTGCACCAACCTTCCCCTTCATCTACGAAGCCCGTCACGACCGCATCAACCAGTTCGGCGGCACCCTGGCCAAGGATTTCGGTTCCGTCGTCCTCAAGGGCGAGGCGGTCTACACGGCGGGGCGCAAATTCACCGTGCTGCGGGCGGCCGACGCAGACGGGCTGGTGCGCAGCGATACCCTGGACTGGGCCCTCGGCCTGGATTTCACCTTGCCGGCGGACACCCGCTTCAATGTCCAGGTCTTCCAGAGAACCTATTTCTCCCACGACCCCAATATGATTGCCGACCATCGCGAAAACGGCTACACGCTTTATCTCGATGGCAAGATTACCGACAGCCTCCAGGCCCAGGCCTTGTTGATCTCGAGTTTCAATCGGCCCGACTGGCTGTTCCGGCCCAAGCTGACCTGGAACTTCCAGCGCAACTGGCGCCTCCTTTTCGGCGCCGATATTTTCAAGGGGCCGCAGACCGGCTTCTTTGGCCAGTACGACCGCAAGGACCGGGTTTTCTCGGAAATCCGGTATAGCTTCTAATGACGGGGGCGTTAGCTTTGAGATGGTGTCGAAAAATCTTACACAGCAACCCGGCGGCAATCGGGTTTGCTAAAAAACAACAATAAATTCAGTTGCTTGAAAAGCTGGCCCGAATGATGCTTATGGCTAGGCAAGCCTCCATGAACATTGTCTGATCTTGGTACGGCCGATCATCAACCAGATAAGGAATTCGCCATGACCACCAAGCCTCGCAATATGCTGCGTACCCTGATTGCCTGCGCAACCTTGGGTGCCGCCACCAGCGCGTTCGCCGCTCCCTCCTTCACCATCGACCTCAACGCCATCGGTGTTGCCGCTCCCTTGCTCGTGGGCGACAAGTTCCAGGGTTCCTCCACCGAAATGTTGACCAGCGACCTGATCAACAAGACCCACAGCGGGGACGGCTGGCTCCAGATCAACTCCCTGACCCTGGCTAACCTCGGCGTCGCCAGCTTCGGCACCTCCGGCTTCCCGGCCCCCCCGGCTGACCTTTACGTCACCTTCCACCTCGAAGACAAGTTGGCGTCCGGCACCTTCAATACCGCCGGCAGCACCTACACGCTGACTAAGCTGGACTTCGTCCTGTGGGCCGACCCCAACAAGAACGCCACCTTTACCTCCGCCAAGGTTACCGCTGGTGTTGCTTCCGCCGCCACCGTGACCAACAATGCCGATGACATCATCCTCGGCTTCGGTTCGCTCATTACCGGTACTGCCAGCCTGAACAACCTCGGCGGCGCCGCCCTGAACTCGGTCAACCTGTTCGCCCTGTGTTCCGGTGCCGGTCAGGCCCTCATTGGTTCCACCGCGATCGTCGCTCCCCAGTGCGCAAACGATACCGGCAAGAAGTTCTTCGTTGCTCCGGATCCGTTCTTTGAACTGGCTTTTACCGAGTTCAACAACACCTCTCAGGGCTTTGAAGTTGCTAATGATGGCACCCTGGTCATCACCCAGGCTTCCGGTGGTGTTGACTTCAACCGCGTTCCTGAGCCCGCCACCCTGGCTCTCGCCGGCCTCGGCCTCCTCGGGATTGGCGCCAGCCGCCGCCGCAAGGCCTAAGCACCCACCGTCGGCGATACGCTGATGACACAAATCAGCCGGGATTTCCCGGCTGATTTGCTTTTTAGGGCTGGAAATTGAGTGGTGATGCGCCCTCACCGGATGATATTCCGAAGCTTCCTGCCGGGAGTGAACAGATCATCCTCGCGATGCCCCGCTAAACCGCCGAGGACTCGCAAGGCGATCGCGAGCCATCACTGCTAAACTCTCCCTTGTTCCGCGGGCAGCCCGAATCGGCGCAGCGCCAAAACGCGTTTTGGCGTTCGCGAATCGGTCTGTCGGATAAGATTTGACGGGGGCGTAATGACTTCGGATAAGGTTGCACGGCTCGTCGACGCCGCACGCTCGGCGCCGTCGGCGGATAATTCCCAGCCTTGGCGATTTGTCGCCACGGCCGATGAGTTCGGCTGTCACTACTGTCGGCGCAGTGCCGTCGATCCCTTTGGCGCTTCCGGCCATGCCACGCTGCTCTCCGCGGGAGCCGTTCACGAAAACCTCGCCCGGATGGTGGCGGCCCCCGCTGGCGATGGGGTGGTCAACCGACGGCTTGATTCCGATTCCTGGTCGATTGCCCTGCCCCTCGCCCAGTTTCAGCCGGCGGCAGTGCCGCGGGAGGTCGAGGCCGGCATTTCCGGGCGCCATACCAATCGCCGTCCTTTCCGCAAAGACCGGATTTCCGGTCTTGCCAGTCTCTTGCCTGCGGCCGGCGATTCCCTGCGGGTGGTTGCGGCGCATGAGGCGATTCTCGCCCTAGCTGCCAGTCTGGAAAGCTGCTCCCGGGCTCGCTTCAACGACCCAGAGCTGCATCACTGGTTGTTTTCCAGCTTGCGTTGGGACGAAGCAGAAGCCGCCAGCGGGACCGGCCTCGATATGGCGACCCTCCACCTGCCGCCCGGCGGGCGGCTGTTTATGCGGTTCATGGCGCCGTGGGAACGGATGCGGCTTCTCAATCGTTTGGGTATCTACCGGGTGCTGGCGGCGGCGGATACGGCCTTGTTTCGCCAGGCGCCGGCGGTCCTCGCCTTGGTCGGCGGAAGCGGCCCGGAGGAGGTTTGGGAGACCGGGCGGATCATGCAGCGCACCTGGATCGCCCTCAATCAGGCCGGTGTTGCGGTGCATCCCTACTACGCCATCACCGATCTGGGAAACCGCCTTGCGGCGGGACGTCTGTTGCCGGACTGGACCAGATCGGTCGGCAAAGCCCTGGATTCGGCCGCCGAAGTCTTGAATCTGGCCCCCCGCGAGCGCATCCACATGCTGTTTCGCATCGGTTATCCGACCCGCTCGCCGGTGCGCTCCCGTCGGTTGCCGGCGGCGACTTTTCTTGCCGCCGACAGGCCGCCCTCATCCCGGCAGGCCGTCGCTTAATCGAGCAGGCCGAGTTGGCGCCGCACCAGGTAACGCATCAGCCTTTGCAGCGGGTTCCGGTAGCCGCCCGGACGCCAAGTATGCGTGTAGCGCATGCGATAGGCGTCGAACTGGGTTCCCCAGGGGGCCAGTTTGACAGGTTGGCGGTGCAACAGCAGTTTCAGCGTTTCCACCGCGGCGACCCCGGCGCAGAGCTGGCAGGCGGCAATGGAGGAAGGGCCGCGGCGTTCCGTAAGGCTGATCCGGCTCTGGTCCACCACGTACCCACGCTGGAGCATCGCCGGGGACAACCCGACCAGAAAACGGATGGCCATTTCGAGTTCGTCGCAGCCACTAAAACCGAAGTAGTCGTCGAAGGACATGCCTCCCGGCGCGAAAAGCAGCACCGCCGTGCCCAAACCCAGGGGGGCGGCCGTTACCACCGGTATGCGGCGCTGTTCGCAGCCGCGGAAAGTCATCATCCTGGCCGAAAAGGCAAAGAAATCGAGGCCATCCACATAGACGTCGGCGCCATCGAGAAATTCGTCCAAAGAGTTTGATTCGATTCCCTTGGGGAAGCCCTTGATCTCGATTTCCGGGTTGATGTCCCGCGCCATTTCCATCAGCACGTCGAGTTTGGGGCGCTCCAGGGAACTCATGGTCGCGCCGACCTGGCGGTTAAAGTTGACGATGTCGAACACGTCGAAGTCGGCTATGGTAAATTTTCCAATGCCCAGCCGCGCCAGGGTCAGCAGATGGACGCCGCCAACCCCGCCCAGGCCGCCTATCGCGACCCGGGCCTGGCGCAGGCGCTGTTGTTCCGCTTCGGTCACCCATCCGATGTTTCGTGAAAAAGCCTCGTCGTAATTAAATGCACGCATCGCCCGTCCAGACCAAAAGGTTTAAGATTGCAGCCTAACTGTACATCATCCCGAATGCTGCGGTCACGCCCATGAAAGCACTGCTTGTCGATCTGCGCATCGCCCTTCTCAACCTCTGGCGCAATACCAGCCGCACGTCGATTGCCGTATTGACGGTTGGGGGCGGGGCGGTGGCATTTCTCCTGGCCGGCGGATTCATCACCTGGATTTTCCACGACATGCGTGAGGCGACCATTCACTCGCAGCTCGGGCATATCCAGGTGGTCCGTCCGGGGTATTTCGAGAAGGGCATCGCCGACCCCTATGCCTTTCTCCTCCCGGCGCAATCCGAGCTTCTTGAGACGATCAAATCGACTCCGTCGGTGGAGGTGGCGACCCCTCGCCTGGCGTTCAGCGGTCTGGTGAGCCTGGGTGACGCCACGGTGGCGTTCATCGGTGAGGGGGTCGACCCGGAGTTCGAGCGCACCATCAGTAAGCGTATCGCGATAACCGAAGGTCAGGATCTGACGGACAACAAGGAATTTGCCGTCATTCTGGGCGAAGGTCTGGCCAAGGGCCTGGGGGCCAAGGTCGGGGATAGCGTCGTGCTCCTGGCAACTGCCGCAAACGGCAATGCCAACGCCGTCGAGGCCAAGGTGTCCGGGTTGTTTTCGACGATATCGAAGGACTACGACGACAATGCGCTCCGCATCCCCATTGCGGTGGCGCGGCGGCTGATGCGCGTCGGCGGCGCGACATCCTGGGTTATCCTTCTCAAGGACACCGGGAAGACCGAGGCAATGGTAAAAGCCTTGTCCGAGAAAACGGCTAAAAGCGATTTTGAGTTTGTTCCCTGGACTCATCTCGCCGATTTTTATAACAAGACCGTGGTCTTGTTTTCCAAGCAAGTAGAAGTCGTCAAAATTATTATCGGACTGATTATTGTCCTGACCATTTCGAATACGCAGACCATGAGTGTTCTGGAGCGAACCACTGAAATCGGGACCAGTCTGGCCATCGGGCTGCGGCGTTCGACCGTGCTGCGCCTGTTTCTCATCGAGGGCGGGCTGATCGGCGTGATCGGGGGAGTGCTGGGGGTGCTGATCGGCTATGGGTTGTCATTGCTGATTTCGTACGTCGGTATCCCTATGCCGCCGCCGCCCGGGATGGTCCATGGCTTTACGGGCGAGATACTGGTCACGCCGGGACTCGCCGGCGATGCTCTGGTGATGGCCGTGGTCACCGCCCTGCTCGCCAGCATTGCGCCGGCGTGGAAAGCGAGCCGCATGGTGATTGTCGACGCGCTGCGGGCGAATCAATGACGCAACAAGCCCTGGGCCGATTCGCCTTGGCCGTCCGCAACGTCTTGCGCCACCGGGCGCGGACTTTGGCAACGCTGGCCGCGATCAGCGTCGGGGTGGCGGGGCTGATACTGGCCGGCGGTTTTGTCCAGGATATCTATATCCAGCTGGGCGAAGCGATGATCCATTCCCAGACAGGCCATGTTCAGGTCTTCAAGCAAGGCTACCGGGAGGGAAAGAACCGCGCTCCGGAGCAGTATTACATCGCCGATCCGGAAAAACTGACCGGCCAGATCGCAGCCCTTCCGGGGGTCGAGCGGACGATGGCGCGCCTTGGCTTTGCCGGCGTCCTGAACAACGGCAAACGCGACCTCGGCGTCATCGGCGAGGGGGTCGAGGCGGCCCCCGAGGCGGCGCTAGGTACCTTTCTCAAATATACCGAAGGGACGCCTTTGAACGATGCGGACCTTGACGGCATCGTGGTCGGGCATGGGGTTGCCCGATCCCTCGGTTTGCGGGTTGGCGATCGCGTCACTTTGGTCATCAGCCTGGCCCAGGGGGCGGTCAATACGCTCGATTTCGAGTTGAAGGGGGTTTTCCAGAGTTTTTCCAAGGATTTCGATGCCCGGGCGGTTCGCATACCGCTGGCCGCGGCCAAGACACTGCTCGATACTTCCGCCGCCCACTCCTTGGTGGTGACTGTCGAGCGGACGGAGCAGACAGAAGGGGTGGCGCGGGAGATCGCCCGCCTGTTGAAGGACCGCGGGCTTGAGGTTGTTGCGTGGAAAGAGCTGTCGGATTTCTACGAAAAAACGGTCAATTTGTACGAACGGCAGTTCGGAGTGTTGCGCCTGATTATTCTCCTGATGGTGATCCTCAGCGTCGCCAATAGCGTGAATATGACCTTGTTCGAGCGGACCAGGGAGTTTGGTACCATGTTGGCTTTAGGCGACCGGCCGGCCACGGTCTTCAAGCTGATTATGGCCGAAAGCGTGGTCGTCGGCGGAGTTGGTGCAGTTGCCGGCGTCATCCTCGGAGTCGTGCTTGCCTACGGGATTTCTGCGGTTGGCATACCCATGCCCCCGCCGCCCAATGCCAATCTGGGATATACCGCCACGATTCGAGTCATTCCGCTGGAGATTGCGATTGCCGGTGCGATCGGGATGGTCGCCACCTGTCTGGCAACGATTTCCCCTGCACGGCGGGCCGCAAAGCTCAACATTGTCGATGCGTTGCGGCAGGGAGTGTAGTATCGGCGTGAAAAATTACGCTCTTCCGGATAGGAAGGCGGGTTAGGATTGCTCTGTTTTCCGTTATGATGCACATTTTCTGGGCGTTGCGGTTCATCTAGCATTCGGGGTGAGGAAAAATGTTGAATAAGTTAGATGTGTTTTTCAGGCGGTTGGCTTTGATCGTGGTTGCGGGCATCGTCGCCGCTGGCGTTACGGGTTGTGCTTCTTCCTACCCACCGGCTCCAGGGCTTGCGGCCTCTCCCGATTACAACTACATCATCGGGCCGGGCGACATGGTCAATATCCAGGTCTGGCGCAATCCTGAACTCTCGATGTCGGTTCCGGTGCGTCCGGACGGCAAACTGGCGTCCCCATTGGTCGAAGATCTGCAGGCCATGGGCAAGAGCCCCACGGCCCTGGCCCGGGATATCGAACAAGCCCTGGGCAAATTCATTCGCGATCCCGTGGTTACGGTCATCGTCACCGGATTCGTCGGACCCTATAGCGAGCAAATCCGGGTGATCGGCGAAGCGGCCAAGCCCCAAATTCTCGCCTATAAGCAAAAAATGACCGTGCTCGACGTGATGATCGCCGTCGGCGGCCTGACCGATTTTGCCGATGGCAATCGGGCCAGCATCCTGCGGACCTCCGAAGGGGGGAGCAAGCAGTACGGCGTCCGCTTGAAGGATTTGGTCAAGAAGGGCGACGTCTCCGCCAACGTCGAAGTCAAGCCCGGTGACGTCCTGATTATTCCGCAAAGCTGGTTCTGATTCCATTTCTCTCTCTTGTTCTGGCCGCCGGTAGTGTTGCCGGCGGCTGGATCCAACATGGTGCTGTCTGATGGATGATGTAATTCGCCAAGCCGGCGTAATGCTCAAAGCGGCCTGGAGTTATCGCTGGGTCGGCGTTGCCGTCGCATGGCTGGTCGGGGTGATTGGCGCCGGCGTGGTGCTGCGGGTTCCGGACAAATACGAAGCGTCGGCGCGTATCTATGTCGATACGCAGTCGATCCTCAAGCCGCTGATGGCCGGGCTGGCGGTCCAGCCCAACGTCGAGCAGCAGGTGATGATGCTCAGCCGCACCCTGATCAGCCGGCCCAACGTCGAAAAATTGATCCGGATGGCGGACCTCGATCTGGGCAACAAGACTAAGCCCGAGCAGGACGCCTTGGTCGATGAGTTGATCAAGACGCTGCAGATCAAGAGTACCGGGCGGGATAACCTTTATACCTTGGCCTTCCGCGACTCCAAGCCGGAACGAGCGAAGCGGGTGGTGCAATCCCTGGTGTCGATCTTCGTGGAATCCGGGCTGGGGGAAAAGCGCAAGGACTCGGATTCGGCGAAAAAATTCATCGACGACCAGATTCGCAGCTACGAGAAAAAGTTGGAAGAGGCGGAAAATCGCTTGAAGGAATTCAAGCTGCGCAATCTCGAACTCCAGAACGCGGACGGCAAGGTCGGTACCGAGCGCCTGGGCGACCTCAGCACGCAATTGGCCAAGGCCAAACTCGATCTGCGCGAAGCGGAAAACTCCCGCGACGCGCTGCGCCGCCAGATCGTCGGCGAAGACCCCGTGCTCTTGCCGGATTCAGGCAGTTCCTCGGCCGGCGTTTCGATTCCGGATATCGATGGCCGCATCGATACCATGAAGAAAAATCTCGACGGCTTGCTGCAGCGCTACACCGAACAGCATCCCGATGTAATCGGAACACGCCGCGTCTTGAAAGACCTGGAGGAGCAGAAAGTCCAAGAGATCGCTGCCAGGAAGAAGGCGGCAGCGTCCAATCCTGCGATGGCGGTCAATAACAACCCGGTCTATCAGCAACTCAAGGTATCCCTGGCCGAAACCGAAGCGACCGTGGCTTCCTTGCGGACGCGGGTGGCGGAATACGAGAGCCGGTATCAGCGCCTGACCCAGAATATGAAGAACATGCCGCAACTCGAAGCCGAGTTCGCCCAACTGAACCGCGATTACGACGTGCACAAGAAAAACTACGACGGCCTGGTGGCGCGGCGTGAATCCGCCAGCTTGTCGGGGGAACTGGAGTCTACCGCCGGCATCGCCGATTTCCGCCTGATCGATCCGCCCAGCGTTTCGCCCACCCCGGTGGCGCCGAATCGCCTGCTCCTCATGCCCGTCGCGCTCCTGGTGGCGCTCGGCGCGGGGATTTTCGCCGCCTTCGTCATGAGCCAGCTTCGGCCCGTGTTCCACGACGGCAGGGCGTTGCGCGAGTTTACCGGCCTCCCCCTGCTGGGCACCGTTTCAATGATCGCTGCCGATTCTGCAAACAAGGTGAGAAAAGCGGGATTACGCAGGTTCCTTCTTGCTTTTGGCGGCTTGATCGCTGCCTACGGCGCGGGGATCCTGGCGATGTTCTTGCTGGCACCCCGGGTCAGCTGAGGAAGTACCATGAGTCTAATCGAACAAGCTGCCAAGCGCCTCGAACAACTGCGGCAAGCCGGCGTCGAGATCCCCGAGGATATTGGCGGAGACCCGGTGCCGCCTCAGGTTCAGGCGACAGCCGCAGCGCCGGTGGCGCCACCCCCGGCCGCAGCCGCGCTGGAACCGGCCGCGGCGGTCAAGGCCGTCGAACCCGCGTCCACCTCGCGTCGGGTCGAACTCGATTTGAGCGCCCTCGAGGCCTCCGGAATCACCAGCCCGAATTCCCCGCGCTCCCTGGTCGCCGACGAATACCGGGTCATCAAGCGCCCCTTGATCGCCAACGCCATGGGCAAGGGCGCGGCACCGGTGGCCAACGGCAACCTCATCATGGTCACCAGCGCCTTGCCCGGAGAGGGCAAGAGCTTCACCGCCATCAATCTGGCGATGAGCATCGCCATGGAACTTGACAATACGGTCATGCTGGTCGATGCCGACGTTGCCCGGCCGTCCGTGCTCAACATGCTCGGATTGCCGCCGGCCAAGGGGCTTCTTGATGTGCTGGTCAACGATTCCGTCGACCTGTCGCAGGTCTTGTTGAAAACCAATGTCGAAAAACTGACCTTGTTGCCCAGCGGCACCCAACATCCCCGCGCCACCGAACTTCTCGCCAGCGACGCCATGGTGCGCCTCCTTGACGACATGGCCAACCGCTATTCCGACCGGATCATCATTTTCGACTCGCCGCCCCTCTTGCTCACGACCGAGTCGCGGGTTCTGGCGACCCACATGGGGCAGATCGTCATGGTGGTTCAGGCCGAGCGGACGCTGCACGCCCAGGTCAAGCAGGCGCTGTCTACCATCGAGGCCTGTCCGGTCAAGCTGATGGTTCTCAACAAGACTTCGGCGGCAGCCGGAGAAGGTTATGGATATGGCTACGGCTATGGTTATGGCACCTGAGTCCTTGGCGCTGTTCCGCCGGGCGGGCAAGGGTGCCTGCCCGCATCGGCTCCTTGGCGTGGTCGTTGCGCTTTCGCTGGCCTGGTTTGGCGCCGCCGATGCCGGTGCCCAGGAAACCTCGTCCGGACTTGCCGCAACCGGTGGCGAAGCAGTAGCGGTCAAGCCGAAGTGGACGATCCAGCCCCGTATTGCGGTTACCGAAACCTTTACCGACAACGCCGCATTGAATGGCAATGGGCAGAATAGCCACGGCGACCAGATTACCCAGATTAGCCCGGGCATCCGGATCGACGGCCAGGGCGCTCGGCTCAAGGCCTATGTCGATTACAGCCTCAACCAGATCTACTACGCCCAGGATGCGGGCCGCAACTCGACGCAAAACGCCCTGACCAGCTTTGCCACGTTACAGGCCATCGAGAACTGGCTCTACCTCGACTATACCGGATCGATTTCGCAGCAAAGCATTTCGGCCTTCGGCAAGCAGTCGTCGAGTAACGTCAGCGTCAACTCCAACAGCACGGAAACCTCGTCGTTCCGTCTTTCTCCGTACATCAAAGGGCGCTTCCTCGGGTTTGCCGATTATCTGCTGCGCTACGATCGAGGCACGACCACCACCAAGTCGAATCTCGCCTCCGACAGCGACACTGAAAACTGGACAGCTTCGCTGTCCGGTGCTACGCCGCTGACCAGCATCAGCTGGTCGGTCAGTGCCACGAGGCTGATCGCCGACTACAGCCGCGGCCGTGAAACCGAGGCGGATCGTCTCGACGGTACGCTGATTTGGCAGGTGGACCCGCAGATCAAGCTCAAATTATCCGCCGGGCAGGAAAGCAACAACTACCTCGGTTTGGAAAAAGAGTCGCATCCCACCCACGGCTACGGTGTCGATTGGGCGCCGACCGAACGGACCCTGTTGAGCGTTCTCCGGGAAAAGCGCTTCTTCGGTGACGGCCATAACGTCACCTTTACGCACCGGACTCCGCTTTCCGCGCTTCGGTTTACCGATTCGCGGGATGTCTTTGTTTCCAACCAGGCCGGGAATGTGGGGCTGGGTTCGATTTACGACCTGTACTTCAGTTTGTTCGCCTCGGTGGAACCCGACCCCATCAAGCGCGCTCAACTGGTGTTGGTCTTTTTGGCCGCTAACGGGATTTCGCCGACGGCACTCGTTTCGTCCAATTTCCTCTCGTCGCAGGCTTCCCTGCAGCGGCGGAGGGAGCTTTCCTACGCCCTTACCGGGGTGCGCAATACGGTTACGTTCACGGCCAGCCAGAATCGCCAGCAGGCGCTCTCCAGTCAGACGCTGGCGCTCTTCGGCGACAGCCTTGCGGTGGCTAATGTCATCCGACAGAAATCGTTGTCGGTCAATTGGGGATTCAAGCTGTCGCCGACCTCCAACGTCAATGCCATCGCTTTCCGCTCGAATACGACGGGTAATTCAACAGCGGGTGGAAATCTTCACACCACCCAAAAGTCGCTGAGTGTGAACTTCTCCACACGGGTTGCCGCCAAGACTACGGCATCATTGGGACTGCGCCATACAGTCTCCGACAGCGACACTTCTCCATACACCGAGAATGTACTGACGGGTACCTTAACCCACCAGTTCTGACCCTATGTATGAATCGTTCTACGGGCTGACGAGTAAACCGTTCCAGCTCAATCCCGATCCGTCTTTTTATTTTGCCAGCAAGCAGCACCGTCGGGCGCAGGCATATCTTGAGTACGGAATGCATCAGAACGAGGGCTTCATCGTCATCACCGGCGAGGTGGGGGCCGGCAAGACGACCATCGTTCGCGGCTTGCTCGACAGCCTGGACCAAAGCAAGGTCGTCGCCGCCCATCTGGTGAGCACCCAGCTTGACGCCGAGGATACCCTGCGGCTGGTGGCCGCTGCCTTTGGCGTGCGGACCAAGGATATTTCCAAGTCGGACATTCTGATGGCCCTGGAGGCCTTCCTGGTCACCATCACGGGCAAGGGCAAGCGCTGCCTGCTCATCGTCGACGAGGCCCAGAATCTGACCCCGCGTGCCGTCGAGGAACTGCGCATGTTGTCGAATTTCCAATTCGGCAACCATGCGTTGCTCCAGAGCTTCCTCATCGGGCAACCGGAATTCCGCGACATCCTGCAAAGCCCGCACATGCAGCAGTTGCGGCAGCGGGTGATCGCCTCGTGCCATATCGGCCCCATGGATCCCGAGGAAACCAAGGGTTATATCGAGCATCGTCTCAAATGCGCCGGCTCCAAAGGCAATCCCCGCTTCGACGACGATGCCTTCGAGGCGGTCCACAAGGCCAGCGGCGGCGTGCCGCGCCGTATCAATTCTCTCTGCGACCGTCTGTTGCTCTTCGGATTCCTGGGCGGGAAAACCAGCTTCACGGCGACCGACGTCAATGAGGTGGCCCGCGAGATTTACGAAGAAACGAGTGCTCCTCCAATGCTTCCGGCCCAGGTCGGGGGCGCCAAGGCGGCAGTTCCCGCCTACGCGCCGGATATCGGCGACGCCGACCTGGACGCTGACCTCTCCCGCCTGGAGCTTGACGTCGCGGCCGCCGAGGATGCAGCAAACCGCCTGGCTGGCTTGCGGCGCGGCCATCTCAACGAGCGCATCCAGCGCCTCGAGCGGAGCCTCATGCGCCTTGAAAGGCTGAATTCGGCCACCTTGACCCTGCTGCAACAATTGGTGGCGGGAATAAAAGTCAAACCCCCGGTAAAGGAAAAACAAAAATGACTCAGCAAAGTTGGCCGAGCGACCTCGGGCCGGTCATTTGCGTCGTCGGCGCCCGCCCCAATTTCATGAAAATGGGCCCCATCCTCAGGGCCTTCGCGGCCCATCAACCGCCCTTGCCGACCTTGCTTGTCCATACCGGGCAGCACTACGACAAGGATATGAACGACCAGTTGTTTGAGGATTTGGGCCTGCCCAAGCCGGATATCAATCTGGAAGTCGGCTCCGGCACCCATGCTGTGCAGACGGCGGAGGTCATGCGCCGCTTCGAACCGGTGATCGATACCCATCGGCCGTCCTGCGTCCTCGTCGTCGGCGACGTCAACTCGACCTTGGCGTGCTCGCTGGTGGCGGTCAAGAAAGGTGTCCCGTCGGTCCACGTCGAGGCCGGACTGCGCAGCTTCGATCGCGGCATGCCGGAAGAGATCAACCGCATCTTGACCGACCAGATTGCCGACCGTCTTTATACCACCGAGCGGACCGCTGCGGACAATCTCGCCCGGGAAGGGATTCCGGGCGAGCGGGTGGCTTTCGTCGGCAACGTCATGATCGACTCGTTGCTGTTTCACCGCAGTCGCGCCCAGGCGCCGGGGGAAACCGTGGCGGCGGCGGGAATTCCGCCTGAAATCGTAAGCCGGCCCGAAGGTTATGCCGTGGTCACCCTCCATCGGCCGTCCAACGTCGATTCTGCGGCCACCCTGCAGCCCCTTCTGGAAGTGCTGCGCGAGGTTTCCGAACGTTTGCCTCTGGTGTTTGCGCTGCACCCGCGTACCAAGTCGAACATCGCCAAGTTCGGGCTGGAATCGATCGTCGCCACGCCCCGCATGGTCATGCTGCCGCCCCAGGGCTACCTGGAAATGGTCGGCCTGATGGCGGGCGCCAAGCTGGTTCTCACCGATTCCGGCGGGCTGCAGGAAGAAACCACGGCCCTGGGCGTGCCCTGCCTGACAATGCGGGAAAACACCGAGCGGCCGATCACCATCGATCAAGGGACCAATACCCTGGTCGGGCGGGACCGGAAGGCGATTGTTGATGGCGTGGACGAGATTCTGTCCGTCGGCGGAAAACGGGGACGGGTGCCCGAATATTGGGACGGCGAAGCGGCTTCCCGCATCGCCGCCGATCTCGCCGGCTGGCTCCTCGATCGCCATCGCGCTGCCTTGTCTTGATCGGGTGGCGGCCATGGATGGCGAGCGACTGACCAACGCGCTGACGATCGACGTCGAGGATTATTTTCAGGTATCGGCCTTCGCGCCCCACGTGGCGCGCTCCGAGTGGCCGACCCGGGAATGCCGGGTCGAGCGCAACATGGACCGTATCCTCCAGTTGCTCGACGACGGGCAAACCAAAGCCACCTTCTTCACCCTGGGCTGGATTGCCGAGCGCTACCCCCAGGTTGTGCGCCGCGCCATCGACAACGGCCACGAAATCGCCAGCCACGGCTACGGCCACGAACGGGCTCACGACCAAGGGCCGGAGGCTTTTTTTGCCGACATCCGCCTGGCGAAACTGCTGCTCGAAGATTTGTCCGGTTGCGAAGTGAAGGGCTACCGCGCCCCCAGTTTTTCCATCGGCACCCGCAATCTCTGGGCCTTCGACTGTCTGGAACGGGCCGGCTATCGTTACAGTTCCAGCATCTACCCGATTCGCCACGACCACTACGGCATGCCCGACGCCCCCCGATTCGCCCACCGCGTCGGCAATCTCCTGGAAATACCGGCGACCACGGTGCGCATGCTCAGCCGCAACTGGCCGGCCAGCGGCGGCGGCTATTTCCGCCTCATGCCCTATTCCCTGTCCCGCTGGATGCTGCAGCGGGTGAACGACGGCGACGGGGCGCCGGCGGTGTTTTATTTCCACCCCTGGGAGATCGATTCCGAGCAGCCGCGGATCGAAGGCATCGATGCCCGGACCCGCTTTCGCCACTACGTTAACCTGGATCGCATGGAAGGCCGCCTGCGCCGGCTGATCGGCGATTTCCGCTGGGGAAGGATGGATCATGTATTCCTTGCCGGCCAATAATTGCCGGGGCGGCCGGCCGCCCATTGCCGATTCCCGCCGGGGCGGAGCGACATGCTGACCGTCAAGCTTCTCGATTCAACGGATACCCGGCAGGCCAAGGCCTGGGACGAGTTCGTCCTGGCCTGCCCGGGGGCGACCTTTTTCCACCGTTCCGGTTGGCAGCAAATCATCCGTCGGGTGTTTCGCCATCCCACCTTTTTCCTTTACGCCGAGCGGGAAGGTGCCATTGTCGGCGTTCTGCCGCTGGCCCATGTGAAGAGCTATCTCTTCGGCAACGCTCTGGTCTCGCTGCCCTTTACCGTCTATTGCGGGGTTGCCGCCATCGACCCCGAGGCCGGAGAGCAGCTGGAGGCGGAAGCAATCGGGCTGGCCCAGAAACTCGGGGTCGACCACCTCGAACTGCGCAATGTCGAGGCCCGGCACGCCGATTGGCCGACCCAGGATCTCTACTTCACCTTCCGCAAAGAAATCCTGCCGGACGAAGAGGCGAACATGCTCGCCATTCCCCGCAAGCAGCGGGCGATGGTGCGTAAAGGCATCAAGAACGGGCTGCGCAGCGAGATCGACTCGGATGTCCACCGCTTTTTCGCCCTCTACGCCGACAATGTCCATCGCCACGGCACGCCGGCCTTGCCCCGCCGTTATTTCCAGGCCCTGCAGCAACAGTTCGGCGACGACGTCGAGGTTTTGACGGTGGTCGGCCCGGAGGGGCAGCTCTTGAGCAGCGTCCTGAGCTTTTATTTCCGCGACGAAATCCTGCCCTATTACGCCGGCGACGATTTTTCCGCCCGGGATCTGGCGGCCAACGACTTCAAATATTGGGAACTCATGCGGCGGGCCTGCGCCAAGGGGGTCAGGATCTTTGACTACGGTCGCAGCAAGCACGGCACCGGCCCCTTTTCCTTCAAGAAGAACTGGGGTTTCGAGCCCACCCCGCTGCATTACCAGTACCGGCTGTTCAAGCGGGACAGCATTCCCCAGAACAATCCGTCCAATGCCAAATATCGGCTGTTCATCGAGGCCTGGCGCAAGATGCCCATCGGCGTAGCCAACTGGCTTGGCCCCCATATTGTGCGCAACCTCGGGTAGGCGGACGCCATGGCCAACATCCTCTACCTCGTCCACCGCCTCCCCTATCCGCCCAACAAGGGCGACAAGGTCCGTTCCTACCATCTGCTCAAGCATTTGGCCGCCTCCCACCAGGTGTACCTCGGCACCTTCATCGACGATCCCGCCGACGAGGCCTATGTCGAGACCGTCCGGGGCCTCTGCGCCGCCCTCTACGTGGCGCGGCTTTCGCCGCGCAAGGCCAAGCTCAGAAGCGCCGTCGGCTTATTCACCGACGAGGCGCTGACCCTGCCTTACTACCGCGACGGCGGACTGCGCTCGTGGATCGGCCGGCTCTACGAAACGCAGCAGCTCGATACGGCGGTGATTTTCTCGTCGGCCATGGCGCAGTACGTGCGCGGCATGTACCGCCTCCCCTGCATCGTCGATTTCGTCGATGTCGATTCGGCCAAATGGACGCAATACGCCGATCAGCACAAATGGCCCATGTCCTGGGTCTATCGCCGGGAGGGCGAACAGCTGCTGCGCTACGAGCGGGCCGTGGCGGCCAAGTCGGCGCGGTCTTTCTTCGTCACCGAAAAGGAGACGGCCTTGTTTGCCGAATTGGCGCCGGAATGCGCCATTCGCGTCGAAACCATGGCCAACGGCGTTGATTCCGAGTTTTTCGCGCCTTCCGAAACCTTTGTCTCGCCCTATCATGCCGGCGACATTCCGGTGGTGTTCACCGGCGCCATGGATTACTGGCCGAATATCGATGCTGCCCAGTGGTTCGTCGAGTCCGTGCTGCCCGAGCTTTGCGCCAGCCGGCCGCAAATCAAGTTTTTCGTGGTCGGCCGGAACCCGCCTCCCGAACTGCAGGCCCTGGCTTCGGATCGGGTCGTGGTCACGGGAACCGTTCCGGACGTTCGCCCCTATCTCCAGCATGCCCGGGTTGTGGTGGCGCCGCTGCGCGTCGCCCGGGGAATCCAGAACAAAATTCTCGAAGCCATGGCCATGGCCCGGCCGGTCATCGCCTCGACAGCCTGTGCCGGCGGAGTGGACGCGGCCCCCGGAAAGGATTTTTTCGTTGCCGAATCGGTTCAGGACTACGTCGCGGCGGTGGACAACGTCTTGTCGTCGGAAGACGGCGGCCAAGGCATCGGCGTCGCCGCCCGCAAGACCGTGGTCGATCGCTATAGCTGGGCCGCCAATATGGCCACTGTCGATCGCTACCTCGAACCCGGGGCGGCGCTCGTCTGATGTCCGATCTGAAACTTGACGTGGCTGCCCCCGAGTCGCCGGCCCCGGCCGCCGCTAAGCCCGGCGGCGCCCACCCCGCCTGGCGTTTGGCGCTGCCCGTGGTTTTCCTTCTCCTCGCTTGGATACTTGTGCTGTACCGCGAAACCGCCCTGGCCATGGTCAACATCTGGGTGCGCTCGGAAACCTTTACCCACGGATTCGTCGTCCCGCCCATCGCCGCCTGGTTGGTCTGGCGCCAACGGGGCCGCCTGGCTTTACTGGCGCCAAGCACCGCCCCCTGGTGCCTGCCGGCCCTGGTCCTGGTCGGTCTGTTCTGGCTTCTCGGCGAACTCGCCGCGGTCAACGCCGTAACCCAGCTGGCCCTCGTCGCAACCCTCGTGCTGGCTGCCGTTGCCGTGCTCGGGACAGCGGTCGGCCGGAACATCGGCTTTCCCCTGCTGTTTTTGTTCTTCGCCGTTCCCGTCGGCGAGTTTCTCATGCCCACGCTGATGGAATGGACGGCCAACTTTACGGTCCTTGCACTGCGCGCAACAGGCATTCCGGTCTTTCGCGAGGGCCTCCATTTCGTCATCCCGTCCGGCAGCTGGTCGGTGGTCGAGGCCTGTAGCGGCGTCCGCTATCTCATCGCCTCCCTCATGGTCGGCACGCTGTTCGCCTACCTCAATTACAACACCCCGGGCAAACGCCTGGTCTTCGTCGTCGTCTCGGCCCTGGTTCCCATCGTCGCCAACTGGCTGCGCGCCTATATCATCGTCATGCTCGGCCATCTTTCCGGCAACAAGCTCGCCGCCGGCGTCGACCACCTGATCTACGGCTGGCTGTTCTTTGGCGTCGTCATCATGGCCATGTTCTGGATCGGCGGCCGATGGAGCGATCCGCCCTTGGCGCCGGCCGCTGAATCCAAGCCGGCTGGGACGGCGCCTGGCGGCGCAGCGCGGAACCCCCTCGTGGTCGTGGCGGTTTTCATCCTGGTGGCCTTGCCCCTGACCGCCCAATTTTTCCTGGAGAGCCGGGAGCGGGCGGCGCCCCCCGATCTCTCCTCGCTGGCGGGCGCCGGGAGCGCTGCGTGGGTGCCGGAAGGCGGGGCGCCGGCATGGCATCCGGCCTACGAAGGGCCTGCCGCCGAGTTTGCGCAGCGCTATCGTAAGGGCGAGGCCACGGCCGGAATCTACGTGGCCTATTACCGCGACCAGGATTACCGGCACAAGTTAATCAGTTCGACCAACGCCCTAGTCAAGAGCAACGATCCTGCCTGGCGGCAAGTCTCTACGGGCACGGCGCGGACCACCGATGCGGCGGGCAATACCCTTGAGGTTGGTACCGCCCAACTGCGGCACCGGGAAGGCGGCCTGGCGGAAGGGGGCGGTCTGGCTGTGTGGCATTGGTTCTGGATCAACGGTTACGTCACCAACAACGAAATCCTGGCCAAGGCCTATACCGCGATCTCCCGGTTGCTCGGCCGGGGCGATGATTCGGCGCTCATCGTCGTCTTCGCCGACGGCTTGCCACCCCAGGGCGGTAAGTCCGTGGTCGAGTCCCTGGTCCAGGCCGCCTGGCCGGACCTGGCGGCCCGCCTGTTGCGCGTGCGGGAGCAGCGATGACGGGGGCGGCGGACAAGCGGCCCCTGGTCGTCCACGTCGTTTTCCGATTCGACGTCGGCGGTCTCGAGAACGGCGTCGTCAATCTCATCAACCGCATGGATCCCGGGGCCTATCGCCACATGGTGGTGTCGCTCACCGAGATTACCGATTTCAAGCGGCGCATCACCCGGCCCGACGTCGAGTTCCTCGCCCTCAACAAGGCGCCGGGACACGCCGTCAAGCTCTATCCGGAGCTTTATCGCCTCTTCCGGCGCTACCGGCCGGCCATCGTCCACACCCGCAACCTCGGGGCCCTCGAAGTCACCGTGCCGGCCTGGGCCGCCGGGGTTCCGGTGCGCGTCCACGGCGAACACGGCCGCGACGTCGGCGACCTCGACGGCAACAACCGCAAGTACCAATGGATGCGGCGGCTCTATCGTCCCTTCGTGACCTATTACCTGGCGCTATCCAGGGATCTGGAGGACTATCTCTGCGGCAAAGTGGGGATGGCGAGGGCGCGCGTGACACAAATCTACAACGGGGTCGATGCCGACCGGTTCCGGCCGGCGGCGATGCGGCAGCCCATACCCGGCTGCCCCTTCGACGATTCCCATTGGCTGGTCGGTACGGTCGGGCGGATGCAGACGGTCAAGGATCAGACGACCCTGGCCCGGGCCTTCGTCGCGGCGCTGCGCCAAGCCCCGGAACTGCGTGCCAGCCTTCGGCTCGTCATGGTCGGCGACGGTCCGTTGCGGCGGGAGGCCGAACAAATCCTGGAGGCCGCGGGATTGCTCGATCTCGCCTGGCTTCCCGGCGAACGCAACGATGTTCCGGACATCATGCGCGGGCTGGATTGCTTCGTCCTGCCGTCGCTCGCCGAGGGAATATCGAATACCATTCTCGAAGCCATGGCCTGCGGCTTGCCGGTGCTGGCGACGGCGGTAGGCGGAAACGCCGAGTTGATCGCCGCCGGCCGCACCGGGGCGCTGGTGCCGCCGGCCGATCCCGAGGCGATGGCCGGCCAGCTGCTTGCCTTGGCCCGCGATCGGGCGGCCGCCCGCGCCATGGGCAAAGCCGGACGGGTCGAGGTGGACGCTAGATTCAGCCTCGAGGCCATGGTAAAAGCCTATCATTCGCTCTATGACAGGCTGCTCGCTGCCGCCCGGCCGGCCGGGCGGCACGTCGGAAGTACTGTTTCCCAATAACAAACCATTCAGGTAAAGACTGCGACCGAGAACTATGTGCGGAATTACCGGCATCTTTGACACCCGCGGCAAGCGGGACGTGGCCCGCCCGGTTCTCCACCGGATGAACGAGGCCCAGTTCCATCGCGGCCCCGACGAAGGCGGCCTGCATATCGAACCCGGCGTCGGGCTGGGCCACCGGCGCCTGTCGATCATCGACCTGTCCACCGGCCAGCAGCCGCTTTACAACGAAGACCAGTCGGTCTGCGTCGTCTTCAATGGCGAAATCTACAATTTCCAGGAACTGATCCCGGAACTCCAGGCCCTGGGGCACGTGTTCCATACCCGCAGCGACACCGAGGTCATCGTCCACGCCTGGGAATCCTGGGGCGAATCCTGCGTCGACCGCTTTCGTGGCATGTTCGCCTTCGCCCTCTGGGACCGCAACCAGGAAGTGCTTTTTCTCGCCCGCGACCGGCTCGGCGTCAAGCCGCTCTACTACGCCCTGCTCGACGACGGCAGTTTGCTCTTCGGCTCCGAACTCAAATCCCTGCTCGCCCACGGCGGATTGAAGCGGGAAATCGATCCCTGCGCCGTCGAGGAGTATTTCGCCTTGGGCTACGTCGCCGAACCGCGGACCATCTTCAAGGGTGCCAAAAAGCTGCCGCCGGGGCATTCGCTCCGGCTGCGGCGCGGCCAGCCCCTGCCGGCCCCCCGGGAATATTGGGACGTGCGCTTCTCGCTCGATGCCCGCATCGACGAAGCCGAAGCCAACGCCGAACTGGTGCGTCGCCTGAACGAATCGGTCCGGCTGCGCATGATCTCCGAAGTGCCTCTCGGCGCCTTCCTCTCGGGCGGCGTCGATTCGAGCGCCGTGGTCGCCGTCATGGCCGGTCTGTCGAAGGAACCGGTCAATAGCTGCTCCATCGCCTTCGCCGACCCGGCCTTCAACGAGGCCGAATTCGCCAAGATGGTCGCCGACCGCTACCGAACCCGCCACTACGTCGACCTCGTCGAGAGCGAGGATTTCGACCTGATCGACACCTTGGCCCGCCTCTACGACGAACCCTACGCCGACAGTTCGGCCATTCCCACCTACCGGGTCTGCCAGTTGGCCCGGCAGCACGTCACCGTGGCCCTTTCCGGCGACGGCGGCGACGAAACCTTCGGCGGCTACCGGCGCTATCGCCTGCACCTCATGGAAGAACGCATGCGTTCGGCGGTGCCCGCCGCCCTGCGCCGGCCCCTCTTCGGCGCCCTCGGCCGAATCTACCCCAAAGCCGACTGGGCGCCGCGCATCTTCCGCGCCAAGACCACCTTCGAAGGCATGGCCCGCTCGTCGGTGGAAGCCTATTTCCATTCGGTGTCGATCCTGCGGGCGCCCATGCGGGCGCGCCTCTTCAGCGACCGGTTCAAGCGCGAAATCGCGGGTTACGACGCCTTCGACGTCTTTTCCGGGCACGCCGCCAAGGCCGGCACCGACGACCCCCTGGCCCTGATCCAGTACCTCGATCTCAAGACCTACCTGGTGGGCGACATCAACACCAAGGTCGACCGGGCGAGCATGGCTCATTCGCTGGAAGTCCGGGAGCCGCTCATGGACCACCCCCTCATCGAATGGCTGGCGACCTTGCCCTCCAGCCTCAAGGTGCGGGGCCAGGAAGGCAAGTACCTGCTCAAGAAGGCGATGGAACCCTACCTGCCGAACGACGTCCTCTATCGGCCCAAAATGGGTTTTTCGGTGCCCCTCGCCCGCTGGTTCCGCGGCCCGCTTAAGGAGCGCATGCGCAGCGCCGTACTCGGTTCCCGCCTAGCGGAAACCGGCTGGTTCAATCAAAAGTACCTCAATCACCTGGTCGAAGCCCATATCTCCGGGGTCAGCGATTACAGCGCGTCGCTGTGGACCCTGCTCATGTTCGAAGCCTTTCTGCGCAATGTCATGGAAGGCGAGGTCGGCGCTGCCGGCGTGGAGGTGGCGGCATGAAAGTCCTGCACGTCCTCGACCACTCGATCCCGCTGCACAGCGGCTACACCTTCCGCACCCTGTCGATCCTGCGGGAACAGCGCAAGCTCGGGTGGGAAACCTTCCACCTGACGACGCCCAAGCACGTCGGCTGCAGCGCCCTCGAGGAAACCGTCGACGGCTGGCATTTCTTCCGCACGCCGGCGGTCGAGGCCAAGGGGCTGCGCTTGCCCGGCCTGGGCGAAATGGAACTGATGCGGCAGGTCGAAAAACGGCTCCTCGAGGTCGCTCAGCAGGTCAAGCCGGACATCCTGCACGCCCATTCGCCGGTCCTCAATGCCATTCCCGCACTGCGCGTGGGCAAACGTCTCGGCCTGCCGGTGGCCTACGAAGTGCGGGCCTTCTGGGAAGACGCTGCGGTGGATCACGGCACCACCACCGAGGGAAGCCTGCGCTACCGCCTGACCCGCCGCCTCGAAACCCATGCCCTGAAGCGCGCCAGCCACGTCTTCACCATTTGTGAAGGCCTGCGCAGCGACATCGTCGGCCGCGGGCTGGCCCCGGAAAAGGTCACCGTCATCCCCAACGCCGTCGATATCGAATCCTTCGACGTCGGCGGCCAGGCCGACGCCGCCCTGAAGCAGCGCCTCGGTCTCGACGGCGCCGTGGTGGTCGGTTTTATCGGCTCGTTCTACGCCTACGAAGGCCTCGACCTGCTTGTCGCCGCCCTCCCCGAAATCCTGCGCAGCCGTCCCGAGGTCCGTCTTTTGCTGGTGGGCGGCGGCCCCCAGGACGAGGCCCTGAAGGCCCAGGCCGCCCGCCTGGGGCTGAGCGACAAGATCGTCTTCACCGGGCGCGTTCCCCACGCCGAGGTCCAGCGTTACTACGATCTGGTGGACGTCCTCGCCTATCCCCGCCATTCCATGCGCCTGACCGAACTGGTGACGCCCCTGAAGCCCCTCGAGGCCATGGCCCAGGGCCGTCTCCTCGTGGCCTCCGATGTCGGCGGCCACAAGGAGCTGATCCGCCACGGCGAAACCGGCATGCTGTTCAAGGCCGGCGACGCCCACGCCCTGGCCGATGCGATCCTGCAACTGATGGCCCAGAGCGGCCGCTGGGCCGATCTGCGGGCGGCGGGGCGGCGTTTTGTCGAGGCCGAACGCAACTGGCAGCGCAGCGTCTCGAACTACCTGGCGCCCTTCCAGCGGCTGGTCGGCTCGCCGGGTTGACATGCCGGAAAGCCGCGGCGCTCCGCATATCGTGGTCCTGGCCAGCCTCTTCCCCAGCCGCATGCAACCGGGGGCGGGGCTGTTCATCCGCGAGCGCATGTTCCGGGTGGGGCGGCAATTGCCCCTGGCGGTGGTGGCGCCGACCCCCTGGTTTCCTTTCCAGTCCCTGCTGCGCCGCGTCAAGCCCCACTTCCGCCCGGGGGCGCCGGGGTACGAATGCCAGGCGGGCGTCGACGTCTGGTACCCCCGGTTTTTCTCCATCCCCAGTTTGTGCAAGCACTGGGACGGCCTGATGATGGCCCTCGGCGCCTACCCCCGGTTGCGCCGCCTCAAGCGGGAAGGGCGCCTGGACGTCATCGATGCCCACTTCGCCTTTCCCGACGGCTACGCGGCCACCCTGCTCGGCCGCTGGCTCCAGGTTCCCGTCACCATCACCCTGCGCGGCACCGAAACCCGCCATGTCGAGGACAAGAAGCTCGGGCCTTTGCTCCTGGCGGCCCTGAGCCGGGCGACCCGCGTCTTTGCCGTTTCCGATTCGCTGAAAACCCTCGTCGCCGGGCGCGGGGCCGATGCCGGCAAGATCGAGGTGGTGGGCAACGGCGTCGATATCTCCCGGTTTTCCCCCGTCGACCGGCTGGCGGCGCGGGCCGCCCTGGGTTTGCCGGCGGACGCCGCGATCCTGGTGTCGGTGGGCGGCCTGGTTCCCCGCAAGGGCTTTCATCGCGTCATCGAAGTGCTGCCCGACCTGGCCCGTCGTTATCCCAGCCTGGTCTATCTCATCGTCGGCGGCCCCAGCGCCGAAGGCGACAATCGGGCCGAACTGGAAAGCCTGGTTGCCCGGCTCGGCCTGGGGGAGCGCGTGCGCTTTCTCGGCACCAAGGCGCCGCAGGAGCTCTCGCCCATCCTTTCCGCCGCCGATCTTTTCGTCCTGGCCACCAGCAACGAAGGCTGGGCCAACGTCTTTCTCGAAGCCATGGCCTGCGGCCTGCCGGTGGTGACCACCGACGTCGGCGGCAACCGCGAAGTAGTGCGCGACGAACAACTCGGCACCGTGGTGCCCTTCGGCGACGCCGCCGCCCTGGCCGGGGCCATCGCCACTGCCCTGGAGCGGACCTGGGACCGCGGGGCGATCCGCGCCTACGCCGAACAAAACTCCTGGGACGAGCGTATCGTCCGACTGACCGCTCATTTTCGCCGTATTGCCGGGAACCGGCCGGAGAACGCGCAATGACCGATTTGTACACCAAGCTCGTGGCAGGACTGGTGTTTCCCCTGCAGGAAAAGCTCAAGAAACACACCACCGTGGCGGTGCGAAAACGCCTGGAGGAAACCCAGTGGTGGCCCCAGGAAAAGCTCGAAGCGCTGCAACTCGAGCGCCTCGGCAGTCTCCTGCAGCGGGCCGAACGGCAGGTTCCCTACTATCGCGACCTGTTCGCCTGCATCGGCTTCAGGGCGGCCGAGGTGACTTCCATCGCCGACCTGCAGCGCCTGCCTTTCCTCACCAAGCCGATCATCCGCCAGCACCAGGAAGCGCTCAAGGCCGAATCGGCCGAGGGGCTGGCCCGTTTCAATACCGGCGGCTCCTCGGGCGAGCCGCTGATTTTCTTTATCGGCCGCGAGCGCGTCAGCCACGACGTGGCGGCCAAATGGCGGGCCACCCGCTGGTGGGGCGTCGATATCGGCGACCCGGAGATCGTCGTCTGGGGCAGCCCGATCGAACTGACCGCCCAGGATCGCGTCCGCAAACTGCGGGATCAGCTCATGCGGACCCAGCTCCTGCCGGCCTTCGCCATGAGCGAAGCCAAGCTCGACGACTTTGTCGCGACCATTCGCGACCTCCGCCCGGCCATGCTTTTCGGCTACCCTTCGTCGATCTCGCTGATCGCCCGCCACGCCGAAAAGCGGGGGCAGTCCATGAACGACCTGGGCATCAAGGTCGCCTTCGTCACCTCCGAGCGCCTCTACGACCACCAGCGGGACGACATCAGCCGCGTCTTCGGCTGTCCCGTCGCCAACGGCTACGGCGGCCGGGACGCCGGCTTCATTGCCCACCAGTGCCCCCGGGGCGGCATGCACATCACCGCTGAAGACATCATCGTCGAGATCGTCGACAAGGACGGCAAGGTGCTGCCCAAGGGCGAGGCGGGCGAGGTGGTGGTCACCCATCTGGCCACCGGCGAGTACCCCTTCATCCGTTACCGCACCGGCGACGTCGCCGTGCTTTCCGACAAATCCTGCCCCTGCGGCCGCGGCTTGCCGCTCCTGGAAGAAATTCAGGGGCGAACCACCGATTTCGTCGTGGCCGCCGACGGCACCATGATGCATGGTCTGGCCGTCATCTACCCGATCCGCGACATTCCCGGCATCGCCTCGTTCAAGGTCGTGCAGGAAACCCGGGAGCGGGTGGTGGTCCAGATCGTACCCGGCGAGGGCTGCGGCAACGATGTGGAAAGCCTGATCGCCACCGGAATCAAGGCCCGGCTTGGGCAAACGGTCGAAGTCCAGGTGCGGCGCGTGGACGACATCCCGCGGGAAAAATCGGGCAAGTACCGCTACGTGCAGAGCCTGGTGGTGGGGAACTGACCGATGGCCGATGCCCAACCGATCGATTCCGCCGCCCCGGAACCCGCTGCAAGCGGCCCGGCGGCGCGGCTTTCCCGCCTGGTGGCCGGCAATTTCGGCACCCACCGGGGCCTGGTTCGCCTGCTCCTGGGCGAAGCCGAATACCTGTCCGGCCGCGTCGGTCCCTTTATCCGCCCCGATCTCGCCGCCACCCGTCGCCTGGTTTTCGTCTGCCTCGGCAATATCAACCGCAGCGCCTTTGCCCAAGGGGTGGCCGCCAGCCACGGCCTGCACAGCGCCTCGATCGGGCTTGCCACCTCCACCGGCGCCCCCGCCTTCGACATGGCAGTGACCACGGCCCGCCGCTTCGGCATCGACCTCACCGGCCATCGCGCCACCGATTTTGCCGATTACGAATACCGCGCCGGCGACCTGCTCCTGGCCATGGAAATCCGCCACGTCCATCGCCTCATCGGCCTTGGCGTGCCGCCGGCAGCGATCGCGCTGCTCGGGCACTGGGCGACGCCGCACCGCATCCATATCCACGACCCCCACACCCTGTCCGAAGCCTATTTCCGCACCTGCTTCAGCGTCATCCAGTCGGCCGTGCGGGAACTGGCGGTCAGTTGCCGCCTAGCCGGCAGCCCCAGCGTGACGCGATGAAGGTCCATCTCACCTTCGACATCGAAGTCTGGTGCAACGGCTGGGGCAACCTGGACGGGGAATTCCCCCGCTGTTACCCGCGCTACGTGTACGGCCGTTCCAAACACGGCGACTACGCCCTGCCCAAGACGCTGGAAATCCTCGACCGCCACGGCGTCAAGGGGGTTTTCTTCGTCGAGCCGCTGTTTTCGGCGCGTTTCGGCGCCGAGTATCTGGAGCGCATCGTCCGCCTCATCGACGACGCCGGCCAGGAGGTCCAACTCCACCTTCATCCCGAATGGACGGACGAAATCACCCCGCCGGTAATCGCCGACGTGGCGCGTAAACGGCAGCATCTGAACTATTACACGCGGGAGGAGCAGACCGCCCTCATCGGCTACGGCAAGAAACTCCTTGAAGCGGCCCTGGGTAAGCCGATCAGCGCCTTTCGCGCCGGCAGTTACGCCGCCAACGCCGACACCTTCGCGGCCCTGGCCAGCAACGGCATCTCTGTCGATGCCAGCATCAACGGCTGCTACCCGATCAGCGCGCCGGAACTGGTGCGGGAATACGGAGCCGCGCTGCCCTTTCAAACCCTCGGCGTGAGGGCCTACCCCGTTTCGGTTTTCCGCGACGGTTTCGGCCGCCCACGCCCGGCCCAGGTGGGGGCCTGCAGCCTGGCCGAATTGCGGCAGGCCATCCAAGCCGCGGCGGTCGGCGGGTGGTCGGATTTCGTTATCGTTTCCCATAATTTCGAGATGCTCAAGCCAGGGCAATCGGACCCTGATTTCATCGTTGTTCGGAGATTCGACGCGTTGTGCCGCTATTTGGCCGCCAACCGCAACGAGTTGCCGACCGGAGGATTTGGAGTCGATGTTGCGACCTGCCCAAACGGCCGGCCGGCTACGCCCAGGACCACTCTGTTGCCGACGGCATGGCGGGTGGCCGAGCAGTTGATGCGGCGAATTGTTTAGTGAGTCGTGGTAATGAATAAAGGGTTTTCGATCTACCTCGATCTAGTCCGGTTTTTGGCAGCTTGTTTGGTGTATCTCTACCACTCCAACCAGCGCTTGCTTGTCGAACCGATTCTCCCTGCCAGCAACTACGGCCATAGCTCGGTCATCGTCTTCTTCGTACTGTCCGGGTACGTGATTGCCTATATCACCGATACCAAGGAAAACACCTGGACCAGTTACTCGGCGAGCCGATTGTCCCGAGTCTATTCGGTAGCCGTTCCGGCGGTCGCGCTGACGCTAATTCTCGATACGCTGGGGCGAGCGTTGTACCCGGCGTTGTATTCGGGTTATCCGGGCGACCAACTGATGCTGCGGTCCGTCGCCTCGCTTCTGTTCGCCAACGAGGTCTGGTTCGTCTCGATCACCAGCCTTTCGAACGTGCCCTATTGGTCGATTTGCTACGAAATCTGGTACTACGCCGCTTTCGGCTTGCTTACCTTCTTGCCGCGCAAAGCGGCATGGGTCGCGGTCGTGCTTCTGGCGGCGGTGCTCGGGCCTAAAGTAATTCTTTTGGCCCCGATTTGGGGTCTGGGGGTTCTGCTGTATCGGTGGCATGCGCCGAAAAACTGGTCGGTCGGGTTGTCCTGGACATTGTTGATCGCTACGTTTGTCGGAATTGCCCTGTTTCATTATTTCGGGGTTTCGGGGACGATCACCGACTGGTTGAAGGATCTGATGGGGCCGGATCGCCATAAGGAATTTACCTTCTCAAAATTCTTTCCGGCGGACTACCTCCTCGGAATACTTGTCTTTATCAATTTTGCCGCGATGCGGAACGTGGCGTTTCGGATCGAGAAACTGTTCCTCACGATCGAAAAGCCCGTGAAAACCTTGGCCAGTTATACCTTTACCCTGTATCTCCTGCATCAACCCCTGTTTCTGTTCTGGGCGTCGGTAGTCCGGGGGGATCCCAAGGGATATGGGTACTGGATCGCGACGACCATGCTGGTTGCAGCCTCGGTGGGTGTAATCGGGTATTACACGGAAAATAAACGGCATTTGATCCGGAAACGCCTAGAACAGGAGTTGTGCCGATTTGCTAGTCCGGGGAGGGCAGGTCGTGGAGCAGTCTGACTCTTTGCCGCCGTGCATCGTTCTGGGCCTGGAAACCCAGATTGCTTTGGGCGTGGTTCGTGAACTTGGTCGGGCTGGGGTTCGCGTCATAGGAATCGCCCAATCTCCCCACGCCATCGGGTTGAAATCCCGATTTCTGTTTCGGGGGGTCGTGGTGGAACAACCGCGCAGCGACAAGATGCTGAGCCGAATCCGGGAATTGGGCGCGGAACATGGCGGGGCATGCTTACTCACCGTATCCGAGGCCAATCTGAACTGGCTACTGAAGAATAGGGCGGCCCTCGGTAACGTCACCCCGATTTTGCCGACCGAGAACTCCCTGGCCATGGTTCTGGACAAGCAGAAGACCTTGGCCTTGGCGGAAAAGGTCGGGATCGACGTGCCAAAAACGGTCGAACCCGACTCCCTCGCCTCGGTCCGGCAGGCGGCTGCCACCTTGACGTTTCCGGTGGTCCTCAAGTGGAAAGACCCTAACGCAGCTGGACCGATTCTCGCTGCCAAGGGCCTGCCGATGAACAAGGCCGAATACGCGCTTAACGCGGACCAACTGGTCGAAATCGGCAAGCGGTACGAGGTGGTCCAACAATGGCCTTTGATCCAGGAGTATTGTCCGGGTGTCGGCCTGGGGCAGTTCTTCTATATGCACAATGGGCAAGCCCTGCGGCGGTTTCAGCATCGGCGGATCGCCGAATGGCCGCCAGAAGGCGGGTTTTCAAGCGTTTGCGACAGCGTTCCTCTCAGTGAGCACACGGCCCTCCAGGAGAAATCCATTGAACTGCTCCGGCAAATCGGTTGGGAGGGCGTCGCCATGGTCGAGTATCGCTTCGATCCGGCCACAGGACGGGCAGTGCTGATGGAGATCAACGGAAGGTTTTGGGGAAGCTTCCCGCTTGCCGTCCACTGCCGTGCAGGCTTCGCGTTGCTTGCCTATCAGGTTCAGGGGGCGGGTATCGCTCCCAAGCTTGAGGCTTTAGTCGACGGCTTGCGCTGTCGTATGGTCGTGACCGAACTCAAGCGATTGGTTCGGATATGTTTTGGTGCTCACTTGATACGTGATCCATTTTTCCGGATTCGAAAAGCCGCCGAGATCGGACGGTTCTTGGCAGACTTCCTGCGTTCCAATGTGAGGTATTTCCTTTGGTCATCGGACGATCCTGCCCCATTCTTCCGCGATATAGCGAATGCGCTGATGCGTCGAAATCGATAAGTTTCCAGGGGGGCGTATTCAAAGGCCGGCGCAGTTCTGAGCGCCTTGAATTGCCATGAAAGAAGGGTTCGTGTGCGTGATCTAATCGTAGTCGGTGTGGTACTCGCGGGTAGCCTGTATGCCTTGAGGCATCCGTGGTTCGGCGCCATGCTCTGGACCTGGGTGAGTTTGATGAACCCCCATAGCCTGACCTACGGCTTTGCCCAGAGCTTTCCCGTGGCCGCGGTGGTTGCCGTCGCAACCCTCATCGGCTTGCTCGCCGCCAAGGGTAAGCAGAACCCCTTTGCCGAGGCGCCGGCCATCTGGCTGGCCTTGTTCGTGGGCTGGATGTGTTTTACCTACCCCTTCTCCTACAACGTCGATGGCAGCACCCAGATGCTGTCCAAGGTTCTCAAGATCGACATCATGGCCTTGGTGACCTTGATGCTCTTGAAGAGTAAGCGCCACATTGAGATATTCGTCTGGGTGGTGGTCGGCTCCCTCGGGTTTTACGGGGTCAAGGGGGGGCTGTTCACCATCATGACCGGCGGCAACTATCGCGTCTGGGGGCCGGGCGGCTTCATCGGCGGCAACAACGAATTGGCGTTGGCGCTGATCGTCATCATTCCCCTGATGCGTTTTCTCCAGTTGCAGGCGACCAATCGTTGGGTCAAACATGGGTTTTCCGCCGCCATGTTGTTGACGGCGGCTGCGGCGCTGGGCAGCCATTCTCGCGGCGCACTGCTGGCCATTGCGGCGATGGCCTTTTACATGTGGCTCAAGAGTCCTAAGAAAATGGTTTTTGGCGTCGGCATCCTCGTATTTTCGATCGGCCTGGTGGCGTTCATGCCCGAACAGTGGGAAGCCCGCATGAGCACCATCAACACCTACGACCAGGATGCCTCGGCCATGGGCCGAATCAATGCGTGGTGGGCGGCCTATAACGTGGCGACCACCCATTTGACCGGCGCCGGGTTCGACATGTACACCTACGAGATATTCGCCAAGTTCGCCCCCAATCCCCTGGATTTGCACGCCGCCCACAGTATCTACTTCCAGGTTCTTGGGGAGCACGGCTTTATCGGACTTTTCCTGTTTCTGGCGATCTGGTGGTCAACCTGGCGTACGGCCCAGTGGCTCATCAGGAATTGCGGCGAGACGCGGGAAACCGAATGGTGCCGGCACCTGGGGGCAATGTGCCAGGTCGCCCTGGTGGGCTACGCTGTCGGGGGCGCGTTCCTTAGCTTGGCCTATTTCGACCTGCCCTACGATATTCTGATTATTGCGGTATTGGCCAAGCGCTGGGCTTTGGAGGCAAAATCGGAACAAAAGAATGCGGCTGATGCCCCACTGGATGGCGTTTCTCCCGGGGGACCCAAGGTCGGGGCGCAGCAGTTGAGCTTTCGGCGTTAGAAAGACTTGCTATGAATGAGATTCGGAGTGGTTACGGGAAAGCACGTTTTGGCGCGCTCTTAAGTCGTTTCGTGAGGCGCCCGCGGAGCGGGATCGGAACTATAGCTTTGACGGGCCTGATGCTTTCGTTGGCCGGGCCTGTCGAGGCGCAACTCAACCAGGGTAACTATCCCGATTGGGCGACCCGTTGGCCGGCAACGGAGCAATACGACGCCGACTGTAGGCCCCTGTGGATACCCGCAAAATATGGTCCCTTCGACTACCGGTCGGCTGGTCCGAGTGACCGCGAGTTAGTTGAGGGTGCGCATTTCTCCTTGGAGTACGAAGCGTATTTGAAGGGGCAGGCCAAGTCCTCGCGCAAAGCCAACGAATCACCACCGGCAGCCGGATTCGGGTATACGCTGTGGGCTTTCCCCAATCACCCCATGGCATTGGCTGCCATGGAAGACCTTAGCTATCGAAAAAAGACCGATATGTTGCCGGGTGCGCTGATTCGCGTTCATTGTTTTTTTCAGCGAGCCGTCAGATTCACTCCGGACGATGCGATGGTCCGAGCTATTTACGCTTATTACTATGCACGGCGTGGCCAGGCGATGGAAGCCAAGGCGCAGATCGAAAAAGCCGAAGCTGCCGAGGGGGGGGCGCCGAGTATTTCTGTTTATATGGCCTTCGCCTACATCGAAATGAAGGATTATGAGCGGGCGCTGGAAGCAGCTAAGCGGGCCTACCAACTTGGGTATTCCCTGCCCGGATTGAGGAATCGTTTGGAACGACTCGGGAAATGGCGGGATTGATTAATTTTTGCGCAGTCTTTTGTCAAGATACGGATTTATATGTTAAGCATTCAGTCCATCGTCAATAAAGTGCGGATTTCGATCAACCGTGGTCGATTCCAAAAAGCACTGCACTTAGTTGGAAAAACTAAACCCATTACTTTGGGGAGTGATCCGCTCACTGTCCTGTCCATGGTTCACCATCGCGATGTGGATTCCTACTTGTTGGCGATCAAATCCTTCAGCCGCTTCATGTCACCACGAAAAATAGTCGTGGTTGCCGATCCCACGATAACCGATGCCGATCGAATCCACATCGCCAGTCATGTACAGGGTATTCAATTTGTTCGGGCGGAGGATTTTCAGGTTCCCGGAATGCCATGCGGTGGAACCTGGGAGCGCTTGATTGCCATAGCCGAGTTTGCCCAGAGCGATTATGTCGTCCAGTTGGATGCCGATACCGTTGCTTTGGCTGAAATGCCGGAAATTCGCGATGCAATCGAAGCGGGCAGTTCGTTTGTACTGGCTACCGAGGATCAGCAGAATTTCATGCCCTGCAGCGAAGCGGCCAGTTGGGCAAAACCCCGGGCGCAGTCCGGCGAGCACGTTCAGATTCTGGCCGAGGCGAACCTGGATCGGTTGCCGGCTGCCGATTCGGCTCGGTATGTACGGGGATGTTCGGGATTTTCAGGATTTGCCAAAGGTAGCTTGAATAGAGAGAAGCTCCAGGCTTTCAGCGATACGATGGGGCCGCTGCTGGGCAGTCGCTGGAGCGCTTGGGGTACGGAGCAGTTCACGTCCAATTTCATGGTCTCCAATTCACCCAAGGCAGTCGTTCTGCCCCACCCCAAGTATTGCCATCCGGGACGAGAGCGGCCCGGAACCGTGTTCCTGCACTTTATCGGCTACGTGCGCTTCAATACCGATCGCTACGCCCGCGCCGCCCGGGAAACCTGCCTCGCCCTAGGCGGCGCATGAACGCGGGACGGGGCAGGTAGGTGTATCGCTTCCTCTATCGGGCGCTGTCGCCGGCGGGCGCCAAGGCGCGCCTGAGCATCTTCATTTTTCACCGGGTGTTGCCGGTGGCCGATCCCTTGCTGCCCTTCGAACCCGACGCCGAGCAGTTTGCCTGGATGGTCAAGCTATTCGCCCGCCAGTTCAACGTCCTTCCCCTGGGCGAAGCGGCCCGGCGCCTGGCCGACGGCACCTTGCCGGCGGCGGCGGCCGTCGTGACTTTCGACGATGGCTATGCCGACAATCTGGAGGTGGCCTGGCCGATTCTCAAGCGGCACGGCGTGCCGGCAACGTTTTTCATCGCCACCGCGTTTCTCGAGGGCGGGCGGATGTGGAACGACGAAGTGATCGAGGCGATGCGGATCGCGCCGCCGGGCACCGTCGATCTCGGCGCCTTCGATCTCGGGCAGTGGCAGGTCGACTCGGTGGATTCCCGGATCAAGGCTTACGGCGCCGTTCTGGGGCGGCTGAAGTATTTCGACCACGGCCGGCGGGCCGAGGTGGCACGGGAAATCGGACGCCTGCACGGCGTTCCCGAAGCCTGCCAACTCATGATGACCCACCGGCAGCTGAAGGCCCTGCGGGCCGAGGGGGCGGAAATCGGCGCCCATACCCACACCCACCCGATTCTAGAAGGCTTGCCCGACGACCAGGCCCGGGCCGAAATCGCCGACGGCAAAGCTCAACTCGAAGCGATCCTGGGCGAGCGGGTCGAGGTGTTTGCCTACCCCAACGGCGTTCCTGGCCGGGATTGCTCGGCCCGCCACGGGGAAATGGTTCGCGACCTCGGGTTCCGTGCCGCCGTGACGACGGAGCCGCGCTTCGCCGATGGGGAGTCGCTGCCCTACCATCTACCCCGCTTTACGCCGTGGGACAGAACGCCGTCGCGGTTTGCCCTGCGTTGCCTGATGCAACTGGGGAGCCGCCGGGGTTAGCCTCCGGGGAGCCGAGGCGTCAATTCGGCTGGCCCAGGTCGCGAAAACAGAAAATGCTTTCGCCGCCGAGCAGGTAGTCGAAGGGGTAGCGGCTCAGGCAGGAAAAGAAGTTGCGGCTGGTGCCTTGCCAGGGCATCAGCCAATCGTCCAGTTCCAGGGTGATGAGGGCGGTTCGGCCCACCCAGTCGGTATTGCTCGCGAAGAGCTGGGCTTGGGCGCCCTCGATATCGAGTTTGACGATGAGCGGGTCTGTCGTGCCGCCAAGGGCGCACAAATCGTCGATGGTATAGGCGGGGATCGCCCCCGGCCCCTCGTCGGCGGTGAATTCGACCCGGAACGCCGCCGAGCCGGACTGGGGGTTGACGATGGTTAGGGCGCCGTGCCGATCCCAAATCCCGCCTTGCACGATGGTGATCCGTTCCTTGAGGTGGGCCGTGTTCCGCCGCAGCATCTCGAGGTTGTCGTCGTCGGGTTCAATGGTGACGATGTGGGCCTTGGGAAAGCGCCGGGCGAACCAGAGCGTCGCGAGCCCGATGTTGCCGCCGCAATCAATGATAAGCGGGGTATTGCCCACCGCCAGCAGCGCCTTGTAACGCTCATCCAGTCGCCGCGCCTGGGGAAAGCGGTCAGTATCGTACTGGCGCTGGACCAAGCACTGCCAGAAAATGCTGCAGTCGGCAGTGGTGTCGCGCAGATGGACGGCCCCAACATACCCCGGCAGTTGCACTGGAAGAATGCGACCGCCTCCGGTGCGACTGGCACCCTCGACGGTGCGGAATATCCTGATGCCGTTAAACAGGCCGAACTCGCGAAGGTAATTTGGGAGTTTCTTGAGCCGGGCCATGGAGGGTGCCTGAACGATGCGGCGCGACGATGGGCAGGAGCGTCAGGCTGGTCCTTTGCGCCGTAGCGCCTTACACGCCTCAATCCAGACCTGATGGTTGGTGAGCCATGCCATGGCAATGAATCCAATCAATCCGCCAGGAATGGCAAGTGTCATAGTAAGCAGTATTTCCTGCGAGCGCCAGCCGAATTCAAGCATAACTGCCAGGGGTGCCGCCGCCGCGCCGGCGGCGACGGCAAAGCTCTTGAGCCAGACCTTGAGCAAGGCGGCAAAAGGAAAAGTGATGCGGGCGCGGGTCAGGCGGAGCCAGAGAAAACCGCTGATCGCGACGGAAACGACCAGGCACTGGCTCAGAACCACCAGGTTGACCGAGGCGCCGACGAAGGTTGCGATCAAGTACAGCACGGTCGAGACGAAGGTGATCTTGAGGGTGTCAGAAGCGGCGCCGGTCGCGATCAAGGGCGAGTAGCAGATCGACGCCGGGATGCCCAGGGCGCAGGCAAGCGCCAGCCAGCGAGCCGGATCGACGGCTTCGCCCCATTGGCCGCCATAGAGAATCTGGATGGCGGGGAAGGCCAGCAGGGCGATGCCGGCAAAAAACGCCCAGCCGACCCCGGTGACGAGTTCCATCGCCACCAGCAGCGCCCCGCCGAGGTCTCGCGATTCCCGGTTTTGTTTGGCGAAATAAGGCAGGGCCACGGCGTTCACCGCATCCATGACCAGGCGCTGGAACATGGTGACGAGGCCCTGGGCGCGGCTGAAATGGCCTGATTCGACCATGCTCTGGACTTTGCCGAGAAAGAGTTCGGGGGCGCCGCCGGCCAGGGTGTTCAAAAGTGAGGAGAGGGTGAGCTTGCCGCCGAAGGAGACGACTTCCCTGATGCCGCGAAGGGTTGGCAGCCAGTGCATCATGGGGGGGCGGGCAATGAGCCATACCGTGGCGATGCCGGCAACCGTGGTCAGCGCGTTGGCCCAGGCCAGGCTGACCGGCCCCTGCCCGATCCAGGCCAGGCCGATGGCCGCCGAAGCATGGACCACCGAGCCGATAAAGCGAATCACCGCAATCGTCCCGAACTTCATTTCCCGCGCCAGCCAGGCGTAAGGGAAGGCGAGGAAGGGGGTGATGGCGAAATTGAGGGCCAGCACGGCCATGATTTCGACCATGCGCGGTTCGTTGTAAAAGCCCGCCGCGGGCCAGGCGGCCAGCAGAACCACCAGGGCCAGGAAGATTCCCAGGCCGAACTGGACGCTCCAGGTGGCGCGAATCCGGTCGGGAGTCAGTTCCTTGTGCTGCACCAGGTATTGGCCGGCCCCCAGGTCGCGGAAGGTGGCGACGAAGCCGAGCAGAACCATGGTGACCGAATAAACGCCGATTTCCCCCGGCGTCAGCAGGCGGGCGACGACCATCGACGACACGGTGTGGAGCACCAGTCCCGAGTAGCGGTCGAGAAAGGACAGCGCTAGGGCTTTGCGGGTGGACAAGGGCGATTGGCGATGAAGAGGGGGGCGCCGCCGGTGGCTAGCCGGCGCTTGTTTCGGAGTGACGCGGCGGGCGGGCGAACCATTGGGCCAGCATCATGAGAATCCACACCAGTTCTCCGTAGTAGCCGGGGTGCTGGGGCAGGTGTTCCTTGACCAGCCGGTCGAGGAAGGCCGTGCGGACGATGCCACGGGACCACAGGGATTCGAGGGAATCCATGGCGAGATCGCGGAGTGCCGGGTTTTCCACGGCCCAGACGCCGAAGGGCAGGCCGAAGCCGTGTTTCTTCTTGGTGATGATTTCCGGCGGGAGAAAATCGCTCAGGGCTTCCTTGAAGAACCAGCGGAGCGTCAGCCCCTTGAGTTTGAGTTCCGGGTCGAGGCGCAGCGAAAAGTCCACCAGGCGGTCGTCGAGAAGCGGGAAGCCGACCGGAAGTTCCGCCAGGGTCGTGGCGCCGACCACCTTGGGAAGATCGTTGTCGGCCAGGGTGTATTTCCAGTCGTACCAGAGCATCCGGTTGACCAGCGCCTGCCCGTCGCCGGAGCGGTAGATTTCCCGCTGTTGCTTTAGGGTGTCCTCGGGGCTTACCTGGGCGAGGAATTCCGGGGTAAGCACCTCCTCAAGGCCGAGGCGGGCCAGCAGGTTATACATCTGCATGCGGTCGGGCATGGGCACCCGGGCCTGTTCGACGTAACTGACCGCCTTCTTGATCCCCGGTAGCTTGCCCGGCAACTCGCTGCCCGTTAACAGCGGTTCGAGCAGGTGGCGGCGCAGGCCCGCGGGGATGTTTTCGTAAAGACCGAAGACCCGCTGCTTGGCGTAGCGGGTATTGCCTCCGAACAGCTCGTCGCCGCCGTCGCCGGCGAGAATGCGGGTGACGCCGGCCTGGCGGGCCGCCTGGGCGCAGTAATAGGCCGGGACGACCGAGGAATTGCCGAAGGGTTGGTCGTAGGAGGCCGCCACGGCGGGAATGCTGCGTACCAGGTCGGCGGGGGTCACGTAATATTCGTGATGCTCGGCGCCGAAGTGGCGGGCGGCGATGCGGGCGTACTCCATCTCGTCGTAGCCGGCGGCTTCGAAGCCGATGGAAAAGGCCTTGGCAGGCCGGCCGGTGGTTTCCCGCAGCAGCCCGGCCACCGTCGAACTGTCGGTGCCGCCGCTCAGGAAGCAGCCGGTGGTGGCGCCGTCGAGCTGGTCGGCGACGGAGTCGCGGAGAATCTGGCGGAATTCGGCCTTGAGGTCGGCCACGGGAACCCGCCGGTTTTCGTCGAAATGCGGCTTCCACCAGGGGGCGACGGTGAGGCGGCCGTTTTCGAACAGGGCGTAGTGGCCGGCGGGAAGGCGATGGACGCCCTTGAAGATGGTGCGCGGCGCCGGAATCACATGGAAATACAGGTAGTCGTAGAGAGCCTGGGGGTCGAGTTCGGCCCCGGGGCCGGCCAGGTCGTCGGCCCGTTCGGCGAAGCGCAATTCATCGCCGACGATCCGATAACACAGGGTGCGCACGGCAAAGCGGTCCACCGCCAGGAAGCAGCGCTTGCCGGGGGCGTTCAGCGCCACCGCGAAGTCGCCCTGGACTTGGGCTGGAGCGTCGACGCCGAAGGTGCGGAAAGCCTCTTCCCAGGCTGAAATTGGGCTGGTTTCTCCGGCCAGGCGATGCAAACGCTGGTCGTGGAAGCGGTGGCGGCCTGAGCAAAAGGATAGGGAAGTCATGGGCGAAGGCTAGACGGCGCTGGAAGAGGGTTTGGAGAAAAGGACGTGGATCCAGTTGCCGTGGGGGGCGGTAAACTGGACTTGGGCGCGATTCAGGAGATAGGCGGCGCGGGTCGCCAGGCGTTGCCCCAGGCTCCGGGGGCGGGGGCCGCCGATGGGGGCGCCGCAGTGCACGCAGGTTTCGTCCTGCTGCCAGGTTCCGAAGGGGTTTCCGGCGTAGTCGAGCAGCGCCACAGCAAGGGGGTTGGTGGCGTCGTTGATCGTACCGACAAACGACGCCTTCTCCCATTTCAAGGTGGAAAAGAGCGCGCGCAGTCTGGCCTCGTCGAATTGATTGACGTGCCCCCAGGGCGGGTTGGGGCGGCCGCAGGCGGCGCAGGTGGTTCGGCCGTTGCGCAATTCCTGGCGGTAGGGCACGCCGATCACTACCTTGTCGCGGGCGACCCGGGCGATTTCGCGGCAGGCCTGGGGCAGGAGCGCCGGCGGGATGTGTTCCAGCACTTCGGCACAGAGGACGGCGTCGAAGCGATTGTCGGCAAAGTCCAAGCGGGTGACGTCGCCTTTGACCGGCTCAATTTTGTCGTGATCGATCCGGGGTCGTTCCAGATCGAGGGCCGTCACCCGGTCGAAACGTTCGGCCAGCCGTTTGGCGAGGTAACCGTCGCGCGCGCCGATATCCAGGGCCTCGCGGCCGGAAACAGGGAGAAGGGCAAAGAGGTCGGCGATGCGTTGTTGTTCCGACGGGCTTTCACGATGGGCGGCCAGGTTGGTGCTCATATTCCTTCAGCCATGGGCGGGCAGTTGAAAACCATGGAGTGTATCGCCGACCGGCAAGGGGCGGGCAATGGATTTATTCACATCCGGCATGGAATGCTTTGGCCGGGCGGATGGTGCCGTCGGCGGAGAGTTCGTCCAGTACCTCGTCGATCTGCCTGCCGTACTTCTCCCAGGTGAAATCTTCGGCCACCCGGTGTTGCCCCGCCTGGCCGAAGCGGGCGGCGAGTTCGGGGGACTGGGCCAGGGCCGTTATGGCCCCGATCAATTCCGTCGGGTCATGGGGATCGACGAGAAAACCGCTGCGCCCGTCGTCGATGGCGTCCTCGATGCCGCCTGAGCGCCCGCCGATCACGGCTTTGCCGCAGGCCGCGGCTTCCAGGAAGACCATGCCGAAGCCCTCGACGTCGTCATTTTCCAGGATGGCGCGGGAGGGCATGACGAACAGGTCGCAGGCCGAGTACCAGGTTGCCAGATCGGCATCGTCGCCACGGCCGAGAAAGTTGACGCAGTCGGCGACTCCGAGCGTCTGGGCGAGGTGCTCGAGTTTGCCCCGGTCCCGGCCGTCGCCGACGATGGCGTAGGCGATGCGGGGAAAGCGTTGCCGCAGCTCGGCCAGGGCGCGGAGGACCAGGTCGTGCCCCTTGCGCTCGACGAGGTTGCCCACCGAGAGAAGCAGCGGGTAGGCGTTCTCCCGGCCGGCGAGGCGCTGGCGCCAGCCGGCGGGAACGGCGACGGGCCGGAAGTGCCGGGTATCGCAGGCGGGATGGATGATGCGGATGCGCTGCCCGGGTACTCCCAGTTTTTCCTCCACCTGCTTTGCCGTGAACCGGCTGTTGGCGATGATGAGTCGGGCGGCGCGAAACGAAACCAGCGGCTTTTGCCAGGTCGAACGCGCCAGGGCGAGGATTTCGTTGCCGTGGGCGTAGATGAGGTGCGGCAGGCGCAACAGGCGGGCGGTATACCAGCCGATCCAGGCGTCGTCCGCTCCGGCGAACTGGAGCAGGGTGGGGCGCTCGCGCCGGATGGCCCGGCCCAGGAGCAGGGCGAGGTGGGCGAGGCGGGTGGGGCAGGCGGCGTCGAAGGCGTTCAGGGAATGGTAGGTGCGTAGGCGGTGCGGAGCCGACCGGAGGTAGGCGCCATCCCGGCTCGAAACGGCGGCGATGCGGTCGCTGCCGAGGTGGGCGCAGATTTCGGCCATCATGCGGGAAATCCCGCCGACCTGCGGGGGGAAATAGCTGCCGCTGACCAACAGGCTCTTGATCGGCGCGGTATCAGGTTGCGGGTTGGGCACGGCGTGGGGTTTTTCTTGTTTTGCGCGGCGGTCTTCCACCCGCCAGCGTCATTCCCGTCAGGGTCGTCAGGTAGAACAGCAGGGCGAGGCGCGGTACGTCGAGCAGGCTGTCGAAGATGCCGACCGTAAGGAGGCCGGCGATTCCCGCCGCCAGGTAGGGCGCCAGGGGGTCGTGCCGGGCCCGGCCGAAGGAAAGGCGCCACAGGGCCGCAAGCGCCAGGGAGGCGAACATCACGAGGCCAAAGAGACCCTGATCGAAGAGGATGTTGACCACGATGCTCTTGGCGTGCCAGGGCATGTGGTCGCGGTCGCTGGAAAAGAACCAATGGGCCATTTCCTGGGAAAAATCCCCGTTGGCCAGCAGGGGGCGGCCTTCGGCATTCTTCAGGGCGATGGCGGCGACGTCGACGATCCGCCCTTCGCTGCCGACCCCGATGGAAAACACCTTGATCCGCGGGGCATACCAGGGGCCGGCCGGAAAGGGCTGGCCTTCGAAGCGGACGTCGAGGGTTTGCCATTCGTTGCCGGCGGCGAGATTGGCCTTGCCGATGGAACAAACCGCCGCGTAAAGGAGGTGTTTTTCGCAGACCTCGAGGTGCAGGGAAGCGGCGGCGCCGGCCCGGGCGGTGATGGTTGCCGAGAACGGTCCTTGCGTACTCGGCGGGAGCCGTTGGGAGACGCGAAACAGGTCGCCGAAACTCACCGGGTGGCGGGCTCCGGTCAGTTTGACGAAGGCCGTCGTGCCGTCGTGCATCCAGCGGTAGGTGCCGGGAAAGGCGGCATTGGGGATGGCGAAGAAATAGTTGGCGGGAAAGCGCCCGAGGCCCTTGCCGAAAACCAGGTCGCCCGGCGTGTTGAGCATGGCCGCCGCGAGCCGCCAGTGTTCGGTGCGGCCGGAAAGATCCTGGGAGGCGGTGGAAAACCGCTCGCCCATGTAGGCGCCGCCGCCGAAGATCGAGGTGGCGCCGCAAACCGCCGCGGCGACCAGGAAGGCGGTGGCCTGGGGGCGGGGCGCGGCGGGCCAGCGCCGGGCATGGCGAGCCGTCGCGACGACCACCGGGAGCAATACCAATGCTTCGGCGCCGAGGAAGTCCCAGAGCGCCTTTTCGCCGCCCCAGTTCCAGGCGACCGCGGGGGCCAGGACACAGGTTGCGGCAAAGCCGCCGGCCAGACCGGCGGCTTTGGCCGGCGCGGGCTTGGCCGAATTGGCCAGAGCGCAGGTGAGGGAAAAGGCCAGCGATGCGGCGTAGAGCAGGTAGGGGCCTTTGGGCAGGAAATCGGCCAGGAACGCGAGGGCGATGCCGGCCAGAAGGCCGGCGCCAGCGCCCAGGGCGACGTTGCCACCGGTCTGGTGCCCCAGGGTTCCCGGCAGCGGCAGGGCCAGGGCGATAAGGCCGAGCAGGGCGAGCAGGCCGCGATAACCGCTGCTGGGAAAGATCAGGCCGGAGGCGATGGTCACCACGACGACGGCTAGCGCCCAATGGGCCAGTCCCCATCGGGGCGGGGCCTGGGCGGCGCCGGCCGGCCGTTGGCGGGAAAGTCCCCAGGCGAGACAGGCGAGGGCGACCGGTAGGGCGAGATAGACTCCCCGGGAGAAGGTGGTCAGGCTGCCATAGGCGGCAAGCGCCAGAAGCACGGCGGCGCCGGCCCATTGCCCGTGGGTACGGGCGCGGCGCAAGGCCCAGACGGCAAAGGGGGCGGTGAGGACCAGCCAGCCGTCGAGGGCGGCGCCGCCGACATGCATTTCCCAGAAGGCGCCGGTTGTCCGGTAGTCGCTGGAAAAATTCAGCAGGTCGGTGAAGGCGAGGCGTTCCCAAAGGGTGGCGAGGGAGGCGGTGGCCAGCCCCGCCGCCAGGCCGAGCGCCAGTTTAGTCGTGGCGCCGCCATCGGGCTTGGCGAGGCGGCGGTCGATAAGCGGCACCAGGAGCAGGGCGAGAAAAAAGCTCTTGCCGATCCGCAGGCTGTTCATCGGGCCGTCGTAGCCCTGGTACCAGCCGAACTGGAAGCCGCCGGCATCGGTGAATCCCCTCGCCAGGGCGATGACGATGGCGGCCGCGGTGCCCGCGGCGACGATGACGAGGAGTCTGGAGACCGGCCTGGCCGCGCTTGGGGCGCTGCGCTCGAGGGCCAGGCGGGCGTAGCCGCCGCCGGCAATGGCGAGGACCAGGAGGTCGGTTTCTTCGAAGCTGATCCAGCCGCTCCAGGGGGCGAAGCCGATGAGCGGCACTGCCGCGGGCAAGGCGACGAGCCAGAGATCGGGCCAGCGCCAGGCGAGGGCCACGGTCAGGGCGAAAACGACCAGGGGCGCCGGCTGGCCCAGGGGGTGGTGGGCGGCGACCCAACCGCCGACACCGGCGGCGGCGACAGACAGGAGGAGGAATAGGAAGCGGCTGGGCATCGGTCAGGTTTCCTTGGCGTCCCGCCCCTTGGCCCGCCCCTGGCCCCCCAGCCACTTTGCCGTGCGGGCGATGCATTCGAAGGCGAGGCCCCAGAACCCGCTCCAGGTCTTGGGGTTGTAGGCGACCAGCCCCCAGCGTTCCCGCCGGTGGGTCATCCAGGACTGCTTGTAGGCGTCGTCGCCGATCAGGTAATCGACCTCGCTCACCCGGTCGTTGTCCATGACGTGCTGCATGAGATGGGCGGTGAGCAGGGTGCCCGGCGAATAGGCGGAGTATTTTTCGTGGTAGGCGAGCTTGTAGATGCTTGCCTTGCCGTGATTGACGATCCAGATCTGCGCCGCCACGGGTTGATCCCCCAGCCAGGCGATGCCGAGACGCAGGCGGCCGGTTTCGGCGAGCATGCGGATGAGGCCGGGCATGAAGCGGGGGTAGGGTTCCGGAATCTTCCAGCTGGCGGCATAGACGCCCTGGAATGCCGCGATGGCGGCTTCGACGGGCTGGTCGCCCGTGACGATTTCGAGGCGGCCCTGCTCCGCCGCGAATTTCTTCCCCATGCGCCGGATGGTGTTGCGCAGCTGGCCGCTCAAGGTTTGCAGGTAATCGTTCCACGACCCCGTCACGGGCAGATACCAGTTGCCGAAACAGTAGTAGGAGAAGGAATACCAGCCGGCCGTCCGGAGTGCATTGCGCAGCGCGATCGACGACGGGGCGGCCGGATCGAGGGGGGCGAACCGGAGTTCGCCGAGCCGGGGGTAGTGGGCCGAAATGGCGCGCAGGAGGAAGCGCAGTTCGACGTTGCCGGCCCGGGGTCCGACAATCGGGCTGTAAAGGGCCGAGTAATAATTGGCCAGGCTTTCACCCTTGGTTCCGCCGCCCTTCCCGATCGCCAGCGGCAGGGCAACGGCCGGCGTGCCGTGGCGGGTGGCGCCCCAGATCACCGGCTCGGTTGCGGCGTCTTCGACGGTCGCCGCATAGTTGCGAAACCACGGCAGGCCGAAGTCGAAGCTTTGCCGTTCGACGTGCTGGAACAATTCGGCGTACTCGGCCGGCAGCCGGTCCGGGGGGGCGTAACTTTCAGCGGCGAATTGGTCCGGGGGCTGGGTGTGTCCCGCCCTGGCCTGCAAGGCGACGACGCTTTTCTTGGCCATGCGCACGGTGAGGGCCACCAGGTCCACCAGTTTGTTGCGGAACAGGGTGTGATGGTCGATGTGGCGATGGTCGGTGGCCCAGGCGAGCTGCTCGGGAGAGGCGTGGGTGTAGAACTCGATGCGGCTGCCGGGGAAACGTGCGAAGGAATCGCGGATCAACTCGTAGAGCAATTGCCGCCCCGGGGCGTATTCGGCGAGGCATTCGTCAAAGGCGGTCTTGAGGATGACGAGCATCCTGCCGTTGCGGATGGTCAGCCGGGAGGCGGCCAGGCGGGGGCCGATCCAGTATTCGTAGACGGCGGCCTGGCCGGTGGCGGCGAATTGTTCGAGGATCTCGCGATAAAAGAGGCCCTGCCTGTTCCCGGCGGCGATGGCCGTGCCCTGCAAGCCTTTCCAGCCGGCGGATTCGAGTTCGCCGTAGCGGGCGACGGCAGCGGCCATGGCGGCGGGGTCTTCGATGCGGACAAAACGCGTCTCTTGCCCCGATTTTTCGATACGATGGCGATAACGTCGCAGATTCGCCGCGAGATTGCGGGAGCGGCCCTGCCAATAGGATTCGAAACCGCCGTCGAGGGCGATCCCCATGGTCAAGGCGTGGTGCTTGGAATAGGCCGGGCGGGTAATGGTTTCACCCAGGGGGGTGAACCAGGGATCCTGGCACAGCAGGTCAATCTGCCCCGGCAGGCCGGGCAGGCTCGGGAAGACATCGTAGAGATCGATCCCCCGGTCGACGAGAAGCGGGGCGATCTGGGCTTGCGCCGGCAGGAAGCTGGACCAGGTGCCGGGTCGGCTGGGTTCGACGATAGTCAGCCCATCCACCGCACCGTCTTCGCCGATGTGGCGAAGCAGGATTTCGTCGCCGTCGCCGAAATGCCTGAGCAGTCCCTCGATGAAGCGGCCGTCGAACATCGGATGCGCGTCGGCATAACGCTGGTTGAGGCTGTCCCAGGCGGCCCTTGCGGCACCCAGGCTGCGGGACAGGGGGTGGGTCTCCCAGCGGGCTAGCGGCATGGCTCGCAGCTTGCGGTTCGCATGACCTCTGCCACGGTGGCGGTCAACCAGGCCATTTCCCCCGCGCCAAGGGCCTGGTGGCAAGGCAGATGGAGAACCCGCAGGCGGTAGTCGGCGGCCACCGGGCAGGCGGATACGGCCATCTCGTCCCAGCGCCAGATCGGCACGCCGAGGTGCTTGAGGATATAAAAATGCGGATTCGGATGGTCGATATACAGCGGGAACATGTAGGGTACGCAGTTCTCCTCGAGTTCAGGGAAAAGTGCTTGGCAGCGGGGCAGCGGTGCTACGGCTTCGACCCACCGCCGGTAATTGCTCCGCCTGGCCTCGGCGATCTTGTCCGGGTTGCTTGTCCCGAGGATCAGACGGGAGGCGAAAAATCCCGCGTTGTTTTCGTCCCTCGGATCATACAGGGTAGATATTGTATCGCCGGCTTCTTCGGCTTCGGCGGCCGGAACCAGTTCGGCGGGGCGGATCGGCGCCGCCGATGCAGTCGCGGCCGGCGGAGGGGGCGGAGAAAACACCCGCTCGACGGTGCGGGCCAGGGCGCGCAGTTGCGCCGCCGGTCCGGGGGAGCGCAAGGCGGTGTCGGGCAAGCGCCGGCCCCGGCCGGCAAGGAGCAGGCCGCCGTCTTCGCAGGGAGCGAACTTGTAGGGGCTGGCGATGACGAAATCGCTGTAGGTGCCCGGCTTTTCGCCTTTTTGCAGATAGGCGAAGGCGTGGGAGCAGTCCTCGATCAGCGCCAGGTCGTGGGCGTCGCAAAACGCCCGGGCCGCCTTCATGTCCTGGCGGATGCCGAAAAAGTGGGTGAGCAGCAGGGCCTTGACGGGGCGGACGCTGGTTTCGATAAGTCGCGAAATCGACGGCCAGTCGGGCCGTAACTCACGGTCGCAAGGATAAAGCACGGTTTCGGCCGCCAGCCGGACCGCCGGGTCGACCATGGTCCGGCAATGATAAGCCGGGGCGAGCAAGGCGCGGCCCGGCCCGACCCCGGCCAGGCGGTAGGCTTCCAGCAGGGCGTACCGCCCCCGGCTGTAGAACGCCCCGCCCGCCGATCCGGTGAGGAAGGCGTAGCGCGACGACGGCGCCAAGCCCATGGACGAGAGTCCGGGAGGTGGCAGCAACGCTACCCGCGACCGGGGAAAGGCGCAGGGAGCGGGGTCGAACAGGCGAAAAGAGGTGATCAAAAGCGCGATAGTCCGTCAGGAGGCTAGTCCAATGGTACTGTAGAATTCCTGCGCTTTTCAGTGGCACACTTCACATCGGTCCGGGAAGGGCGTAAAAAATGCCAGGCCGATCGCCTTGTTCCCTGAGGGACGGAGGTTTATCTATGGCGTAGTGTGAACTATTCCGGTAATTGTTCTCCCGACTGACGCTATCATCTGAACCCTGACTGGATCGGCTGCCGTCCGTGGCTGCCGGATTCACTCTCCGCCAATATGCCCTTTCTCGCTATCGAAAACGTTGCCGATGACCGCCGTAAGTATTGAATGGAAATCCCTGCCGGCCAGTGATCTCGGCGTAAACGAAGGACTGCGGGCCGATTGGAATCGGTTGAACGCGGCCCGGAGCGACCTGCCGTTTCTTGGCGCCGAGGCCATCGCGACGGCCATCGCGGTTTTCGGCCAGGGCGGCGAACGACTGCTCATCGGCCGCCAGGCCGATCAGGTGGTGGCGATGCTCGTGGCGAGCAAGGCGGGGCGCTTCCGTTGGCAGACTTTTCAGCCGGCCCAGATCCCGCTCGGGGCTTGGGTTGCCGCCCCCGGCCCGACGCTCGAGGCGTTGTCCAACAGTTTGAACCGGGCCGGATTCGGGTTTTGCGTCACCTTCTCGGTGACGCAGATCGACCCGATGTTCGCGCCCCGCATGCCTGATGCCGCCAACACCCGAACGGCTGATTACATCGAGACTGGTTGGGTCGATATCGCCGGCAGTTTTGACGACTTCTGGAGCGCCCGCGGCAAGAACCTCCGCCAAAACATGCGTAAGCAGCGTAACAAGCTGGAAACGGAAGGCATGTCCGGCCGAATGCGCAAATTCACTTCGCCCGAGGACATGGCGCCCGCCATCGCCCGCTACGGCGTGCTGGAGAGCGCAGGTTGGAAAGCGGCGTCGGGCACGGCCATCCACCCGGACAACGATCAAGGCCGGTTCTACACGCGCTTGATGCAGGATGCGGCATCCCGGGGTGAGGCCTTCGTCTACGAGTATCTCTTCGACGACCGGGTGGTTGCCGTCAATCTATGTCTTGGGCGGGGGCAGACGATCACCATCCTGAAGACGACCTACGACGAGTCCACGCATCCCTTTTCCCCCGCCTTCCTTCTCCTCCAGGACGTCCTGGAGGAGATCTACGGGGAAGGGCGATGGAAGCGGGTGGAATTCTACGGGCGGATGATGGAGTGGCACACGCGCTGGACCGATCAGAAGCGCAGCCTGTACCACCTGACCTGCTATCGCTGGCCGTTCCTGAAGCAGCTCGCCGCGAGAAAAAGAAAAGAAGACCACGGAGACTCCGAGCCGGCGTGAAGACCGTCGCCGGTTCTCCGGGGCGGGCCGAAACGGGCCGTCTTGCTTGACCTGGGTTCGGGGGTGGCCGGGGGTGGCCGCCGGCCGGTCAGCTTTCCAGCAGTTTAGCCAGTTGCGCCGTTCTTTCGCGGCGGGAAGCCGCGGCCACTTGCCTGGGATCGGGCCGGTTGCGGGTGCGCTCCCCCTCGTTGTGCACGAATTCGCTCAGGATCGCGGCGATTTCTTCCGCCGAATCGATGCGGGCGATCTTCGGCACTCCGGCCTGGCGCAAGGTTGTTGCCGTGTCGCCGACGGGGTCCGTCAGGGCGATGATCGGGCGGTCGGCCCGCAGATATTCGTATAGCTTGGCCGGAATCTGCTCGTTGCAGTTGGCGGCCTGCATCACCAGCAGACCGTCGGCCCGCAGCATTTCCGAGATTGCGGCACGGTAGGGTACCGCCGGGCAGCATTCGATGAATTCCGCGACATCGTGGGTGCGGGCCAGGTCGCTGAGCAGCTCGTCGTGGACCGCCGCCCGAAAACGAAGCTTGATCTGTCCCGGGGCGATTTTCCCCGTCTTTTTCAGGCGGCCCAGGGCTTCGAAGAGCTGCGTCGGGTCGCGTTCTTCCGGGTAGATGATGCCGCTGTGCACCAGGGTCAGCGTGCCCGGGTTGAGGGGGCTGCGGTCGGCGTCGGCGGTCGCGAAGGTTTCCTCGTCGTAGCCGTTTTCCAGGACGGCGATGCGCTCGGCGGCGTCGGGATAGCGTTCGCGGTAGACCCGGGCGGCGCCCGGCGTGGTGAACAGGCTGCGGGTGGCCCGCCGAAGTGCTCCCTCTTCGATGCGCTTGAAGCTCTTCCAGACCAGGGGGTCGGCGGGGTAGCCTTCCTGGGCCATGGGGTCGCGAAAATCGGCGAACCAGGGAATGCCGCTGCGCCGGTGGAGTTCCGCACCGATGAGGTGGGCGGTGGCGATGGGATAGGTGGACCAGATGGCATCGGGTTTGTATTCGTCGATGAGGCGAAGGCCTTCGCGGACGGCGCCGAATTTCCAGCTGACCCAGCGATCGGGGCGGGCCATCCAGCCGAAATAGCGCCCCCCGAGGGAAAGCTGGCGGGCGGTGTCGAAGGCGAGCGGCCGCCGGACCACCGTGCCGGCGGGGATGTCGGCCAGGAGGTCGTGGCTCGTCCGCTCGTAGGCCCGGGGGTCGGCGCTGAGTACCAGGGGTTGCCAGCCGAAGGCGGGAAGCTGCTGCACGAAGCGCAGCGTGCGCTGGATGCCGCTGCTCCCGGCCAGGGGTGGAAAGTGGTAGGCAATCATGAGGAGGCGTTTCATGCCGGACTCCGCAGGCTGTTGAGCCAATCCAGGGTGGTTCGTTCGACTTCGCCGCGCCAGGCGGCGCTGGAGAAGGTGTGGTCGGCGCCGGCGATGTCGGCGCGCCGCAGATTTGGCCGGTCGAGGGCCGTGGCCAGTCGGGGCGTCATGGCGGCGTATTCGAGGAATTCCTTGGCCGTGTGGTCGCGTTCGCTGAGGATGACGAGGACGGCCCCCGGGAATTCCGCCAGAGCGATCGCCATGCGTTCCTGAAAACCAAGCTCCGGTCCGCTCTCGCGGGAGGCTGGGCGGAACGACTGGGCCAGCTTTTCCGCCAGGCCGGCGACGGCTTTCCCGACCGGCACGCCGCCCCGCAGGAGTTTCTTCCAGAATTCGGGCTGCAGCAGGCGTTGCCCATAGTAATGCTTGATCTGGGCGCGGGCCAGGGTGGTTTCCGAGCGCACCCAGGGGTTGAGGAGACAAAGGCCGGCCAGGCGTGGGTCGCGGCGCCTGTGCCAGTAAAGCAGTGCCGATGACGCCGCGTCACAAAGCCCCCACAGCACGACCCGGGTGATGTCCGGGCAGTTGGCCTGGAGGGCCTCGATGGCAGCGCCGATGTCGTCGTCGACTTGCTGGAAATTGCGGGGTTCGCCGGCGCTGTCGCCCATGCCGCGATAATCGAAGCGCAGGACCGGAAAACCGCCGGCCGCCAGGTGCCGGGCCAGGAGCACGAACTGCCGGTGGCTGCCGGCACGGTATTGGGGCCCGCCGACGGCGATCACGACACCCGTCGTGCCGGCCGCCCGGGGAAGGGAGAGGATGCCGAGCAGGTGGTCGTCGCCCCGGCTGAAGACGATCGCCCTCGTTGCCTCGGTCATGGGCCGACCTCCGACAAGGCGTCGACGGTCGCCCGGATGAGCTCCGGCGCCTCTTCGATTTCGCTGGTTTGCCAGAAGGCGGGGCCGTTCGCGACCCGGGCGAAGACGGTGCTGCCGGACTGGCGCAGGGCTTCCAGGGTTTTCTCCGATACCGGAGCCAGGGTGGCGTCGGCACGGCTGGAGACTTCAAGCCAGATTACTTTGGTCGTCGTCGCGGGCAGGGGCGCCAGGACCGCCTGTTCAAGGCCCAGCGCCAGGCCCGGGGCGAGCGTGTAGCCGGCGATCTCGACGGGTTCACCGCCGTCGATCCGGCGGCGCAGGGCTTCCATGGCGCCCCGGCTGTTGCCGCCGACGAGTTCGGCGGCAAGGCTGAGGCGAAGGAACTGCTGCAAAAGGGATTTGCCGGCCACGGCCGGTTGCCAGAAAAGAAGGTTTACCGGGAAATCAAGCCGCCTCGCGGCCTCTGCGGCGACCAGGACGCCCGCCCGCAATCCCCACAACCAGACCGGTCCGGGCTGTTGCTCCCGCATCCAGCGGCAGGCGCGAACGACGTCGCTGCACCAGCCCTCCCAGCTGGCGTCGGCGAAGTCGCCGCTGCTGTCGCCGCAGCCGTCGAGGTCGAGCTGCAGGACGGCATAGCCGGCATCGGCCAGGGCGGACGCCTGGAGAGCCACCATGCGGCGCGATTTGTTCATCTCCTCGGCGAAGGGGTGGGCGTAGACGACGCATCCCTTGCGCCGCTCAGAGGCGGCGGGGTGGAGGATGCAGAAGCGCTCGCCCGTGCCGACGGGGAGGAAGAAGGCCGAGGGGGCCATCGGAGCCGCTTAGCTGGCCGCCTTCTGCCCCACGAAATCGACCAGGGCGCCGACCGTGGAAAAGGTTGCGCCGTCGATTTCGTCGTCATTGACGGCGATGCCGAAACGCTCTTCCAGCGTCGTGATGAGGGCGACGACGGCCATCGAATCGAGTTCCGGGATGGCGCCGAGGAGGGGCGTGTCGTCGGTGAATGCGGAGGAACGGCCGTTGAGGCTCAGGATCTCGTCGAGAACGGCGAGAACTTCTTTTTTGATGTCCAAAACAAACTCCCCTGTCTGGCGGCGTATGAATGGGCCGCATTATAGTGTGAAGAAGCCGGCGGGACTGTGAGATACTCCACGCCGTCATGGATGCATCCCGGTGTATCGTCACCAGTTGCCAAATCGGGATGCCTGTTTTCCTATATCCATCATGCCTGACTCCTCTCTCCTTCCTGAACTGATCTTCCGTTCCGCCGAACGCGACCCGGGCGCCATTGCGCTGACCGACAAGGGCGCATCCCTGCCCTACGCCGCACTGCAGGAAGCCGTCACCGGCTTCGCCAACGGTCTCCTGGGCCTGGGCCTGCAGCGGGGGGAGCGGGTGGCGATCTACCTGGAAAAGCGTTTCGAAACCGTCGTCGCCAGTTTTGGCGCCCCCGCCGCCGGAGGGGTTTTCGTTCCGCTGAATCCTTTGCTCAAACCCGAGCAGGTCGCCTACATCCTGCGCGACTGCAACGTCCGGGTGCTCGTCACTTCGCCCGAGCGCCTCGATCTGCTGGCTCAGGTTCTGCCCGAATGCCACGATCTTCGCCAGGTTGTCGTGCTCGATTCGGACAAACCCTTGCCCGCCGGCGGAAGCTTGTCCTACTGCGCCTGGCGCGACCTCCTGGCGGCCGAAAAACGCCGGCCCCACCGGGTCATCGATACCGACATGGTGGGCATACTGTATACCTCGGGCAGCACCGGCAAGCCCAAGGGCGTCGTGCTCTCCCACAGGAATATGGTGGCGGGGGCGAAAAGCGTCGCCAGCTATCTGCAAAACGTGGCGGACGACGTGTTGCTTGCCGCCCTGCCGCTTTCCTTCGACGCCGGGTTCAGTCAGCTGACGACGGCCTTCCATGCCGGCGCCCGGGTCGTCCTGCTCAATTATCTGCTCCCCCGGGACGTGCTCAAGGCCCTGGAGAAGGAGCGGGTCACCGGACTTACCGCGGTTCCGCCACTTTACATCCAGCTCGCCCAGCTCGAATGGCCCGCCGACATCACCGAACACCTGCGCTATTTCGCCAATACCGGCGGCCGCATGCCGCGGGAGACGCTGGACGCTCTGCGCCGCCGCGTGCCGCGCACCAAACCTTATCTGATGTACGGCCTGACCGAGGCCTTTCGCTCCACCTACCTGCCGCCCGAAGAGGTGGATCGGCGCCCCGATTCGATCGGCAAGGCCATTCCCAACGCCGAGATACTCGTCCTGCGCGAGGACGGCAGCCCCTGCGCGGCCAACGAACCCGGCGAATTGGTGCACCGCGGGGCGCTGGTCGGAATGGGTTACTGGAACGATGCTGACAAGACGGCGGAGCGCTACAAGCCGCTACCCGCCCATCTGCCCGGGCGCGAGGTCGGCCTGGTCCTGCCCGAGCTGGCGGTCTTTTCCGGCGACACGGTGCGTAGGGACGACGACGGTTTCCTCTATTTTGTCGGCCGGCGGGACGAAATGATAAAAACCTCGGGCTACCGGGTCAGCCCCACCGAGGTCGAAGAAATTCTTTATGCTTCCCGCCTGGTCGGCGAGTGCGTCGCCTTCGGCGTCGACCACCCGACCCTGGGGCAGGCCATCCAGGTCATTGCAACCACTGCCGATGCGACGGTGGATGGGGCGGCAATCCTGGCGGAATGCCGGCTACGCATGCCGGCCTACATGATTCCCGCCGGGATCGAAATCCAGTCCGGCCCCCTGCCGCGTAACCCGAACGGCAAAATTGACCGCAAAACGCTGTCCGTCCAATGGCTGGAGCGAAATTCCGGCTGATTGCCTCCGGTCAGAACAGAAAACCTATGTCCAACACCGATCGTCAACTACCCGTGCATGCCCCGATGGACCAGTTCCCGCACCAGGGCGGCGAACTCCTGGTCGGCGGCGTGCCCCTCTCCCGCCTGACCGCCCGCGTCGGGCAGACGCCGTATTACGCCTACGACAGAAGTCTGCTGCGTCACCGGGTGGCTTCCCTACGGGCGGCGCTGCCGGCTACCGTGAAGCTTCATTACGCCATGAAGGCCAACCCCATGCCGGCCCTGGTCGGCTTTGTCGCCGGTCTGGTCGATGGCGTCGACGTCGCTTCGGCCGGCGAATTGGCGGTCGCCCTCGATGCCGGCGCCGATCCTCGCGAGATCAGCTTTGCCGGCCCGGGAAAACAGGCGGCCGAACTGCGGCAGGCGGTGGCGGCCGGCGTTTTGGTCAATATCGAATCGTTTCGCGAGGTTGGTGAACTCCGGTCCATCTCGGACCAGTTGGGAGTTCCGGCGCGGGTGGCGGTGCGGGTGAATCCCGATTTCGAACTCAAGGGATCGGGCATGCGGATGGGCGGCGGCCCCAAGCAGTTCGGCGTCGACGCCGAGCAGGTGCCCGGGTTGCTCGCGGCCATCGCCACGGCCGGTCTCGCTTTCGAAGGATTCCATCTGTTTGCCGGGTCGCAGAACCTGAAAGCCGAGTCGATTTGCGAAGCCCAGCGCAAATCCTATGAACTGGCGCTGCGCCTTGCGGCCGACGCCCCCATGCCGGTCAAGTTCCTCAATCTCGGCGGTGGGTTCGGTATCCCCTATTTCCCCGGGGAGACGCCCCTCGACCTGGCGCCCATCGGCGACAATCTGCACCAACTCGTCCGGCAGGCTGCCCGCGATTTGCCCGAAGCCAGCCTGGTGGTCGAGCTGGGGCGCTACATCGTGGGCGAAAGCGGCGTCTATGTCTGTCGCGTGGTGGATCGGAAAGTTTCCCGGGGGCAGATCTTCCTCGTCACCGACGGGGGCTTGCATCATCATCTGTCGGCCTCGGGGAATTTCGGCCAGGTCATCCGCAAGAACTATCCGGTGGCCATCGGCAACCGCATGGGGGATTCGGCCACCGAGCTGGTATCGGTTGTCGGCCCCCTGTGCACGCCCCTCGATCTCCTGGCCGACCGGATGGCGTTGCCCGTGGCCGAGGTCGGCGACCTGGTCGTCGTCTATCAGTCCGGGGCCTACGGCGCCTCGGCCAGCCCCCAGGCCTTCCTCGGCCATCCGGCGGTGCGCGAAGTCCTGCTCTGAAGCGGCACCGGCCTTTTCGTCTTCGTTGTGAAATACTGCACGTATAGCATTGGGGCCGCGGCCCTAGAATGTCTCCGTGATAAGGAAGGGTGTTGGCAGGGAAGTCTGGGCTGCCAATTTGCTGCGCATCGACCTGGGGGTAAGCACTCGGAGGTCGCAGCAGACAATAATCGTGGAGATCGAGAGTGATCAGGTTATTCAATCACTGGTTTGGCTGGCGCACAGTCTTGCAGGTGTTGTTCGATTTTTCGTTCGTCCTGGTCGGGATGGTCATCGCCGTCCTTTGGGTAGGTGCCGGGTTGCCGATCGATTTGCAGATGGTGCTGGTGTATTCCGTCGTCCTCGCGGTGACGGTGCTCCTCTTGAATGCCTGGCTGGGCTTCTACCGCCGCTTCCACAACCGGACGGTGCAACAGACTCGAGCCCGCGCCGTGCTTTCTCTTTACCTCGCCGTGCCCATTGCCTACGGCTTGTTCCTGCTTTTCCCCGTGGCCGAAGTGAGCCGCGAATTCCTCCAGCTTTCGGCGATGTCGGCGGTGTTCGGCATGCTCGTGACGCGTGTCAGTTCGGAACACGCCACGCCTACCCAGATCGTGGTGCGCCGGATTCTCGTTTTCGGAGCCGGCGCCAAGGCCTTGGCAGTACGTAAGGCGCTGATTAAATCCGACCCGACGGCACTCATCGTGGGGTTCTATCCCAGCCCGATCGAGGAGGAGGTCAAGGTGCCCGGCGATCAGGTGCTGCCCCGCAGTCGTTCGCTGACCGAGACCGCCCAGCGCCTGAAGGTCGACGAAATCGTCGTCGCCGTCACAGAGCGCCGCGGGGGCGTGCTGCCGCTACGCGAGTTGCTCGATTGCAAGCTTTCCGGGGTGCGCGTTCTTGACCTGGCCAGCCATTTTGAGCAGACCCTCGGGCAAATCCGCCTCGATTCCCTCTATGCGGGCTGGCTGATCTTCGGCGACGGTTTTCGCCAGGGATTCTGGCGGACTTTCGTCAAGCGTGTTTTTGACGTGGTCTGCGCCACGATCCTTCTCCTGCTTGCGGCTCCGGTCATGCTCGTGACCGCCATCGCGATTGCCCTGGAAAGTGGTTTCCCGATCATCTACCGCCAGGAACGGGTCGGTTTGAACGGCCGGTTGTTCAACGTCATCAAGTTCCGCAGCATGCGTACCGATGCGGAAAAAGACGGCAAGCCGCGTTGGGCCACCGCCGGCGATTCGCGTGTGACCTCGGTCGGGCGTATCATCCGCAAGCTGCGTGTCGATGAATTGCCCCAGTTGTTGAGCGTCCTCAACGGGGATATGAGTCTGGTTGGACCCCGGCCCGAACGCCCGTTCTTCGTCGATCAACTGACTCGCGATATTCCGTTCTACGCCGTGCGCCATAGCGTCAAACCCGGCGTGACGGGCTGGGCGCAGGTTCGTTATCACTATGGCGCCTCCGTCGAGGACTCGGCCGAAAAACTCCAATACGATCTTTACTACGTGAAGAACCACACGCTTTTCCTCGATATCCTCGTTTTGTTCGAAACCATCGGCGTGGTGCTCACCGCGAAGGGCGCCCAGTGATAGGATCGCCCGAGGTGGGTTGATCTTGGGCGGGGTTTTCTATGGGCACTAGTACCAACTCCTTGGCGGCCCTGGGGTTTGGGCTTGCAGCCGGGGGGTACGGGCTGCTTGCCATTTATCTTCTTGGGGTGGGCCAGTCGGCGAGGGCCGGTCGGGTGTCTGCCGTCATGCTGGTGGCGGTTGTGGCCTGCAGTGGGTGGGCCGTATTCGGCCTGCTGCATGCCATTTCTGGAAATCGACTTTTTTCCGACGCCGGCAATCTTGCCGATGTTCTGCGCTACGCGGCCTGGTTCGCCTTCGTGATACTCCTGCTCCGTTCGGGGGATGTCGCCAACGGGGCCGTCCGTGCGTCCCGGGCCTATTTGGTCCCGGTGGCCATTACCATTGTCGGGGTCGGCATTGCGCTGCAGGGCGCCATCCTGTTGGGGGTTTCAGAAATCGCCGGCCTCAATCGGCTGGTTCCCCTGCAAGCCCTCGCCGCAGTGGTTTTCGGCCTGCTCTTGCTGGAGCAGTTCTTTCGCAGCGTCGCCGACGATTCGCGATGGAACGTCAAGCCCTTCTGCCTGGGCCTTGCCGGAGCCTTTGTCTACGATCTCTATCTCTATTCCGATGCCCTGTTGTTCAATCGCATCGATGAGGACGCCCGCAGCATAAGGGGGTTCGTCGCGGCGTCGGTCGTCCCTTTGCTGGCGCTGTCGACCACCCGGAGCCGCGACTGGGCGTCCAAAATCCGCCTCTCCCAGCGGGCGGCCTTTCATTCCGCAACGCTGCTGATTTCGGGAATCTACTTGCTGTTCATGGCCGGGGTCGGCTACTACGTTCGCTATTTCGGGGGCGAATGGGGGCGGGCTCTGCAGATCGCCCTGGGGTTCGTCGCCGTGATGGCCCTCGGCGTTCTTGCCTTTTCGGGTTCGATGCGGGCCAAATTGCGGGTGCTCGTCGGCAAGCACTTCTTTAGTTATCGCTACGATTACCGGGAGGAGTGGCTCAAGTTTACCCATACCCTGGCGGTCCAGGGGTCTCCCCAGGAAATGGGGCAGCACGTGATTCGCGGTTTGGCCGATATGTTGGAAAGCCCCGCCGGAAGCTTGTGGCTGCGCGACGCGGCGAAGCAGTCCTATACCCAGGCGGCCCGGTGGAACATGGCGCGGGTCGAGGCGGGCGAGGCGACCGATTCGGCCTTCAGCAAATTTTTGCTCGACAGCGGCTGGGTGGTGAATCTTGAGGAATACCGGTGTTTTGCCCGGCGCTACGAAGGGCTAGCCCTGCCCGACTGGGTGTCCGAAATCCCCAATGCCTGGCTGATTGTTCCTCTTCTCGTCGGCAACGAAATGATCGGTTTCGTGGTTCTGGGCAGTGCCCGCACGCCGATGGAGGTCAACTGGGAGGTCAATGACCTGTTGAAAACCGCCGGGCGCCAGGCCGCGAGCTTTCTGGCCCAGATGCAGGCGACCGAGGCACTGCTGGAAGTGCGCAAATTCGATGCCTTCAATCGCATGTCGGCGTTTGTCGTTCATGACCTCAAGAACATCGTCACCCAGCTGTCGCTGATGCTGCGCAATGCGGAAAAACACCGGGCCAACCCGGAATTTCAGCAGGATATGCTGATGACTGTGGAACATTCCGTAGAACGCATGCGGCAACTCATGTTGCAATTGCGGGAAGGGGCGACACCGCCCGGGACGCCGGTCGGCGTGGATCTCGCCGGAATTGTGGATCGCATCGTGAAGGCAAAAGGCGCACAAGGACGCACGGTAGACATGGAAATCAAAGACAATCTCACCACCCGGGGGCACGAAGACCGGCTGGAGAGGGTGATCGGACATTTGGTGCAGAATGCGCTTGATGCAACGGACATCGCCGGCCGGGTTTGGGTTAAGCTAAACAAACAAAGCGGGCTCGCCCAACTCGAAGTTGGCGACACCGGTCAGGGAATGTCGCCCGAATTCGTTCGGGAGCGACTGTTCAAGCCGTTCCAGACCACCAAACAGGCGGGCATGGGAATCGGCGCGTATGAGAGTTTCCAGTACGTGCAAGAACTGGGGGGAAAGATATTGGTCGATAGCAAGGAAAATGCTGGAACGCGGGTAACCCTCTTGTTGCCGCTCTTCGAGATCAGTTCGCAATCCGACCTGCGGCAGCGGGGGGCGGCATGAGCGCCGACAAGCCAAGGCCCCTGCTGATCGTCGAGGATGACCCGGCCCTGCAGAAACAGATTCGCTGGTCTTTCGACAAATACGAAACCTTGACCGCCGACGATCGCGAATCGGCCATCGCCCAGGTCCGGCGTTACCAGCCGGCCGTGGTGACCATGGATTTGGGTTTGCCTCCGGATCCCGATTCGGTATCCGAAGGGTTCCGGCTGTTGGAGCAAATGCTGGTCGTCGCTCCGGAAACCAAGGTCATCGTAGTGACGGGGCAAAACGACCGTGCCAATGCCCTGCGGGCGGTGGCCATGGGCGCCTACGACTTCTTCGCCAAGCCGTTTGAACCGGATCTGCTGGCCCTCACCGTGGACCGGGCGTTTCGCCTTTACGATCTGCAGCAGGAAAACAACCGGCTGCTCGCCATGCACCAGCCCGATGTGTTTTCCGGGCTGATTACCCGGGATCCGGAAATGCTCCGTATTTGCCGGACCATCGAAAAGGTTGCCGGCAGCAACGCGACCGTGATGCTCCTGGGCGAAAGCGGTACGGGTAAGGAGGTTTTGGCGCGGGGCTTGCACGAGGCTTCGCCGCGTCGTGGCGAACGCTTTGTGGCGATCAACTGCGCCGCCATCCCCGACAACCTGCTGGAGAGCGAGCTTTTCGGTTACGAAAAAGGCGCGTTCACCGGTGCCGCCAAGATGACGCCGGGGAAAATCGAGACTGCCCATCGCGGCACCTTGATGCTCGACGAAATCGGCGACCTGCCCCTGAGCCTGCAGGCCAAGCTCCTGCGCTTCCTGCAGGAGCGGGTCATCGAGCGGATCGGCGGGCGCCAGGAAATCCCGGTGGACGTGCGTATCGTCTGTGCGACACACCAGAATCTCAAGACGCTTACCGCCGAAGGCAAGTTCCGGGAGGATTTGTATTACCGGTTGGCGGAGATCGTTGTCGATATCCCCCCGCTACGCGCCCGGATGGGGGATTCGGCCCTGCTCTCCCACGCCTTTGTCCGGCGATTTGCCGCTGAACAGAACCGTGGCACCATGGGACTGGGGGACGACGCCCTGCGGGCGATCGCCGCCCACACCTGGCCGGGCAATGTCCGTGAACTTGAAAACTGCATCAAGCGGGCCGTCATCATGGCTGACAGCAACCAGATTTCCCGGGCCGATATCGGGTTGGCGGAAAATGCGAGCGATGACGACGGCGACCTCGATTTGCGCAAAATCCGCGACGAAGCCGAACGCCGGGCCGTGGTGACCGCCCTGGCCCGAGCCAACGGCAACGTGGTCAGGGCCGCCGAACTGCTGGCCGTAAGCCGCCCCACGCTCTACGATTTGATGCATCGATTCGGCCTTAAGTGACCGGTATGCCTACCAGGAGTATTGCCATGTTCAAGTCCCTTCCCGTCCGCCGCACCGGTCTCTCGGTCCTGCTGATCGCCCTGCTCGCGGCCGGTTGCGGCGAAAAGCCCGAAGCCATGCTGTCGTCGGCCAAGGAATTCATCGCCAAGAAGGACAACAAGGCGGCCATCATCCAGATCAAGAATTATCTGCAGAAGGTTCCCGATAGCGTCGAGGCCCGTTATCTTCTGGGCAGGAGCCTGATGGAGGTCGGCGATTTGACTTCGGCCGAAGTCGAGTTGCGCAAAGCCCTGGAACTGAAATATCCACCGGATCTGGTCATTCCGCCGCTGGCAAATGTCATGTTGGCCCGCGGGCAGGCGAAAAAAGTCATTGCCGATTTCGCCAAGATGGATCTCGGAACGCCGACGGCCCAGGCCGACCTGCTGAGCACCGTGGCCGTGGCGTATTCTTCCTTAGGGGATGTGCCGGCGTTCCAGAGCACAGTGGCCGCCGCCCTCCAGGCTAAATCCGACCACCTCCCCGCCCTTATTTTGCAGGCACGCGTTCGCGCCGGCGCCAAGGATTACGACGGCGCCTTTGCGATTCTCGACCGGGTGCTTGCGGCCGATTCCAAGAACTCGGGTGCCTGGAAGCTAAAGGGCGATGTTGCCCAGGCGAAGCAGGGCGGCGATGGCGGCATGGAGTTTTATCGCAAGGCCGTCGAGATGCGGCCGGAATTCGCTTCCGCCCATGTGGCGATTATTCAATTGTTGCTCAAGGATCAAAAGCTCGACGAGGCTGGCAAGCAGATCGATGCGCTGAAGAAAGTGGCGCCGCGTAATCCTCAAGCGCTGTTTCTCGGCGCCAGCTACGCCTACCTGAAAAAGGACTACAAGGCTTCCCGCGATTTGCTGCAGCAGTTGCACAAACTCACCCAGGGAGCGCCTCTGTCCTTCCAGCTAGCCGGTGCTGTCGACTTCGCCACCGGCGCGTTCGCGTCTGCCGAAGAGAATCTCACCAAGGCCCTCCAACTCTCGCCGGATTTGCCGGCGGCACGGATGACGTTGATTAATACTTATTTGCAGATGGGGCAACCCACCAAGGCGCTGGCTGCTTTGCAGCCGATCATGGGGCGGATTGAGGGCGACGCCAACTTGCTTTCGCTGGCGGGGGCCGTCTACGACCAGATGGGAGATATGAAGCAAGCCGAGGATTACTACGCCAAGGCGGCCAAACTCGATCCCAAGGATACGACCAAGCGGACCCGTCTTGCCTTGGCCCATCTCGCCAAGGGCGATGCCGAGGCCTTGGATGAACTAGAGGACATTGCCGCTGCCGATCCCAGTACAACTGCCAGCCAGGCCCTGGTCAATGCCTACTTGCGAAGAAATCAGGTGGACAAGGCTGTCCAGACAGCCGACGCGCTAGCCAAGAAAACCCCGAACGACCCCATCGTCCAGTACTTGCTTGGCCGAGCCTTGGTTGCCAAGAAAGATACCGCAGGGGCACGCGGAAGCTTTGAGAAGGCCGTCGCCCAGAGTCCTGGCTTTTTCCCTGCGGCTGCGAGTCTGGCAGCACTTGACCTAACCGACAAGAAGCCCGATGAAGCGCGTCGACGCTTCGAAAAGGTCTTGGCGGCAGACGAAAAAAATGTCCAGGCGCTTTTGGCACTGGCGGGATTGACGGCGCAAAACAAAGGCAAGCCTGAAGAGGTTTTGGCCATACTCGCCCGGGCCGTCGCAGCCAATCCGACCGATACGGCCCCCCGATTGGCCCTCATAGAGGAGCATATGCGGCAAAAGGACATCAAGAAGGCCCTGGCGGCCTCGCAGGATGCCCTGGCGGCGATTCCCGAGAATCCGGACGTGCTGATGACGACTGGGCGCGTCTATCTGGCGGCTGGTGAACATAACCAGGCATTGGTTTCCTTCAATAAGGTTGCATCGCTGCAACCCAATTCCGGGATTCCGTATTTCCGCATCGCTGAAGTGCAATTGGCGATGAACGATCGCGAGGCGACGATCAAGAGCCTGCGTAGGGCCATTGAGATCAAACCGGATTTCCTCGAGGCTCAGCGCACCCTCGCGGTGCAGCTGGCGCAGCTTGACCGCTACGATGCCGCCATTGCCGTGGCACGGCAGATCCAGAAGCAGCGGCCCAAGGAGGCTGTGGGGTTTGTGTCGGAAGGCGATCTTGCTCTAATGAAAAAGCGCTGGCCCGATGCGGTCCGGGCCTATCGCGCTGCCGCGGAGAGGGCAGCCGGGGTGACCGAAGTCGCGATAAAACTGCATGCCGCGCTCGCCGGGAGCGGAGACAAGGCCGGCGCCGAGAAGTTCTCGAGCCAATGGCGCAAAACCAATCCCAAAGACACGGGTTTCCAGCTTCATTTGGCCGATACCGCACTGGCCCAGCAGGATTACGCCGGGGCGGTACAGCAATACCAAGCGTTGTTGACCGGCGATCCCGACAATGTCCTGGCCCTCAATAATCTGGCGTGGGCATCGGGCAAACTGAAGGATCCGAAGGCGCTGGAGTATGCCGAAAAAGCCAATAAATTGGCTCCCGACCAGCCGCCCTTGATGGATACCCTGGCGGTGTTGCTGGCGGCACGAGGAGACACCGCAAAGGCTATCGAACTGCTTCGCAAGGCCTTGCAGTTGGCGCCCCAAGCCGGGCAGATCCGGTTGAGTCTGGCCAAGGTTCTCGTCCAGGCGGGGCAAAAGGCCGAAGCCCGCAAGGAACTTGAAGCGCTGGGTAAGCTGGGGAACAACTTCCCTGCCCAGGCCGAAGTTGCCAAGCTGCTTAAGGAAATTTAATTTTTTGAAATCAATTTGTTGAGGTTGAAATGACGACGATTGCAGTTGTAGGTCTGGGTTACGTGGGATTGCCGCTGGCGGTCGAGTTTGGCAAGAAATATCGCACCATCGGCTTTGATTTGTCGGCGGAGAAAATTGCCAACTACAAACGCTTCGTGGACCCCACCGGCGAAGTCAGCACGGACGATCTCAAGGCCGCGACCCGCCTTGAAGTCGGGTGCGACCCGGCTGCCTTGAAGGAGGCCGATTTTGTCGTGGTTGCCGTCCCGACGCCTGTGGACGAGGCTCATCAGCCGGATTTCTCGCCCCTGGTCGGTTCCTCCGAATCGGTCGGGCGCAACCTCAAGCGGGGTGCCACCGTGGTGTTCGAATCCACGGTGTACCCCGGCGCCACCGAGGAGGTCTGTATTCCGATCATCGAAAAATGCTCCGGCCTGAAATGGAAAGAGGACTTTTTCGTCGGTTACTCGCCGGAACGGATCAATCCGGGCGACAAGGAACGCACTTTGACCAAGATTGTCAAAGTCGTATCGGGCGATACGCCCAAAACCCTTGAGCTGGTCGCCAAGATGTACGGAGAAATCATCACTGCCGGCGTCTATCCCGCGTCCTCGATCAAGGTCGCCGAAGCTGCCAAGGTGATCGAAAACACCCAGCGCGACCTCAACATTGCGTTGATGAACGAACTGGCGATCATTTTCGACCGTATCGGCATCGATACCCTGGAAGTCCTGCAGGCCGCCGGCACCAAGTGGAATTTCTTGCCTTTCCGCCCGGGTCTGGTGGGTGGTCACTGCATCGGCGTCGATCCCTACTATCTCACCCATAAGGCCGAAATGCTTGGCTACCACCCGGAAGTCATTCTCGCCGGCCGTCGCATCAACGACGGCATGGGCAAGTTCATCGCCGAGCAAACAGTCAAGCATCTGGTGCGCAATGGCTGGCAGGTCAAGGGCGCGCCGATTGTGGTCCTGGGGCTGACCTTCAAGGAGGATTGCCCCGACCTGCGCAATTCCCGGGTGATCGACGTCATCAACGAGTTGCGCTCCTACGGCGCCAATGTGGTGGTCCACGACCCCGTCGCCGATCCGGCCGAGGCCCATCACGAATACGGCGTCGAACTGGTGGCCTGGGAGCATCTGCCCAGGGCGGCGGCCATAGTCGGAGCGGTGGCGCACCGCCAGTTCAAGGAGCGTCCCCTTAAGGATTTCCTCGACAAATTGTCGCCCGAAGGGGTCATCGCCGACGTCAAGAGCCAGTTCGACCAGAAGGCGGTGGCCGCCGCCGGCGTGACGCTGTGGCGGCTCTGAGCGCAACGGCCATGGCGACCGACCGGCTTTTCTCCCGGAGAGCGAGGGTGGGGCGAGTGCTCTGCCCGCTGCTCCTGGGGGTCTGGGTCGTTGGCGCCGCGGCGGGAACCGGCGAGGGTGACGTCGCCGAGCGAATCCGGGCGCTGCGGGCCGAGGCCAAGGCGCACGAGCACGGCGAAGGCGTCGCCCGCGACGGGGACAAGGCGGCCAAGCTTTATTGCGAAGCGGCGCGGCTGGGGGATGCCGAATCCCAATACAGTCTGGGCTGGATGTACGCCAACGGCCGCGGCGTGCCGCGCCACGATCCGCTGGCTGCCTACTTCTTCCGGCTCGCCGCCGGGCAGGGCAACGCCCATGCCGAAAGGATGTTGCGTTTTGTTGGCGAGCCGATGGCGGAAAAACCCGAGTGCCTGAAGGATCCGGACGATCCCGACGGCAAGGATCTGATGGCGGGCGTCGCGCCCGACCGCAAGAAAGTGTACGAGCTCGTACACAAACTGGCGCCGCAATACGGCGTGATTCCGCGCCTGGCGCTGGCCGTCATCCATGCCGAGTCCAACTTCAATCCGGGCGCCGTTTCGCCCAAGAATGCCCAGGGCCTGATGCAGCTTATCCCGGAAACGTCGGCCCGGTTCAACGTCAAACGGCCCTTCGATCCGGAAGAAAACATCCGCGGCGGCTTGTCGTATCTCCGCTGGCTGCTCGCCTACTTCAAGGGCAATGTCTCCCTGGTTGCGGCGGCCTACAACGCCGGCGAGGGAACGGTCAATCGCTACAAAGGCGTTCCGCCCTACGAAGAAACCCGCGGCTACGTGAAACGCATCGTCGAAACTTTCAAAAAGGACGAACATCCCTTCGATCCGACGGTCACCGATCCGTCCCCCGAGCTGCATCGAATCCGAATCACCAAATCGATGTAAGGCCCCGACGGTGAATCTGCGCTGGAGGGCGATACCGGGGTCGGGCCTGGCGGTGCTTGGGGTTGCCGCCTGGTCTGTTGTCGCTCCCCCGGCGCGGGCCGATCTGCCTGCGCTGATCGACCAGATCAAGCCCTCCATCGTTGCCATCGGGTCTTATAAAGCGACCAACAATCCGCCGTTTTCCATTCGGGGGACGGGGTTCGTAGTCAGGAACGGCACGCTGGTCGCGACCAATGCCCACGTCGTCGGGGCCATTGCCGGAGAAGGGGATGGCGTTGCGATTGTCGCCCAGGTCAGCAGCGGTGCGAGCGGCGAATCGCAAAGACGGGGCATCCGCGTGATCGCCGTGGACAGGAGCCACGACCTTGCCGTGCTCGAACTCGACGGCCCGCCGCTGCCGGCATTGCCGTTGGGGCGATCGGATGCGGTGCGCGAGGGTCAGGCGGTGGCATTTACCGGCTTCCCCATCGGCGCCGTCCTCGGCTTTTATCCGGCGACCCACCGGGGGATCGTCTCGGCGATCTCCCCCATCGTCCTCCCCACGCCGACGGCCAGAAGCCTGAACGAGCAGGTTATCAAACGGATCAAGACGGGGGCATTCAAGATATTCCAGCTCGACGCCACCGCCTATCCGGGCAACAGCGGCAGCCCGGTCTTCGATGCAACGACCGGCGAAGTCCTGGGCATCATCAACATGGTTTTCGTCAAGGGAAGCAAGGAGGCGGCGCTGACCCAGCCTTCGGGGATCACCTACGCCATTCCCGCCGAGCATTTGCAGGCTTTGCTGCCAGAACGAAGCCGGTAGAACGGCGGGAGGCATCGGTTGCCGGCCTGCGTGATCCCGGTTCGACCGAGGCGAGGCAGGGATCGATTCAGGGCAGACCGGGTTCGGCCGGGCGGGAGTCCTTGGCGACTTCGGGGAAAACCCCCATCCAGGCCTTGCGCCCCAGGTGCATGGCCAGCAGATGGGGGGGCATGCGTAACCAGTGGGCGCGGACGTAGAGCAGCCAGCGGGCGGTGGGTGTAAACGCCGAATCGCAATCCGGGTGCATCGGCAGCAAGGCCTGTCCCAGCAATCCATCGAGTAGGCGGAAGGTGACTGGTCCGGGAGCTCCCGCGGCGGCGGCCCGGGCGAGCACGGCGGCGGGGATCGGCGTGCCGAGGAGGCGGGACGCGAAATGCAAACCGAGGAAGAGGGGGGGGCTCAACTGCAACTCGCCGGCCCGTGCCAGGAGGGCGCTCCAGAAGTCGGGGATGCTGTCGGCAAAATGGCGGATCAATCCGTCGATATCGGTCAAGTCGCGTAAGCCGTTGTGGAACTCCCCCTCGTGGAACAGATGGGTGATGCTGTGGATGATGAGATCGAGCGGCGAAGGAATGCGTAGCGGCGCAAGACCCGGGAGTTCAAGCGACGCGGCAAAGAGCTTTTGCGGATCGGGGTGGTAGCGGGAGGTAAGGGGTAGCAGGGTGTGGTGGATGTCGAGGACCGTACCCCGGCGCACATTGACCATGGGCGGGAGTTCGTGCATCCACTGGCGGTAGTAGCGCTGGTCGTAGGCGTTCTGCTTGGCCGAGGTCCATCCCCCGGCCATCATGGCGACTTCGACGTCGCCCAGGGAATCGCGGGGCACCAGGATGTCGATGTCGCCGAACAGGCGCCCGCGGCTGACCGGCACGTCGCCCAGGACGTAGGCCGACCCCTTGAGCAGAACGACGGGGATGTCCAGGTGCCTGAGGGCGCGCCCGAGCTGATGCGCCTCCCAGCGCACCGATTCCCTTTGCCGCTGGCTGAGTTGTACGGCGCCGACGAGATGTCGATCGACGTTTTCCGGGACGGCCACCCCGGCCAGGGCAAGCCGTTCTCCAAGGGTGCCGACGACATTCCCCCCGCGGGCAACCGAAACGAGTTGTTCCCATTGCCCGAGGGAGAGCCTTGCCGCCTCATGCGGAGCCTGCAGGATGCGAATCAGACGGTCGGCGGCCGGCGGTGGCATCAGGGCGACTCGCGGCAGATTTGGTCGACCAGGCCGAGGGCTTCTTCGGTCGAGCGGTAACCGATCTGAAAGCAGCGGGCGCCTTCGAGCATGGCGCACAGGGCCTTGAAACCGACTTCGCCCATCCGGTCCTTGTTGAAGGACTGCTCGGCAATGAGGGCAAAACTTTCGGCCCGGGATACTTCCTCGCACCAGCTTTCCCCATCGCTTACAAAAGTGGGAAACACGACCCAAAGGCAGCGGGCGGGATCTTCGGCGGCCTTGACCGATTCGGCCGGCGGCGTGGCCAGGGCGATGGTTCCCTTGCGCGTATCGAGGTAACGCGGCCCCAAAGCTGCGCCGGGAAAAGCGGCGACCAGATCGATCGATCGGTTCTTCAGATTGATCGGACGAGGATGGGGATGGATGAGGCCGCTTGCCGGATCGAGCAGGGCGAGTTCGTCGGAAAGCAGACGCCAGCCGCCGAGAAAAACCAGCGATGAACAGAGGGTGCTTTTCCCCGCTCCGGGAAAGCCGGGAAGCAGCAAAGCCCTGTCGCCACGGGCCACCACGGCCGCGTGGACGGCAAGGTAACCCAGGGGGCGGCTTGCCATGCACCAGTTCAAACCCCATTCGAAGAGCGGAGCGGCCTGATCGGCCGGAAGGGGCAGAAAGGGTTCGGCGTCGTCGAGAAAAAACCGCGCTTGGGGTCGCCAGAACCGGCGGATACCCGACGCCGTGAAGACTCCGATGTCGAAATCGGCGAAGGTGTCATGGCCGGCTTGGCCTTCCTTCGGGCGGGCGCCGTAAAAGAAGGCGAGATGCTCCTCGACCGACGGCACATTGGTCCTTACCCGAACGGTAACGGGCGGCACGCGAAGTACGAAGGTCTTCGCAGAAGAGGGGATTCCCAAGGCGAAATGCCTGTTTAGCGAGTTCTTGAAGCCTGAATGATACCGTGGGCTTGGAGATTATCGACGATCTCGGCGGGTAGATCGTCGATCGGGCCGGGGCTTGCGGCCGGATCGACCGCAACCGATCTGAGCGCCGCCCAGACGTCGCGGGAGACGACCCAGAAATCACCGGAGCGGGCGTCGAAAACGACGCATTGTTCTCCCCAGTCGGGAGAAAAGACCAGCCGCCGCCCCGGATCAATGCCGGCGGACGGCGGTGCCATCGCGATCAAACGGTCTTGCAGAGGTTGGGCACGTCCGCGTTGATGTCGTACATGCCGGAAATGTAGGCAATGATCTGGTCGGCGCTCATGCCGCCACCGCCGCAGGTCATGCCGGTGGGGCAGTAGAGGCCGCCGTTCTTGACCGCGTTCCACATGTCGATAACCTGCTGCGTGGTGATCGGATAATCCTGGGAGGCGCTGCCGAAGTACGCAGCATTCAGATAGGCGCAGGACAGATGGCGCAGCAACTGGCCCTTGCCGCCAAAAACATCAGTATTGTTCTTGGTTCCCGTGCAATTGGCACCGGTATAAGTCGGGTAGTTGGTCGGCCACATGATGACCTCCCAAATGCCTTTGGTCGCCCCGGGAGCGCCGGCAAACAGAGAGCCGACCAGAGTACCTTTGTTGACGATGTCGCAAGGGCTGACATTGCCAAGGCCGGTCGAGCACACGGTGATGCCGCTGGAGAAAGTCGGGTAACTGAGACCGATCCAGTAAGGGAAGTGCTGCGGCTGCACCCAGAAGCCGGGGGAGCGTCCGCCGGAACAGACGTGGCCGTCGCCGGGGCGGGGACTCTGGTTGCCCGAAATCATCGCCGAGGGACTCTGACATTTGGTTACGCCCAGGGCCGTCTTGGCTTGCATGGCGAGGAAGACTCCGGCACCGGCGGCGGTGCCCGTCAACAGCCGGCGACGCCTGGCTTGGTTCACGCCGCCGGTCGGATCGCTGGCGGGAGAAGGGGTTGCGCGTTCGTTTTGATCGGTCATGGTTATCTTGTCGCTCTAGTGCCGCTGGTGGACGTTTCTCTTGATGAACTGATTGGAGCAAGAAGCGTGCCGTTTGCCTAAAAACTGCCTGGAAACCCCACCGCTTCGTGGTTTGGATTCTCGGAGTTCCGGTCTTTCCTCTGCCCGTGTAAAGAAATCCGACGTTCTCAGTCGGCGGCAGCAGGATCGACGGACTCAAGAATACTACGGTCGGCCGTCTTGCTTCGCTTCTAATGGCGGCTTAGCGCGAGGTATTTCACATTGGGCCGAATCGAGTGGTTCGCGACCCGTTGGGTTCACCGCTTCTGCTTGTCCCCGCTTTGCCAGCGCCATGCGTCCCGGCACATGGTTTCCACGCCGTGTTCGGCCCGCCAGGCTAGTTTTTCCCAAGCCGCCGACGGGTCGGCGTAACAGGCGGCGATGTCGCCCGGACGCCGTGCGACGATTCGATAGGGGATCGGTTTGCCGCTTTGCCGTCCGAAGGACGTGACCAGTTCGAGGACGCTGTACCCTTGGCCGGTGCCGAGATTGACGCACAGCATGGGGTTTTCCGGGGATAGTTTGGCGAGGGCGGCCAAGTGGCCCTTGGCCAGGTCTACGACGTGGATGTAGTCGCGGACGCCGGTGCCGTCGGGGGTGGGATAGTCGCCGCCGAAAACGCTGAGTTCGGGGCGCAAACCGACGGCGACCTGGGCGATGAAGGGCATCAGGTTGTTGGGGATGCCCTGGGGGTCTTCGCCGATCAGTCCGCTGGGATGGGCGCCGACCGGGTTGAAGTAGCGCAGGATGGCGATCTGCCAGGCGGGGTCGGATTGCGCCACATCGCGCAGCATTTCCTCAATGTGGAGTTTGGTCCGGCCGTAGGGATTGGTCGCCTGGAGGGGAAAGTCTTCCTTGATCGGCAGGGCGTGCGGCTCGCCGTAGACGGTGGCGGAGGAGCTGAAGACCAACTTGCGGATTCCTGCCGCCGCCATCGCTTCAAGGAGGCGGAGGCTGCCGTTTACGTTGTTGTCGTAGTAGCGCAGGGGCTGCGCCACCGATTCCCCCACCGCCTTGAGGCCGGCGAAGTGGACGACGCTATCGATGGGGTAGTCCTTGAACAGCCGGGCGAGAAGCTGGCCGTCGCGGATGTCCCCGACGACCAGGGGCGGCCGCCGGCCGGCGATTCTCTCGATGCGGTCGACGACGGTGGCGCTGCTGTTGGACAGGTTGTCGAGAATGACCAGCTCGTGGCCGGTGGCGAGCAGTTCGACGACGGTGTGGGAGCCGATGTAGCCGGTTCCGCCGGTAACAAGAATCATGGTTTCTCCCAACTCAGCTGCGGCCGTAGGTGTCTTCGAAGCGGACGATGTCGTCCTCGCCGAGGTAGCTGCCGGACTGGACTTCGATCATCTCGAGGGGCACCTTGCCGGGGTTTTCCAGCCGGTGCCTGGTGCCGAGGGGAATGAAGGTGGACTGGTTTTCGCTGACCAGCAGGGTCTCGTCGCCGCGGGTCACCCGGGCGGTGCCGCGCACGACGATCCAGTGCTCGGCGCGGTGGTGGTGCATCTGCAGCGACAGCGCGGCGCCGGGATTGACCAGGATGCGCTTGACCTGGAAGCGATCGCCGGCATCGACGCCGTCGTACCAGCCCCAGGGCCGGTGCACCTTGCGGTGCCATTGGGCGACGCTGCGGCCGGCTGCCTTGAGGCGATCGACGATTTTCTTCACGTCCTGGGTGGCGTCGTGGTGGGCCACCAGGACTGCATCGTCGGTTTCAACCACGATCAGGTTGCTGAGGCCGACGCAGGCCACCAGCCGGTTTTCGGCAAAAGCCAGGGTGTTGGTGCTGCCTTCGAGGATGACATCGCCCCGGCAAGCGTTGCCGGCGGCGTCCTTGGCCAGGACTTTCCACAGGGAGTCCCAGGCGCCGACGTCGGACCAGCCAGCGGCCAGCGGAATCACCGCGCCCCGGGGCAATCCGGGAAGGCCCTGGGTGAGGCGTTCCATCACCGCGTAGTCGATGGAATCCGCCGGGCAGGCCGCAAACGCCGCCGGGTCGATGCGGACGAAGTCGCCGTCCGGCTTGGCCCCGCCGAGAGCGCTGCGGCAGGCGGCGAGGATGTCGGGGCGGCAGCGTTCGAGGGCGTCGAGCCAGAGCGAGGCGCGGAGGACGAAAATACCGCTGTTCCAGAGAAAATCGCCGCTGTCGAGGTAGCCTTGGGCGGTGGCCCGATCGGGTTTTTCGACGAAGCGGTCCAGGGCGAAGGCGCTGCCGCCGTCCGCGCCGGCCAGCGGGGCGCCCCGCTGGATATAGCCGTAGCCGGTTTCCGGCGCGTCGGGAGCGATGCCGAAGGTGACGGCCAGTCCCGAGGCGGCGAGTTCCGCTGCCTGGCCGACGGCGCGGCGGAAGCCGGGGGCGTCGAGTATGACGTGGTCGGCGGGCATCACGACCAGCACTGGATCGGCCCCGTCCCGCGAGGCCCACAGGGCGGCCAGGGTGAGGGCGGGGGCGGTGTTGCGGCCCAGCGGCTCAAGGAGGATGGTGCCGTGTTTGCCTAGGAGCCGGGTCTGTTCGGCGACGACGAAACGGTGTTCCTCGTTGCACACCAGGAGCGGTTCCTGCAGCCCGGCGAGGCCGTCGAGCCGGGCGATGGTGGCCTGCAGCATAGAATTTTCGCCGGCCAGCGGCAGGAGTTGCTTCGGATATTTTTCCCGGGAAAGGGGCCAGAGGCGGGTGCCGGAGCCTCCCGAAAGGACGACAGGTAGCAGATCCATGGATATTCCGATGAGTTGGCGGACAACGGGCTGGCAGGGCGCCACTGCGGCGCCGCCACGGCCGGCTTGCCGTGGCATTATAATTTCCCTCCAGCGGCGCCGGGGCCGGCAATTCGACCCGGACCGGGTAATTTTCCCGCTTTCGGGGTTTTAGCGTGCTCAAATATCTCTTGCTGGCCGGCCTGGTGTTTTTCGTCTGGCTGGCCTGGAAAAAAGGCCGGCCGCCCCCGGCCGTTTCGCCGCCGCCGGCGCGCCCGCCCGAGTCGATGGTGGTGTGCGCCCACTGCGGCGTCCATCTCCCGGCCAGCGAAGCGGTCAGCGAGGATGGGCAAAGCTATTGTTCGGCGGCGCACCGTGCGGCCGGGCCTGGGGCGGAACACCGGTGAAATTCTGGCTTTCCTCGGCCTGGGAGCCGAATTGGCGGTCTTTCCAGTACTTCAATCTCTACCGCCTGATCGTCGCCGCCCTGGTCTTGGCGGGAATGCTTTTTTCGCCGGCCTGGAAGGATTTTTACCATCTCGCCTGGCCCACCCTGCTGCCCTGGGTCGGCGGCGCCTACCTGGCAGCGCTGGTGGCGGGGCTGATTCTGTCGGTCCGCTGGCAGCGCCACTTCGACTTGCAATTGTCCTTGCAGGTCGGGGCCGACATTCTGGCGGTCAACCTGGTGATGTACGCCGCCGGGGGCATCGCCAGCGGGCTGGGCATCCTTCTGCTGGTCTCCCTGGCGGCGGCCAGCCTGGTCGGCCGGGGCCGGCTCGTGCTGTTCTATGCCGCGGTCGCGACCCTGGCGGTCCTGGGCATGCAGATCCAGGGGGCCGTTTCCCGGGGTTTCGAGATGGGGTCCATCGTCCAGGCCGGTTTCCTCTCGGCGGCTTTCTTCGCCACGGCAGTGTTGGCCCGCCTTCTCGGGCAACGCCTCATGGCCAACGAGGAATTGGCCCGGCGCCGCGGTATCGAACTGGAGAATCAGAGCCGGATCAGCCAGCGCGTCATCGAGCGGGTTCTCGACGGCGTCCTAGTGGTCGACCGCAGCGGCACCGTGCGACGCAGCAATCCGGTGGCCGTGGCCATGCTCGGCGATGCCGCGGCCGACCAGGCCCGGCTGGCCGACCACGCCCCCGCGCTGGCCGCCGCCTTTGCCGCCTGGGTGGCGGGGCGGGGGGAGCGGGAAATCGATATCGCCGGGGCCGACGGCGGCGACCTGCGGGCGCGCTTCGAGGCCACCGACAGCAGCGACGGGGAGGTGCTGGTCTTCCTTGAGGATGTCGGGCGCATCCAGGACCAGGCGCAGCAGCTCAAGCTGGCCGCCCTCGGGCGCCTGACCGCCAGCATTGCCCACGAAATCCGCAATCCCCTGTCGGCCATCGGCCACGCCGGCGATCTGCTGCGGGAGGAACGGCGGGGCGAGATGCAGGATCGGCTGCTCAAGATTCTCAACGACAACGTCGGCCGCCTCGACCGCATCGTCCAGGACATTCTCGAGTTGGGGCGGCGCGACCGCGCCCAGCCGGAAGCTTTGCCCCTGGCCGCCTGTCTCGGCGATTTCGTCGCTGAGATCAGCCATGGCGAGGGCCTCGATCCGGCCATCATCGCGGTCGAGGTCGGCGGTGCGGCGACCCTTTGCTTCGACCGCTCCCACTTCCATCAGGTGCTCTGGAACCTCGTTGGCAACGCCCTCCGTCATTCGCGCAAGCAGGCGGGCAGTGTCAGTCTGCGGGTCTATGCGGGAAGCGAGGCGGGGCAGGTAGAATTGCACGTTATCGACGATGGCCCCGGGGTGCCCGAAGACATCCGGGGGCAGGTCTTCGAGCCGTTTTTCACCACCCGGGCAGCGGGAACGGGGCTGGGGTTGTTCATTGCCCGCGAACTGTGCGAGGCCAACGGTGCCCGGCTGGAACTGGGGCCCGACGCCGGGTGCGGGCATTTCATTCTTGCCGGAAGGAGCGATACGTGTCAGTAGGGCGATCCGAGCGCCGGGTACGGGGCGAATTGAGCCGGGTTCTGGTCGTTGACGACGAACCCGACATCCGCGAACTGATCGACCTCACCCTCTCCCGCATGGGACTGGCCGCCGATTGCGCCGGCAGCGTCGCCGAGGCCAAGTCCTGCCTCGCCGACACGGGCTACCAGCTCTGTCTCACCGACATGCGCCTGCCCGACGGCGACGGCCTCCAGCTCGTCCGCCACATCGCCGAACACCACGGCGAGACGCCGGTGGCCGTAATCACCGCCTTCGGCAGCGCCGAAAACGCGGTGGCGGCGCTCAAGGCCGGGGCCTTCGACTACCTGGCCAAGCCGGTCGGACTCGACCAGCTGCGGGCCCTGGTCAAGTCGGCCCTCAGCCTGCCCGGCCAGGACGACCATGCCTCGCCCATGCATTCCTTGATCGGCCACTCGGCAGCCATGGAGCAGGTGCGGGCGACCATCGAAAAACTGGCCCGCAGCCAGGCGCCCATCTACATTTCCGGCGAATCGGGGAGCGGCAAGGAACTGGCGGCGCGCCTCATCCACAGCCAGAGCGCCCGCAGCGCCGGCCCCTTCGTTCCGGTCAATTGCGGCGCCATACCCGAGACCTTGATGGAGAGCGAGTTTTTCGGCTACCGCAAGGGCGCCTTCACCGGCGCCGACAGTGACCGTGAGGGCTTCTTCCAGGCCGCCACCGGCGGTACGCTGTTTCTCGACGAGGTTGCCGACCTGCCGCTGCCCATGCAGGTCAAGCTCCTGCGGGCCATCCAGGAAAAGCGGGTGCGCAAGGTGGGGAGCGCCGTCGAGGAGCCGGTGGATGTGCGGGTCATCTGCGCCACCCACAAGAATCTGCGGGAATGCGTCGACAAAGGCAGCTTTCGCCAGGATCTCTATTACCGGCTCAATGTCATCGAATTGCGCATGCCTCCGCTGCGGGAAAGGAAGGAGGACATTCCCCCGCTCGCCGAGGCCATCCTCAGGCGCCTGGGGCCGGGGCAGCCGATGCCGATGACCGAGGCGGCGGCCGACGCCCTGGCCCGGTACCCCTTCCCCGGCAACGTGCGGGAACTGGAAAACATCCTGGAGCGGGCGACGGCGCTGTGCGCCGGCGATTGCATCGACACCGACGATCTACACCTGGCGCCGGAGGATCTCGCCGGGGAGACCCTGGGGCGGGGTAGCGAAACCCTGGATGACTACCTCAACCGCCTGGAGAAACAGGCCATCCTCGAAGCCCTGCAAAAAACGGGGCAGAACCGGACGGCGGCGGCGCGGCTCCTCGGGGTGACTTTCCGCTCGCTGCGCTACCGCCTCGAACGCCTGGGCATCGAATGATGCACTGGCTGGCCCACGGCTGGCTGCGCCAGGCGCGGCGCCAGCCTTCGCCCAACCAGGGGAAGCGCCCGCCGGGCTGCGCCGTGTCGCTGGTTGTCGTCCACGCCATCAGCCTGCCCCCCGGCGAGTTCGGGGGCGACGCGGTCGAGCGCTTTTTTCTCAACCGCCTGCCGGCCGGCGAACATCCCTATTTCGCCGAAATCGCCGCGCTGCAGGTTTCGGCGCATTTTTTCGTGCGCCGGGGAGGCGAGGTTCTCCAGTTCGTCAGCTGCGACCGGCGGGCCTGGCACGCCGGCCGTTCGGCCTGGCGGGGGCGGCAAGACTGCAACGATTTTTCCGTCGGGATCGAACTCGAAGGGTGCGACGGGCGGGGCTTCGAGGCCCCCCAATACGCCGCCCTCGTCGATCTGGTGGCGGCCCTGGCACGGCGCTACCCCATCACCGCCATCGCCGGCCACAGCGACATCGCCCCCGGACGCAAGACCGATCCCGGCCCGGGGTTCGACTGGGCACCGCTGCGGCAGGCCTTTCCCGGGTTGGACTACCCCGTCGCTTGACGGCCGGCATCGCCGCCGGAGCGGGACAGGAGGGTGTCGAAGTAGTCGATGGTCTTGACCAGACCGGCGCGCAGCGGCGTCGTCGCCTGCCAGCCCAGGGCTTCCCGGGCGAGGGAAGTTTCCGGCCGGCGCTGTTTGGGATCGTCCGCCGGCAGCGGGCGAAAGACGATTTCCGACCGCGATCCGGTGATATCCACGATTTCCCGGGCCAGTTCGAGCATGCTGAACTCGTCGGGATTGCCCAGGTTCACCGGCCCGGTGAAGGCGTCGGGGGTGTCCATGGTACGGATCATGGCGTCGATCAGGTCGTCGACGTAGCAAAACGACCGGGTCTGCAGGCCGTCGCCGAAGAGCGTGAGGGGCTGGCCGGTCAGCGCCTGGATGATGAAATTGCTCACCACCCGGCCGTCGTTGGGGTGCATGCGCGGCCCGTAGGTGTTGAAGATGCGGATCACCTTGATGCGCAGGCGATGTTGCCGGTGGTAGTCGAAAAAGAGCGTTTCGGCGCAGCGTTTGCCTTCGTCGTAGCAACTGCGCGGCCCGATGGGATTGACGTTGCCCCAGTAGCTTTCGGGCTGGGGGTGAACCCCGGGGTCGCCATACACCTCGCTGGTCGAGGCCTGCAGAATCTTGGCCTTGGTCCGCTTGGCCAGCCCCAGCATGTTGATGGCGCCGTGGACGCTGGTCTTGGTGGTCTGCACCGGATCGTGCTGGTAATGGACGGGGGAAGCCGGGCAGGCCAGGTTGTAAATCTCGTCCACCTCGACGTAAAGCGGAAACGTCACGTCGTGGCGGAGCAATTCGAAGCGGGGGTCGGTCAGCAGGTGCCCGACATTGGCCCGCCGGCCGGTAAAGAAGTTGTCGACGCAGAGCACTTCGCGGCCTTGGGCCAGCAGGCGTTCGCAAAGGTGGGAGCCGAGAAAGCCGGCGCCGCCGGTGACGAGAATGCGGGTGTTATCCATGGGGTGTCTCCAGACGGCGGCGGAACTGGGCGGCGATGCGGCCGACCAGAATGTCCCAGTCGTGGCGGGCGGCTTCGGCCTGGCGCAGGGCCGCCGGGGCGGGGGTGTCGGGGTCGGCGAGAGCCTTGCCGATGGCGGCGCTCCACTCGTCGGCGCTGCCCGCCAGGTGCAGCACGTGGCCGAGGGGCAGGGCGGAGTCGATGGGGGATGACACGACGGGGCGGCCGGTGGCGAGGTATTCGTTGAGTTTCAGGGGGTGGATGAAGTTGGTGTAGTCGCAGACTTCGTAGCACATCAGGCAGACGTCCATGGCCTGCATGGCGGCGGGGATTTCCTCGAGCTGCCGGTTGCCGAGCAGGTGGACGTTGGGCAGGGCGGCGAGTTCGTCGAGAATGCCTTTCTTGTCGCCGAGGAAGCCCTGGGGGCCGACCAGGACGAAGGACCAGTCCCCGTGGCGGCGGGCCAGCTGGCGCAGCAGGTCGAGGTCGAGCTGGGATTTGACGACCCCGACGTAGCCGATGCGCGGCGCGGGAATTGCCGCGATGTCGGCGGGGCAGGCGGCGGCCTTGGAGTAGGCGGCGAACTCGACGCCGTTGGGGACGTGCAGGGTGTGGGGGTTGTAGCCGCCCTTCTTCTCCAGGAGCTTGCGGGAGTGGATGATGACCTGGTCCACCCGCTCCAGGAGCCGGATTTCCCGGGGGTCGTTGGGGAGTTCGGTGACGGAAAAGCGGTATTCGTCGTCGATGTGGTAACAGGTCAGGTCGGCGGGAACGGCATCCAGGGCCCAATCGAATTCCGGGCGCCACAGGTAGAGGACGATCTTTTCGCAGCCCCGGGCCTTGAGCCGGCGCCAGGCGCGGCGCACCCTGGCCTGGCGCAGCCAGTTTCCGAGGCGGCGGGGACGGTAGACCTCGGGCAGCCATCGCCCCGGGGCGTAGATGTCCAGGTCGAACTGGGCCGCCGGCCGATGCTGGATCCGCCTGTCGGCCGCCGGCCGGGACAACCAGTAGTCGCGCCAGCCCCCGGAGGGTTCGATCCAGACTACGTCGAAATACCGGGCCAGACGGCCGACCACGTGGTGGCGGGGCATCCAGATGCCGTGCCAGTTGTCGGGAACGAGTGCGATGACGCCGATGCGTCGATCTTTTTCCGGGCGGGGGGCGCAAATCATGGGGCAATGATATAGGCGATGTTGGCGGCGCGGGAAGGGCGTCTTGTCCCTCCGGCGGCGGGCTTAAAGGTGTCGGAACGAAGCGAGGCGGCGCACGGCCTCCTCGAGACGGGCGATTGCGGTGGTGTAGGCGAAGCGGATGTGTTTTTCCGGCTGGTAGCTGCCGAAGTCGAGTCCCGGCGTGGCGGCGACGCCGGCTTCCTCAAGGAGGCGGGTGGCCAGGGTGAAGCTGTCGGCGGCCAGGGCCGAGCAATCGCAATAGAGGTAAAAGGCCCCCTGGGGCCGGGCGGCGACGCGAAAGCCCAGGGCCTCGAGGGCGGGCGCGAGGTAATCCCGGCGGCGGCGGAATTCGTCGCGGCGGGCTTCGAGGAGGGCCAGGGTCTCGGGATGGAAGGCGGCGAGGGCGGCGTATTGGGCCGGCGTCGATGGGGCGATGAAGAAATTCTGGGCGAGTTTTTCCACGTCGCGCCGATAGGGTTCGGGCACCACCAGCCAGCCCAGGCGCCAGCCCGTCATCTGGAAATACTTGGAAAAGCTCTGCACCACCCAGAGGTCGTCCCCTGCCGCCAGGGCGGTCGGGCAGTCGGCTTCGTAGGACAGGCCGTGGTAGATCTCGTCGACGATCAGATGTCCGCCGCGGCCCACCACGAACTGCCGCAGGGCGGCGATTTCCGGGGCCGAAAGGGTGGTTCCCGTGGGATTGGCCGGAGAGGCCACCAGCAGGCCGTCGGTCCGGGCCGTCCAGTGGGTGGCGAGGCTTTCCGGGGTGGGCTGGAAGTTGCTGTCCGGCCCCACCGCGACCGCTTTCGGCACCCCTTCGAAGCTGCGGACGAAATGCCGGTTGCAGGGGTAGCCCGGGTCGCTGACCAGCCACTCCCGGCCCGGTTCGCAGAGGCAGGCCAGGGCCAGGTTGAGGGCGCCCGAGGCGCCGGCCGTGACGACGATGCGCGACGCCGGAACGGCAAGGCCGTAGCGGCTGGCGTAGAAATCGGTGATGGCCTGGCGCAGTTCGGGCAGGCCCAGGGCGGCGGTGTAGAACGTCCGGCGCTCGTCGAGGGCGGCGTGCCCGGCCCGCAGGATAGGGTCGGGGGTGGGAAAATCGGGTTCGCCCACCTCCATGTGCACGATGTCGCGGCCGGCCGCTTCCAGGGCCCTGGCCCGGGAGAGCAGTTCCATGACGTGGAAGGGGGCGATGTCGCGGGTGCGGGAGGCGGGGCGGTACATGGTTCTCTCCAAAAAACAATGGCCACCTGGGAAGCCAGGCGGCCATTATCGGGCAAGCGGCGGCGAAGGGGGCCGCCGGCGGCGTGCTTAGGCGGCGTCCTTGAAGAGCGCCATTTCGAACAGTTCGCGCTTGAGGGTGAATTCCTTCGGCAGCTTTTCGCCCATCTTGTCGAACCATTCCTTGTGGCCGGCCAGTTCGGACTTCCAGGCGTCGGCGTCGATGGTGGTGAGCGCCTCGAACTCGGCCTTGGTGATGTCGAGTCCGGTCCAGTCGATATCCTCGAACTTGGGCATCCAGCCCAGGGCGGTTTCCTTGGCGGCGATGGTGCCCTTGCAACGCTGGACGATCCACTTGAGGACGCGCATGTTGTCACCGAAGCCCGGCCACATGAATTCGCCCTTCTCGTTCATGCGGAACCAGTTGACGCAGAAGATCTTGGGAGTCGCGTCGACGGTCTTGCCCATCTTCAGCCAGTGGTTGAAGTAGTCGCCCATGTGGTAGCCGCAGAAGGGCAGCATGGCGAACGGATCGCGACGGACGACGCCCTGCTGGCCGAAGGCAGCGGCCGTGGTTTCGGAGCCGAGGGTGGCGGCCATGTAGACGCCGTAATTCCAGTTGAAGGCCTGGTAGACCAGCGGCACGGTGGTGGCGCGGCGGCCGCCGAAGATGAAGGCGGAAATCGGCACGCCGGCGGGGTCTTCCCAGGCGGCGTCGACGGACGGACACTGACTGGCTGGGGCGGTGAAGCGCGAGTTGGCGTGGGCGGCCTTCTTGCCGGCCTTGCCGTCTTCCGGCGTCCAGTCGTTGCCCTGCCAGTCGACGAGGTGGGCCGGGGCTTCCTTGGTCAGGCCTTCCCACCACACGTCGCCGTCGTCGGTCAGGGCGACGTTGGTGAAGATGATGTTTTCCTTCAAGGTGGCCAGGGCGTTGTAGTTGGTCTTCTCGCTGGTGCCCGGGGCGACGCCGAAAAAGCCGGCTTCCGGGTTGATGGCGTAGAAGCGGGTGACGCCGTCCTTGTCCACGCGGGGCTTGATCCAGGCGATGTCGTCGCCGATGGTGGTGATCTTCCAGCCGTCGAGGGTCTTGGGCGGGATGAGCATGGCGAAGTTGGTCTTGCCGCAGGCCGACGGGAAGGCGGCGGCGACGTAGGACTTTTCACCTTCCGGCGATTCGACGCCGAGGATGAGCATGTGTTCGGCCAGCCAGCCCTGATCGCGAGCCATGGTCGAGGCGATGCGCAGGGCGAAGCACTTCTTGCCGAGCAGGGCGTTGCCGCCGTAACCGGAGCCGTAGGACCAGATTTCGCGGGTTTCCGGATAGTGCACGATGTACTTGGTGGTCGGGTTGCAGGGCCACTTGGCATCCTTCTGACCCGGCTCGAGGGGGGCGCCGACGGTGTGCACGCAGGGCACGAACTCGCCGTCGGTGCCAAGCACGCCATGGACGGCTTTGCCCATGCGGGTCATGGTGCGCATGTTGACGACGACGTAGGCGGAGTCGGAAATCTCGACGCCGACGTGGGCGATGGGAGAACCCAGCGGACCCATCGAGAAGGGGATGACGTACATGGTGCGGCCCTTCATGCAGCCCTTGAACAGGCCGGCGAGGGTGTCGCGCATCTTGGCCGGGTCTTCCCAGTTGTTGGTGGGGCCGGCGTCTTCCTTGTTCTTGGAGCAGATGTAGGTGCGGTCCTCGACGCGGGCGACGTCGGAAGGATCGGAGAAGGCCAGGTAGGAATTCTTGCGTTTTTGTTCGTTGAGCTTGATGAGGGTGCCGGCTTCTACCATTTCGCCGCACAAGCGGTCATACTCCTCCTGCGACCCGTCGGCCCAGTGGATGCGGTCCGGCTGGGTCAGCGCGGCGATTTCGGCAACCCATTTTTTCAGGGCTTCATTCTTGACGTAGTCAGGAGCGTTCAGCGGTGCGGTCATGGCGAGGTCTCTCTCTAAATTGCTGAAAAAGCAGGAATTCGCACCAGTCGCCGGTTGCTGCCACCAAGACTTCGAGCGGTTACGCGGCCGTCGGCTGGGAAGCCCATAATTATGCCACCGCTTAGGGTAAACATCCACTTGACGATGGGGCTTAGGTGATATCCGAGGGGTGATATTTCACGGTCCCCATGTTATAATATTGCGCATTACGAAAACATATTTCACGATACGAAAATAGGAGGTGGACATGGATTCCAATCAGCTTCGCGAGGCCGCGCTCTACTATCATCGCCAACCGAAACCCGGCAAGATCGCCGTCACGCCGATCAAGCAGTTGACCAACCAGTACGATCTGTCGCTGGCTTATTCCCCCGGCGTCGCTTTCGCCTGCGAGGAAATCGTCGCCGATCCCGGCGAAGCCAGCTCCCTCACCGCCCGTGGCAACCTCGTCGGCGTCATCACCAACGGCACGGCCGTCCTTGGTCTCGGTCCCATCGGACCCCTCGCCGCCAAGCCGGTGATGGAAGGCAAGGGCGTGCTGTTCAAGAAGTTCGCCAACATCGACGTCTTCGACCTGGAAATCGACGAACGCGACCCCGACAAGCTGATCGACACCATCGCCTCGCTGGAACCCACCTTCGGCGGCATCAACCTGGAAGACATCAAGGCTCCCGAGTGCTTCTACATCGAGAAGAAGCTGCGCGAACGCATGAAGATTCCCGTCTTCCACGACGACCAGCACGGCACCGCCATCGTCGTCGGTGCCGCCATCCTCAATGGCCTGCACCTGATCGGCAAAGACCTGTCGAAGGTCAAGATCGTTACCTCCGGCGCCGGCGCCGCCGCACTCGCCTGTCTCGACCTCCTGGTCATGCTCGGCGCACCGGTCGAGAACATCTGGGTCACCGACATCAAGGGCGTCGTCTACGAGGGCCGCGTCGAAGAAATGGACGAGATCAAAGGGCGCTACGCTAAGCGCACCGACGCCCGCACGCTGTCCGAGGTGATCGAAGCCGCCGACGTCTTCCTCGGCCTTTCGGCGGGCGGCGTGGTCAAGCCCGAGATGGTCGCCAAGATGGCCGCCAAGCCGCTCATCCTGGCCCTCGCCAACCCCACCCCGGAGATCATGCCCGACCTGGTGAAGGCCGTGCGCCAAGATGCCATCATGTGCACCGGCCGTTCGGACTATCCCAACCAGGTCAACAACGTTCTCTGCTTCCCCTTCATCTTCCGCGGTGCCCTCGACGTTGGCGCCACCACCATCACCGAGGAGATGAAGATGGCTGCCGTCAAGGCCATCGCCGAACTGGCGCGGGCCGAGCAGTCGGAGGTGGTGGCCTCGGCCTACGGGGAAAAGGTCAGCGGCTTCGGCCCGGAATACCTGATTCCCAAGCCCTTCGATCCCCGCCTCATCGTCAAGATCGCCCCGGCGGTCGCCCAGGCCGGCATGGATTCCGGCGTCGCCACCCGCCCCATCCGGGACTGGCCGGCCTACCTCCAGGGCTTGAACGAATTCGTCTATCACTCGGGCTTCATCATGAAGCCGGTCTTCTCGATCGCCAAGAAGGCGCCCAAGCGCATCGTCTTCGCTGAAGGCGAGGACGAGCGCGTGTTGCGCGCCGTCCAGGTCATCCGTGACGAAGGCATTGCCCATCCCGTCCTGATCGGGCGCCGGTCCGAGATCAACCGCCGCATCGAAGCCGCCGGCCTGCGCATCCGCGAGGGGCACGACTACGAAATCATCTACGCCGACGGCTGCGAATTCTTCGACCAGCACTTCGACGAATTCTGGCAGACCTATCACCGCCTGACCGAGAGAAAGGGCGTGTCCCCCGACTACGCCCGCCGCGAAATCCGCCGCCGGGCCACCCTCTACGGTTCGTTAATGGTCCATCTGGGCTACGCCGACGGCCTCGTCTGCGGCACCTTCGGCCGCCACGAGCACCATCGCGGCTACGTTCAGAGCGTCATCGGCACCCAGCCCGGGCTCGACCGCTACTACACGATGAACCTCCTGATGCTGCCCGGGCGCACCGTCTTCATCGCCGACACCTACGTCAATTACGACCCGTCGGCCGAGCAGCTCGCCGACATGGCGCTCCTCGCCGCGGAGGAGATCCGCGCCTTCGGCATCACCCCCAAGGTGGCGCTCTTGTCGCATTCCACCTTCGGTACCGAAGACACCCCGACCTCGGTCAAGATGCGCCAGGTACTCTCCCTCCTCAGCCAGCGGGCCCCGGAGCTCGAAGTCGAGGGCGAAATGCACGGCGACGCGGCCCTGGACGAGAAAATCCGCCTCTCGGCCTTCCCCAACTCCCGCCTCAAGGGGCAAGCCAACCTGCTGGTCATGCCGACCCTGGACGCTGCCAACATCTCCTTCAACCTCCTCAAGGTGGCGGCGGGGGACAATCTTACCGTCGGCCCCATCCTGCTCGGCGCCGCCAAGCCGGTGAACATCCTGACGCCGACCGCGACGGTGCGGCGCATCGTCAATATCACCGCCCTCACCGTGGTCGACGCGGCGTAATCAGTAAATGCTTGAGGTTGCAGGGCTATTGTTATGTTTTATTTGATTATTTCGCCTCTCCTGCTAAAGTGGGTTAAAATTTCGCCAGTTTCGGCAGGAGAAGGTGAATGATCGATAAACTCAAGAAAGCCCTGTTGCTCGGCGCCTTGCTCGGCATCGGCTTGAACGGCCCGGCCGAAGCGGCCAAGAAACCGGCTCCCCAGGCGAGCAAGAAGGCACCGGCCAAACACGCCAAGAAGTCCATCAAACCCGCTGCCAAGGTCCATGCCGCGGTGGAGCGCAAGGCCGTCCGCAAGGTCGCCCTGAGCGACATCGAACCCGGCCGCCTCGCCCTCTATTCCGCCTCCGCCCTGGTCCTCGACCAGACCACCGGGCAACCCATCGTCGAGAAACATCCCGACACGGTGACGCCCATCGCCTCGATTTCCAAGCTCATGACGGCCATGGTCGTCCTCGACGCCAAGCTCGACCTGCAGGAAGTCATCGCCATCAGCGACGACGATGTGGACAGCCTCAAGGGCACCCGTTCCCGCCTGCCCGTGGGCACCACCATGACCCGCGAGACGGCCATGCTGCTCGCCCTCATGTCGTCCGAGAACCGTGCCGCCAACGCCCTGGGCCGCCACTATCCGGGCGGCTTGCCGGCTTTCGTCGCGGCGATGAACCAGAAGGCCCGCGCCCTGGGGATGAATAATTCCCGTTTCGAGGAACCGACGGGTCTTTCCAGCAACAACGTTTCCACCGCCCACGACCTGGCGCGCATGGTAACGGCGGCGGCCCAGTATCCGGAAATCCGTGCCTTCTCGACCACCGCCGAGGCCCGGGTGGACCTCAACGGCCGCCTGCGGGACTTCGGCAATACCAATGCCCTGGTCAAGAACGACCGCTGGGAAATCGGCGTCTCGAAGACCGGCTACATTTCCGAAGCCGGGCGCTGCCTGGTGATGCAGGCCCGGGTGGCGGACAAGCCGGTGGTCATCGTGCTTCTCGATTCGGTCGGCAAGATGACACGGGTGGGCGACGCCAACCGCATCAAGCGCTGGATGGAAAGCACCGGCGTGGCCCACGGCAAGCGCATGGCCTGAACCCGGATCTGGCGCCCGCCAAGGCCGCGTTCGACGCGGCCTTATTTTTTTCCGGTAAAGCCCAGGGTGTGGGAGATTTCGTCGGCGGCGGCGCGGACTCGGGCGATCCACTCGGGATCGTGGCGCTCCACCGGAGCCGAGACCGAGAGGCCCGCCACCAGCTTGCCTTCGTCGTCGTGGATGGGGGCCGCGACGCACTTCAAGCCGAGTTCGGCTTCCTCGTTGTCGTAGGAGAGCTGGTGCCGGCGTACCCAGTCGAGCTCCTTTTCCAGGCTCGGCAGGGTGGTCAGGGAATGGGGCGTTTTGCCGGGCAGGCCGGTGCGTTTGGCATAGTCCCGCAGATCCTGGCCCGAAGCTTCGGCCAGGAAGAGCTTGCCGGCGGAGGTCAGGTGCAGGGGGGCGCGACCGCCCACCAGATAGACCACCCGCACCAGGGAGCGCCCCGACGAGGTGCGTTCGATGTAGACGATGTCGTCGCCATCGCGGATGCCGAGATTGATCGCTTCGCCGATCGCTTCGTGCAGACGCTGCATGAAGGGCAGGGCCACTTCCCGCAGGTTGATGCGGGACTTGACCAGGTTGCCCAGTTCGAGAAGGCGGATGCCCAGGCGGTAGCTGCCGTTGTCCTGGCGCTCGACGAAGCGGGCCGTGGTCATGGCGCCGAGGATGCGGTGGGCCGTCGACGGGTGGAGTTCGGTGGCGGCGGCCAACTGCTTCAGGCTGGCGGTGTCCGGAATCTGCGACAGGGCATCGAGCAGCGACATCATGCGCTCGATGACCTGGATCGAATTCGGGCTTTTTCCGGCGTCGGCCAATTGGGTTCCTTTATTGCTGCGGTTTGAGTAGCATTAGCCACTTTTCTTGTGCGGCGCAATATTAACATGCGCGTAGCTCTCTACGTTACCTGCCTGGTGGACCTGCTGCGGCCGGAAGTCGGCTTTGCCGCCCTGCGCCTGCTTGAAGGCCAGGGCTGCACGGTACTTGTCCCCCCCGGCCAGACCTGTTGCGGCCAGCCCGCCTGGAGTGCCGGCGACCGGCCCCTGGCGGCGGCCCTGGCGCAAAAGGCGGTGGCCGAACTGGAAGGCTTCGACCACATCGTCCTTCCCTCCGGTTCCTGCGCCGACCACATCCGCAACGTCTATCCCGAACTCCTGGCCGGCGATCCGGCCTGGGCCGAACGCGCCCGTACGGTGGCCGGGCGGACCCGCGAACTGAGCGATTTTCTCGTCAACGTCCTGGCCGTCGAAGCCGTTCCCGGCCGCTTTGCCGGCACGGTCACCGTACACGATTCGTGCAAGGGCCGGCGCGGCTTGGGTATCAAGGCCCAGCCCCGGCGCCTGCTGGCCAAGGTGGCCGGACTCGAACTGCGGGAAATGGCGGAGGCGGAGGAATGCTGCGGCTTCGGCGGCGCCTTCGCGGTCGATTTCCCCGCCATCTCGACCGCCATCGTGGACCGCAAGTGCCAGGCCATCGCCGCCAGCGGCGCCGACGCCGTGGTCGGCGGCGACCTCGGCTGCCTGCTCAACATCGAAGGTCGGTTGCGCCGCCGGGGCGACGAGGCGACGCGGGTGCTGCACATCGCCGAAATGCTGGCCGGAGAAGGCGGCTGATGCATTCGCAGGCCATGTTTTTCCGCGCCCGGGCGGACGAGCGGGTGGACAACCCGGTGCTGCAGCGGGCGCTGGCCAAGGCCAAGCCGCTGTTCGTCGGCAAGCGGGCCAAAGGAATCGAAGGCCTGGCCGACGACGGGATGGAATTCGAAGCCCTGCGCCAGGCCGCGGCGGCGATCCGCAACCGGGTGGTGGACGATCTCGACGTCTGGCTGGAGATTTTCGAGGAACGGGCCCGGGCCACCGGGGCCGAAGTCCTGTGGGCGCGGGACGGCAAGGAAATCTGTCAGCTCGTCATCGACGTGGCCCGCCGCCACGGCGTCACCAAGGCCGTCAAATCGAAGTCGATGCTGTCGGAGGAGGCGAGCCTCAACGAGGCCCTGGCCGGCGCGGGAATCCGCCCGGTGGAAACCGACCTCGGCGAATACATCGTGCAACTGGCGGGGGAAGCGCCGTCCCATATCATCGCCCCGGCGGTGCATAAGACCCTGGCCGAGGTCGAGGCCCTGTTCGCCTGCCATCACGGCCGCTCCCCCCTGCCCCGCACGGCGGCTGACATCCCGGCCCTGGCCGGCGAGGCGCGCCAGGTGCTGCGCCAGCATTTCCTGTCCGCCGAAATGGGCATCTCCGGCGCCAATTTCCTCATCGCCGAAACCGGCTCGGCGGCCCTCGTCACCAACGAAGGCAACGGCCGCATGGTGACTTCGCTGCCCAAGGTCCATGTCGTCATCACCGGCATCGAGAAAATCGTCCCCACCCTGGAGGATTTCGCCACCCTGATGCGCCTCCTGCCGCGCTCGGCCACCGGCCAGACCATCTCCAACTACGTCTCGCTCCTAACGGGCACCCGCCGGCCCGGCGAGGCCGAAGGCGCCGAAAAGACCGTCTACATCCTGGTAGACAACGGGCGCGCCGGACTGCTCGGCTCCCCCTGGCAGGACATGCTGCGGTGCATCCGCTGCGGCGCCTGCATGAACCACTGCCCGGTCTATTTTTCCGTCGGCGGCCACGCCTACGGCTGGGTCTATCCCGGCCCCATGGGGTCGGTCCTGACACCGCTCTATACCGGCCTGGAAAACGCCCTCGACCTGCCCCATGCCTCCACCGGCTGCAACCAGTGCGGCGCCGTCTGCCCCGTCGGCATTCCCCTTTCCCGGCTCCTGCACGACCTGCGTGAAGCCCAGGTGGCGCGGGGCCTGCGGCCCCGCCGGGAGCGCCTGGGCATGTGGGCCTGGGGCCGGCTGGCGCGGTGGCCCGGACTCTACCGCTGGTGTGCCCGCCGGGCGGCCCGCTACCTCGCCTGGCTGGGCGGTGCGGAGGGCCGCATCCGGGTCTTCGGCCTGGCTCCCGGGTGGACCGCCGGCCGCGACCTGCCGGCGCCGTCGGGGCGTACCTTTCACGAATTGCATTCCTCCAGACAGACAAAGATAGGATAACCATGCACTGCGACGACAGTATTCCCGCGATCCCGCTGTGGATAGACGGCCACGCCTGGTTTGGCGTTTTCAGTGAGTTTATTGACATTCGCGAGGCCGATGGCAGCGTCAATTTCCGTGTCCCGAAGTGCGGGCCGGGGGAGGCTGCCACCGCGGTTGCCTCGGCTCGGCGGGCACAACCAGCCTGGGCCGACGATGCCGCTTTGCGCCAGCGGCTGCTTGACCAACTCGCCGGGATGCTCGACCAATTCGGTGGTGATTTGGCCCGGCTGGTGGCGCGGGAGACGGGGAAGCCTTTCGCGGCGGCGCAAATCGAAGTGGCGCGGGCTGCCGCCGCTCTGCGGGATGGGGCGGGCGCTTGCGGGATAACGCCGGGTGAAGCGGCTGTTCAGACGGTGGTCGGCGATGCCGGTGATCCGCTTGTGTCGGTGGTTGGCGGAATCGCTCGGGCGATTGCGGCGGGCGGCGCCGTGGTCGTGCTCAGTCCCGCCAGCGCACCTTCCGCCTCGTTCGCCCTGGCCGAATTGTCGGCTCGCGCGGGATTTCCGGCCGGCGCCCTATGCCTGCTTCACGGCGATCTGCAAGTCCGGGTGGCGATGAAATCGGCCCTGGGGAGCTAGGGATGGAGCGGATCGTCTATTTGGAGCGGGAGTCGATCATTGCCCAGGTGCGCCGGCCCAATTTTCCGCACGACTGGATCGAACACGCCGCGTCGCCTCAGGCCGAGGTCGAGGCCAGACTGGCCGGAGCGACGATCGCCATCGTCAACAAGGTGTTGATCGACGCCGGCATGGTTTCCCGTCTTTCCGGGCTGAAGATGATCGCCGTAGCGGCCACCGGAACCAACAACATCGATCTGGAGGCCTGTCGCAGGCACGGCGTGGCCGTCAGCAATATCCGCGGCTACGCTGTCCATACCGTGCCGGAACATGTGATGGCGCTCATGCTCGCGCTGTCCCGGAATCTCGTCGCCTATCGCGAATCGGTGCAGGCCGGCCGCTGGCACGCAAGTCCGCAGTTCTGCTTCTTCGACCACACCATCCGCGATCTGCATGGCGCCACGCTGGTCATCGTCGGTAGCGGCGCCCTAGGCGAAGGCGTCGCCCGGCTGGCTGCCGCTTTCGGCATGGGCGTCATTAAGGCCGAGCGCAAGGGGGCGGCGGGTTGCCGCGCCGGCTACGTGCCGTTTGCCGATGCGCTGGCGGCTGCCGATGTCGTTTCCCTGCACTGCCCCCTCACCGCCGAGACCAAGGGCCTGATCGGGGATGCCGAACTGGCCGCCATGAAGCCGACGGCACTTCTCATCAACACGGCCCGGGGCGGCCTGGTCGATGAAGCGGCGCTGATCCGGGCCTTGCGCCAAGGAACCATCGCCGGCGCGGGTTTCGACGTCCTTACGGCCGAGCCGCCGCCCGCCGACCATCCGCTGGTGGCGCCGGAACTGCTGGCACTGCCCAACTTCCTCCTGACCCCTCACGTCGCCTGGGCCAGCCGGCCGGCCATGCAAACCCTGGCTGACCAGCTCATCGACAACCTCGAGGCCTTCGTTGCGGGGCATCCTCGCAACCGGTTGGTCTAGCGGGCCGGCAGGCCATTGACGAAACATGAAAGCTTTTCTTGGCGTCCCTGCCCTAGTTGCTCAAGTTCGCGCCGGCGTAGTTTATCTCGGTGTTTCGCGCCGGGCCCGGAACGCCGACCCAGCGCGTGCGTCCGCGTCCGCCGTGACCGAGCAGGCCCCCGATCCATGAATCGCGCCGGATTGCCCACCGCCCGGTCATTTTCCGCACGCTGGCGGCGCCCATGAGCAGCCGGGAAATCATTCTCGCCCGGGTGCGGGCCAAGCTCGGCCGGAGCGACGCCGCCGGCCGCCGGACCCGGGCGGAGGCCGCCCTGGCCGCCCCCCTGCGGGGGCCGCAGCCGGTGGTCGGCGATGATCCGGCCGGGCGCTTCTGCGCCAAGGCCAGCGCGCTGGCCAGCACCGTCGAGCGGGTGCCCGCCGCGGCCGACGTGCCCGCCGCCGTGACGCGCTACCTCGACGCCGCCGGACTGGGCCGCTGCGCCGTCGGAGCCGCCGACCTGGCCACCTTCGACTGGGCCGCCGCCGGCCTGGCGGTGGCCTGGCGGGGCGCCGTCGATGCCGACACGGTCGGGCTGACCGGCAGCTTCTGCGCCATCGCCGAAACGGGAACCCTGGTCCTTCTTTCCGGCCCGCGGACCCCGGCCAGCCTCAGTCTGCTGCCGGAAACCCACGTGGCCGTCGTCTTTGCCGACCGCATCGTGGCCACCCTGGAAGACGCCTTTGCCTTGCTGCGCCGGGAGGAGGGGGAGATTCCCCGCTCCCTCAATCTGATTTCCGGGCCGTCCCGCACCGGCGACATCGAGCAGACCATCGTCCTCGGCGCCCACGGCCCGCGGCGGGTCCATCTGGTGGTGGTGGGCTAGATCGCCACACCCTCCGGCGGCCGGCTGGCGGGGCAGGTCGGGGCTTCCGTGCCGGTCAGGAAGGGGGCGTCGCCGGCGGGCGCCTGGCCGGTGGCGAAAACCAGGCCGGCGAGCAGGGCGGCGGTGATGCCCAGGGTGAGCACCAGGCGCAAAGGCAGGTACCAGTAGGGCAGCGGCTGGTTCCGGGAAAGCTGGTAATCGAAGGCGAAATGCACCCAGAAGGCCGCGACCAGCAGGGCGAGATCGATTCCCACCGGCAGCAGGACGGCGGCCCAGGCAAGCCCGACGGGAACGGCGCTCCACGCCATGAGGAAGCTGCGCTGGCGGTCGGAGGCGCCGCTCAGCATGAGGGCGATACCCCAGTGCAGCGCCCCGACGAAGGCCAGGATGACCGCACCGTAGGCGACCAGGGGCATGTGGACGACGACCCGCCACTGGGGCGCCAGGCCGGCCAGGGCGGCCAGGAAGAAGCAGGGCAGCAGGCCGGCGATGCCGAGCCAGAGGGCGGAACGGACGAGGGGGTGGGAAGGCTCGGACATGGCGATACTCCCGGCAGGGGTTCATCACATCAGACCGCCGCGCCGGGGTGCAAGTTCGCGCTAAACGCGCCGGGTGCCCTCCGGTCGGTGGTACCCTTGGCCCCGGCCGGTGTTGCTGCCGGTCTCCAGTGCGCCCATCAACCGATTGATGCCGATTCGCCTTCAAACCGATCCTTTGTCGCCTGCGCCTTGCCGTGCTCCAGCACGGTCTTCGGCCCGTCTTCGCGTCTCGATTTGAAAGCGAATTGCTATGAGAGTCTCCGAGCCATGCCCATCGTCCTAGCCGTTCGCGGCGACCACATCCAACTCGACCAACTCTTGAAGGCCACCGGCCTGTGCGAATCGGGCGGCGCCGCCCACGCGGCCATCGCCGACGGCCGGGTCAGCGTCGACGGCCGGACGGAAACCCGCAAGCGCGCCAAACTCCGGCCCGGCCAGACGGTGCGCTACGGCGAGGCAGTCGTCGAACTAGCGCCCGGCGGCTAGCCGCCCCGGCGCAGGGCGCCGTTCAATTCGTCGATGACTCCCGCCCAGTCGGCGTCGTCAATGATCTCTTCCTTGAGGAAGGCCCGTTGCGAGGCGCTCCAGAAGGGGGCGCGGTAGAGCGCCGTCGATTCGGCCAGGGGCCGATGGGCGGCGATGAAGGCCTCGATGGCGTCGGGTTCCGCCGGCAGCCCGAGCTGGGCGAACAGATTGCTCATGGTGTGCAGGTGCGATTGCATGGCGACTCCCGGGGTAGGCGACAAAGGAAGGCGGCGGCCGGGGAACGCCGCCGCCGATATCCCTTCGATGCTTCCGGCCATGACCGGTTCCCGGCGCTTGGGCTGAACCAATCGCCGCCTTGCCTGCCCAACGCCACGCGAAGCAAAATCGCACCACCCCGCCGCATCGTCGGCCGCTCCCCATTCAACGAAAGGAATACCCATGAGCCAAACTGTCACCCTCAAAGGCAATCCCATCCGCGTCGACGGCGATCTCCCCGCCACCGGCACCCTGGCGCCGGCCCTGGCCCTGACCGCCACTACCTTGGCCGAAGTCACCCTGGCCGACTACGCCGGCAAGCGCAAGGTGCTCAACATCGTCCCCAGCCTCGATACCCCGACCTGCGCCACCTCGACCCGGCGCTTCAACGAATCCGCCGCCGCCCTGGTCAATACCGTCGTGCTCGTCGTCTCCGCCGACCTGCCCTTCGCCGCCCAGCGCTTCTGCACCCTGGAAGGCCTTGACAACGTCGTCCACCTGTCCACCTTCCGCCACCCCGAGTTCCTCAAGAACTGGGGCGTCGCCCTGGCCGAAGGCCCCCTGGTCGGCCTCACCGCCCGCGCCGTCGTGGTGCTCGACGAAAACGACAAGGTGCTGCACAGCCAGATGGTCGGCGAAATCGCCGACGAACCCGATTACGCCGCGGCGCTCAAGGTGTTGTAAGGCGAAAGAGCCGCTTCGGTTGTCGATCCTGAGACGTGTCGGGGGTTGGAGGCACAGGTGTTTATGGGATACGCTGTCGGAGCGGTTTGTTACGGCTTTTTGTTGCGCGTCCGTGTTTGAACTGAAGTTGTCACAAAAGCGATATAGACAGCTACCGTCAACGCAGTGCACAATTAACCCATGGGGAAAATTATTCGAAACCTTCTTCGCGGCGTTGGCAGTGCAATGGAAATTGCGCCGGTGGGTCATTATGTTCGACGCGGCTTTTCGGATGATGCCAATAGCCTTCGATCCGACTGGAGGAGGGTTGGGGATGATATGAGAAAGGCGTTGGAGAAGCATGGGCAGCAGGCAAACGACAGCAAAGCTCAAACGCGGTGACGGTGAGTTGGTTGTTCAGGACAGCCATTCCGATGCCCCCTTAATACCAGTTCCACACCTAGAAAAACTCCATGGATTCCGCCCGGATTTAGTTGATTGGGTTGTTGCCCAAACGGAGCGTGAGGCTGACACTCGTCGTCTCGAGGACAAGCGAATAAATACATTTATATTCGTTGAGCGCATTCTTGGGCAAATATTTGCCCTTACTATAGGTGTCTCTGCCATTGTCGGTGGGGTGTATGCTGCTGTCAGTGGGGCCGAAACAGCAGGGGGAATTATCGCAAGTGTCGGTGTTGGTGGTTTGGCCGCTGTTTTCTTAACAGGGAAAGGCAAGAGTCAGTAATTTGAGATCTGGCGCCCCATATCTTGCACAGGATATTGTGGCGCTTAAGGCTCAGGGGAATTCAAAAAGCGCACCGGCGCCGCCCGTTCCCGGTGCAGCCCCCGGCGGCCGGCGTAGCGTTGCGCGATGGCGGCGAGGTCGGCTTCGGCGTCGCCGCTCAGGTCGAGGCTGTCGATCAGGCCGACCTGGCGCCGCCCGTAGTCGATGGCGGCCAGGACGAGGGGGACGCCGGCCCCCCGGGCGATGCGGTAGAAGCCCGTTTTCCAGCCGGGGGTGAGGCTGCGGGTGCCTTCCGGCGCAATGGCGAGGTAGAGGGCCGGGCTGTCGGCGAAGCGGGCCGCCATCTGGTCGACGAAACCTTCGGGCTGCCGGCGGTTTACCGGGATGCCGCCCCAGGCCTTGAGAAGCCCGGCGACGGGCCAGCAGAAGAGGCTGTCTTTGCCGACCCAGCGGACATCGAGGCCGAGGGCGAACTTGCCGAGCATGCCGAAGAGGAAATCCCAGTTCGAGGTGTGGGGGTAGGCGACGATCACCGCCTTGGCCGGCAGCCGCGCCGGGCAGACGAGTTGCCAGCCCAGCCCCTGGAGGCAGGCCCGGGCGAGGCGCTGGCCGAAGGTGGCGGCGGGCGGCGGGGTCAGCACATCTTGACCACGATGTCGTGCAGCGTATTGGCGCAATTGGCCATGCGGTCGGCGGCGTTGGAGAGGTGGCGGTAGATTTCCCGGCGCTTGAACATGTGGATGTAGTCGTCGCCCTGGAAGAGGCCGGCGATGGCCCGGCGGTAGGCCTTTTCGACGCGCCGTTCGGCCTTCCTGGCGGCGTCGGCGTCGGCGGCGGCCTCCCGGGGGCGGCTGCCGAGCTTGGCGTAGCCGGCGGCCAGGGCGTCGGTGCCGAGCTTGATGTGCATGGCCATTTCCAGGCAGTGCTTGTCGGGGGAAAGCCCGAGGACGTCCATTTCGCTCACCGTCGTCTTGCAGTAATTGACGATTTCGTCGAGATCGACGATGGCGCGGTAGATGTCCTCCCGGTCGATGGGGGTGGCGAAGGCCTCGTTCAGGGTGTGCAGGTTGCGGATCTTGATGCGGTCGGCGTCGTGTTCGTCCTGGCGGATGAGCTGGCCGGTGGCGGGGTCGCCGGTTTCCATGAACTCGACCTGCAGACCGGCGGTGTGGGCCACCTGTTCGCACTGCTCGACGAGGAGGGCAAAGAAATCCACCGACCGGGGGAAAACACGCTCCAGCAGGCGGCGGAAGATCGAGGGGGCGGGCGGGGCAGCGGTTTCGCTCATGACGGACTCCTCAGGCGTGACCCAGGAAAAGGTTGAGCAAGGCGTAAAACTGGATGGCGACCAGGGCGGCGCCGGGGATGGTGACCACCCAGGTGGTGGCGATGTCCTTGGCCTTGGCCCAGCGTACGGCACGGGGGCGCTCGGAGGCGCCGATACCCATGATCGAGGTGGCGACGACGTGGGTGGTCGATACCGGCGCCCCGCCGGCCGAGGCGCCGAGGATGACGGCGGCGGCGGTGAGCTGCGATCCCAGGGCGTGGATGGGGCGCACCCGGTAGATGGCGAAACCCAGGGTGCGGACGATGCGCCAGCCGCCGGAAAGGATGCCCAGGGTCATGGCCGCGGCGCAGGCCACCATCACCCACAAGGGCACTTCGAAGCGCGGGATGAAGCCGCCGAGCAGGAGAACCAGGGTGAGGATGCCCATGCTCTTCTGGGCGTCGTTGGCGCCGTGGGAAAAGGCCAGGCCGGCGGCGGTCACGAACTGGGCGGCGCGTAGCCCGGAATTGGCGGCGGGGCGGGCGGCGAGCAGCAGGCCGCGGAGCAGGCCAAAGATCAGGAAGCCGGCCCAGAAGCCAATCAGGGGCGAGAGCACCAGGGCCGCCAGAACCTTGACGATGCCGGTGACCTGGCCATCGGCCAGTTCGGCGAAGCCCCAGGCCACGTGGTCGCCGCCCACCGAGACGACCACCGCCCCGACGAGGCCGCCCACCAGGGCGTGGGACGACGACGAGGGAATGCCAAAATACCAGGTGCCGAGGTTCCAGACGATGGCGCCGAGGAGGCCGCAGAGCAGGATGGAAAGGGAAAGCACCGGCGCCACGCCGTCGAGGACGACGAACTTGCCGATGGTGTTGGCCACCGCCGTACCTCCGAGCAGCGGCCCAAGAAACTCGAAGATGCCCACCACCACCACGGCCTGGGCCGGAGTCATGGCGCGGGAGGCGATCACCGTGGCGACGATGTTGGCGGCGTCGTGGAAGCCGTTGGTGTAGTCGAAGAGAAGGACGACGACGACGGTTGCCGTGGCGAGCAGGACGAGGGTGTCCAAGGAAATCTCCGGGCGGCCCGAGGGGCGGGTTGTTCTTGTCTGATGCCTTGGTGAATTATGGCACGGCCCCCCGGAGGGGAATATGGGCGGCCGCTTATTTTCCCCGGCGGGGGGCGATCTCGACGGTGAGGTGGGTGATTTCCTCCACCGCCGCCAGGGCGCCCCGCACCGCGTCGGCCTCCTGGTCCGAGGCGCCGGTCAGGGCGACGATGCAGGCGTGGCGGGTGGTGCCCACCCGCCACAAATGCAGATCGGCGACGGTGGCCCCGGGGGCGGCCCGGCGCACGGCGCTATTCACCGCTTCGACGAGATGGGGGCGGGGCGCCGTGTCGAGAAGGGCGGCGCCCGTCTCCCGCAACAGGCCGACCGCCCAGACGCCGACCAGGGCGGCGCCGGCCAAGCCGATGGCGGGATCCATCCAGGCCAGGCCCCAGAACTTGCCGGCGAGCAGCGCCACGATGGCGCACACCGAGGTGGCGGCGTCGGCCAGGACGTGCAGGTAGGCCGCCTTGAGGTTGAGGTCGGGGTGGTGGTGGGCCTCGCCGTGGGGGTGGTCGTGGGGGTGCGCCTCGGCGTGGTCGTGGGCGTGCACCCCGGGGGGGTGGAGCCAGAAGGCCGACAGCAGGTTGACCGCCAGGCCCAGGACGGCCACCGGCAGGGCCTCGTCGTAGGCGATGCCGACCGGCGCCCAGAGCCGTTGCAGCGATTCGCCGGCCATCGCCAGGGCGATGCCGAAAAGCAGGAGGGCGCTGGTGTAGCCTGCCAGCACCTCGATTTTCCAGGTGCCGAAGGCGAAACGCCCGTCGCCGGCGTGGCGCCGGGCCAGGACGTAGGCGCCCCAGGCCAGCCCGAGGGCGAGAACATGGGAACCCATGTGCCAGCCGTCGGCGAGCAGCGCCATGGAGCCGGAAATCCAGCCGACGGCGACTTCGAGGACCATGGTCGCGGCGGTGAGCAGGGCGACGCGGCGGGTACGGCTTTCGCCGGCGGGAGAGCCGCCGGCAGGCAGGGGGCTATGGCAGGTGGCGGGGGCGGACATGGCGGGCTTCGGTTAAGGCTTCGATTGTACCGAAGCCGGCCGGATTCGCCGCAAAAGCCGAGCGGTTCCTCAGGGCAGCATGAACGAAGCCTTTTCCGAAAGATGGGTCTCGTCGTGGTCGGCGGCGCGGATTTCGAAGCGGATGGGGTGGGCGCCGGACTTGCCGGCGTCGGCCGGTGCCCGCACCGTGGTCATGACGGCGAGGGTGCCGGTGGGTGGTACCTCGACCTCGGTTTTGCCGGCCAGGCCGATGCCGGGCAGTCCGGTGACGGCGATGCGATAGCGTCGGGGGCGCTCCTCGGTGTTCATGAAGTGCAGGGCAAAGACGTTCTCGATGCTACCGTCGTCGGCTTCCCGGGCCAGGGCGCTGCGGTCGCGGATGACGTCCACCTTGAGCGGCGGGCGATGGGCCAGGAACCAGCCGGCGACGCCGGCGACGACGATCAGGATGGCTGTATAGAGCGCGATGCGCGGGCGCAGGATGTGGGCGACGATTTCCTTTTTGCCGAGGTGCCGGGCCAGGGCGTTTTCGGTCGAGTAGCGGATGAGGCCCCGGGGGGCGCCCACCTTGTCCATGATGGGGTCGCAGGCATCGATGCAGGCGGCGCAGCCGATGCATTCGTATTGCAGGCCGTTGCGGATGTCGATGCCGGTGGGGCAGACCTGGACGCAGACGCCGCAATCGATGCAGTCGCCGGCCCGGGGGGCGGCCGGGTCGGCGTCCTTGCGGCGGGGGCCGCGGGGTTCGCCCCGTTCCGGGTCGTAGCTGACGATCAGCGTGTCGGGGTCGAACATGACGCTCTGGAAGCGGGCGTAGGGGCACATGTACTTGCAGACCTGCTCCCGCATGAAGCCGGCCATGAGGTAGGTGAAGCCGGCGTAGAAGAAGATCCAGAAGGTTTCCCAAGGGCCGAGGGACCAACTGGTGAAGGCGGCGGTCAACTCCTTGACGGGGGTGAAGTAGGCCACCAGGGTGAAGCCCGTCCACAGCGCTAGGGCGATCCAGAGCCCGTGTTTGGCTGCCTTGCGCGTCATCTTGCCGGCGGAGAGCGGCGCCTTGTCGAGTTTCAGGCGGGCGTTGCGGTCGCCTTCGATGGCGTTCTCGATCCACATGAAGAGTTCGGTGTAGACCGTCTGGGGGCAGGCGTAGCCGCAGAACAGCCGGCCGGCGATGGCGGTGACGAGAAAAAGCCCGTAGGCCGAAATGATGAGCAGCACCGCCAGGTAGATGACGTCCTGGGGCCAGAGGACGAGGCCGAAGAGGTAGAACTTGCGCTCCACCAAGTGAAGCAGCAGGGCCTGGCGGCCGTTCCATTGAAGCCAGATGCCGCCGTAGAACATGGCCTGGGTGAGCAGCACCAGGGCGATGCGCCCGTTGTCGAAGCGTCCCCGCACCGCCTTGGCGTAGATTTTCCTGTGTTTTTCGTAGAGCGAAACGGTGATGGGGGCGGGAGCGGCGAGGCGGCCTGGAGGGGAGTCGGTCACGGTCAAATCCTTTTGGCGAGGGAAGCGGGGGCACCCGGCCCGCGCCGGTTGGCGGCGATGACGGCGGCGGATTCGGCGGGCAGGGGGCGGCGGCCGGCATTGCGGCGGGAGACGAATTCGTCGCGGCTTTGGCCGGCGAACAAGGGGTTGCGGCCCCTCTCCTCGCCGATGCAGCCGATCCGCCGCTCGCCGGCGAGGCGGCCGGGGTAGATCAGAATTTCGTCAGCCAGGGGCAGGAAGTGGCGGCGCACCGAATCGAACAGGCGGGCCGGGTCGCTGTCCGGCTCGTCGGTGCCGCCGCCGTCGCCGAGTCCCAGGCAGTCGCCGGTAAACAGCCGGTCGGCCAGGCGAAAGCTGAGGCAGCCCGCGGTGTGGCCGGGCGTGGCAAGGATTTCCAGAACCAGTTCGCCGAGGGCGAGGAGGCTGCCCCCCTCAAGGACGAGGTCGCCGGGGGCAGGGCCGCACTGCCGGCTGACGCCGACCACGGCCCGGGTGGCGGATTGCACCACGGCGGCGGCGCTGCGGCGGTCGGAATGGAGATGGGTTTCCAGGATGTAGGCAAGGCGCCAGCCCATTTCTTCGACGACGCCCAGGTAGAGGAGGGCGTCGTCGAAAACCGGATCGATCATCAGGGCCTGCCCGGTCCGGGGGCAGGCCACCAGGTAGGAGAGGGCGCCGCTGGCCCGGTCGGCGAACTGGCGCAGGTGGGGGACGAGGGGCGGGGCACCCGGGGGGCGGGCGAGGGGAGCGGGGGGCAGGACGGCGGTCATGGCGGCGGGGGTAAAGCGGAAACCGACGGCCTGCGGTCCGCCGGCGGATGTCGCACGCCGGCCTGCGGGCCGGCGGGGAAAGCGCGACCAGGAGACTCTGTGGGGGATTTCTCCTGTTTGCCGGGAAGGTCCGCACGCAGGGCCGGCCGGGCGAATGGCGGATTTGCCCGGCCGGCCGGAGCGCTCGGCCGCCTGTTTCCGCCCTTAACCTATCAAGACCCGTGCCACCCGCCTAAGCCTTGGTGTCGTCAATGGAATCAGTTGGTTACGGAGCCTGGCGAGGCGAATGGCTCGGAGAGGCGGCGGGGGTTGTGTCATAATTGGCAGCAATTGGTGGCGAGAGGGTCAAAATTGGCATGAATCGACGACCTGCCCGCCGAGGGCGGCGCGGTAGCGGAAAGGGCGGGATGCCCGGCCTTTCGTGGTACGCCCCCGGCCCCACCGGGCCGGCACGGGGCGGCCGGCCTTGGGCTTTTTCCGGCTCGCACGGCGCCTTGGCGTTGCCTGTGGCCTTTTTTCCATGACCCCCCATCTCCTCGGCGACCTCGTCGCCTTTCTCGACAGCCTGCCCGAGCCGCGCATCGTGATGGACACCGACTACCGCATCGTCGGCGCCAACCGTGCCTATGTCCGGGATTTCGGGGGCGGCCAGCCGATCCGGGGGCGCACCTGCTACGAGATTTCCCACCATTTTTCGGTGCCCTGCGACCAGGCGGGCGAATCGTGCCCCCTGAAGGCCAGCCGTGAAAGCGGAACGGCCCAGCGGGTGCTGCACCTGCACCACACCCCCCGCGGCGAGGAACACGTCGATGTCGAAACGACGCCCATCCACGACGAGGCGGGGCGCCTCGTCTATTTCGTCGAAACCATGCGGCTGGTGCGCCAGGCCAGCAGCCGCCCCGCCGCCCAGGGCCTGGTCGGGCGTTCGCCGGCCTTCGGCCGCATGCTCGAACGGGTGCTGCGGGTCGCTCCTTCGGACGCCGCCGTGCTTCTTCTCGGCGAGACCGGGACGGGCAAGGAACTGGTGGCCCGGGCGGTGCATGAGGCCGGCGAGCGGGGGAAAGGCCCCTTCGTCGCCGTCGATTGCGTCGGGCTGACCGAAACGCTCTTCGAAAGCGAACTCTTCGGCTACGAAAAAGGCGCCTTCACCGGCGCCGCGGCGCGCAAGCAAGGCCTTGTCGAAGCGGCCAGCGGCGGCACCCTCTTTCTCGACGAGGTCGGCGAATTGCCCCTGGCGCTCCAGGCCAAGCTCCTGCGCCTCCTGGAAAGCGGCACCTACCGCCGGGTCGGCGGACTCGAGGCCCTGGCCGCCGATTTCCGCATCGTTGCGGCCACCCACCGGGATCTCGGCGAGATGGTGGGGGCCGGCACCTTCCGCCGCGACCTCTACTACCGCCTTAACGTTTTTCCCATCCGCAGCCCGGCCCTGCACGAGCGGCCCGAAGATATCCCCCTGCTCGCCGCCTCGCTCCTCGAGCGGGTCGATCGCCGCCCCGGCCGCCGCTTCACCCCAGCCGCCCTGGACTGGCTGGCGGCACGGCACTATCCAGGCAACATCCGGGAGCTGCGCAACCTGATCGAACGGGCGACGCTGATGGCCGACGGCGAAACCCTCGATGCCGAATTGCTGGCCGAGGTGGCCGATACCCCGGCCCGGCCGGCGGCAGGCCCGGCCGCCGCCGGGTTTGTTCTCGCCGAATTGCGGCCCCTGGCCGAGGTCGAGGCTGCCTACCTCGACTGGGCCGGTACCCGGGCGAGCGATCCGGCGGAGTTGGCGGGGCGCCTCGGCATCAGCCTGCGCACCCTGTACCGCAAGCGGCGGCTGAACCGCGGGGGTGCCGGGTGAGGCCGGCCCAGCTCCCGGTCGAGGCGGGCCTGGCTGCCTGTGGATCGTCGCTGGCGGGGTCGAGCGAGAGCGTCGCCGCGGCTCGCCGAATCGAGTTCGGTCCTAACCCCCTGGCCGCGCCCCGGCGGGAATCGCGGGCCGTCGCCGGTGGCGGAGGGTGGCTCATTCTGTCCTTCGCCCCGGCCCGGCCGGACCTGGACGAAGGGCGCAAGGCGCCGGTGCGCCGGCCAACGGGAGATCAATGGTGAGAGTCGTGGTGCAGCGGGTCAAAGAGGCCCGGGTCGAGGTGGCGGGCCGGGTGAGCGGGGCCATCGGGCCGGGCCTCTTGGTTCTGGCCGGGTTCGAGGCTGACGACGGCGATGCCGACCTCGGCTGGATGGCCGGCAAGCTCGTTCGCCTGCGCCTTTTCGCCGACCCGGCGGGGGTGATGAATCGCAGCGTCCTGGAGGCCGGCGGCGACATCCTGGCGGTCTCCCAATTCACCCTCTACGCCTCGGTCCGAAAGGGCAACCGGCCGTCCTGGAGCCGGGCCGCCCGGGGCGATGTCTCGCAGCCCCTTTTCGCGGGTTTCATCGCCCGGCTCGCGGCTGAACTCGGCAAACCGGTGCCGACCGGCGTCTTCGGCGCCGACATGGCGGTGAGCCTGGTCAACGACGGGCCGGTGACCCTCGCCATCGATTCCCGCCGTCCGGAATAAGGAGCGTCCGCCGAAGGGGGTTGTGGCAGAATCCGGTCAGTTTCTCGTCAGATTTATTCGATGCCTGAAAAATCCCTTCGCTACGGCCAACTTCTTGGTGCCATCCGGCGGCATCACCGCCAGATCAGCTACAACGATGTGGTTGCGTTCGAACGGACGCAGCCCCAGACCCTGGGGCGCTTGCGTTTGGTGGATGTCCATCGGCTGGTGACGCCCTATGTCTCGGTCCGTATCTTGGACCAGGTGCGTGCCGTGGTTCCGCTTGCGGCGATGCTCGTCGGGTTCCAGGCGCTGGCGCTACGGGCTACCCCGGAAGAGGTCGAGATCATCGCCCTGGGAATCTGTGGTGTCCTGGTGGGCCTCATGCTTTTCATGGAAGGTGTCAAACACGGCCTCATGCCGTTTGCCGAAAATATCGGTTTTCGCCTGCCCGGGAAGGCTACCCCGGCGGTGATTCTTGCCGTCGGCGCCCTTCTCGGCGTGGCGGCTACCTTCGCCGAACCGGCCATTGGCGCTCTGGAAGCTGCCGGCCGAGCGGTGTCGGCGGAACGGGCCGGGCTGCTCAAGGCACTCCTCGGGCCCTTTGTAGATTGGCTGGTTCTGGCGGTGGCCGGCGGCGTCGGGGCGGCTGTCGTGCTCGGGTTCCTGCGTTACCTGTTCGGCTGGCGGATGAAAACCCTGGTCTTCCTGATCGTTCCCCCGTGTCTGGGGGTCACCGTTGTTGCCGCCGCTACGCCCGGCCTCGACCGGGTGATCGGGCTGGCCTGGGACTGCGGCGGCATCACCACCGGCCCGGTGACCGTGCCCCTCGTTCTGGCGGTCGGTATCGGCGTTGCCGCCTCGGCCGGGCGCGGGGATAACCCCCTGTCGGGATTCGGCATTGTCACCCTGGCTTCGCTGCTCCCCGTCCTCGGCGTTTTTGCCGTCGCCATTGCTCTGGCCGGCCAGCCCTTGCCGCCAATTGAGACCGGCGCTTCGCCCGAGTGGTATCGCCTGACCCCCTTTGCCGAAATGCTGGGCGCTTTGCGCGCCATCGTCCCCCTCGTCCTCTTGCTTTACTTCGTCCAGCGCGTGGTGATCGGCCACCGCATGAAACACGTCGATATCTTCGCCTACGGCATCGGGGCCGCCGTTCTTGGCATGATGGCCTTCAATCTCGGCCTCACGGCAGGTCTCGTGGAACTGGGAAACCAAGCCGGAACCAACGTGCCGTGGGCGTTCTCGCCGCACCGGGAGAGTGGTGCGCCGCCCCTCTATCCCCGTGGGCTGGGGCTTGCCATGACCATGGTTTTTGCCTTCTGCGTCGGTTATGGCGCCACCGTCGCCGAACCCGCCCTCAATGCCATGGGCAGTACTGTCGAGAATCTTTCCGACGGCGCCTTCAAGAAGCGCCTGCTGATCCACGCCGTCGCCCTCGGCGTCGGCCTCGGGGCGGCAGGCGGCGTGGCCCGCATTCTCTTTGATCTGCCGCTCGCCGGCCTGCTGGTGGGAGCGTATACCGTCGCCCTCGGCCTCACGGCCCTGGTGCGGGAGGAGTACGTCAATCTCGCCTGGGACAGCGCCGGCGTTACCACCGGTCCGGTCACCGTGCCGCTCCTTCTGGCACTGGGCATCGGCCTGGGCGAGGCGGTCGGGGCGCCGGAAGGCTTCGGCATCCTCGCCCTTTGTTCGGCCGGCCCGATCATCACCGTTCTCGCGGTGGGCTGGTGGGCGCAGGGGCAGACGCGGGAGAGGCGGCGCCAACGAGGGAGATCGGGATGAGTCAGAGTGAAATGATCGTCCTCGTGGACGTTGTGCTGATTACCGCCGTCGTCCAGCGCGGGACGGCCGATCTGGTCGTACAGGCGGCCCAGGAGGCCGGCGCCCAAGGCGCCACCATCTTCCACGCCCACGGAACCGGCGTGCGGCAGAAGCGCCTGGGCGTCCTCGGTTTGGCCATCAACGCCGAAAAAGAAGTGATTTACATCGTCGTTCCCGCCGATCAGGCCGACCTGGTGTTCGAGCGCATCTTCGTCTGTGCCAAGATGGATACTCCCGGCATGGGTATTTTGTGGATGACGCCCTTGGAGAAAATGGCCACCTACGTTCCTCACGAGGTCGCCGCCCGCTTTGGCCTGCATGTGGAGTCCCGCGACAAATGAGCGTCCTAGCCCACATCGGCCGCGCCATTGAAAAGAAGCTCATCACCGCCGTCGTACGGGCCGGGGAGGGGCGCAAACTCCTCGAATCCCTGGCCGAGGCCCAGGGGGTGCTTTCGGTTTCCCATCACCACGCCCGCGGCGTTGGTGCCCGCCGGGTCAGGGCGAACCAGCAGTTGTTCAGCGAAAAAGACGTCCTTTTGCTGCTCGTCGAAGCCGACCATGCCGACGCATTGTTTTCCCGGGTGTTCAAAGAGGCTAACATCGGCGAGCCTTCGGTCGGTATGATCTTCATGGAAAGCGTTCTCCGCGGCCATCCGATGATGCCGCTGACGGGAGCCGACTGGTAACAATAATTTTCGGGAGGAGCGCATGAAACCGGCGATCATCGGCGTGGGCCTGCTGCTGTCCTGTGCCGCCCTGGCTCAGGAACCGCGGCCGGTAAGCAAGGGGCAGGCGCTCTATCTGCCGGTCTATTCCCACATGTTGTACGGCAACATCGGCCGTAGCGGCCAACCCGGCAAGGTGCTCCTTTCGGCTCTGGTGAGCATCCGCAATACCGATGCGAAGCGCCCGCTGCGCGTGCTTTCCGCCCGCTATTACGAAACTCAGGGCCGTTTCCTGCGGGAATACATCGCTGCTCCGGCCAGCGTGCCGCCCCTCGGTACGCTTGAGCTTTTCGTCGAACTGCACGACGATGCCGGCGGCTCGGGCGCCAATTTCCTCATCCGCTGGGAGGCCGACACCGCCATCAATCCCCCTCTGGTCGAGGCCCTCCATGCCAACCTGGATTCGGGCAAGGCGGTGATCGTCACCACCCAGGCCGTTCCGGTGTCCGCGGAGTAAAGGCGTGCGGTCATCCAGTCCCTTCGGCCAGCCCCACGTCGCGGCCCGGACCCAGGCCAGCTACATCATCCGGCTCCTCAACTACGCCCTGATCGGGCTGGTCGCCGTCCATTTGCTCGGCACCCTCGGCTACCACTGGCTGACCGAGGGCAAATATTCGTGGTTCGACTCCTTCTACATGACCTTCATCACCGTCGCCACCATCGGCTTCGGCGAGATCATCGACATGTCGAGTAACCCTCCGGCCCGCGTTCTCACCGTGGCGATCGGCATCCTGGGGGCCGGCAACCTGTCGATGCTGTTCTCCATCGTGACCGTCGCCCTGCTGGAGACGGACCTCAACGGCACCCTGCAAAGGAAACGCATGGAAAAGACCATCAGGAAACTCAAGGGCCACTACATCCTCTGCGGCTTCGGCCGGGTCGGCCGCAACGTCGCCGGCGAACTCGAAGCCACCAACCGCCACTTCGTCGCCATCGACGAAGACGTCAATCGCCTGCTCGAATACAAGGAGCGCAACCCCGGCCTTCTCTACATCCACGGTGACGCCAGCGACGACGATGTGCTGCTGCGCGCCGACCTCGACGACGCCAAGGGGGTTTTCGCGGTGACCGGGGACGATTCGCGCAACCTGATGATCGTCCTCACCGCCAAGCAACTTAAGCCCGAAGTGCGGGTCGTCGCCCGCTGCCAGGAAGTGAGGAATATCGAAAAGATGAAGAAGGCCGGCGCCGACGAGATCGTCTCCCCCGACTTTACGGGCGGCATGCGCATCGCCTCGGCGATGCTGCGGCCCCACGTCGTTTCCTTCCTCGACGAAATGCTCAAGTCGGAAAAGAACCTGCGGGTCGAGGAAATCACCGTGCCGGCGGCCTTCATCCCCAAGCCCCTGGATTCGCTCAAGTTGCGCAGCGCCGACTACGTCCTGATCGCCGTGCGCGAAAGGAACGGCGCCTGGCACTTCAATCCGCCCAAGGATTTCCTCCTCAAGCCCGGTTTCGTCCTCATCGCCATGGCCAGCCCGGCCGGGCGCCTGGCCATCGAGACCCTGCTCATCGATACGCTGGGTTAGTCCCCGCCGCCTCCGGCCGGGAAAGGCGCCCCGGATCGGCCGGCCCGGTGTGCGGGGGGGGGCGCCGAAGTTGCGGCCGGACTGGCGGGGAAAGCGGCGGTCAGGCCGGTCAGGTAGCGATCCCGGGTGGTCCGGTGGACCCCGGAGCTACGGGGGATAAGGGTTTTCCGCAGGCGCTTCGGGCGGCCGGCCGGTGCTAGAATCGGCCCAATTTTTTCCGGGAGCACCCATGTCCAAGATCAGCAGCGCCTTTCTCGCCGCGGCGCTTTTTTCCGGGTCGGCCCAGGCGGCAGGGCCCGCCGTGGCGGGGATTCCTGTCGAATTCATCCTCTTCGCCGCGACGCTCCTGGGGGTGGCGCTATTTCATGGTCATACCTTGTATGTGGCCCTGACGGGCCTGACGGCCATCACCTTGTACAAGGTCGTCGTCACCGGGTTCAAGGCCGGCGCCGGCCTGGCCGGGTTGGCCGCCCACCTGGGGCACGAATGGGTGACCCTGGCCAACCTCTTTTGCCTCCTCATGGGGTTTGCCCTGCTCGCCCGGCATTTCGAAAAGAGCCATGTGCCGGTCATCCTGCCCAAATTTCTGCCCGACGACTGGCGGGGCGCCTTCCTGCTCCTGGTCATGGTCTGGTTCATCTCCAGCTTCCTCGACAACATCGCCGCCGCGTTGATCGGGGGGGCCATGGCCCATCAGTTGTTCCGGGCCAAGGTCCACATCGGCTATCTCGCGGCCATCGTCGCCGCTTCCAATGCAGGCGGGGCCTGGTCCGTCGTCGGCGATACCACCACCACCATGATGTGGATCGCCGGGGTCGGCCCCGGGCAGGTCTTCGAGGCGATCATCGCGTCGACGGTTGCCCTGTTGATCTCCGGCTATTTTGCCGCCCGCCAGCAGCACGCCTACTCGCCCATTCTCAAGAACGCCCACGCGCACACCCGGGTGGACTGGGCGCGGGTGGGCATCGTCTTGCTCATCCTGGGCTTCGCCATCGTCGCCAACGTCGTCATGAACACCCGGTTTCAGACCGTGGCCGACAGTTTTCCCGCCATCGGCGTCGCGGTCTGGGCCGCCATACTGCTCACCGTGGGTTTGCGCCGGCCCGACTGGGAGGTTCTTCCGGAAACCGCCAAGGGTACCGTCTTCCTGCTTTCCCTGGTGCTTTGCGCCTCCATGATGCCGGTCGAGGAACTGCCGCCGGCTTCGCTTTTTTCGGCCCTCGGCCTGGGGTTTGTCTCCGCCGTTTTCGACAACATCCCCCTGACCGCCCTGGCCCTCAAACAGGGGGGCTACGACTGGGGCTTCCTCGCCTACGCCGTTGGTTTCGGCGGATCGATGATCTGGTTCGGCTCCTCCGCCGGGGTGGCGCTTTCCAACATGTACCCCGAGGCCAAGTCGGTGGGCCAGTGGTTGCGCCACGGCTGGCATGTCGCCCTGGCCTACGTGGTCGGATTCGCCGTCATGGCCGCGGTGATCGGCTGGCATCCTGACGTGCCGGCCAAGAGCACCGCCGAAACGCCGGCGGCAGCCCGCGCCGCCCATTGATATGGCATTGGCCCGTGGTATCCTCTCGCTCAGCGGGAGGAACCATGACCGGAACAACAAGGCCGGAGCAAGCGGCCGATGGGGAGATCGAGCAGTGGGACGAGGTGGCGCCATCGGCTGAAGATGCCGCCGTGGTCGCTTCCGTTCTGGCGGCGCTGCGCCGGGATGGGGGCGTCGATTTTTCCGACTACAAACCTTCGACGCTGCGCCGGCGCATCGAGCGCCGCACCGCGATCCGCCAGCTCGACAGCCTGCCCGCCTATCTCAATACCTTCCTGGCCGAGGCCGGCGAACGGGAGGCCCTGGCCGACGATTTGCTTATCGGGGTCACGGAATTCTTCCGCGACCCCGAGGTCTTCCAGTATCTGCGCACCACCCTCTTTCCCGATCTCCTGCGGGATCGCAGCCCGCGCCAGGATTTCCGCATCTGGTCGGCGGGCTGCGCCACCGGCGAGGAGGCCTACACGCTCGCCATGCTCGCCATGGAGGCCGCTGCCCTGGTGGGTTTCACCGGCCAGTGCAAGGTCTTCGCCACCGACCTGCAGCAGAAGAATCTCGACGTCGCCGCCCGCGGGGTCTACGGCCCAGAAACCATGGCCCGTCTGCCGGAGGCCCTGCGCCAGCGCTGGCTGGCGGTGGATGGCGAAGGTAACCGGCGGGTGGTGCCCGAACTGCGGCGCAACGTCGTGTTCGCCCGCCACAACCTGCTTGTCGATCCCCCCTTCACCCGCATCGATCTGGTGGTCTGTCGCAACCTGCTCATCTACCTCAAGCCCACCGCCCAGCTCCAGGTGCTGTCGCAACTCCATTTCGCCCTCAAGCCGCGGGGCCTTCTCCTCCTGGGGTCAAGCGAAACGGTCGGCGGCCTGGAGGGGAGCGAGTTCGAGGCGATCGAGCGGGCCTGGCGGGTGTACCGCAAACAGGGCGAGGTCAGCCCGCGCCAAACCGGTTTCCCGGTCGGCGGCGGCCTAGGCATGCAGATGTTGTCGGGCCTCGAGGGCGGCGCGGTGATCGACCGCCGACTTCTGCGCGATTACGACATTCTCCTCAAGCGCCACCTGCCTCCCGGCATGCTGGTGGATGGCGACCGTCGGGTGCTCCACTGGTTCGGCGACCTGGGGATGTTCCTCAAAGCACCGGAAGGCCGCGTCGAGGAGGACGTGCTGCAACTGGTCCACGAATCCCTGCGCTCGGCCCTCGGCCTGGCCCTGCACCGGGCGGCCGAAACCCACGGCCGGGCGGTGGCCGAGAACGTCCCCTTGCGGCTGGCCGACGGCGACCGGCCGGTCACCGTGAGCGTCGACTGCATTCCCGACGACCGTTCCCACTCGGCCCATTTCCATGTCGCCTTCGCCCTGGCCGGCGAGGTGGCGGCGGAACCCCGGCCGGCGGTGACCGAACTCGCCTCGGCCGGCCTTGAAATCGAATTGCAGGCCATGCGCGAACGCCTGCACCAGACCATCATCGAATTGCAGGCGAGCAACGAGCGCCTCGACCTGGCCAACGAGGAGCTCACCGCCTCCAACGAAGAACTGCAGAGCACCAACGAGGAGTTGAAGTCGGTCAACGAAGATCTCTACAGCCTCAACGCCGAGCTCGAAGGGAAAAACGGCGAACTCGTCCAGCTCAACCGGGATTACGACAACCTGCTGGCGAGTTCCGAGGTAGGTACCCTGTTCCTCGATTCGGCGTTGCAGATCCGCAAGTTCAGCCCGGGTTTCGAGCGCTTCATGCGGCTCATGCCCCAGGACGTCGGCCGGCCGGTTGCCGACATCGCCTGCCTCCTCGCCGCCCAGGAAGAACTTCTGGCCGACCTCGAGGCGGTACGCCGCGACGGCCGGCGCATCGAGCGGGAACTGCGGGAAACCGGCGGCACCCACTACCTGCTGCGGGTCTTGCCCTTCCACGACGAAAACGGCCGGCAGGACGGGGTCGTCATGACCCTCACCGACATCACCGCAGTGCGCACCATCGAGGCCGAGCGGGAGCATCTCAAGAGCATCCTCGATGCCTTGCCCTACGGCGTCTACATCGTCAATCCGCAGCACGAGATCGAATACGTCAATCCGGTGCTGCAAAGCGAATTCGGCCCCATCGAGGGGCGGCGCTGCCACGATTATTTCCACGGCCTGCCCGGCGCCTGCACCTGGTGCAAGAACGACGCCGTGCTGGCCGGCGGCACCGTGCGCTGGGAATGGACCTCGCCCAAGGGCCGGACCTACGACCTTTTCGACATTCCCTTCGAAAATGCCGACGGCTCGGTGAGCAAGCTCGAAATCTTCAATGACATCACCGAGCGCAAGCGGGCCGAGCAAGAACTGGCCCAGAGCGAAGCCCGCCAGCGTTCGGTGCTGGCCGCCATGAACGATGGGGTGATCTGCTGGGATCCGTCGCCCCGGATCGTCCTCGCCAACGCCGCCGCCGAGCGCATTCTTGGCCGCCCGGGCGGGCTGCTCGGGGAGCCGGGCGACGCCCCCTGGGAAATCGTCGACGAGAGCGGGCAGCCGCTCCCCAACGACGAGCGGCCGGTTTTTCGGGTTCTGCGCAGCGGCCAGCCGGTGACCGGCGTGGTGCTCGGGTGCAGCCGGCCCACCGGCAGCCCGGCCTGGCTTCTGGTCAACGCCGAGCCGATGTTCGACGACGGCCGCCTTGCCGGCGTCGTCACCTCCTTCTCGGATATCAGCCGCCTGAAGGAGATCGAGGCCATCCTGGTGCGCTCCCGGGATTACCACCTGGCTTTGCTCGAATCCTTCCCGGCCCTAGTCTGGCGGGCCGGAACCGACGCCCGGTGCAACTATTTCAACCAGACCTGGCTGGAGTTCACCGGCCGCCGTCTGGAGGAGGAACTGGGCGACGGCTGGGCCGAAGGCGTCCACCCTGACGACCTGCCGGCCTGCCTGGCCTCCTACCGCGCCCATTTCGAGGCGCGCCGGCCCTTCGCCCTGGAATACCGCCTGCGCCGCCACGATGGCGCCTACCGCTGGATTCTCGATATCGGCCGGCCCTTCCAGGATGTGGACGGCGGCTTCGCCGGTTACCTCGGCGCCTGTTTCGACGTCACCGACCGGCGCGAGGCCGACGACCGCCTGCGCCTGGCGGCCCGGGTTTTCGAGGAAAGCGGCGAGGCGATCATGATTACCGACGCCGACGAACGCATCGTCGAGGTCAACCGCGCCTGCTGCGACATCACCGGCTACAGCGCCGCCGAACTGGTGGGCAAGACCCCGGCCGTGCTCGCTTCGGGGCGCCACGACGCCGAGTTTTTCCAGCGGCTCCACCAGGCGCTGGGGCGCGAGGGCTACTGGCACGGCGAAATCTGGAACCGCAAGAAAAGCGGCGAAATCTTCCCGAGCTGGATGGGGGTTTCCGCCGTGCGCGACGGCGGCGGCCAGGTCAGCCACTACCTGGGCATCTTCAGCGACATCACCGAGAAAAAATCGAGCCAGGCGCGGATCGAATACATGTCGCACCACGATGCCCTCACCGGCCTGCCCAACCGCCTGCTCTTCCGCGAACGCTTCGACCTGGCCCTGGCCTACGCCCAGCGCACCGGCAACAAGGTGGCGCTGCTCTGCATCGACGTGGACCGCTTCAAGGCGATCAACGACTCCCTCGGCCACGCCGTCGGCGACGACCTGCTGCGCTCGGTGGCCAAGCGGCTGCGCGATTGCATCCGCGATACCGACACCCTGTCCCGCCAGGGCGGGGACGAGTTCCTGGTCGTCCTGGGGGCGATGAAGGACGACGAGGCGGCGAGCCAGGTGGCCGACAAGATGATGGCGGCGGTGGCCCGGCCCTTCCAGGTGCAGAGCCACGAACTGAGCATCTCGCTGTCGGTGGGCATCGCCGTCTATCCGAGCGACGGCAGCGATTACGAGACCCTGCTCAAGATGGCCGACACGGCCATGTACCACGCCAAGGAAACCGGCCGCAACGCCTACCGTTTTTTCGACCAGCGCATGAACAGCAACGCCGCCGAGCGCCTGGAGACCGCCAACGGTCTGCGCCGCGCCCTGGCCCGCAACGAATTCCGGCTCCACTACCAGCCCCAGGTCGATATCGCCAGCGGCCGGGTGATCGGCGTCGAGGCCCTGATCCGCTGGCAGAATCCCGAGGCCGGGCTGATTTCTCCGGCCCAGTTCATCCCCGTCGCCGAGGACAGCGGCCTCATCGTGCCCATCGGCGAATGGGTCATCAACGAGGCCTGCCGCCAGGCCATCGCCTGGCAGGCGGCCGGCGGCCCCGAGATCACCGTGGCGGTCAATCTTTCAGCCATCCAGTTCCGCCGCGGCGACATCGAGCAGACGGTGATGGGCGCCCTGGCCAGGAGCGGCCTCGACCCTCGCTGCCTCGAACTCGAACTGACCGAAAGCCTCCTGCTCTCCGACACCGACCACGTCCTGGCCACGGTGCACCGCTTGAAGGCCCTGGGTATCCGGTTGTCCATCGACGATTTCGGCACCGGCTACTCCAGCCTCGCCTATCTTAAGCGTTTCGCCGTCGACCGCCTGAAGATCGACCAGTCCTTCGTCCGCGACATGAGCACCGACCCGGACGCCGCCTCCATCGTCCGGGCAATCATCCAGATGGCGCGCAGCCTCAACCTCAAGACGGTTTCCGAGGGCGTCGAAGACGAGCGGCTCCTCGACTACCTGCGCGTCCTGCACTGCGACGAAGCCCAGGGTTACTTCTTCGCCCGCCCCATGCCGGGGGACGATTTCCTTCCCTGGCTGAACCTGCGGGCCTGATCGCCGGTCCATTGCTCATGTCGCCCGCGCTCCGCCTCGCCGTCCTGACGGGTTGCGCCCTTGCCGCCGCCCCGGCGCTGGCGGCGGGTTCCAGCGTGGTCGGCGAAAACCTTCTCTGGCTCGCCCTTATCCTCATGGCGGCCCGGCTCTTTTCCCCCTTCGCCCAGCGTCTCGGTTTTCCCGCCGTGCTCGGGGAACTCCTCCTTGGCGTCGTCCTCGGCAATCTCGGCCTGGCCGGATTCCACACTTTCGGCTCCATCGCCCGGGATCCCATCATCGCCTTCATCGCCGAACTCGGGGTCATCGTCCTTCTCCTCCAGATCGGCCTGGAGACCCGGCTCGGCGACCTGGTGCGGGTCGGTCCCCGGGCTTTTCTCGTCGGCAGCGTCGGCATCGCGGCGCCTTTTGCCCTCGGCGCCTTCGTCGTCGGGCCGGCGCTGCTGCCCGGCTTGTCGAGCCACGCCTACCTTTTCCTTGGCGCCACCCTGGCTGCCACCTCGGTGGGCATCACCGGCCGGGTCTTTCGCGATCTCGGCCGTCTCGGCACGACCGAGGCGCAGATCGTCCTGGGGGCGGCGGTCATCGACGACGTCCTCGGCCTGGTCATCCTTGCGGTGGTTTCCAGCCTCGTCCAGGTGGGCAGCGTCAGCGCCGGGCAGGTCGGGACGATCATCGCCGAAGCGGTGCTCTTCCTTGGCGGGTCCATCGCCGCCGGCCGCTTTCTCGCGGCCCGGCTGGCCGGCCGGCTGGCCAGCCTGGACAGTGGCCCGTCGATGCTTTTCGCCCTGGTTCTCGGCAGCGGCCTGCTGCTCGCCTGGGCCGCCCACGCCATCGGGCTGGCGCCGATCATCGGCGCCTTCGCCGCCGGCCTTCTCTTCGAACCGATTTTCCTTCGGGATTTCGCCACCCCCCGGGTGGTGCAGGAAATCGAGCCGCTCCTGCCCGCCTCCGGGCGCAGCACCCTCGTCGCCGACATCCGCCGCGTCCTGGAGCGCCAGGCGAGCCACCAGCACGAGCACATGATCGAGCCGATCGGCTACTTTTTCGTTCCTGTTTTTTTCGTCCTCACCGGCATGCAGGTCGACCTGCGTTCCCTTGCCGATCCGGCCATCGTCGCCATCGCCTTCGGCGTCACCCTGGCGGCCGTCGCCGGCAAGCTGGCGGCCGGGCTTGCGGCGGGGCGCGGCAACAGCCCGTGGATCGTCGGCTGGGGCATGGTGCCGCGGGGCGAGGTCGGGCTCATTTTCGCCACCGTCGGCAAACAACTCGGGGTGGTGGACGAAGCCCTGTTTTCGGTGGTCGTCATCATGGTCATCGTCACCACCCTGGTGACGCCCCCCATCCTGACCAGGCTCCTCGCCCGGCGCCCCTGAGCGCCGCTATACTGGCGGGCCACAACGGAAAAACAAAAACATGCCTTCCCTCAGCCGAGAACAACAACGGGGGCGCTGGTTCGCCCTCGGCATCGTCGCCGCCGCCTACGTCCTTTCCTTTTTTCAGCGCTTCGCTCCGGCCGGCATCGCCCAGGATCTGGCCGCCGCCTTTCAGACTTCCGCCGCCTCCCTGGGGGTGCTCGCCGCGACTTATTTCTATGTCTACACGGTGATGCAGATCCCCACCGGCATCCTGGTCGATACCCTGGGGCCGCGCCGCATCCTCTTGCTCGGCGGCGCCGTCGGCGGGGCCGGCAGCCTGCTGTTCGGCCTGGCGCCCAGCCTCGAGATGGCCCTCATCGGACGGACCCTGGTGGGCCTCGGGGTGTCGGTGACCTTCATCGCCATGCTCAAGATCATCGCCGTCTGGTTCGAGGAAAGCCGCTTCGCCACCCTGGTCGGTGGCGCCATGCTGATCGGCAATCTCGGCTCGGTGCTGGCCGGGGCGCCGCTTTCCGGCCTGGCCCAGGCCACCGGCTGGCGCGGCGTTTTCATCGGCGTTGGGGTGATTTCCCTGGTGCTCGGCGGCGCGTGCTGGCTCCTGGTACGCGACCGGCCGCCCGGCGAGCCGGGCGCCGCCGCGGGCCGCCCGCGCTTCGACCGCACCGTGGTCATCGGCGGCCTCCTGACCGTGCTCAGGAACCCCGCCACCTGGCCGGCCACCCTGGTCAACCTGGGCCTCGCCGGCAGCTTCTTCACCTTTGGCGGTCTCTGGGCGATGCCCTACTTGACCCAGGTCCACGGGCTGTCGCGGGCCGTCGCCTCGGCTCATCTTTCCCTCTATTTCGCCGGCTTCGCCGTCGGCTGCGTGGTGATCGGCGGCATTTCCGACCGCCTGGGCCGGCGTAAACCCGTCATCCTCGCGGCCAGCCACGTCTATGCCCTGGTCTGGCTGGTCTGGCTTTCCGGCACCCCGCTCCCCCTCTGGGCAAGCTACGGGCTGTTTGCCGTGATGGGGCTGTCCACCGCCAGTTTCACCCTGACCTGGGCCTGCGCCAAGGAGGTCAACCCGCCGCTCCTGTCGGGAATGTCCACCTCGGTGGCCAACATGGGGGGCTTTCTCGCCGGCGCCATCCTCCAGCCCCTGGTCGGCTGGGTCATGGACCAGCGCTGGCAAGGCGCCCTGGCCAACGGCGCCCGGGTCTATTCGCCGGAAGACTTCCGCTACGGCTTGCTCCTCGTCGCCGGCGCCGCCTGGTTCGGGGCGCTTTGCGCCTGGCGCGTCCGGGAGACGCGCTGCCGCAATATCTGGCAGGCAGGCTGAGGGGCAACCCGGTACGGGGGAGAGCAGACCCTGCGTAGCGGCGCGGCGAAAGAGGACACGCAAGGCCGGCCGGTTCCGGTGGCGCGGCCCACCCGCCGGGGCGATTTTGGCGGCCTTCCCGGGATTGCCGCGGCCTGGCGGCGACAATGCCAATACCTTGCCGGCAACGGCTTGTGCCGCCACAAATATCAGAGTATGCTTATATTCATGCTAACGAATATAAGGCTCGCCCTTCTCGTCGCTGCCTGGCCCGCCCTGGCGGGAGACAGTTTGCCGGTGGCGGCGGTCGCCCCCCACCGCGTCGCCGTCACCTTTCCCGTGGAGGCGGTGGTCGAGGCCGTGCAGCAGGCCACGGTGGCGGCCCAGGTGGCGGGCCGCATCGTCGAGGTGCGGGTCGACGCCGGGCAGGCGGTGAAAAAGGGCGAACTCCTCATGCGTCTCGACGCCCGCGAGGCGGCGGAGGCGGCCCGCGCCGCCGAAGCCCTCTATGTCAACGCCAAGCTGGCCTACGAGCGGGCGGTGAGCCTGAGGCAGCAGAAATTCGTCAGCCCGGCGGCCATCGACAAGGCCAAAGCCGATTTCGACGCCGCTGCCGCCCAGCGCAGTGCCGCCGGGGCCAACCAGAGCCACGCCACCATCGTGGCGCCGATCAGCGGCGTGGTGGCCCGCCGCCACGCCGAACTGGGCGAGATGGCGGCCCCCGGCCGGCCGCTTCTGACCATTTACGAACCGGGCGGCCTGCGGGTCAGCGCCCCGGTGCCGCAGTATCGGCTGGCCGCCCTGCGCAGCGTCAAGGCGGCGACCGTGGAGTTTCCGGAACTCGGCCGCTGGGTAGAGGGCAGCAGCGTGCAGTTGCTGCCGACGGCCGACGCCTCCACGCACGTTTCCCAGGTCCGGGTCGGTTTGCCGCCGCTGGCGGAGGTCACGCCGGGGCTCTTCGCCCGCGTTCATTTCGTCGTCGGCCAGGCCGTCAAGTTGACCGTTCCGGCCGGGGCCGTGGTGCGCCGGGGCGAGGTGGCGGCGGTCTACGTCCAGGCCGCCGACGGCCGGCTGTCGCTGCGCCAGCTCCGTTTGGGCGAGACCGTGGGGAGCGGCGAAATCGAAGTCCTGGCCGGCCTGACGACCGGCGAGAAGGTGGTGCTCGACCCCCGGCGGGCCAGCATCGCCCTGCGGCAAAACGGACAATAAGCGGCCCAGCGGTAGAAGCCGCAGTTTATCCACACACTTCCGGAGATATCGGTATGGCACACGTCGTTATTGTCGGCAGCGGTCTGGGCGGCATGAGCATGGCTTTCGAGATGCGGGAAAACGCCCGCCCGGAGGACCGCGTCACCGTCGTTTCCAACAACCCGAAATTCCACTTCGTTCCTTCCAACCCGTGGGTCGCCGTCGATTGGCGCAAGCGCGACGAAATCGAGCTCGACGCCGGGCCGCTGCTGGAAAAACGCAAGATCGGCTTCGTCCCCGTCGGGGTCAAGCGGGTCCGGCCCGACGAGAACCGGCTCGAACTCGACGACGGCAGTTTTCTCGACTACGACTTTCTCATCCTGTCCACCGGCCCCAAGCTGGCCTTCGACGAAATCGAGGGCCTCGGTCCCCAGGGCCATACCCAGTCGATCTGCCATGTGGACCACGCCGTGGCGGCGGAGAAGGCCTGGCGTAAGTTCGTCGACGACCCCGGGCCGATCGTCGCCGGGGCGGTGCAGGGCGCCTCGTGTTTCGGCCCCGCCTACGAATTTACCATGATTATGGAAACCGACCTGCGGCGGCGCAAAATCCGCGATCGGGTGCCCATGACCTTCGTCACCTCCGAACCCTATATCGGCCACCTCGGCCTGGGGGGCGTCGGCGATTCCAAGGGGCTGATGGAGTCGATCTTCCGCAACAAGCACATCAAATGGATCTGCAACGCCAAGGTGACCCGGGTCGAAGCCGGCAGGATGTTCGTCACCGAGCACGACGAGGACGGCAAGCCCAGGAAGGAGCACGAGCTGCCCTTCAAGTACTCGATGCTGCTGCCCGCCTTCAAGGGCGTCGACGCGGTGTTCGGCATCGACGGGCTGACCAATCCCCGGGGCTTCATCCCCATCGACGCCCATCAGCGCAATCCCCGCTACCCCAACATCTACGCCATCGGCGTCTGCGTCGCCATTCCCCCGGTGGAGGCGACCCCCATCCCGACGGGCACGCCCAAGACCGGCTACATGATCGAGTCGATGGTGACCGCCACCGCCAAGAACATCCGGGCCGTCCTCAACGGCCGGGAACCCACCGAGAAAGCCACCTGGAACGCCGTCTGCCTCGCCGACTTCGGCGATACCGGAGCCGCCTTCGTGGCCTTGCCGCAGATCCCGCCGCGCAACGTGAACTGGTTCGCCGAGGGCAAATGGGTGCATCTGGCCAAAGTCGGCTTCGAAAAATATTTCCTGCACAAGCTCAAGCGGGGTACCAGCGAAACCGTGTACGAAAAGCTGGTTATGGACGCCCTGGGGATCCTCAAATTGAAAGGCAACTGAAGCGCGATGGGAATTTCCGGCCGCATCGCCCGCCTCTTCCTGACCTCCCGCATGACGCCGCTGCTGGCGCTGGTGGCGTTTCTGCTCGGCGTCTTCGCCACCCTGGTGACGCCCCGGGAGGAGGAACCCCAGATCGACGTCACCATGGCCGACGTCTTCGTCGCCTTTCCCGGCGCTTCGGCCAAGGACGTGGAGAATCTGGTGGCGCGTCCGGCCGAGCAGGTGCTGTCGCGGATGCACGGGGTCGAGCACGTCTATTCCGTGTCCCGGCCGGGCATGGCGGTGATTACCGTACAGTTCGAGGTGGGCGTCCATTACAACGACGCGGTCCTACGCCTCTACGACACGGTCCATTCCCACCGCGACTGGTTGCCCCCCAATCTGGGCGTCGCCGAGCCGGTCATCAAGCCCAAGGGCATCGACGATGTGCCCATCGTCGCGCTCACCTTCTGGACCCGCGACCCCGACCGGTCGGCCTTCGACCTGCAGCAGGTGGCGCGAGCCATGGAGATCGAGTTGAAGCGCCTCAAGGGCAGCCGCGACGTCTCCACCCTGGGCGGACCGGACCACGTCATCCGGGTGCAGATGGACAGCGAGCGCATGAACGCCTACGCCGTCACCCCCCAGGATCTGGCGGCGGCGCTCAAGGTCTCCAACGCCCTGCAGTCCTCGGGCAGCCTGGTGGCGGAGAATCGCGAGGTGCTGGTACAGACCGGCACCTACCTCGAATCGGCGGCGGACGTGAAGCAACTGGTGGTGGCGGTGCGGGACGGCCGCCCCGTATTCATGAACGACGTCGCCCGCATCGAGGACGGGCCGGACCAGCCCCGGCGCTACGTCTGGTTCGGCAGCAAGGGCGGCGAGTTTGCCGCGGTGACCCTGCAGTTGTCCAAGCAGCCCGGGGTCAACGCGGCCGACGTGGCCGAAGCCGTCATCAGGCGGGTCGAGGCGAGCCGGGGTACGGTGATTCCCGCCGGGATCGAGGTCACGGTTACCCGCAACTACGGCGAGACCGCCACCGACAAGGCAAAAAAACTCATCGGCAAGCTCGTCTTCGCCACCGCCTTCGTCGTGCTTCTCGTCTTCTTCGCCCTCGGCCGGCGGGAGGCCCTGATCGTCGGCGTCGCCGTCACTCTTACCCTGGCCGCCACCCTCTTCGCCTCCTGGGCCTGGGGCTTCACCCTCAACCGGGTGTCGCTCTTCGCCCTCATCTTCTCCATCGGCATCCTGGTGGACGACGCCATCGTGGTGGTGGAAAACATCCACCGCTGGCATGTCCTGCACCCCGGCCGGCCGCTCACTGAAATCATCCCGGCGGCGGTGGACGAGGTCGGCGGACCCAACATCCTCGCCACCCTGACGGTGATCGCCGCGCTGCTGCCGATGGCCTTCGTCAGCGGTCTGATGGGGCCGTACATGAGCCCGATTCCGATCAATTCGTCGATGGGCATGGCCATTTCCCTGGCCGTCGCCTTCGTCGTGACGCCCTGGATGGCCGGCCGCCTCCTGGGCGGCAAGACCCCCGGTCCGGCCGCCCCGTCGCGGCTCGACGCCCGCCTCGACGCCGGTTTCCGCCGGCTCCTCGCCCCCTTTCTGGACGAGGTCAAAGGGGGGGCGGCCCGTCTCAAGCTGGGTGTCGCGGTCGTCCTCCTGATCGTCGGCTCGGTGTCCCTGGCCTATTTCCAGTTGGTGGTGCTGAAAATGCTGCCCCTGGACAACAAGAGCGAATTCCAGGTCGTTCTCGACATGCCGGTGGGGACGCCGGTGGAGGAGACGGCCCGAGTGCTGCAGGAAATCGGCACTGCCCTGGCCGAGGTCGATGAGGTGAGCAACTACCAGGCCTACGCCGGCACGGCCAGCCCCATCAACTTCAACGGTCTGGTCCGCCAGTACTACCTGCGGGCGCTGCCCGAGCGGGGCGACCTCCAGGTCAACCTCGCCGACAAGCACCGGCGTTCCCGCAGCAGCCACGAGATCGCCACCGCCGTGCGGTCGCAGGTCGAGGCCATCGGCCGGCGGCACGGCGGCAACGCCAAGGTCGTCGAGGTGCCCCCCGGGCCGCCGGTGCTTTCGCCCATCGTCGCCGAAATCTATGGCCCCGACTACGGCGGCCAGATCGCCGTCGCCAGGGTGGTGCGGGCGGCCTTCGAACAGACGCCGGACGTCGTCGGCGTCGACGACTACGTCGAAGCCGACGCCAAGAAGACCGTCCTGCACGTTCTGCAAAGCAAGGCCGCCCTGCTGGGAATCGCCCAAAGCGACATCGTCGAAGTGGTAGGCCTGGGGCTGGCGGGCCAGGACGTGACGCCGGTGCACAATACCGACGCCAAGTTCGAAGTGCCGGTGCGACTCACCCTGCCGGCCGAGAAACAGTCCAACCTCGACGCCCTCCTGAAGCTCCGGGTGCGCTCCCGCGACGGCAAGCTGGTGCCCGTTTCGGAACTGGTCGAAATCCGCGATCGGCCCCGCGAAAAAGCCATTTTCCACAAGGATCTGCTGCCCGTGGTGTACGTCGTCGGCGACATGGGGGGCAAGCTCGATTCGCCCCTCTACGGCATGTTCGACGTGCGCTCCCGCATCCGGGGCATGGCGCTCGAGGCGGGCGGGTTCCTGGGCGAACGCTTCATCGAGGCGCCGGCCGACCCCTACGCCGGCTTTACCGTCAAATGGGACGGCGAATGGCAGGTCACCTACGAGACTTTCCGCGACATGGGCATCGCCTACGCCGTCGGGCTCGTTCTCATCTATCTCCTGGTGGTGGCCCATTTCGGTAGCTACCTAGTGCCCCTCGTCATCATGGCGCCCATCCCCCTCACCATCATCGGCGTCATGCCCGGCCATGCCCTCCTCGGTTCGCAATTCACCGCCACCTCGATGATCGGCATGATCGCCCTGGCCGGCATCATCGTCCGCAACTCCATCCTGCTCGTCGATTTCATCCGCGAGCAGGCCGCCGCCGGCATGGCGTTCCGCGAGGCCGTCGTGCGCTCGGCGGCGGTGCGCGCCAAGCCCATTGCCCTCACCGCCCTGGCGGCCATGCTCGGCGCCCTGTTCATCCTCGACGACCCGATCTTCAACGGGCTGGCCATCAGCCTGATCTTCGGCATCCTGGTGTCCACCCTGCTCACCCTGGTGGTCATCCCGGTGCTCTATTACACCGCCTTTCGCAAGGAGTTTTTCCAATGACCGTCGAACGCATCATCCGCATCATGGCCGGCAGTTTCGTCCTGCTCTCCCTTGCCCTCGGGGTCGAGGGCAGCCCGATCTTCATTTCCAAATGGTTCCTGGCGTTTACCGCCTTTGTCGGCCTCAATCTGCTGCAAAGCGGATTTACCGGCTTTTGCCCACCCGAGCGGCTGCTCCTGAAACTTGGCGCCAAGCGGGAGTCGGGGCCCAGCTGCGGCACCTGAGGCAAGCATCCATCCTGACTACGGCGATGGTTGGAATATTCATGAAAACAGTCCTTTATCCGACCCTGTGTTGACTTGATCGCTTGACTTTGCGACGCACCAGGCGCAGCCTCTCGGCCAAATCCAAAGGAGATGCAGCGTTGATGGCGATAGACGAACCCGCGACAACAGCGGGCGGCGCCGGCGCAATGACCGGTGCTGACTGGCTGGCGGGATGGGAAACGTGGTTCGAGACGGCGGCGGTAGGCATGGTGCTTACCGCCGGAGGTCGTTGTCGGCTGGTCAATTCCCGGGCCGCGGAGTTGCTGGGCTATGGGGTGGAAGAACTTCTCGGCCAGCCGGCCGGCGCCCTGTTTCCCAGCGCCGATGCCTATGCCCAGGTCAGCCAGGCGGCCGCCCCGGGCCTGGCGGCGGGCCGTCGCTTCGAGACCGATACCTGCCTGCGCCGGCGGGACGGCAGCCCGCTCTGGGTACGCCTGGCCGCCCGCCGGACGCCCGACTCCGGCCCGGGCCAGCCGACGCTGTGGGTACTTCAGGACATCTCCGCCGAGCGCGGCGTCCAGGACGCCCTGCAACAGACCATGCAGGAGATGTACGGCATCCTCAACACGGCGGTCTTCGGCATCGCCCTCCTGCGCGACCGCCGCGTACACCGCTGCAACACTCGCCTGGAGGAACTGTTCGGCTTCGGCCCGGGGGAAATGTTCGGTCTTTCGACCCGCGTCTGGTACCCCAGCGACGAGGTCTGGCGCTTCGTCGGCGACGACGTCTATGCCGACCTGGCCGCCGGCCGCGAGGCGACGCGCGACCTGGAGTTGCAGCGCCGGGACGGCAGCCGCTTCTGGGGCCGCCTGGCCGGCCGCGCCTTCGATCCGGCCCGGCCCCAGGCCGGGTCGGTATGGATCGTCGAGGATCTGACCGAGCAGCACGCTGCCGAAGCCCAACTGCTCCTGGCGAAAAAGGTCTTCGAGGTCAATTCCGAAGCGATCATGATTACCGACGCCGACAACCGCATCGTTTCGGCCAACGCCGCCTTCCAGGCGATCACCGGCTACAGCGAAGGCGAAGTGCGCGGGCGCGATCCCCGTTTCATGGGTTCCGGGCGTCACGACCGGGCTTTCTTCGATTCCATGTGGGCAGCCCTCAAGGCCGACGGCCACTGGGCCGGCGAAATCTGGGACAAGCGCAAGGACGGCAGTATCTACCCGAAATGGCTGCGCATCGACGTGATCCGCGATGAAAAAGGCAAAGTCACCCACCACGTCGCCATTTTCTCGGACATCACGGAAAGAAAGGCCACGGAAGAGCGGGTGCGTTTCCTCGCCCACCACGACGCCCTTACCGGCCTGCCCAACCGGCTCACCCTAAGCCTCCACCTCGACCATGCCCTGTCCCAGGCGCGGCGGGAGAACGCCAGGCTGGGCGTGATGTTCATCGACCTCGACAATTTCAAGCGCATCAACGATACCCTCGGCCACCACATCGGCGACCTCCTCCTGTGCGAAGTGGCCCGCCGTATCCGCAGCGCCGTGCGCGAATCGGACATCGTCGCCCGGATCGGCGGCGACGAATTCGTCATGGTCATCGAGCGCGGCCAGTTGCCGGGCGATGCCGCGACCGTGGCGCAGAAGATTATCGAAAAGGTCAGCCAGCCCTTCGTCTTCGATTGCCACGAGCTGCACACCTCGCCGTCCATCGGCATCTGCGTTTTTCCGGAGGACGGTGGCGACATCGACACCCTGATGAAAAACGCCGATACGGCGATGTACCACGCCAAAAGCCTGGGGCGGAACAATTACCAGTTTTACGCCGCCGAAATGAACGCGGCGGCGGTCCAGCGCCTGCAACTCGAATCCCGCTTGCGGGCCGCCGTGGCGGGGCGCACCGAATTCGTCCTGCACTATCAGCCCCAGGTCGATGTGACGGCCGGACGCACCGATGGCTTCGAAGCGCTCATCCGCTGGCAGCCCGTTGGGTTGCCGCCGGTGCCGCCGGGGGAATTCATCCCCGTGGCGGAAGAGATCGGACTGATTACCCAGATCGGCGAATGGGTGCTGCGGGAGCCCTGCCGCCAGGCCCGCGCCTGGCTGGCGGCCGGCGTCCCGTTCCGCCGCGTGTCGGTGAATATTTCGCCGCAGCAGTTCCGCCAACGCCATTTCCCCGCCCTGGTGGCGATGATCCTGGGGGAGGCCGGCTTGCCCCCGGCCTGCCTGGAACTCGAAATCACCGAAGGCACGGTGATGGATTCGGCCGAAAACGCCGTTTCCATCCTCAACGAACTCAAAGCCCTGGGGGTCGGCCTGGCCATCGACGATTTCGGCACGGGTTATTCCTCCCTCGCCTACCTCAAGCGCTTTCCCATCGACCGCCTCAAGATCGACCGCTCCTTCGTCATGGACATCGAGGTCGATAGTTCAGATGCGGCGATCGCCACGGCGGTCATCGCCCTGGCCCATTCCCTCGGGCTTTCGGTGGTGGCCGAAGGCGTGGAAACGCCGGGGCAGCTCGAATTCCTGTGCCGGCACGGCTGCGATTCCATTCAGGGTTTTCTTCTGCAGCGCCCGGTCGCCGCCCCCGAGGCCGCCAAGTTCTGCCAATCGGCGTAAACTTCGGGAATCGCTTACCCGGAGTTGTTTCATGCGTATCGCTTTCATCGGCCTGGGCATCATGGGACGCCCGATGGCCCTCAATCTCCTCAAGGCCGGCCACGCCGTCACCGTCTGGGCGCGCCGCCCCGAATCCCGCCAACCGCTTCTCCAGGCCGGGGCCAAGGAGGCCGGCAGCCCGGCCGAAGCCGCCCGGGACGCGGATCTGGTCATCTCCATGGTGGCCGACGCCCCCGACGTCGCCGAAGTGATGCTCGGCGAGGCCGGCGTCGCCCGGGGCGCCGCCCCCGGCCTGGTGGCGGCGGACATGAGCACCATCGCCCCGGCCGCGGCCCGCGACATCGGAACGCGGTTGGCGGCGGCGGGGGTCGATTTTGTCGACGCTCCGGTTTCCGGCGGCGAAGTCGGCGCCATTGCCGGCACCCTGTCGATCATGGCGGGCGGCTCCGCCGCAGGCTTTGCCACCGCCCAGCCGGCTTTCGCCGCCATGGGCAAGAACATCGTCCACGTCGGCGCCTCCGGCGCCGGCCAGGTGGCCAAGGCGGCCAACCAGATCGTCACCGGCATGGGCGTCCTGGCGGTGGCCGAGGCCTTCGCCTTCGCCAGCAAGAACGGCGTCGACCCGGCCAAGGTGCGAGAAGCCCTGCTGGGCGGCTTCGCCTATTCGAGAATCCTGGAAAACCACGGCCAGCGCATGCTCGACCGCAATTTCAAGCCCGGTTTCAAGAGCTGGATGCACGAAAAGGACTTGAACATCGTCATGCAGACCGCCCATCAGCTCGGCCTCTGCCTCCCGGGTTCGGCCGCCACCGCCCAGATGTTCAACGCCATGGTCGGCTCGGGACTGGGCGAGGAGGATTCCATCGCCGTCCTGAAGTTGCTGGAGCGGCTTTCCGGGCAGGAGGCTCGAGATGGGGTCGGCAACGCCCCTTGAAACGCAGAAGTGCAGAGGCGCAGAGGCACGGCGAAGACTTGAGAATTCTCCCCGCGTGCCTGCCCTCGCTCGGGGCGCCCCGGTCGCTGCGGTTACTGTCGTGAATCCTTGCCGATTTCGGTACTTCCGGGACTCTGCGTCGAGGGGTGCAAAATGAAAGTTGGCTTCATCGGCCTTGGCGTCATGGGGCGCCCGATGGCGCTCCACCTCCTCAAGGCGGGGCATGAACTGGCGGTTTGGGCGCGGCGGCCGCAAACCGCGGCGCCTCTGGCGGCGGCCGGGGCGGCCGTGTGCGCCACGCCGGCCGAGCTGGGGCGGCGCTGCGCGGTGGTGTTTACCGTCATCACCGCCAGTGCCGACGTCGAGGCCGTCGCCCTCGGGACGGACGGGCTGGGCGAGGGCATGGCCCCCGGTTCGGTGCTGGTCGATTGTTCGACCATCGCCCCCGATGTCGCCCGGCGCATTGCCGTCACCCTGGCCGCCAAAGGCATCGCCATGGTCGACGCCCCGGTCTCCGGCGGAGCCCAGGGGGCCATCGACGCCACCCTCGCCATCATGGCCGGGGGCGACGCCGCGGTGCTGGAACGGGTGCGGCCGCTCCTCGAATGCCTCGGCCGGCGCATCGTCCACGTCGGCGAAAGCGGGGCCGGCCAGGTGGCCAAGGCCTGCAACCAGATGATTATGGTCGCCGCCATCCAGGCCGCCGCCGAGGCGCTACGCCTGGCCGCGGCCTCCGGCGTCGATTGCGCCAAGGTGAAAGAGGCCCTGGCCGGCGGTTCCGCCGCCAGCCGGGTGCTGGAGATCATGGGCGAGCGCATGGTGCGCCGCGACTTCGCCGCCGGCATCGAGGCCCGGCTTCACCACAAGGATTTTGCCATCCTCCTCGAAGCCGCCCGGAAGGCCGGCGTACCGCTACCCCTGGCCGCCCAGGTCGGGCAGCAGCTCAACGCCCTGATGGCCTGCGGTTGGGGCAAGGACGATACGGCCTCGCTCCTGCGGGTGCTGGAGCGCTCGGGCGAGGGGCCATGCGCCGCCTGATCGCATTGTCGGCCGCCCTCGTGGTGGCCGCCTGCGTGCCGACCTACCGCTCGCCAAGCGTCGCCCTGGCCGGCCTCGACATCGAATCCATCGGCCTCTTCGAGCAGCGTTTTCGCCTTCAGTTGCGGGTGCACAACCCCAACGACATCGATATCCCCGTCGACAGCGTCAGCTTCGCCGTCGAAGTCGGCGGCCAGCCCTTCGCCACCGGCGTCTCCAGCCAGCCGGTGACCATCCCCCGCCTCGGCGAAGGCATTCTGGAAGTCAAGGCCAGCAGCAACCTCGCCAACTTCCTGCGCCGCTTCGGCGAACTCCAGAAAGGCGAGGGCGGCGGCCTCGACTACCGCATCAAGGGCCAGCTGCAGATCGCCGGCCACGGCAGCGTGCCCTTCGACAGCACCGGGCGGATGCCCTTCCTGCGGCTGCCGGGCGGCGAGGACAAGTCAGCGCCGAAGCGCTTGCCGGGGGCGGTATAGGCTTGCGGCCATGATGTAGGGGCGCCCCACTACTTTTCCCGGCGATTCCGGGCCGAATCATAAACCTCGCCGCGCTCCCGCTTGTCCACCGCAATCACGGTGACGGTCACGGTCTGGTCGACGACTTCATACACCAGCCGATAACCCAGGGCCTTGAGCTTGATTTTGTAGCAATTGGGCATGCCGCTGAGGGCGGCCGCATCGACGCGGGGAGCTTCGAGCCGGCGGAGTAGGACTTTCTTGAACTGCCCGCGGATCGAACCGTCCAGCCCCTGCCATTCCCGCAGGGCACTTGCCTTGAAGGCAAGCTTATAGGTCATCTGGGTTGATTTCGACGGCGGCTTCGTCGCGGCGGGACTTGATGATCTCGGCCAGGTCGAGGTCGTCGAGCCGGTCCAGCATGGCTTCGTAAGTGGCGGCAGAAAGCAGGTAGGCCGCCGGCCGGTTGTGATTGAGCACCGCCACCGGCTCCCCGCCGGCCTGCTCCAGCACGGCGCTGGGGCTGCGCTTGAGTTCGGTGATGCTGACCGAGGTACGGGCGAGAAGTTGGTGCATGGCGACCTCTTGGGTTGAAAAACAGTGCTTAATATAGCACTGAATTCGAGTCCCAATGGTTGGCCGTTTCGCGTGGGAACAGGAAATCAACCTGGCCCCTTTGGCTTACAGATCGCCGGCCACGGCAGCGTTCCCTTCGACAGCACCGGGCGCATGCCCTTCCTGCGGCTGCCGGGCGGAGAGGAGAAGGCGGTACCGAAGCGGTTGCCGGGGGCGGTCTAGGCTTGCAGCCATGATAGGCGGGAATAGGAAACCAATCAGGCCCTTTTGGCTGCCTTACCTTTCACCATCGAGGTGCTGGCCACAATGGGGGCAAAGGGTTCGCTTGTCTGCACCGGCTTCGAGAATGGAAGCGGTCACGATCGCCGAGGGCAAAGCAAAGACGCCGATGCCGACCAGAACGATGGCCCCGGAAAGAACCTTGCCCAGGCTGGTTAAAGGGGTCATGTCCCCATACCCAATGGTGGTCAGGGTCACCACCGCCCACCAAAGGGTCTCCGGAATGCTGCTGAACCGGTCGGGCTGAACCGGATGCTCCACCATGTAGAGAAGCGCCGCGAAGCAGTAGGCCACAGTCAGCATGGCCGCCGCGGAGACGACGAGAAGGTGCTTACGCCGGCCAATCGCGTGATAGATCGATTGCAGCGAGCGGTCGAAAGCTTCGAGGTTTAGAACCCGCAGCAGACGGGTCAGTCGGAAGATGCGGAGAAAGCGGAGATCGACGGGCGCCAAGTAGGTGGCGATGACGATGAAGTCCAGCATCGGCAACGGTTGAAAGGCATAGCGAATTCGCCCTGTGATTGGCCGGGCAAAGCGTGTTTGTTCGACGCACACCCAGATGCGGGCCAGGTACTCGATGACGAAAATGCTGGTAGAAACCGCTTCTAACCAGAAGAAGGCGACTTCGCGCCCAAGTATTACCGACGGTACCGTTTCCAGGGCCACTGCTGCGCAGTTGGCTAGGATGATGGCCGTCAGAAAGTAATTAACATAGCGGCCGGCCCCACTGGTGGGCGCGGGTTTGTGGAGAATATGGAAAAGTCTGCCCCGGAAAGCGGGGGGTGGGTACGAAGGCGGGGTCAAGTCTTCCATTCCCGGATTTCCGGAAGTCAGAGAGAGCGCCCATCGAAGTGCTTTACCGGCAACCCGGAAAAATCGAAATCCTCCAGGCAGCGCACGTTGATCGCCGCCATCCGCTTGCCCGATGGGTCGGTTCCCTCGCCGAAGGGGTGGATGCCGCATTTTGGACAGAAGCGGTGTTGGATGGCGCCCTTGCCGAAGGTGTAGGTGGCGAGGTTGGCTTGCGGGGTGAGCAGGCGTAGCCGGTCGCGGGGGACGAACCAGAGCAGCGCTCCCTTGCGGGCGCAGATCGAGCAGTTGCAGTCCATCACCTGGGTCGGTTCGCCCTCGACCTCGAAAGCCACCTGGCCGCAGTGGCAGCTCCCTTTGTGGATCATGGCGCGGCTCCTTTCGACTAAAGCAGAAATTTGGATATCGTATTTCTGACGCCAATAGCATACGTATTGGCTTCGCCTATGTCCATTGAATGGGCTGTGGTCGGGGCTGGTGAGCGGAAACGGTTCAGGCCCAGTTCTCCAGCCGCAACCCCGCCACCCGTTGGAACTCCCACATATTGTTGCTGACTAGCGTGACGCCCAGGGACGCGGCATGGGCGGCAATCTGGGTATCCAGGGGCCCGATGGGGGTGCCGGCGGCTTCGAGTTGCTGCCGAATTTCCCCATAGGTCTCGGCGGCTGCCCGGTCGAAGTCGGCGATTTCCAGCGGCTGCAGGAAGTGCTGCAGGGCCAGGAGGTTTTTCGCGGAGCCGCTTTTTTTGACGCCGAAATACAGTTCCCCGACGCTGATGGCGGAGATGCCAATGCCGGCGGATTCGTGGGCGCGCAGGGCGGCGATGACGCTGGCCGGCCGATTCTTGATGGCGTAGATGCAGATATTGGTATCCAGCATGTAGCGCATGGTCACCAGGCCTCGCGCTGATCCGGGGCAGCGGGCTGTTGCCGGTCGGGAAAGGCTTCGAATTCGTCGAGGGCGGCGATCATCTGTTCGATGGAGGCGCGTTTTCCTGGGGTGAGGATCACCTTGTCGCCATCCTTCTCGATCACGACCTCGCTGACGCCCTCGAAGCGAAAGGCCTTGGGCAGCCGGACAGCCTGGCTGCGGCCATTCTGGAAAAGCTTGGCGGTTTGCATGATAGGTTTTCCTGAAAATTGGAATATATCAAGTATATACCATCCCGCCGGGAGTAATGCGGTGGCGGTAGGCCTTAGCCCTGTTGCCCGTAACTCTGGAACTTTTTCAGCACCACCGCCATTTCCTCCCCCGAAAGCAGCACCGGTTCACCCAACTGGCAGGCCCGCCAGTACTGGCCGCAGAGTTCTTCCAACTCGATGCCCAGGGCCAGGGCCTGGTCGAGGTCGCGGCCGTGGAGCAGCAGGCCGTGGTTGGCCAGCAGGCAGGCGTTGCGGTCGGCCATCGCGGCCAGGGCGGCATCCGACAACTCCTGGCTGCCGAAGGTGGCGTAGGCGGCGCAGCGCACGGTGTCGCCGCCGAAGCGGGCGATCATGTAGTGGAAGGGCGGGATGTCCCGGCGCAGGCAGGCCAGGCTGGTGGCGTAGGGGGAGTGGGCGTGGAGCACGGCGCCGGCCTGCGGGCGGGCGGCGTAGAGATCCCGGTGGAAACGCCATTCGGAGGAGGGCTTGCGTTCGCCTTCCCAGCTGCCGTCGAGGTTGACGAAGGGAATGTCGTCGGGGATCAGGCGCCCGTAGGCCATGCCGGTGGGGGTGATGAAGAAGCCGTCGCCACTCCGCACACTGAGGTTGCCGGCGGTGCCTTGGTTGAGTCCGGCGACGGTCATGGCCTGGGCGGTGGCGATGAGTTGGGCACGCGGGTCGGTCACTGGACTACCCTCCTGTCGCGGCGCGACATCCTCCCCGCGGGAGGATGAGCGCCCCCTGCGGGCGGCCGGGTGGGGGCGCTCACTGGGCACCTCCGGCGTTTCGCACCGCGCCGCTCGACGGGGGCAAGTCTTTGTTGCAGCGGTCCGCTTCCGGGTAGAGGGCGGCCAGTCCGGCGGCGCTGGCGGCGCCGACGCCCCGCTCGGTGATGAGGGCGGTGACCAGCCGGGCCGGGGTGACGTCGAAGGCCGGGTTGCCGACGGCCTCCTCTTCCGGCAGCTGGCGGAGCGCCGAGGGGGTGCCGCGGTGGTCGAGGCCGCGGACCAGGCGGAATTCGTCGCCCTCGCGCTCCTCGATGGGAATGGCTCGGCCGTCGGGGCAGGCGAAGTCGAGGGTCGAGCCGGGGGCGGCGACGTAGAAGGGGAGGCCGTTGTCGCAGGAGGCCAGGGCTTTGAGGTAAGTGCCGACCTTGTTGGCGACGTCGCCGTTGGCGGCGATGCGGTCGGCGCCGACGAGGACGGCGTCGACCCGGCCTTCCCCCATGAGGAGGCCGGCGGCGTTGTCGGCGATGAGGGTATGGGAGACGCCGTGCTGCATCAGTTCCCAGGCAGTGAGCAGGCCCTGGTTGCGGGGCCGGGTCTCGGAAACCCAGACGTGGACTGGCAGCCCGGCGTCGAAGGCGGCGTAGATGGGGGCCAGGGCGGTGCCCCAGTCGGCGGTGGCCAGCCAGCCGGCGTTGCAGTGGGTCATCAGTTGCAGCGGCCCTTTCCGGCGGGGTTTGAGGGCGCGCAGCAGAGCCAGGCCATGCTCGCCGATGGCGCGATTCTGGGCGACGTCTTCTTCTTCGATGGCGGCGGCTTCGACCCAGGCGGCGGCGGGGCGCTCACCCGGGGGCAGGGGGGCGAGGCGGGCCGCCATGCGTGCCAGCGCCCAATGCAGATTGACGGCGGTGGGCCGGGTGGCGCCGAGGGTGACTAGGGCGTGGTCGAGGCCGGCGTCGGAAGCGTCGGCGAGAAGCCCGATGGCCAGGCCGTAGGCGGCGGTGACGCCGATCAGCGGCGCGCCGCGCACCTGCATGGCGCGGATGGCGTGGGCGGCCTCGCCCAGCGTGGCGGCGCGAACCCAGTGCAGGGCGTGGGGCAGCCGGGTCTGGTCGATCAGGTCGAGAACGCCTTCCCGGGGGTGGGGGCGCAGGGTGCGGGTGGGAATGCCGTCGATTTTCATGGGGATAGATTCTTGCACATTATTCGCCGCCCGATGCTCGGTCGCCCGCCGCCTTTGCAGGTAGATTGCGCCCTGCAGGACGATGGTGCGCCATAAGAGGAAACAGCGATGAATCAGCAGGAAATCGTGCGCTGGCAGGAACTTGTCCTCCAGTACGCGGCCGATCTGGGAGTCAAGGTGCTGGCGGCGATCGCCTTCTGGGTGATCGGCCGCTGGCTCATCGGCCAGGTCGGCCAGGGGGTCCAGAAGGCCCTGGAACGCCAGAAGGTGGATGCGACGGTGATGCGCTACCTGGGAACGGTGGTCAGTGTCACCCTCAACATCCTCCTGGTGGTGGGCATCCTCGGCTATTTCGGCATCCAGACCACCACCTTCGCCGCCCTCTTCGCCGCCGCCGGGGTGGCCATCGGCCTGGCCTGGTCGGGGCTGCTCGCCAATTTTGCGGCGGGGGTCTTCCTCATCGTCCTGCGCCCGATCAAGGTCGGCGATTTCGTCACCGTCGCCGGGGTGACGGGCACGGTCAAGGAGGTCGGCCTTTTCGCCTCGGCCATCAACACGCCGGACAACGTCTTGACCCTGGTCGGCAACAACAGGATTTTCACCGACACCATCCAGAATTTCAGCGTCAACCCCTATCGCCGGGTCGACCTCAAGGCCCAGTTGGCGGGCGCCGCCGACCACGCGGCGGCAATCGCGCTGCTCAAGGTGCGGCTGGCGGCGATCCCCAACGTCCTGGCCGATCCCGCCGTCGAGGTGGAAATCCTCGAATTCAACCTGGTCGGCCCGGTGCTGGTCATCCGCCCCTACTGCCACAACGACCATTACTGGCAGGTCTATTTCGATGGCAACAAGGCGATCCGCGAATCCCTGGCGGCTGCCGGGTTTCCCGCCCCGGTGCCGGCCCAGGTGGTGTACCTCAATCAGTAGGCGGCGGACCTCGACAGGGGCGGTCCCACCTGACTACCATGGCGGCAACTTGATTTCGGTGCCGCCATGATCGCTTCTCCCTTACGTTTTCATTCCAAACTGCCCGCCGTCGGCACCACGATCTTTACCGTGATGTCGCGCCTCGCCGCCGAGTGCGGGGCGATCAATCTTTCCCAGGGTTTCCCGGATTTCCAGGCCGAACCGGCGCTCTTCGACGCCGTGCACCGGCACATGCTGGCCGGCAGCAACCAGTACGCGCCGATGGCCGGCATGCCCGAGCTGCGCCAGGCCATCGCCGGCAAGGTCAAGGCCCTTTACGGCGCCGACTACGACTGGGAGCGCGAGATCACCGTCACGGCCGGCGCCACCCAGGCCCTGTTCACCGCCATCGCCGCCTTTGTCGGGGCGGGCGACGAGGTCATCGTCTTCGAGCCGGTCTACGATTCCTACGGCCCGGCCGTCGAAACCGTGGGCGGGAAGGTCGTCCATTGCCGGCTGTCGTTTCCCGATTACCGGCCCGATTGGGACCAGGTGCGCAGCCTGATCGGGCCGCGTACCCGCATGATTGTCGTCAACACCCCCCACAATCCCACCGGCAGCCTCCTCGACGCCGGCGATCTGGCGGCCTTGGCCGACGTGGTGCGGGATACCGACATCGTCGTTCTGGGCGACGAGGTGTACGAGCACATCTGTTTCGACGGCGAGCACCAGAGCCTGTGCCGCTACCCCGAGCTGGCGGCGCGCAGCCTCATCGTCTCGTCCTTCGGCAAGACCTACCACATCACGGGCTGGAAGATCGGCTACGTGGTCGCTCCGGCGGCCCTCATGGACGAGTTCCGCAAGGTTCACCAGTTCAACGTCTTTACCGTCAATACGCCGGGGCAGTTGGGGATCGCCGAATACATGGCGGCTGCCGATCGCCACCTGGGGCTGGCCGCCTTCTACCGGGAAAAGCGCGATCTCTTCCGGGATTTGCTGGCAGCGACTCCCTTCGAGCTACTGCCCTGTCGCGGCACTTACTTCCAGTTGGCCCGCTACGAAGCCGTGGCACGGCAGCCCGACCGCCAATTCGCCGAATGGATGACCCGCCGGGTGGGCGTCGCCGTGATTCCGGTTTCGGCCTTCTACCACGACGGCCACGACGACCGGGTGGTGCGCTTCTGTTTCGCCAAACGGGCGGAAACCCTCGAGGCCGCCGCCGGGCGCCTGCGGGCCCTGCACACAAATTGCCGCTAACGGCTCGCTGCGTCCGGTTGACGCTGCCTGAACGTCCGCCAATAATCGGGAGCTAGGCTAACCGGGAGTGATACCCAAGGAGGATCAAACCATGAGCATGCTGGCTGAATTCAAGGAATTTGCCGTCAAGGGCAACGCCGTCGATCTGGCGGTGGGCGTCATCATCGGCGGCGCCTTCGGCAAGATCGTCGATTCCATCGTCGGCGATCTCATCATGCCGGTGGTCGGCGCCATGATCGGCAGCCTGGATTTTTCCAACCTGTTTTACGTCATCGGCAAGAATCCCAACAACCTGACCGCCCTGGCCGACCTCAAGAAGGCCGGCGTTCCCGTGTTTGCCTACGGCAGCTTCCTGACCATCCTGGTGAACTTCGTCCTGCTCGCCTTCATCATCTTCGTCATGGTCAAGCAGATCAACCGCCTGCGGCCCAAGGAAGAACCGGCGGCCGCCCCGGCCGAACCGCCGCCGCCGCCGGAAGACATCGTCCTCCTGCGGGAAATCCGCGATGCCTTGAAGCGATAGTTCCGGGTCGGGAGCCAACAAAAAAGCCGCGGCAACGCGGCTTTTTCCTTTTCCCGGCCGGCGGGCCGGGGGGCGGCGGACTCAACCTTTCTCGCAGCCCAGGGATTTGCCCTTGGTGAAGTAAGAGGTTCCGGCCGGGCATTCCAGCGCCTTTTCGGGTTTCTTGGCGTCCTTGACCCCCTTCTTGGGCACACAGGTGAAGGAGCCGTCCTTGGCTGCCTTGCCCTTCAAGGCCCAGTCGGCGGGACAGGCGCCGGCGGCAGGGGCGGCCCCGGCAGCCTTGGCGGCGGCTTCGACCTTGTAGCCTTCGATGATCGACTTGCCGGTGCAGCCGAAGGCGTTTTCCACCTTGTCGCCGGCGGCGCGCACCTTGTAGGAACCGGCGGCCTTGTAGCTGTGTTCGACGACGATGGGTAGCTTGGTGTCGGGCTTGATCTTGAACACCTCGCGGCGGCCGTCGCCGAATTCCAGTTCCATGCCGCAGATGCCTTCGGCGCCGCTGATGTCCACGGTCGCCACGACCTTGTCGCCGGCCTTGGCGCCGCTGGCCGGATTGAGGGTGAGTTTGTCGATGCTGGTGGCCGCCATGGCGGTGGCGGCGAACAGGCCGATGACGGCAACGGCGGATGTTTTCTTGCAGAGTCCCATGTCGATCCCCTCCTGGTTTGATTGGCAGACCAGTCTAGCCTAAAACCTCGCGCCACAATAAGCAGACAGCATCGATTTCTTGGCGGACGGCGCTGCGGTCGATGCGCGACTTGGGGTTGGCGTTGAGGCGCTTCAGGTGTTGCAGCCGCCGGTATTCCCGGTAGGCGCGGCGGGCCCCTTCGGCCAGGCCCGCCGGAATCAGGCCGAGATCGGCGGCCATGGCGAGCAGCGCGATGTTGCCCAGGTTGCCGGTCAGCCGGGGGTGGCGGTGGGCGTGGCCGAGGACCAGGTACTGGACGATGAATTCGACGTCGATGATGCCTCCCGGATCGTGTTTCAGATCGAATTCGGTGGCGCTCCTGGAGGCGTGGGCGTCGAGCATTTTCTGCCGCATGGCCACGACCTCTTCGCGCAGCTTGGCGAGCTCCCGCTCCTGACAAAGGATTTCGTTGCGGATGGCCTCGAAGCGCTGGCCCACCGCCGGATCGCCGGCACAGAAGCGGGCCCGGGTCAGGGCCTGGTGTTCCCAGACCCAGGCGTGCTTCAACTGGTAATCGCGAAAGGCGTCGACGGACACCGCAAGGAGACCGGAATCGCCGTTGGGCCGCAGCCGGAGATCGGTTTCGAAGAGGATGCCGGCGGAGGTCTGGCTGGAGAGCCAGGTGTTGAGCCGCTGGCCGAGTTTGGCGTAGTTCTCGCCGGCCTCCTGGGCATCGTCGTCGAAAAGATAGACGAGGTCGAGGTCCGAGCCGTAGCCCAGTTCCTTGCCCCCGAGTTTGCCGTAGCCGATGATGGCAAAGCGGGGTTCGTCGCGATGCCGGTTCTTGAGCTTGCCCCAGCACAGGGTCAGGGTCTTGGCAACGATGATGTCGGCGAGTTCGGTGAGGTGGTCGGAAATGCGCTCGATGCTGTGCAGCCCCGCCAAATCCTGGGCCAGGAGACGGAACAGCTGGGCGTGGTGGGTTTCGCGCAGGATGTCCATTTCCCGCTCGGTGTCGCCGGCGTGGTCGGCCAGGGTCTGGTCGAGATCGGCGGCGAACCCCGTCCAGTCGGTGGCGGTGTCCATGAGCCGCGGGTCGAGGAGTTCGTCGAGCAGGATGGGGTGGCGGTTGAGGTATTCGGCGGCCCACGACGAGGCGCCCATGATGTCGGCGACCCGCCGCAGGGCCTGGGGGTATTGCTGCAGCAGGGCAAGGTAGGCGCCGCGGCGGGTGATGGTCTCGAGAAAGCCGAGGACGCGGGCCAGGGTCGTGTCGGGGTCGGGGGTGGCGCCGGCCGCCTCGATCAGGCGGGGGCCGACGGCGTCGAGGCGTTCCCGGTTGGGGGCGGCGAGCTGCTGGTATCGGGTCGACGCCCGCAGTTCGGCGAGGCGATCGAGGGCCGCCTTGGGGTGGCGGAATCCCAGTTCGCCCAACTGTTCCTGCGCCGCGTCGGTGTCGCTCTGGCCGTGCCAGAGGCCGGTCAGGGCGTGGTCGCCTTCCTCCGGGTCGGAAAAGACCGCTTCGAAATGGCGGCTTACCTTCTCCCGGTGGCCGTTGAGTTCGGCGAGCAGGCCCTCCCAGTCGGCGAAACCGAGGGAGGCGGCAATACGTCCCCGGTCGCCGGCATCCTCGGGCAGCATGTGGGTCTGCTTGTCTTCGACGTATTGCAGGCGGTGTTCGAGGCGGCGCAGGAAGACGTAGGCTTCCCGCAGCTCGCTTTCGGTCTGCTCGGAAACGATGCGGCGCTCGACCAGCAGGCGCAGCACCGAGAGGGTCGGCCTGACCTGCAGCGCCGGGTCGCGGCCGCCGCGGATGAGCTGGAAGACCTGGGCGATGAACTCGATTTCCCGGATGCCGCCGGGGCCGAGCTTGACGTGGTCGGCCATGTCCTTGCGGGCGACTTCGCGGCGGATTTGCGCGTGCAGGTCGCGCATGGCGTTGATGGCCCCGAAATCGAGGTATTTGCGGAAAACGAAGGGGCGGGAGATGCGGCGCAACGCCGCCATGGCCTCCGGGTGTTCGTTGTCGCCGGTGTTCATCACCCGCGACTTGATCCAGGCGTAGCGCTCCCATTCGCGGCCCTGGGTGATGAAGTAGTTTTCCAGGGCGTCGAGGGAGCAGACCAGGGGGCCGGAGTCGCCGTTGGGGCGCAGCCGCATGTCCACGCGGAAGACCTGGCCGTCGGCGGTCAGTTCGCCGAGGGCGGCGATCAGGCGTTTGCCCAGGCGGGAGAAGAAATCGTGATTGTCGATTTTCTTCGGGCCGGCGGTCTCGCCGCCTTCGGGGTAGACGAAAATGTAATCGACGTCGGAGGAGACGTTGAGTTCGCGCCCCCCCAGCTTGCCCATGCCGACCACCAGGAGGCGCTGGGGCCGGCCCTGGCCGTCGAGGGGTTCGCCGAACTGGGCGGCGAGCTGGCGGTGGTGGAAGTCAAGGGCGTAGTTGGTCGTCACGTCGGCGAGCATGGTCATGCTCTCGACCACTTCGGCGAGGGGGGCGAGGCCTCCCAGGTCGCGCAGGGCGATATGGGCCAGGGTGCGCTGCCGCAACCGGCGCAGCGCCGTCTTGAGGCCTTCGTCGTCGCTGGGGGCGGGTTTGAGTCCGGCCAGCAGCCGGTCCTCCGACGGCGGCGTCAGCCATTCGGTGCGCAGGGATGCGGCGATTTCCGGCCGCGCCGCGCAGAGCGAGGCGAGGTAGCGGCTGAGGGCGAGGGCGGATTGCCAGCGGGTATCCGGGGTCGGGTTCATGAGGGAAGCGGCGGCAGGTCCGCCGAAACGGATAGAATTGCGTTATCGGAATCGAATTGTTCGTTGATTGTAGTGATCTTGTTACGCTCCTGGCAAAGTGACCGCCTCGATGGCTAGGCGGGAAACCCGCGGGTTGGTCTATCGCCGCCTGCGCTGGCTCTGGCCCATCCTCGCCCGCCCCTGGGTGCGGCGGGGGCTGCGCGTCGCCGCCTGGGGGCTGGTGGCGGTCTATTTCCTATTTGCCGCCACCGTCCTGATTCTGCGCTATGCCATCCTGCCCAAGGTCGGCGAGCACCAGGCCGAGATCGAGGCGGCGGCCAGCCGGGCGGTCGGCCTGCCGGTCCGCATCGGCCGCATCGAGGCGGGATGGGACGGCCTCAATCCCGAACTGACCCTCTCCGACGTGACGATCGCCGATCGCCAGGGGCGCCCCGGCTTCGTTCTCAGCAAGGTGGAAAGCGTCCTCTCCTGGCAAAGCCTCTGGCGTCTGTCGCCGACCCTCAAATTGCTCGTTGTCGACGGGCCGATCCTCAACATTCGTCGCGACGCTGCCGGCAAGATCACCATTGCCGGGGTCGATGCCGAAGGGGAAAGCGATCCCGCCGTCGCCGACTGGTTCCTCGCCCAGCCCCATATCCGCATCCGCAACGCCATCATCGTTTGGGAAGATACCCTGCGCCAGGCGCCACCGCTGGTTCTCGAAGACTTGCAATTCGGCCTCGACAACCGCGGCAGCCGGCACCGCTTCGGGATTTCCGCGGTGCCGCCGGCCAATCTGGCGGCCCGCCTCGATATCCGGGGCGAACTGCGCGGCTCCCTCGGGGAAGCCCTCGATCAACTGGCAGGCAAGGTTTTCGTCGAACTGCAGTACGCCGATCTGGCCGGCTGGCGGGCCTGGGTCGATTACCCCGTGCATCTGCCCCAGGGGCGCGGCGCGTTGCGCGTCTGGGGGGACTGGAACGGCGGCCAGGCCAAGGTGACGGCCGACCTCGCCCTGGAGGACTTGCGCATCCGCCTCGGGCCGGCGGTGCCCGAACTCAACCTGGCGGTTATGCGGGGCCGGCTATCCGGACGCTACGGCAAGGACTCCTGGGAGATCGGGGGGCAGCGGGTCGAACTCACCACCCTCGACGGCCTGCGCTTGGCGCCCACCGATTTTCACATGGACTGGCGGCGGGAGCCGGGCAGCCAAGGCTTGACCGGCAGCGCCTCGGCCAACCAGCTCGACCTCGACGCCCTCTACCGCCTGGCCGGCCACCTCCCCCTTGATGCGCGCAGCCGCGAATTGCTCACCACCCACCGGCCGGCCGGCCGCATCGTCGACTTGCGCGCCAACTGGCAAATCGACGGCGAAACGGTCAAGCAGTACGGCCTGCGAGCCCGTTTCGACCGCCTGGGCCTGGCGGCGGCAGGCTACATGCCGGGGGCGTCCGGCCTGAGCGGCGAGGTCGACGCCAACGAAAAGGGCGGTACCCTGACCCTTGACGCCAAGGACGCCAGCCTTGAACTCCCGGCGGTTTTCCCCGAACCCCGCTTGGCCTTCGCCGAAATGCGGGCCAAGGCGACCTGGAAGAAAGACAAGTCGGGACTCGACGCCAAGCTCGATCGCCTCGATTTTTCCAGCCCCGATGCCGCCGGGACGGCCCGCGGCACCTATCGTTACGACGGCAGCGGGCCGGGGGTGATCGACCTGTCTGCCGCGCTCAACCGGGCCGACGGGACCGCCGTCTGGCGCTACATGCCCCACGTCGTCAACCGCGACACCCGCGACTGGCTGCGCCGCGGCATCGTCGCAGGCAAGGCCAGCGACGCCCGCCTGACCCTCAAGGGCGATTTGAAGGATTTTCCGTTCCGCGACAAGAGCAAGGGCCAGTTCCTCATCACCACCAAGGCCCACCAGGTGAAACTCGACGTCGCACCCGGCTGGCCGCTCATCGAAAAAATCGACGCCGACTTGAGCTTCGGCATCGGCATGCGCATCGAAGCCCAGCGCGGCGCCATCTTCGGCGCCGAGCTCGGCAAGACGGTGGTCGAGATTCCCGATTTCGAAAGCCCGGAGGAAATGCTGCTCGTCCGGGGCAGCGCCCAGGGGCCGACCGCCGAGTTCCTGCGCTTCATCGACCAAAGCCCCGTCGGCGACCGCATCGACCGCTTCACCGAGGACATGCGGGCGAGCGGCAAAGGGCATCTCGACCTGGAACTCGACATGCCCCTGCGGCGCATCGGCGATACGGCGGTACGCGGCGATTTCCAGTTCCAGAACAACCAGATCGCGGTGATTCCCGGCCTGCCGCCGCTGACCCAAGTCAATGGCCGTCTCAAGGTGACGGAAAAAGCCGTGCAGGCGCCGGAAATCACCGCCCAGGTGCTGGGCGGCCCAATGCGCTTGTCGGTCAAGAACGAGGGCGAGCGGGTCCATGTCGCCATGGCCGGCACGGCCAGCGCCCGGGAAGGGCGGAAAATCTTCGATACCCCCCTCTTCGAATACGTTTCCGGCAACCTCGCCTGGAAGGGCGAAGTACGGGTCAAGAAAAAAACCGCCGATTTCATCGTCGAGACCAATCTCGTCGGCGTCTCCTCCAGCCTGCCGGAACCGCTCAACAAGAACGCCGCGTCGGGCTTGCCGCTGCGTATCGAAAAGGGCAATCTGGCCGAAGGCGGAGACCAGATCCGGGTCAGCCTCGGGAAGGTGGCCGAGGCCCACATCCTGCGCCGGCCCGAGGGCCACGCCATGGTCGTCGACCGCGGGGCGGCGGCCCTGGGCGAGGCCCTCCCCAAAATGCCCGGCAAGGGCCTGGCCCTGGCCATCGCCCAGCCCCAGATCGACGCCGATGCCTGGCGGCGCCTCTTCGCCGGCGACAACGGCGGGGCCTCGGCGGGGGCGGTGCCGGCCGATCTGCCGCCCCTCCAGATGGCGGTCAAGACGCCGTTGCTGCGCCTCTTCGGCCGCGATTTTCGCGATGTCGAGGTGAATCTCCGGCCCCGCGACGGCGGCTGGCAGATCGGGCTGTCCACCCGCGAAGCCCTCGGCGACGTGTTCTGGCGCAGCGGCGGCGAAGGCTGGGTCCAGGCCGACCTCAAGCGCCTCGCCGTTCCGGCCTCCGCCGCCGGCGAAGGCGGCGACAGCCGTATCCTCGATTCCCTGCCGGGCATGGACATCCGGGTCGCCGAATTCACCATCGGCGAGAAGCGGCTCGGGCGGCTTGAAGTCAAGGCCCGGAACGAACGCTCGCTCTGGAACCTGGAGGCACTCAGCCTGCAGAATCCCGACGGGGTGCTCAAAGGCAAGGGCCAATGGAACAGTGTCGGCGGCCACCATACCCGGCTCGGCTTCGAGTTGACTTCGGGCGATATCGGCAAGCTACTCGAACGCCTCGGCTACCCCGGTGCGGTCAAGCGGGGCTCGGCTTCGCTCAAGGGCGATCTCGAATGGGACGGGCCGCTCACCGGCATCCACTACCCCTCGCTTACCGGCCAGATGGAGGTGGCTGCCGCCAAGGGCCAGTTCGCCAAGGTGGACCCGGGGCTGGGCAAGCTCCTCGGGCTGCTTTCGCTGCAGTCCTTGCCGCGTCGCCTGACCCTCGATTTCCGCGACATTTTCAGCGAAGGTTTTGCCTTCGACAGCATCGAGGGCAAGCTCGACGTCAAGAAAGGCGTCATGCGTACCCGCGAAGACCTTGCGATCGACGGCCCCGCCGCCCGCGTGCTGATGAAGGGCGAAGCCGACCTCCGGCAGGAAACCCAGGACGTCCTGGTGACCGTTCAGCCCGAGCTGGGGTCGGTCCTCTCGGTGGGGGCCTTGCTGCTGGCCCACCCGGTGGTGGGGGCGGCGGCGGCGGTGGTGAGCAAGGTCATGCAGAATCCGCTCAACAAGATTTTCAGCTTCCAGTACCACGTCACCGGGAACTGGAGCGATCCCAAGGTCGAGAAGGTCGGCCAGTCGGTGCAGGACGTGCCGGCCCCGGCCAAACCCAAGGAGGGCCAGCCATGAACCCAGCCTTTGCCGATTGCCGCCTGGCGGCGCTGCAGATGGTTTCCGGGCCGCGGGTCGGCGACAACCTCGCCGCCGCCGGCGCCCTGGTCGCCGATGCCGTTGCCCAGGGGGCGCAGTTCCTGGTTCTGCCCGAGTATTTTCCCGTGATCGGCGCCGCCGACGCCGACCGGGTGCGTGCCCGGGAAAGCTTCGGCCGCGGGCCGATCCAGGACTGGCTGCGGGAAACCGCCATCCGCCACGGCATCTGGCTGGTCGCCGGGTCGATTCCCCTGGCCTCCGGCGTTCCCGACAAGATGCGCAACAGCAGCCTGGTCTACAACCCGGCCGGGGAATGCGTCTGCCGCTACGACAAAATCCACCTCTTCGGTTTCCGGAAGGACGATGAGGCCTACGACGAGGCGGCCTTCATCGAACCCGGCGACCGGCCTGCCGTGGTGGCGACGCCCTTTGGCCGCGTCGCCCTGTCGATCTGCTACGATCTGCGCTTTCCCGAGCTGTATCGGGCCCTGGGGCCGGTCGATCTGATCCTCGTCCCTGCCGCCTTCACCGAGACCACCGGCCGCGCTCACTGGGAAATCCTCGTGCGGGCGCGGGCCATCGAGAACCAATGCTACGTCCTGGCGGTCGGACAAGGCGGGCGCCATGAAAGCGGCCGGCTGACCCACGGCCACAGCATGATCGTCGACCCCTGGGGCGAAATCCTCGACCGCAAATTCAAAGGGCCGGGGGTGGTCGTCGCCGACCTGAACCACCGGCGCATCGCCGAAATCCGGGCCAGCCTGCCCGCCCTGCAGCACCGCAAAATTGGATTGGACACGCCATGAAACAAGCCAGCGCCCTGGCGCAAGCCGAATCGCTCCTCCTCGCTCCCTTCGACCTGCAGGAAGGCGACCTGGCGCGAACCTTCGGCAACATCCTGAGCCACCGCGTCGATTACGCCGACCTCTACTTCCAGTACAGCCGATCCGAGGCCTGGAGCCTCGACGAGGGCATCGTCAAGTCGGGGAGCTTCAACATCGACCAGGGGGTCGGCGTGCGGGCCTTGTCTGGCGAAAAAACCGCCTTCGCCTATTCCGACGATATCAGCGCCCGCGCCCTTGACGACGCGGCCGGCGCCGTACGGGCCATCGCCGCCGCCGGCCAGGACGGCCGGCAGCCCCAACTCAAGCACCCGGGGCGGCAGAACGCCCTCTACCTGCCCCACGATCCGCTGGCCTCGCTCCCCGCCGACGCCAAGGTCAAGCTCCTGGAACGCATCGAAGCCTTTGCCCGGGCGGCCGACCCCCGGGTCTGCCAGGTCATGGCTTCCCTGGCCGGCGAATACGAGGTCATCCTGGTGGCCGGCTCCGACGGTCGCCTCGCCGCCGACATCCGCCCCCTGGTGCGCTGCTCCGTCTCGGTCATCGTCGAGGAGAACGGCAAGCGCGAACAGGGCGGTGCGGGCGGTGGCGGGCGCTTCGACTACGCCTATTTCACCGACGCCGTCCTCGAACGCTACGCCCGCGAGGCGGTGCACCAGGCCGTGACCAACCTGGCCGCGGGGCCGGCGCCGGCCGGGCAGATGACCGTCGTCCTCGGCAACGGCTGGCCCGGCATCCTCCTGCACGAAGCCATCGGCCACGGCCTGGAGGGCGACTTCAACCGCAAGGGCAGTTCCGCCTTCACCGGCCGCATCGGCCAGCGGGTGGCGGCCCCCGGGGTGACCGTGATCGACGACGGCACCATCCCCGACCGGCGGGGTTCCCTCAACATCGACGACGAAGGCAACCCGACCCAGCGGACCGTACTCATCGAAGACGGCATCCTCAAGGGCTACATGCAGGACAGCCTCAACGCCCGCCTCATGGGCGTTGCGCCGACCGGCAACGGGCGGCGGGAATCCTTCGCCCACCTGCCCCTGCCGCGCATGACCAACACCGCCATGCTGGCCGGCCAGTACGATCCCCAGGAGATCATCGCCTCGGTCAAGACCGGCATCTATGCCGCCAATTTCGGCGGCGGCCAGGTGGACATCACGAGCGGTAAGTTCGTCTTTTCCATGTCCGAGGCCTATCTCATCGAGGACGGCAAGGTGACCCGGCCGATCCGCGGCGCCACCCTGATCGGCAACGGCCCCGACGCCCTGACCCGGGTTTCGATGATCGGCAATGACATGAAACTCGACCCCGGCGTCGGCACCTGCGGCAAGGACGGCCAGAGCGTGCCGGTGGGGGTGGGCCAGCCGACCCTGCGCATCGACGGCTTGACAGTGGGCGGCACGGGCTGATCCGGGAGCGCGCCAGTCCGTTTGCCATGGAGTTGCTTACGGCATACTATTTGGGGCCAATTGCTGATCCGGCCCCGATTGTCGGCGCTTGATCGCGATCAAATCCAGGGCGCGGCGAAACCGGTATGTTCGATCCTTGCCCCAAACTGGGCGGGTGGCAGGCAGCAGGCCGGCCGGCGCCCTTTCGTCATCTTGGAGAGGAATCGATGACCAAGCTGTTTTCCACCCTGATCGTGGCGCTCGGGCTGTCCGTGGCCGGCGAGGCTGCCGCCCAAATCACCGATATCAACGCGGCCGTCAACAAGGCGGGCCGCGAGCGCATGTTGTCCCAGCGCATGGCCAAGGCCTACTTCCAGCTCGGAATGCAGGTCGACGCCGAGCGCTCGCGCAAGATTCTCGACAATTCGATCGCCGTTTTCGACCGGCAGCTGGTCGAGTTGAAGAACTATTCGCCGACCGCAGAAATCAAGGACACCTACCTCAAGCTGGAAAAGGCCTGGCTTGCCTACAAGGATGTCCTCCTCGGCAGCGCCCCCAGCCCGGCCAACGGCAAGAAGGTTCTCGAACTGTCCGAGGAAGTCCTCAGCCTTGCCCACCAGGGAACCGTCCAGCTGGAAAAGCATTCGGGAACCACCGCCGCCCGGCTGGTCAATATCGCCGGCCGCCAGCGCATGCTCTCCCAGCGCCTGGCCAAGTTCTACCAGGCCGGCGCCTGGGGCGTCGCCGATGCGACCAGTACCGCCGAAATGGAAAAGGCGAAGAAAGACTTCCTGGCCGGCCACCAGGAGCTTGCCGCCGCGCCGGTCAATACCCAGCCGATCAAGGACGGCCTCGGCCTGGTCAACCAGCAGTGGATTTTCTTCGAAGCGGCGATCAACCAGAAAGCCGGGGGCGACAAGCGCCTGCCCACCAATGTCGCGACCACCAGCGAGCGCATCCTGGAGGAGATGGAAGGGGTGGTGGGTCTGTACGAAAAGGCCCTAGGCAAGTAGACTAATCCCATTGTTCTAGTAGGGCTATTCCTTTAGTGGTAGCCCCGCTGTCCTTGGGAGGTCGTGGCAGTATGGTTGCAGGATGCAGGGCTTGGTGTCGGCTGGTGGTATTGGCCGGGGTGGCGGCTGGGGTGGCGCCGGCCTGGGCGGAGGGAGCCGCTGGCGAGAGACTCAAGGCGCTGCAGGGCGATCCGGCTAAGCTGAAGGCGGCGGCCGAAGCGGGCAGGCGTATCGCGTCGTTCTGCATCAATTGCCATGGCGAGGGCGGGGTGAGCAAGAGCCCCGAGGTGCCCAATCTGGCCGGCCAGAATCCGGCCTATCTCCTCGATCAGATCCGCAAGTTCGGCAGCGGCGAGCGCAAAGACCCCTTCATGCAGGGGCTCATCAAGGTGCTCAAGGAGGACGAGCGGGCCGACCTGGCCGTTTACTTCGGCAGCCTGGCGGTGCCCGCCGGCAAGAGCGATGCCGCCCTGGCGGCGAGCGGCAAGGCAGCCTTCGGCAAGCTCTGCGCCCGCTGTCACGGCGAAGAGGCCCGGGGCAACGAGACCATTCCCCGCCTCGCGGGACAGCAGGCCGAGTACCTCAAGCGGACCATCGCCCGGTATCGCGACAAGACCGGCGAGCGGATCTATCCGCTGATGCAGATCGCCACGGCGACCCTCAAGAACGAAGAAATCGCCGCCCTCGCCAGTTACCTCGCCGCCTTGCCTTGAACCGTCCGGCCGCCGGCAGTCTGCCAGCCGGCTGGCGCACCCGGGTTGAGGCGCGCCGCCGGCGCCGTGCGGGGAAAACCTCAGAACAGCGACAATTGGCCCTGGGCGGGCCGTTCCGGCGGTGGCGGGGAGAAGGCGCTGCAGTCGAGGGCCGGCCATTCGCTGGTCAGCCCGAGGCGGCGGCAGGCCAGGGCGAAGCGCTGGCGGATGAGGTCGGCGTAGTGCCCGAGGCCGTGCATGCGGCTGCCGAAACGCGGGTCGTTGGCTTTGCCGCCCCGCAGGTCGTAGAGCACCGCCATCAGCCGGGCGGCTTTTTCCGGCGCATGCCGGTCGAGCCAATCCTTGAACAGCCCGGCCACCTCGTGGGGCAGGCGGAGCAGGGTGTAGCTGGCGAGCTGCGCCCCGCGTTCGCGGGCGGCAGCAAGCAGATGTTCGAGTTCGTGGTCGTTGAGGGCGGGGATGAGGGGGGCGGTGAATACCGCCACCGGAACGCCCGCCTCGGCCAGGCGCCGGATCGCCTCCAGGCGGGCCGGGGGGGCGCTGGCCCGGGGTTCGAGCTGGCGCGCCAGGTCGGCGTTGAGGCTGGTCAGCGAAATCGCCACCTGGGCGAGGTTGCGGCGAGCCAGTTCGGACCACAGGTCGAGGTCGCGGCAGATGAGCGCCGATTTGGTGACGACGGTGACCGGGTGGCGCCGTTCCAGCATGACTTGGAGAATCGCCCGGGTCAGTCCGAGCCGGCGTTCGGCGGGCTGGTAGGCGTCGGTGGCCGTGCCCAGGGCGATGGGACGGCAACGGTAATCCGGCGCCGCCAGGGCTTCCTGCAGGCGCCGGGGGGCGTCGGGCTTATGGAAAATCTGGGTTTCGAAATCGAGGCCGGGGGAAAGCCCCAGCCAGGCGTGGGTCGGGCGGGCGTAGCAGTAGATGCAGCCGTGCTCGCAGCCCCGGTAGGGGTTGAGGGACTGGTCGAAGGGCAGATCCGGCGAATCGTTGTGGGAGATCACCGTCTTGGCCGTATCGACGTGCAGCCGGGTCCGCGGATCGGCCGCTTCCTCGTGCCACCACCCGTCGTCCTCGGCCTGCCGGCGCTCCGTACTGAAGCAGTGGTCGACGTTGCCCGCGGCGCCCCGGCCCTTGAGCGTGGGGGCGGGCAATTCAACGGGCGGCGGACGGTCGAATTCTTCCATGGTCATCCGGTAGAATGCCGGGTTTTAGCCAAAATTTGAATGGGGTTGGCCATGACGCCGCAAACCAAACCGATCACCGACGACGTCCGTATCAAAGAAATCAAGGAGCTGGTGCCGCCCGCCCACGTCTTCCGCGAATACCCGGTCTCCAGCCGCGCCGCCCAGACCACCTACGCCGCCCGCCAGGCCATCCACCGCATCCTCCACGGCGCCGACGACCGCCTGCTGGTGGTGATCGGCCCCTGTTCCATTCACGACTACGAAGTCGCCATGGAATACGCCAGGAAGCTCGCCAAGGAGGCCCAGAAATACGAGGCCGACCTGGTCGTCCTGATGCGGGTCTATTTCGAGAAGCCGCGCACCACCGTGGGCTGGAAGGGTCTTATCAACGACCCCCGCCTCGACGGCAGCTTCCGTATCAACGAGGGGCTGCGCCTGGCGCGGCGCATCCTGCTCGAAGTCAATGAACTCGACCTGCCCTGCGCCACCGAGTTCCTCGACACCATCACGCCGCAGTACACGGCCGACCTCATCGCCTGGGGCGCCATCGGCGCCCGCACCACCGAATCCCAGGTGCACCGGGAGCTGGCTTCCGGCCTCTCGTGCCCGGTGGGCTTCAAGAACGGCACCGACGGCAACATGCGCATCGCCGTGGATGCCATCCGCGCCGCCCAGTCGCCCCACCACTTCCTGTCGGTGACCAAATCGGGCCACACCGCCATCGTGTCCACCATGGGCAACGAGGATTGCCACGTCATCCTGCGCGGCGGCAAGGAACCCAATTTCGACGCCCCCCACGTCGATGCGGCGTGCCGGGAAATCGCCGCCGCCGGGCTGGCGGCCCGGCTGATGGTCGATTTCTCCCACGGCAACAGCCGCAAGCAGTACAAGCTGCAGATGGAGGTTTGCCAGGACGTGTGCGGCCAACTCGCCGGCGGCGACGAACGCATCGTCGGCGTCATGGTCGAGTCCCATCTCGTCGAAGGCCGGCAGGATCTCTCGCCGGATCAGCCGCTCCTGCGCGGCCAGAGCGTCACCGACGCCTGTATCGGCTGGGACGACAGCGTCGCCGTGCTGGAGCAGCTCGCCGCCGCCGTGCGGGCCCGCCGCCTGGTCGAAGCCGCCCAGTAGAACGGCGGCACAGGACGGCAAGACGGGGAGCCTGGCTCCCCGTTTGCGTCTGCCGGGGGGCGCCTCAACCGCCGAAGTGGAGCTGGTAGCGGGCGCCGTTGGAAAAGACGCAGGCCCCGACCCCCCGGGTCGCGGCGGTCAGGACGTACTCGCAATTGACATAGGTGCCGCGGCTGCCGGCGGCGTTGGCGATGCCGCGCCGGCCCCCGGCGGGGGGGCGGACGTCGCCGTAGACCTGGCGGTAGACATTGCCGAAACCGGGCTGGTCGGCGGCGATACGGGTCGCTTCGCCCTGCAGTTGTTCGCCGCCGCTGGTCAAGGAAAAGCGGCCGTGGCCGTTGAGGTTGTCGCTGACCAGGGCGGTCAGCACACCCATTTTTCCGGCCGTGTCGTTGACCGGGTAGAGCCGGGCTTCGAGTTGGGCCGGCTGGGCCAGGGGCGCCGGCACGGCGATGGTCTCGGTGGCCCCCGGGGGGGCCTGGACGACCGGGGGCGGATAGCGGGAATCGATGGGGATGACGTAGCAGCCGGCAAGGGTGAGGGCGAGGCCAGCGGCGGTAGCGAGGGGAAGTTTCACGGGAGCCTCCGGGTGGGTGGATGACGCCCTCACTATCGGCCAGGCCCACTAAAGGTTCAATAAACAAATACCAAGTCGAGTTTGTTTGTTATATTGGTATCAGATTTTGATACCAATGGTGGCCTCCATGGCGTTCCCGACCCTCTTCGACGCTCTCAAGCTTCATTTCAAGGCCCGCGGCCTGACCTACGCCGATGCGGCCAAGGCCCTGGGCATCTCGGAAGCCACGGTGAAACGCATCTTTTCCCACCGGGATTGCTCCCTGGCCCGCTTTGCCGCCCTCTGCGACCTCGTCCAGGTGGAAATCGGCGAGCTCGCCCGCAGCCTGCCCAAGCCCAAGCGCCTCCTCGATCGGCTGAGCCGGCAGCAGGAAGAGGCCATCACCGCCGACGACAAGCTCTTCCTGGTGGCGGTCTGCGCCCTCAATCAGATGGACGTCGACACCATGCTCGCCAATTACCGCCTGGAGCGGACCGAATGCCTGCGCTTGCTGCTGCGCCTGGAGGAGATCGGTGTCCTCGAGGTGCACCCCGGGGAGCGCATCCGGCTCACCGTGTCGCGCACCTTCGCCTGGCTGCCTAACGGCCCCATCATGCGCTACGTCGCCGCCCGGGCGGCGGATTATTTCGATCACCCCTTCGCCGCTCCGGGGGAGTCGATGCGCATCATCGGCGTGCGCGTCTCGCCGGCGGCGGCGGTGGGTCTGGTCGCTCGCCTGGAACAGATCGCCCGCGAATACTCTGACCAGCACGCCGCCGACTCGCTCCTGCCCATCGGCCTGCGGCCGGCCTGGAGCGTCTGTCTGGCGGTGCGCCGCTGGGAGCCGCCGGAATTCCGCGCCCTGCTGCGCGACGGCGCTGCCGCCGAACCGGCCTGAGGCCTTGCCTATTCGGCGTTCTTGGCCTTCTGCCAGAGCACGTCGCTGCGCCCGGCGGCGTGGTTGAGGTGGCGGCCGAGGATGAAGAGCAGGTCGGACAACCGGTTGATGTAGCGGCGGGCGGCGTCGGAAAGCGGCTCGCTGCCGTGCAGGCGGACCATGGCGCGCTCGGCCCGGCGGCAGACGGTGCGGCTGAGGTGGGCGAGGGCGGCGGCGCGGGCGCCACCGGGCAGGATGAATTCCTTGAGGCGGGAGAGGGGGGCGTTGAAATGCTCGGCCAGTTCCTCCAGGCGGGCCACCTGGCCGTCCTTGATGAGGGCCATGCCGGGCAGGCAGAGTTCGCCCCCCAGGTCGAAGAGATCGTGCTGGATGTCGATCAGGGCGCGGCGCACGGCGTCCGGCAATTCCTCGCACAGGAGCACGCCGAGGGACGAATTGAGTTCGTCCACCTCGCCGATGGCGTCGATGCGCAGGCTGTCCTTGGTCGTCCGCGTGCCGTCGCCGAGGCCCGTGGTGCCGGCGTCGCCGGTGCGGGTGACGATCTTGGATAGGCGGTTGCCGGCGCGTTCGCTGGTGGGTTTGGTCATGGGGTCTCCTGGGGAAAGGGGTCGGGATGGTAGCGGCAGACGCCTCGCCCCGGGGTTGCCCGTTTACCCCGAAGAAACCTCGCCGGTGGGGCGAAGGGGCTTGTCTCCACGGGGTTTTCCAAGGGCTGGCGAGGGGTCGGTCGGGGTTCCCAGATTATACTTTGGTACCTGCAACAGACCGCCTTTGCCATGCCAAAGTTCGCCGCCAACCTCAGTTTCCTGTTTACCGAGAGACCGTTTCCCCAGCGGTTCGCCGCCGCGGCGGCGGCCGGCTTCAAGGGCGTCGAATACCTCTTTCCCTACGACTGGCCGGCCGCCGAGATCGCCGGCTGGCTGGCCGCAGCCGGGCTGGAGCAGGTGCTCTTCAACTTGCCGCCCGGCGATTGGGCGGCGGGGGAGCGGGGATTGGCCTGCCTGCCCGGGCGCCAGGGGGAATTCGCCGAAGGGGTCGAGCAAGCCCTTCACTATGCCCTGGCCCTCGACTGCCGGCGGGTGCACTGCCTTGCCGGGCTGCGCCCGCCGGGCGTGCCGGAAGCCGAACTGGAGGCGGTCTACCTCGCCAACCTGCGCCACTGCGCCGACCGCTTCGCTCCCCTGGGGCTGACGGTGACCATCGAGCCGATCAACAGCCGCATCGACATGCCCGGCTACTGGCTCGACACGCCGGCCCGGGCCTTCGAGTTGCAGGCCCGCATCGACCGGGCCAACGTGGCGGTGCAGTACGACATCTACCACGCCCAGATCATGGCCGGCGACCTCGCCCATACGCTGGAGGCCCGCCTCGGGCGCATCGGCCACGTCCAGATCGCGGACAACCCGGGCCGCCACGAACCGGGGACGGGGGAGATCAACTACCCCTTCCTGTTCGACCTTCTCGACCGCCTGGGCTACGCCGGCTGGGTGGGCTGCGAGTACAAGCCCCGGGCGGGCACCGAGGCCGGCCTGGAGTGGTTCAGGGCGTGGCGCTGACTACCAGAACTTCCACCACCACTTTTTCTTTTTCATGGTGGTCTCGACGTCCTTCGACCAGGTCGCGTATTGCGTCAGACCGGCGTTCTGGAAGAAGGCGCCGAAGCGCTTGTCGCTTTCGTTGATGTGGTGGGTCAGCCAGCCCTTGAGGAAGTGCAGCAGCTCGAAGGTGATGGCGGCGCTTTCATGGTCGAGCTTGTATTGCAGATCCTGCACCTGGCCGATGAGTTCCTCGTGCTGTTGCTTGTGAATGTCGAAACCCGGATAGTGGGTGAGGCGCATCAGGCTTTCTTCGAGGAGAAAATGAGTGCGCGTATACTCGGCCAGGCGGTCGAGGATTTCCCGCGAGATGGCTTTGCCGTGGCGCTCGCGGATCGCTTCGTGCAATTGGTTGAGCAGGGAAACGAGAACCTGGTGCTGTTCGTCCACTTCCTGGATGCCGATGTTGTACGTATCGGACCAGGAGAAAAGGTCTTGATTGGTCATTGAAGATTAGGCCTTTGGTATTAGTCGCGTGAGCGTACTCCCGCTTTCTTCAGGACATTTGATTCAAGTCAAGCTAAGGGCACTGGATAGTCGGCCATGGACGCAAGAAATCTGCTCCGCTCCCTTTTCGACGCGGCCGTCGCCGCCGCCGATCCGGCGGTCTGCCTGCCGCCCCACCTGCCGCCTGGGGATGGCGGGCGCCTCATCGTGGTGGGGGCGGGCAAGGCCGCTGCGGCGATGGCCCGGGCGGTGGAGGACCATTGGCCGGGGGAGCTTTCCGGCCTGGTCGTGACGCGCTACGGCCACGGCCTGCCCTGCCGGCGCATCGAGGTGGCCGAAGCCGCCCATCCGGTGCCCGATGCGGCCGGCGAGACGGCGGCGCGGCGCATCCTGCAAAGGGTTTCCGGACTCGGGCCTGAGGACCGCGTTCTGGTCTTGATTTCGGGAGGTGGCTCGGCGCTCCTCGCGGCACCCGCCCCGGGTATCGACCTGGGCGAAAAACAGGCCCTGACCCGGGCCTTGCTCGCCAGCGGCGCCGCCATCGACGCCATCAACTGCGTGCGCAAGCATCTCTCCGCCGTCAAGGGCGGTCGCCTGGCGGCGGCAGCCTGGCCGGCCAGGGTCACCACCCTGGCCATTTCCGACGTGCCCGGGGACGACCCGGCGGTCATCGCCTCGGGGCCGACGGTGGCCGATCCGACCACGGCCGCCGCGGCCCTGGCCGTGCTCGACCGCTACCGCGTCGCCGTGGCGCCGGCCCTGCGGGACCGTCTGTCGCGGGGCGAACTGGAAACCCCCAAGCCCGGCGATCCCCGCCTGGCCGGCGCCGACTACCGGCTCATCGCCAGCCCGCAACAGATGCTGGCCGCGGCGGCCGCCCGGGCGGTCGAACTGGGCCTGACTCCCCTGGTCCTGGGCGAAGCCATCGAAGGCGAGGCCCGCGAGGTGGGCAAAGCCATGGCCGGTATGGCGCTGGCCTGTCGGCGCCACGGCACGCCGGCCCGGCCGCCCTGCGTCCTCCTCTCGGGGGGCGAAACCACGGTCACCCTGCGGGGCAGCGGGCGGGGCGGGCGGAACACCGAGTTTCTCCTCGGCCTGGCCCTGGCCCTGGGGGGCGAGCCCGCCATCCACGCCCTGGCCGCCGATACCGACGGCATCGACGGCAGCGAGGACAACGCCGGCGCCTTTGCCGGCCCGGCCACCCTGGCCCGGGCCCGGCAGGCCGGGGTCGATCCCCGCGCCTGCCTCGACGGCAACGATGCCTGGGGATTCTTCGCTGCCCTGGGCGACCTCCTGGTCACCGGGCCGACGCGGACCAACGTCAACGACTTCCGGGCGCTTCTGGTCGGGGTAGAATAGTCCCCGAGGAGGGCCTATGGGCGCGGAAGAAGCGGTATTCACCCCGGATCGGGCGGCGCTGGTCGCACGACTCAAGGCCCTGCTGCCGGCCCACTGCCTGCTCCTCGACGACGAGGAACTGCGGCCCTACGAGTGCGACGGCCTGACCGCCTACCGGGCCTTGCCCCTGGCCGTCTGCCTGCCGGAAACCGAGGACCAGGTGCGGGGTGTGCTGCGCGTCTGCCACCAGCTCGCCGTGCCGGTGGTCGCCCGGGGGGCGGGCACCGGCCTGTCCGGGGGGGCCATGCCCCATGCCCAGGGCGTCGTCCTGTCGCTGGCGCGGCTCAACCGCATCCTGCGCATCGATCCCCTGGCCCGGCAGGCCGTCGTCCAGCCCGGGGTGCGCAACCTGGCGGTCTCCGAGGCGGCGGTGCCCCACGGCCTCTACTACGCGCCCGACCCGTCGTCCCAGATCGCCTGCACCCTGGGGGGCAACGTGGCGGAAAACTCGGGCGGCGTCCATTGCCTCAAGTACGGCCTCACCGTCCATAACGTCCTGGGGCTGCGGGTCGTCACCGGCGAAGGCGAGGTGTTTGAAATCGGTTCCGCCGCCCCCGATGCCCCGGGCTACGACCTGCTCGCCCTGCTCATCGGCTCCGAGGGCATGCTGGCGGTGGTTACCGAGGTGACGGTGAAGCTCGTCCCCAAGCCCGAACTCGCCCGCGTGGTCATGGCTTCCTTCGACGACGTGGGCAAGGCCGGCGATGCGGTGGCGGCGATCATCGCCGCCGGCATCATCCCGGCCGGCCTGGAAATGATGGACAAGCCCGCCACCGCGGCCGTCGAACCCTTCGTCCGGGCGGGTTACGACCTCGAAGCCGAGGCCATCCTGCTCTGCGAAGCCGACGGCACCCCCGAGGAAGTGGCCGAGGAAATCGACCGCGTCGGCGCCGTGCTGGCTGCCTGCGGCGCCCGCGGCCTCAGGGTTTCCGGCTCGGAGGCCGAGCGCCAGTTGTTCTGGGCCGGGCGCAAGGCGGCGTTTCCGGCGGTGGGGCGCATCACCCCCGACTACTACTGCATGGACGGCACCATTCCCAGGAAACGCCTGGCCGAAATGCTCAAGGCCATCGCCGCCCTGGAAAAGAAATACCGCCTGCGCTGCGCCAACGTCTTCCATGCCGGCGACGGCAACCTCCACCCCCTCATCATGTACGACTCGGCCGTGGCGGGCGAATGGGAGCGGGCCGAAGCCTTCGGCGCGGAAATCCTCGAGCTGTCGGTGGCCCTGGGCGGCTCGATCACCGGCGAACACGGCGTCGGGGTCGAGAAAATCAACCAGATGTGCGTCCAGTACCGGACGCCCGAACTGGAGACCTTCCACCGCCTCAAGGCGGCCTTCGACGAAGCGGGCCTGCTCAACCCCGGCAAGGCCGTGCCCAGCCTGCACCGCTGCGCCGAATACGGGCGCCTGCACGTCCATGGCGGGGCGCTACGCTTCCCCGAGCTGGAGCGTTTCTGATGGCGGCGCCCACCGGCCTCGACGAACTCGCCGCCGCCGTCGGGCAGGCGGCCGCGGAGCGCACGCCGCTGCGCCTGCGCGGGGGCGGCAGCAAGGATTTCTACGGCGGCCTCCTGGCCGGCGACGTGCTGGAGCTTGCCGGCTACCGCGGCATCGTCGCCTACGAACCGACCGAACTCTATGTGACGGCCCGTTGCGGCACCCCCCTGGCCGAGGTCGAGGCGGCCCTGGCGGAACAGGGCCAGATGCTGGCCTGCGAACCGCCGGGTTTTGGCCGGGGGACGATCGGCGGGGCGGTCGCCGCCGGGCTTTCCGGGCCGCGCCGGCAGCAGGCGGGGCCGTTGCGGGACTTTGTCCTGGGCGTCAAGCTGATCGACGGGATGGGCCAGATTCTCGATTTCGGCGGCCAGGTGATGAAGAACGTCGCCGGCTACGACGTCTCCCGCCTGGTCGCCGGCAGCCTGGGCACCCTCGGCCTGATCGCCGAGGTCAGCCTCAAGGTGCTGCCCCGCCCGGCCGCTGAAATCACCCTCGGCTTCGACGCCGACGAGGCCGAGGCGATCGCCCGCCTCAACCGCTGGGGGGGGCAGCCCCTGCCGCTTTCCGCCTCGTTCTGGTGCGACGGGCTGCTCCTCCTGCGCCTCTCCGGGGCCGCCGCCGCGGTGGCGGCCGCCCGGGCCAAACTGGGCGGCGAGCCGATCCACGACGACGGCGCCTTCTGGCAGGGCATCCGCGACCAGAGCCACCCCGCCTTCGCCAGCGACATCCTGTGGCGCCTGGCCCTGCCCACCACGACGCCGCCCCTCGCCCTTCCCGGCCTGCGGGCCATCGAATGGGGCGGGGGCCAGCGCTGGCTGGCCGGCGACCTTGAGTCGACCGCGGTGCGGGCGGCGGCGGCCCGGGCCGGCGGCCACGCCGTGCTGTTCCGGGGGCCGGAGTCGCTGCGCTGCCGGGAAGGGGCCTTCGCCCCCCTCGAACCCGGGCTGCTCGCCTTGCACCGGCGGGTCAAGAAGGTTTTCGACCCTCAGGGTATTTTCAACCCCGGCCGCCTGTACGCCGAACTCTGACCGCTCCGGGCCTCGATGCAAACCAATCTCGCCCCCCCCTTCAACGCCACTCCCGCCGGCCAGGAAGCCGACGCCATCCTGCGCACCTGCGTCCATTGCGGGTTCTGCACCGCGACCTGCCCGACCTACCAGTTGCTGGGCGACGAACTGGACGGTCCCCGGGGCCGCATCTACCTCATCAAGGAACTGCTCGAAGGCCGGGCCGCGAGCGACAAGACGCGGCTCCACCTGGACCGCTGCCTGACCTGCCGTTCCTGCGAAACGACCTGCCCCTCCGGCGTCCGCTACAGCCGCCTGCTCGACATCGGCCGCCAGGTGCTGGCCGAGCGCCTGCCGCGCCGCAGCGGCGAGCGCCTGGTGCGCTTCGTCTTGAAGGAGGCGCTGCCCCGCCCCTGGCTGTTCAAGCCGGCGGTGCGCCTCGGGCAGCTCCTGCGGCCGCTGCTGCCCGGCGGCCTGGCTGACAAGCTCCCCCCCGAGGCGGTGGGCGACCCCCGGCCGTGGCCCGAGGAGCGGCCCCACAGCCGGCGCATGCTCGTACTTGCCGGCTGCGTCCAGCCGGCTCTCGCCCCCAACATCAACGCCGCCACGGCGCGGGTTCTCGACCGCCTGGGCATCACGCTGTTGGCGGCCGACGGGGCCGGCTGCTGCGGTGCGCTGCGCTTTCATCTCGACGACCAGGAAGGGGCCCGGCGCGACATGCGGGGCAATATCGACGCCTGGTGGCCCCACGTCGAGGCGGGGATCGAGGCCATCGTCGTCACGGCTTCCGGCTGCGGCGTCCAGGTTTGCGACTACGGCCACACCCTGGCCGACGACCCGGCCTACGCCGAGAAAGCGGCGACCATCAGCGAACTCTGCCGCGACCCCGGCGAGATCCTCATCGCCGCCCGCCCGCGCCTTCTGCCCGTGCTCGAGGAACTGCGGGCCGAGCGCGGGCGCCTGGCCTTCCATGCCCCGTGCAGCCTGCAGCACGGCCTCAGGATCAGGGGCATCGCCGAAGAACTGCTGGCGGCCTGCGGCTACGTCCTGACGCCGGTGGCCGACGCGCATCTTTGTTGCGGCTCGGCGGGCACCTATTCCATACTTCAGCCTCAACTGTCGAAACGCTTGCGCGACGCCAAGCTGGCGGCGCTCAACGCGGCCGGGCCGGCGGTCATCGCCACCGCCAATATCGGCTGTTTGAGCCACCTTCAGGCGGGCAGCGCGTTGCCGGTCCGCCACTGGATCGAACTCATCGACGAGGTTTTGCAATGAGCGGAGAGAACAACAAGAAAATCACCGTCGGGGAGGCGGTGGGGATGCTGGACGAAACCAACGCCGGCAAGATGCGCATGCTCCTCGAACGGGGGGTCAAGATTCCGCCCCAGCCCCGGGTTCTCGAAGAATTGCGGCGGCAGTTGATGCAGAAGGAGTTCGACGTGCGGGTACTGGCCCGCACCATCAACCGCGACCCCGGCATCACCGCGCTGCTCTTCAAGGTGGTCGGGAGCGCCGTCTACCACCAGCACCAGCCCTTCGATTCGGTCGAGAGTATTCTCCACGCCGTCGGCGTGCGCCAGACCTTCAACCTGGTCCAGGCCATCGCCCTGGCCGGCATCGGCGACGTCAAAAAGAACCCCCTGGCCTACGAAGCGTTCTGGGCGCGTTCCCAGGCCATCGCTCAGTTGGCCATGCTGATCGCCGACGACCGCGTCGCGGTGTGCAACATTTTTCCCGACCAAGCCTACCTCGCCGGGATTTTCCACGATTGCGGCGTTCCCCTCCTGATGCAGCGCTTTTCCACCTATTGCGCCGAAATGCACCTGGGGGAGCCGGGGCGCTGGATCGAACTGGCCGAGGAAGACAAGAAATTCAACGCCGACCATTGCGTCGTCGGCTACATCGTGGCCCGCCACTGGAACCTGCCGGACTTCATCGCCGACGCCATCCGCTACCACCACGACATCAATTCCCTGGGCCAGCACGCCTCGCGCTCGATGGTCGCCATCCTGCAGCTGGCCAGCGAGATCTACTACCACGACCTGCACGTCGACAACCCGGAATGGGAGAGTGTCAAGGCCGAGGTGCTCGGCGAACTGGGACTCGGCGCCGACGGCCTGCCGGAGTTCATCGACGTCGTTCTCGAACGTTTCCACGCCCAGCAATGAGCATGGCCGACCCTAACGACCCCCAAACGCCGCCGCGGGAACGGCGCCGGCGCCCCGAGCTGCGCGAGGTCTTCGACCACGCCTACGCCATGATCGAACCCTTTTTCGACCCCGCCTCGGGCTGGGGCGGCCGTTCCCTGGAACACCTGGCCTTCCGGGTGTTGCGCGAGAATTTCCCCGCCCTTTCCGCCGAGGATGTCCATGTCGTCATCGCCGCCGCCCATCGCGTCTTCATCGAGGCCAACCCGGGGCGGAGCGAGCATCTGCGCCGGCCGGAAGAGTTACGTCCGAAGGCCTGATGGTTCGCATATCACGTTCGTGGTATCCTCCGGCGCCGGGAGAGTGACATGCCGATCAGCATAGACGCCTGCGTGGCGCAGCATCAGGGAGACCGCAAGGAACAGCAGGATCGAGTCGCCATCTTGCCTCACGGCAAGGTGCGGGGCGTCGTTCTCGCCGTCGTTGCCGACGGCATGGGCGGCCATACCGGCGGCGTCCTCGCCGCCGAGCAGGTGGTCCATACCGCCCGCATGAGTCTCGACCAGTTTGCGCCGAGCGAAGACACCGACCGCCATCTCCTGGAAAGCAGCATGCTCGAAGCCCACACCATGATTAAGGCGTCGCGCTTCATGAACGAGAAGGATCCCCATAGTACGGCGGTGATGCTGCTTCTCCAGCCCGGCCGGGTGAGCTGGGGACATTGCGGCGACAGCCGCCTGTACCGCTTCAAGAACGGCAAGCTGGCCTTTCGCACCACCGACCATTCCTACGTCGAGCATTTGCTCGCCACCGGCAAGGTGACGCCGGAGCAGGCCGCGGTCCATCCCAACCGCAATATCCTGCTCACCTCCCTGGGCGGGCGCGACGAGCCGCGCTTCGATTTCGGCACGGCGACCGACATCGCCGGCGGCGACAGCTATGTGCTGTGCTCGGACGGCCTCTGGGCCTACTTCGAACCCGACGAGATGGGCAGCGTGGTGGCCAACCACAGCGCCCGCGAGGCTTCGGAAATCCTCATCAACCGGGCCCGCGAGCGGGGCCGCGGCGAAGGCGACAACCTGTCGCTGGCGATCATCAAGCTGAACGAGGTCGAGGCCAAGAAGCCCGCCGTCCAGGCCGGGTTCCGCCGCCCCTGAGGGGCTACTTCCGGCCCAGGCCGCCGAGCAGGGCGGCGACGACGCGGCGAGGCTTGTGGGGGTCGGATTTGGCCGGCGGCGTCGGCGAATCGGGAACTTCGCCCCGGGCTTCGTAGGGTTTGCTGAAATCGAAGCCGTCGGCCGCCACCATGCCGCGCCGCGGCCCGCGGGCCGGCCGTTCCGACCGCTCGGGGCGTTCCGGCCGGGCCAGGGGGGCCTTGGGCGGCGGGGCGCTGCTGCGCTTCTTCTTGTTGCCGGGAGGGTATTCGTATTCCGGTTCCGGCTCGAAGCCGGTCACTTCGATCTGTTCGATGGGCCGCTTGATAAGCTTTTCGATATCGACGAGATAGACCACCTCGCGGGCGCTGACCAGGGAGATGGCATTGCCCTGCTTGCCGGCGCGGCCGGTGCGGCCGATGCGGTGGACGTAGTCTTCCGGCGTGTGGGGCAGTTCGTAATTGATGACGTAGGGCAGGTCGTCGATGTCGAGGCCCCGGGCCGCCACGTCGGTGGCGACGAGGACGCGGGTGGTGCCGTCCTTGAAGGCGTCGAGGGCCTTGAGGCGGTCGAGTTGGCTCTTGTCGCCGTGGATGGCGTCGGCGTGCACCCCGGCCCGCTGCAACTCCCGGGCCAGTCGCCCGCAACCCTGCTTGGTGCGGACAAAAACGATGGCCGAAGTGATTTCGCCGGATTTGAGGAGCTTGGTGAGCAGCGCCCGCTTGCCGAATTCGGAAACCGGATGGACCCGGTGGGAGATCGTTTCCGAAACCTGGTTGCGGCGCGCCACTTCGACCAGCACCGGCGATTTCAGCATGCTGTCGGCGAGACGCTTGATTTCTTCCGAGAAGGTGGCGGAAAACAGCAGGCTCTGCCGGGTCTGGGGCAGCATCTTGAGGATGCGGGTGACGTCGGGAATGAACCCCATGTCGAGCATGCGGTCGGCCTCGTCGAGAACCAGGGCCTGGACCGAGGCGAAGGAAACGCTCTTCTGCTCGACGTGGTCGAGAAGCCGGCCGGGCGTGGCGACGAGGATTTCGACGCCGCGCCGCAGTTCCTCGATCTGGGGCCGGATATCGACGCCGCCGAAGGCGCACATGGCCCGCAGGGGGGTGTGCTTGCTGTAGCCCTTGACCGATTCGAAGACCTGCAGGGCGAGTTCCCGGGTTGGCGCCAGGATGAGGGCGCGCACCGGATGTTTGGCCGGCGACGGGCTGCTGCTGGCAAAAGGCAGGATGCGCTGCAGGATGGGCAGGGTGAAGGCCGCCGTCTTGCCGGTACCGGTCTGGGCGCCGCCCATGATGTCCTGGCCGGCCAGCACCAGGGGAATGGCCTTGGCCTGGATGGGGGTCGGCTTGGTGTACCCTTCGTCGGTGACGGCGCGCAGCAGTTCGGGCGCCAGGCCGAGGTCGGCGAAGGTGATTTCAGGGGCGGCCGCGGGGGCCGCCGGGCCGGTGCTGTCTCCGGCTAAGGCATTGATTTCAGACATGGGCGGGCATTATACGCTCACCTGCCCCCGAGTATGCGCAGATGACCCGTCACTTCCTCGCCGTCGTTGCCGTGCGGGCGGGCGTGGAACCCGGCCGGCAGCGCCGCTGGACGAGGCGCCTTAATGCTTGCTTCCCTTGTCGGCCGCCTTTTCCGGGGCGGCCTCGGCGGCCTTTTCGCCGGCGCCGGCCTTGGCCTTGCCGGATTTGTCCTCGTCGGCCGCTTCGGCGGCCTTTTTCTTCTTCTTGGCCCCCGGCGGCTCGGGGGGCGGGAGCTGGGGTTCGACGGTTTCGATCTTGTTGTCCCGCATGTAGGCGTCCATTTCCCGCCAGCCGGCGAAAACGGCAGCCTTGGGCAACCAGGAGTAGATCGAATAGCAATCCTCGATGGCCCGGCCCGACTGGCGGCAGGCGCTGCCCACGGCCTTGCCTTCGGCCTCCTGGGTGGCTTCCTTCTTGGCCGGGTCTTCGAGGCCCAGCTTCTGGTTGATCTGGTCGCAGCCGGCCAGGGGCAGAAGGGCAAAAGGCAGGAGAAAGAGGAACTTAAACATGGCCGGCATTTTCCCACAACCGGCGGGGCCGGCAAAGCGAAGAACACCCGCCCTCCCGTCGGGCCGGGAGGGCGGGGGCGATAAGCAGGCAAACCGCGAGATTCCGTGCCCGCGCCTTCCAGCCGGGGGGGCGACGGTTGGCCCGGCGGGTGCGTCCGGCTGCGGTTTCTAGGATAATTCTCCCTTTATGAATTTCGGGAGTCCCCATGCCTTGTCCGAAGCTTCGCTTCACCGTTCTGGCCGCCGTTTTCGCCGCCGCCTTTCCCGCCTACGCTGCCAAGGGCCCCAAGCCGGCGGCCAAGGTCGAAGCCCCCGCCGCCAAGGTCGAGATCACGCTGGCCCACCAGCTCGGCAAGGTTGGCGAGGACAACCTCAACAAGCTGGTGGAGCGCTTCAATGCCGGCCAGAAGGGGGCCGAAATCAAGCTCGTCCGCCTTGCCGCCGGCGAGAAGGTCGCCGTCCTCAACCTGGTGCGGCGGCAGCAGGTGATCGAATACATCGCCAACAAGGCGAGCTTCAAGCCCCTCTTCGAAGTCATGAAGGAGGCCAAGGAGCCGTTCAAGCCTGAACTCGTCTCGGCCGACCTCAAGGCCGGCGCCACCGACGAGAAGGGCCGCCTCTTCGCCCTGCCGGTGGCCTACTCGACTCCGGTCCTGTTCTACAACAAGAACGCCTTCCGCAAGGCCGGCCTCGATCCGGAAAAGCCGCCCAAGACCTGGCGCGAAACCCAGCAGGCCGCCGACAAGCTGCAGGATGCCGGCCAGTCCTGTCCCTACACCACCTCGTGGCCGACCTGGGTCCATATCGACAACGTCAGCGCCCTTTCCGGCGAGCGCATCGCCAGTCCCAAGGGCGAACTGGCCTTCAACGGCCTACCCCAGGTCAAGCATATCGCCATGCTGGCCACCTGGCACAAGGCCAAGTTCTTCCGCGATTTCGGCCGGGCCAACGAAGCCGACCAGCACTTCCTCAAGGGCGAGTGCGCCATGATTACCACCGATTCCTGGGCCCATACCGAGTTCCGCGAGGCCCAGGGGGTCGAGCTGGGCGTCGCCCCGCTGCCCCACCACGACGACGTCTATGGCGGGCGCCAGCACACCCTGGCCGACGGGGCGTCGCTGTGGATCGGCGGCGGCTACAAGGCGCCGGAATACAAGGCCGCGGCCAGGTTCGTCGCCTACCTGCTGTCGCCCGAAGTCCAGGTCGAACTGGCCCGGACCTACGGCCAGCTGCCCCTCACCCAGGCCGCCCGCACGGCGCTGCGCGGGAAGGTGCTACGCGATCGCGACCAGACCCTCGACATCGCCTACGCCTCGTTGAAGGGCGAAGGCGCGACCCATCCCCTGCGCATTTCCGGCGTCGACCCGGTGCGCATCATCCTCGACGAAGAACTCGAGGCGGTGTGGGCCGACGTCAAGCCGGCCAAGGCGGCGCTGGATACCGCGGTGACTCGGGGCAACGCCGTCCTTGCGGCCAAGCCGGCCCTCAAGAAGGCGCTGCCCTTCTGATGCCGAGGTCGGGATTCCCCCGGGGGGTAACACCATGAGCGGCCCGGCGGGCCGCCGCCGCTACCCGCTTCCCCGCTGGATTGCCCACCGCGGCGGCGGCGGCCTGGCGCCGGAGAACACCCTGGCCGGCTTCCGGCTGGCGGCCCGGCTGGGATTCCGCGCTGCCGAATTCGACGTCATGCTCACCCGCGACGGCGTGCCGGTGCTCATGCACGACGAAACCCTGGCCCGCACCACCGGTGCCGCCGGGGCCGTCGCCGACCTGGACTGGGCCGACCTCGCCCGGCTCGACGCCGGGGCGCGTTTTCACAAATCCTGGGCGGGCGAGGCGATTCCCCGGCTTGACGCCGTCCTCGCCCTGTGCGCCGACCTCGGCCTCGGCCTCAATGTCGAGATCAAGCCGGCCACGGGCCACGAAGCCCGCACCGGCGAGGTCGTCGCCGCCCTGGTGGCGGCCCGCTGGCCGGCCGGCTTGCCGCTCCTCGTCTCCTCCTTCTGCGAAACCGCCCTGGCGGCGGCGCAGGAGGCCGTACCGGGGCAGGCCCGGGCGCTCCTTTTCGAGACGGTGCCGGCCGACTGGGCCGAGCGCCTGGCCCGCCTCGGCTGCCTTGCCCTGCATGCCCGGGCGGCCGACCTCGACGGCCCGACGGTGGCCGCCGTCTCCGCCGCCGGGGTGCCGGTCGCCGCCTACACCGTCAATTCCGCTGCCGAAGCCGACCGCTGCTTCGCCCTCGGCGTCAGCGCCCTATTTACCGACCGGCTGGACGGCCTCGGCCCGGTCTGAAACAATTGCTGACAACTTGTTGCAGCTTCCCGTCGCCGGCAGTGCGTTAATAGCGCCATGGGATCAGCCCATGAAAAAACCACAAGGAGAATCGAAATGAATGCAGCCAGGAAACTCGTCGTCGCCGTTTGTCTCGCCGTCCCCGTCATCGCCTTTGCCCAGAGCACGGCGCGCATCGACCAGCGCCAGGCCAACCAGGAAGCCCGCATCCAGCAGGGCGTCAATTCCGGTTCCCTGACGCCGCGGGAAGCCGCTCGCCTGGAACGCGGCCAGCAGCATGTCCAGAACATGGAAAACCGCGCCATGGCCGACGGTAGCGTGAGCAAGCGCGAAGCCGCCCGCATCGAACACGCCCAGGACAACCAGAGCCGCAAGATCTACCGCGAGAAGCACGACCGCCAGCACGATTTCAATCACGACGGCAAGAAGGACAAGCACCGCCATCCCCGCTGAGCGCACACCGCCCCGCCAAACCCGCCGCCCGGCGGGTTTTTCTTTGGTTGCCCCGGGATTTCCGGCGGCAACGGCCCGGTGGCGCGGCGAGGGCGGCATCGGCAACTGGCGGTCTGCACCGCCGGGTTCCGCTTTCATTTAAAATCACCGGTTTCGCATCCACCGCCTTGAAGGCCGCCAGCTTATGAAAAGCTCCGAAATCCGCCAGCAGTTCCTCGACTTCTTCGCCTCCAAGGGCCACCAGATCGTCGCCTCCAGTTCCCTGGTGCCCCACGACGATCCCACCCTGCTGTTTACCAACGCCGGGATGAACCAGTTCAAGGACGTCTTCCTCGGTTTCGACAAGCGGCCCTACAACCGCGCCACCACCTCGCAGAAATGCGTGCGCGCCGGCGGCAAGCACAACGATCTCGAAAACGTCGGCTACACCGCCCGCCACCACACCTTTTTCGAAATGCTGGGCAATTTCAGCTTCGGCGACTATTTCAAGCGCGACGCCATCCAATACGCCTGGGAACTGCTCACCGAGGTCTATAAGCTGCCCACCCAAAAACTCTGGGTCACCGTCTACGCCGAGGACGACGAGGCCTACGACCTCTGGACCAAGGAGGTCGGCGTGGCGGCCGAGCGGGTCATCCGCATCGGCGACAACAAGGGCGCCCGCTACGCTTCCGACAACTTCTGGATGATGGGCGACACCGGCCCCTGCGGCCCGTGTACCGAAATTTTCTACGACCACGGCCCCCAGCATTGGGGCGGCCCCCCGGGATCGCCCGAGGAAGACGGCGACCGCTACATCGAAATCTGGAACAACGTCTTCATGCAGTTCAACCGGGACGAGGCCGGGGTCATGCACCCGCTGCCCAAGCCCAGCGTGGACACGGGCATGGGCCTGGAGCGTATTTCCGCCGTGCTGCAGGGGGTCCATGCCAACTACGAGATCGACCTCTTCCAGGCGCTGATCGCCGCCGCCGCCCGGGAAACCTCCGGCGCCGACCTGACCAGCCCCTCCCTCAAGGTACTGGCCGACCACATCCGCGCCTGTGCCTTTCTCCTGGCCGACGGCGTCATCCCCGGCAACGAGGGCCGCGGC